>DATMYE010000041.1:0-4691 GCA_035561095.1 Clostridia bacterium | reverse complement strand
CCAAGGTCCACCAGCGTGGTAATCCCGCTCATGAGCATGAACAGAAGAAACTGCCAAAGCCCTGCATGAGTTTCCTTCCAGCGATTGAAGCCATTAGTCTTTGTTGCTTCCATATCTCTTCCCTTTCGCGATGCGGTGCTTCTGTCCGAATGCGCGCAATGTATGCCTCAAACCCGCAAAGAATCTCCCGTTCGCCATCGTCAATATGCCATCGAGCATCGGTTGGTCGATTGCCCCGCCTGTCATGCGGGCCAGCGCGCGGTAAGGCAGGTTCATCGCAAACATGATGTTGTTGGCGGTCACCGGCTTCTGAATCAGAAAAAACCAGCTGCGAACCAGACTCACCACTCGGTAGAGGAATCGCGCGAATCCCTTTTTATACGAGCCTTGCCCGATGGTATCCAGCGTTCCAAGCGGCGCAGACCTGTCCCAGTTAGCTGCCGGAAGCGGTCGTCCGAGCAGCGCGGAGAACTCCTCATCCGGAACGGACGCGACGTCTCCATTAAAGTAATGCGGCAGTTCTTGCGCGTGAAACGGTTGTTCAAATCGGTCGCCCTCCCGAACAACGACACCGCTGAGCCGGATATCGCGGGACGATGCGCCGACGCGAATCTCATACTCTCCGGCTTCCTCCAGCCATTGTTTGTTGAGCGCATGATAAAACGAAAATGCGTGATTGTCCAGCAGAATCGAAACGAGCTTCGTTTCACCCGGTTCGAGCGAAACGCGTGCAAAGCCCTTGAGTTCCTGCTCCGCGCGAAACACCGCACTGCCGCGTTTGCTCACATAAACCTGAACGATATCCTCTCCTGCGCGGTCTCCCGTGTTGCGGACAGTACAAGAGATCACGTTGCCCTGTATCGCAAGCTGATCGTATGTGAACGTCGTGTAGGTCAGCCCGAATCCGAACGGCCAGCGAACGGACTTTCCAACCGTATCATAATACCGGTAGCCAAGATAGATGCTCTCCCGGTGTTCCGCGGTTCTCTCCTTGCCCGGATAGATTGACGCGGAAGGAACATCCGCGTATCGTACGGGATAAGTTTCCGCGAGTTTGCCGCTCGGTGCGGCCTTTCCCGTGATGAGATCGGCAATCGCACCGCCGCCAGCCTGACCGCCAAGGTATCCCAGTAGAATCGCATCCGCGTCGTCTGCCCAGTCCGTCTCAACGGGAGCACCGTTTGCGAGGATGACCACAACCTGCGCGCACACCTTACGGATTTCACGGAGCAGCTCGGTTTGGTTCTCGCGAAGGCGCATGTGCTCCCGATCGACCCCTTCCGCTTCGCTGCCTTCGTCCAGGCCGAGAAACACGAGCGCGACTTCCGCGCGCTTTGCCAGCGCGCAGGCGCGGTTGAGCTTTCGCTTGCTTTTGCCGCCGAATCGCCGGAATCCCGGCTCGTAACCTGCGATCTCCAGATCGGTTTCCTTCAGCTCGTCCAGCGCGCATTCCAGCTTGGTCGGCACGATCAGCGAGCTTCCCGCTCCCTGATAGCGCGGTGTTTTCGCGAAATCGCCGATCACGGCAACGCGCGTTCCCGCGCAAAGTGGCAATACGTCGCCTTCGTTTTTGACCAGCACGGCGGATCGGCGTGCAGCGTCGCGTGCGATCTCGTGATGTTCGTCGATGGAATACGCTTTTCTTTGTTCCTGCGGTTTGACCGAGAAAACGAACCTAAGCAGTTGATCGATCCGCTCGTCAAGCAGCGTTTCATCCAGCTTTCCTGCACGAACCGCCTCTACGACCTCCCGATCGGTCAATCCGGCAGAGGACGGCATTTCGAGCTGGTTTCCGGCGATCAAGCCGGCGACTCGGTCGTTCTCACCGCCCCAGTCGGTCACGACCACGCCATCGAATCCCCATTCATCGTACAGAATATCCTGCAGCAGGTATGTGTTTTCGTTTGCATACACACCATTCACGCGATTGTATGCACTCATGATCGTCTTGGGCTTCCCTTCACAGACCGCGTAACGAAACCCTTCCAAATAGAGTTCCCGCAGCGCGCGCTCGTCCACCACTTCGTCGACGACCATGCGCCGCGTCTCCTGGCTGTTGACCGCAAAATGCTTCGGGCAGGCGGAAACACCCTGCGACTGAATGCCGCGAATCATTGCCGCGGCGAGTTTTCCGGAGAGCAATGGGTCTTCCGAAAAATACTCAAAGTTTCTTCCGCAGAGTGGATTTCGCTTGATGTTCAACCCCGGACCCAGCAGCACGCTGACCTGTTCCGACGCCGCCTCTTCTCCGAGGCAGGCGCCGACCTGTTCCAGCAGATCGGAATCCCAACTGTTTGCGAGGGCCGACGCGGTCGGAAAGCAGGTGGATGGTATGCTTTTATTGAGGCCCAGATGATCGGCTTTGCCGCCCTGCTTGCGCATGCCGTGCGGGCCATCCGTAAGCATGATGGATGGAATACCAAGCCGGGGTATCGGCTTGGTATTCCAGAAATTCTGACCGGAGAGCAGCGACGCTTTTTCTTCCAGCGTCATCTGTTCGATCAATTCTTGATATTTGAGTGTCATTTTTACCATGTATTCCTTCAATACAGATCGGTATCGTTCACGAGCGCATAGCAGAAGTTGTGCATCCGCTCGCGCAGCCCTTTTGTAACGCCAACGGGGTCTTTTGCATAAAGCTCGTCCAGATAGCGGCGGTTGTTCGTCGGCATCACGGCAAGCATCAGGTCGTTGCCATTGTGCAGCGCGAGATTCGCATCCATAAACTTACCGAGCACCGCATCCGTGGTGACGACACCGACGAAGCCCCATTCCTTCCGCAGCACCTGCTCCAGCAGCTCCGGATTTCCGCCGCACCACTTGTAGCCGATATGGACGAAGCTGGACATCGCACCCGTCACCTTGCCTTCTTTGACGGTGATCTCAAACGGGCGCAGATACAGCTCGCGGATAGCCTGTTCGTTTGCCCAGACGTAGATGCCGGAGCGCGCGTTGGTCTCCTGATCGTTGAGCACAAAATGCTTCATCGTCACGATGATGTGCTTGCTCTGTGCACCGCTGACCATGCTCGCGGCGATCTTGCCGGAGAGCAGCGGGTCTTCCGAGAAATACTCAAAGTTGCGTCCGCCCTGCGGCGTGCGGTGGAGGTTCATACCCGGCGCATACCAGCCGGAGACGCCGTACGCGTTGGCTTCCGCACCGACCGCTTCGCCGAACCGGTAGATCAACTCATTGTTCCATGTGGAGGCAAGCACGACCTCCGTCGGGTACGACATCGCAGTGACTTTGCTGAAGAGCGAGTTGATGCCGGCCGGGCCATCGAGCAGGATCGCCTGCGGAATGCCGAGCCGCTCTACGGGCACCGTGCGGTACGCCGCGTTAATAAATACTTCCTTTAATTCGGCAATGGTAAACTGGTCTAAGAAAGATTCCCATTTCGCATCGTCATACGGCAAACCCTTCAGGTCTTTCAGCAGAAGGCCGTTTTCCGCACCTGTCGCCGGCATGGCGGACTCGTCTGCCGCGGGCTGCTGCCCTGCGGCACCGGACAACACCGCATCCGAAGCGATGTGACTCAGGCTATCGTTGTTCGGGAATGTGCCCGTCCAGTCGTTGCGGCTCAGATAGGTCAATCCACCGTCGCCATAACCAAACAGGTTCGAAAGCTCGGTTCCAGTCACTTCGTCCGTCTTGTAGACGATCGTCTCCGGCACGGTCAGCGTCTTCTCGTCCACGATGTCGTGCACGTTTCTGCCGATCTTGACCGCATAGTCACCCGCGTCGAGCACATACGCCTGCGTATTTTTCATGTCATAGGAAGACATGTCCCTGAGCGGGAACGTGACCGTCACCGTCTCACTCTCTCCGGGAGCCAGCAGGTTCGTCTTTGCATATCCCGCGAGCTCGATGGCCGATTTCTCGATACCACCCGCCGTGTAGGGTGCGGAGAAATAGACCTCGACCACGTCTTTGCCAGCAACGGTTCCGGTGTTTTTCACCTCGACGCTAACGCTGACCGTGTCTTTCGTCGTCGTAAAGTCCGTCGTCTTCCAATCAAACGTGGTATAACTCAGCCCGTAGCCAAACGGGAACTGCACGGCGGCTTTGTAGCCCGCTTCGTCGCCAAGATATCTGGTTTCGTAGTAGCGGTAACCGACGTAGATGCCTTCGTTGTAGTTGATAAACGACATGCCCTCGATGTTGTCATACTTGTAATCGCCAAAGTTGACGCTCGCAGGGCTGCTCGCCGCGTCGTACGCATAGGTGTCCACCAGACGTCCGGAAGGATTGATCTTGCCAGCGAGGATGTTGCCAAGCGAGAGGCATCCCTTGGGGCCGGGTGTACCAATCCAGATCGCCGCCTTGATGGACGGATACTGATCGAGAAACCCGAGCTCCATGGCGTTGCCCGCGTTGATGACGACGATAACGTTGTCGAAGTTCGCGCAAACCTGATCCAGCAGATCGCTGCGGTTTTTCGTGAGCTTCAGCGCATCCCGCGTAAAGTCCGTCGCCTCTACGCCGTCGCTGCCGATGACGACCAGCGCGGTATTGGAATAGTCCTTCGCCTGCGCGAGTGCATCCTGGGTCAGGTAATCGATCGCGGGTTCATCTGTCATCGGCTTTCCAAGCATCGTAACGAGCACGCTGATGAGCCCATTTGAGCTTCCTTTTTGAGCGATATCCTTCTGTCCGCGGTAGAATGAATCCAGTGTTTTGTTGTAATCAAT
>DATMYE010000040.1:0-21092 GCA_035561095.1 Clostridia bacterium | reverse complement strand
CAGGTAATCGATCGCGGGTTCATCTGTCATCGGCTTTCCAAGCATCGTAACGAGCACGCTGATGAGCCCATTTGAGCTTCCTTTTTGAGCGATATCCTTCTGTCCGCGGTAGAATGAATCCAGTGTTTTGTTGTAATCAATCCCAGCGTTGGAGAGCCCCGCAAAAAGATCTGCCGCGCTCGAAGCATCACCGCCACCGGAGCCGCTGCCGCCATAGCGGATGTTGTACGCAGCATAGCCGAATACATTGACTTTGCCGTCGGAAAGCGGCAGCAGGCCGTCCGCGTTTTTCAGCAGGACGATACCCTCGTTTGCAATCTCTTCCGCAATAGTGACATTCTTGACGCTTTCTTGACATGCCCCCACCCAATCTTGCCACCCTCTTTACATCCGATTTCGTATCATTATTGCAAAGGAAACCATGTTTCGCGAGTTTGAATGCTCCGCGAAGTAACGGGAGGAATCATTGATATGAGAGCCGTGCTTATCGTCTCGGGCCTGATTGGTTTGGGACTACTGGCATATTTATTCTATGTGTTGTTTCGGGGGGAATCGTTATGAGCAACATCATCCAGCAGGACGTATTCCTGCTCATCCTGCTCGTCGGGTTTTCGATCCCGCTCGGGCGTTATATCGACCGCGTGATGTCCGGTCAGCGCGTGTTTTTGTCGCGCGTCGTCTCTCCGTTTGAAAACGGCATCTACCGACTCATGGGCATTCGCCGCGATGAGGAGATGAGCGCAAAGAAATACGCGCTGTCGGTGCTCATATTCAGCCTGGTCGGGCTGTTTGTCGTGTTTCTCATGATGCTGCTGCAAGGGAAAGCGCTCAATCCGGAAGGGTTTTCCGGCACCAGTTGGCACCTTGCGTTCAACACCGCGGCAAGCTTTGTGAGCAACACCAACTGGCAGGCATATTCCGGCGAGAGCACGCTTTCCTATCTTACCCAGGCGCTGGGGCTGACGGTGCAAAACTTCGTCTCCGCGGCTGCGGGCATCGCGGTGCTCTATGCGCTGATTCGCGGGTTTGTCCGCCGCGAACGCAACACCATCGGCAGTTTCTGGGTTGATCTGACGAGAATTACACTCTACGTGCTCCTGCCGCTGTCGTTCATTGTTGCGCTTGTGCTCGTTTCGCAGGGCGTCGTACAGAGCCTTGGCGCGTACCACACGGTTCAGGCACTGGAATCCGGCGCGCAGCAGACGTTGCCGCTTGGCCCGGCCGCAAGCCAGATTGCCATTAAGCAGCTTGGCACCAATGGCGGCGGCTTCTTCGGCGCAAACTCCGCGTATCCCTTTGAAAATCCAACCGCGCTGAGCAACGTCGTCGAAATGCTCTCGATCCTGCTCATCCCCGCTGCACTCTGCGTGTCGTTCGGCCGCGCGGTGAACAACCGTCGTCAGGGCGCGGTCGTCTACGTGGTCATGATGTTGCTCTTTATCGGTGCATTGGTCGGCATCACGCTCAGCGAAGTCAACGGCGGAATCTCGCTTGCAGGCGTCACCGCAGGCGGCAATCTGGAGGGCAAAGATGTCATTCACGGCGTGGGTTCCTCCTCCTTCTGGGCAGCTGCCACGACCGCCGCCTCCAACGGCTCCGTCAACGCAATGCACGACAGTTTCACTCCGCTGGGCGGAATGCTGCTCATCTTTTTGATGCAACTGGGTGAGATCGTCTTCGGCGGCGTCGGCAGCGGACTTTACGGCATGCTTGCGTTCGTGCTGCTGACGGTGTTTATCGCGGGTCTGATGGTTGGCAGAACGCCGGAATACCTCGGCAAAAAGGTAGAGCCGTTCGATATGAAGATGGTCTGCCTGATCATTCTTGCGCCGCCGCTGCTCTCGCTATTGGGCACAGCAGTGGCGGTCACGCTGCCCGCAGTCCAAGGCTGGCTGACCAACAGCGGCGCGCACGGATTCTCCGAGGTGCTGTATGCCTTTACCTCAATGGGAAACAACAATGGCAGCGCGTTCGGCGGCTACAGCGCAAACACCGTGTTTACCAACGTGGTCGGCGGAATCATCATGCTGCTGAGTCGGTTTATCCCGATGGTTGCGGCAATCTTCCTTGGCGGCAGTCTCGCGAAAAAGCGGCAGGTAGCCGCCAGCGACGGAACGCTCGCCACCGACAACGCGATGTTCGCAGGGCTCTTGATCGGCATCATACTGATCATTGGCGCGCTGGCGTTTTTGCCAACACTTTCGTTGGGACCCATCGCGGACTACTTGACGACCCGCTAAGGAGCGTGATCGATATGAATAACAAAACAGAGCACAAGCAGAATCCTGGAATCTTTCAGGATGCCTTGAAACAATCCTTCATCAAACTTTCCCCTCGCGTGCAGGTGAAGAATCCTGTGATGTTCGTGGTGTATCTCGGTGCAGTGCTGATCACCGCGCTCTATATTCTCTCGTTTTTCGGAATCTCGGATGGTGCGCGCGGCTATGTGCTCACCATTGCGCTGATTCTCTGGTTTACCGTATTGTTCGCGAACTTCGCGGAAGCAATCGCCGAAGGGCGCGGTAGAGCACAGGCCAGCACCCTTCGAAAAGCCAGAAAGGACGTCTGCGCGAAAAAACTGAAGTCCTCCGAGAATACCGCCGACTTTACGGAAGTGTTGTCAGCCGACTTGAAAAAAGGCGATATCGTTTATGTACAGTCGGGAGAACAGATCCCGATGGACGGCGAGGTCATCGACGGAGCGGCCTCCGTGGATGAGAGCGCCATCACCGGCGAATCCGCGCCCGTCATCCGCGAATCCGGCGGCGATCGCAGCGCAGTGACCGGCGGCACAACCGTGCTCTCCGACTGGCTCGTCATCCGCGTCACGGCGGAGCGCGGAGAAAGCTTTCTGGACAAGATGATCGCCATGGTGGAGGGTGCATCGCGCAAAAAAACACCGAACGAAATTGCGCTGCAGATTCTGCTCGTCACGCTGACGATCATCTTCCTCGTGGTCTCGGGGACGTTGCTTCCGTTCTCCGCATTTGCGAGCAAGCAGGCTGGCGCAGGCGCTGCGGTCTCGATCACGAATGTCGTCGCGCTGCTTGTCTGCCTCGCACCGACCACCATCGGGGCGCTGCTCTCCTCCATCGGCATTGCGGGCATGAGCCGCCTCAATCAGGCAAACGTACTTGCAATGAGCGGGCGCGCCATCGAAGCCGCGGGCGACGTGGACGTGCTTCTGCTGGATAAAACCGGCACAATCACGCTCGGCAATCGCCAAGCGAGCGAATTTCTCCCTGTTTCGGGCGTGGACGAATACGAGCTTGCCAGCGCAGCGCAGCTCTCCTCTCTTGCGGATGAAACGGCGGAAGGGCGCAGTATCGTGGTGCTCGCCAAGCGCAGGTTCGACATCCGCTCCCGGGAACTAAGCAACACCAACGCGGTGTTTCTTCCCTTCACCGCAAAAACGCGCATGAGCGGCGTGGATTATGCGGGTGAAGAAATCCGCAAAGGGGCGGCGGACGCAATCCGTGCGGATGTGCTTGCGCGCGGCGGCACCTATCCCGACGAGTGTGACCGTATCGTCAAATATGTCGCAGGGCAAGGCGGAACACCGCTCGTTGTTTCAAAAAACGGGCGTGTGCTCGGCGTCATCTTCCTCAAGGACATCGTAAAGAAGGGTGTTAAAGAGAAGTTTGGGGATCTGCGCAAGATGGGTATCAAAACCATCATGATTACAGGCGACAATCCCATGACCGCAGCAGCGATTGCCGCCGAGGCGGGCGTGGACGACTTCCTTGCGGAAGCGACGCCGGAGGCGAAGCTCAAGCTCATTCGAGATTATCAAACGAGCGGACACCTCGTGGCTATGACGGGCGACGGAACGAACGACGCACCCGCGCTCGCGCAGGCGGATGTCGCGGTTGCAATGAACTCCGGCACGCAGGCGGCAAAGGAAGCGGGCAACATGGTCGACCTCGACTCCAGCCCGACGAAGCTCATTGACATCGTGCGCATCGGAAAACAGCTGCTCATGACGCGTGGAGCACTGACGACATTCAGCGTCGCCAACGACGTATCGAAATATTTTGCGATTATCCCAGTGCTTTTTTTCAGCATCTACCCGCAGCTTGCGGTGCTGAACTTCATGCACCTGACTAGTGCAACGAGCGCGATGCTCTCCGCGATTCTCTATAACGCGCTGATCATCGTCGCGCTGATTCCGCTCTCGCTCAAGGGCGTTCGTTACCGCGAACTGCCCGCGGGAAAGCTGCTCAGCCGCAATATGTTGATCTACGGGCTCGGCGGAATCGCCGCTCCGTTCTTTGCCATAAAACTCATCGACCTATTGCTGACCGCATGCGGTCTTGTTTGAGGAGATATTACTTATGAGAAAACTATTTGTCATTCTCCGGCCCGCGCTGGTGTGTTTTGCTGTAATGACGCTGCTTTGCGGCGTGCTCTATCCCGGTGTTGTGACGGGAATTGCGCAGCTGGCTTTCCCGGCGCAAGCAAACGGAAGTGTCGTCCGTGTCACGCTTTCGGACGGCACCGTCCGAGAATACGGCTCCGCGCTGATTGCGCAGACGTTTTCCAAGCCGGAATACCTGATCGGGCGGCCTTCAGGTGTGAGTAACCTCTCGCCGACGAGCAAGGAGCAATCTGCGCTTGTGCAGGAGCGGATCAACTGGTGGCATAGCTTCGATCCCGAGAATAAGGCTGAGATCCCCGCAGACCTCGTCTCCGGCTCCGGAAGCGGTGTCGATCCGAATGTTTCGCCGGAGGCCGCGGAATATCAGGTGGCGCGAATCGCCTCCATGCGCGGAATGTCCGAGGACGAAGTCCGCGCGATCATCGCGGCAAATACGACCGGACGCCTGTTGGGCTTCCTCGGTGAGCCTGCGGTCAACGTGTTAAAGGTCAATCTCACGCTGGATGGCCTGCTCGGCGGATAAAGAGTGTGTAACACACGGCTGGAACGTGATAAAATCAGACGAACGGCAAAGGATGGTGACGTCAATTGGAGCCGAAGCAATATGATCTGCGACCCGACCCGGATGCGCTTCTTGCGCAGCTGGAGCCTGAGCCGATTGAAAAAATCGGACGGTTGAAGATCTTTTTTGGGTACGCGGCGGGCGTCGGCAAGACCTACGCCATGCTGGACGAAGCGCGCGAGTTATGCAAGGCAGGCGTGGATGTGGTCATCGGCTATATCGAACCGCATACGCGCCCGGAAACGACGCAGTTAGCTGAAGGTCTGCCGCGCATTCCGCCCAAGAGCATTTCCTACCGCAACATGACGCTGCGCGAGTTCGATCTCGACGCGGCACTTTCCCGCAAGCCGCAGTTGATCCTCGTGGACGAGCTGGCGCATACCAACGCAGAGGGTGTTCGAAACCGCAAGCGCTATCAGGACGTGGAGGAGCTGCTCCACGCAGGCATCGACGTGTTCACCACCGTCAACGTGCAGCACATCGAAAGTCTAAACGACATCGTCGAGAACATCACAAAGATCAAGGTGCAGGAGACGGTACCGGACGCGATCTTTGAACGCGCGAACAAGATCAAGCTCGTGGACGTGGAGCCGGATGAACTGCTTCGCCGGTTTGAAGCGGGCAAGGTTTACCGTCCCGAGCAGGCAGAACGTGCGCGCCGTAACTTTTTTGTGGTTGAAAACCTGCGCTTGCTGCGCGAAATCGCGCTGCGCAAGGCCGCCGACCGCATCGGCTTTGACAACCAGTCGGGTCGCGCCGCGGAGAAGATGGCAAGCACAAAGATGCTCGTTTGCATCGGGTCTTCCCCGTCTTCCGCGCGTTGCATCCGCTGGGCTGCAAGAGCAGCAGAGGCGTTTCGTGCGCAGTGGTCCGCGCTGTATGTGGAAACACCGGACAGCGAGTATCTTACGAAAGAACAGCAGACGGTTCTGCGCACCAATATGGATCTCGCGGCGAAGCTCGGCGCGGAGATCGTCACGATCTCCGGAACGGACATCGCCATCTCCGTTGCGGAATATGCTCGGCTTTCCGGCATCACCAACATCGTCGTCGGCAAGAGCCGCAGGCATAGCATTCTGCAAAAGCTCTTCGAGGAGGATTTTGAGGATCGGCTGATCGCGCTTTTGCCGAGCATCGAGGTGCATATCGTGCCCGACCTGCCTACGCGGCGCATCGGAGGTAATCCTTCGCAGCAAAGGCAGCGGGAGCACACGCACATCTCCGCAGTGGACACCGTCAAATCACTCGGCATACTGCTCATCGCAACGCTGCTTTCGATGTTGCTCCGGCGGCTGAACATCGGCGATCAGAACATCATCATGGTTTACATCCTCAGCGTGCTCGTGATCTCCCGCGCAACGCAGGGGTATCTGTATGGGGTTGTGTCGTCGATACTGAGCGTTGTGCTCTTCAATTTCTTTTTTGTGGAGCCGCTCTACACCTTCAGCGCTTTACAACCGGGTTATTCAATCACGTTTCTGATCATGCTGTTCGTTGCACTTATAACAAGCGCACTGACTCTCCGCATCAAGGCGGAAGCAAAGCTTGCCGTGCAGAAAGAGCGCCGTACAGAGGTGCTATACGAAATCAACAAACGCCTGCTCACGACGCGCGGGCTGGAGAATATCGTTGCGCTGACAAACGATACGCTTGTGACTCTATTCGAGCGATCCGTGGTGTTCTATACACAGATTCCCGAGTCGGAGCAGAACGGCATCGCCCGTACTGCACCGGACGATGTGGACGAAATTGTGCTGCATTCGCCGGACGAGAAAGCTGTTGCGCATTGGGTGTTCGTCAACCAGAAGCGCGCGGGCTCCGGCACGGATACGCTCATGGGCGCGAACGCATTCTATATGCCTTTGATCTCGCAGGGACGAGTAATCGCCGTATGGGGCGTTTCCTGTAAAAAGAAAGAACTCGATCATAACAGCCGCCTCTTCCTTCGCATGATCGCATCTCAGGTGGCCATGGCGCTGGAGCGGCAACGGCTTTCCGACGAGCAGCGCGCCATTCTGGTGGAATCGGAGCGCGAAAAGATGCGCGGTAACCTCCTGCGCGCCATCTCGCACGATATCCGCACGCCGCTTGCCGGAATCTCCGGCGCGAGCGCGGCAATTTTAGAGAATAAAAACGCCTTAAGCGAAGAAACAAAAGAAAAGCTCATCGCGAATATTCAGGACGAGTCACAGTGGCTGATTCGCATGGTCGAAAACCTGCTCTCCGTGACCCGGCTAGACGAAAATGCGGCAAACCTTAAGAAGCTGCCGGAAGCGGCAGAAGAAGTCATTGCAGATGCTGTCGGAAGAATCCGAAAGCGTTTCCCCGCACGTCTGATTGATGTTTCGGTGCCGGACGACTATCTGGAAGTGCCGATGGACGGCACGCTGATTGCACAGGTACTGATCAATCTTCTGGAGAACGCGGCTAAGTTTTCGCCTGACGCAACCCCGATCGAAGTGACTCTGAAAAAAGCTTATGATTACGCGATATTCGAGGTCGCCGACCACGGTAAGGGAATCCCGCCGGAAGAACTGCAGTCGCTGTTTTCCGGCATGCGCGCGCACGCAGAGCCCAGCGCGGATTCTTCGCGCGGTATGGGAATCGGGCTGTCAATCTGTAAAACCATCGTCGCCGCGCACGGCGGGAAGATCAGCGCGGAGAATCGTCCAAAAGGCGGCGCGGTGTTTCGCTTTACGCTTCCGCTCCACGAATGAGCCTTTACGTCTGTGACGATGCTTTATATTTAAAGGAGCAAGAACAATGGAGATTCAGCCGTTCGTCCTGATCATCGAAGACGAGGCATCGATCAGCGCCTTTATTTCGGCAATCCTTACCGCCAATCAATACCGAACGCAGAATGCCGCGAGCGGTCGGGAAGGTTTGGCGCTCGTTGCTTCGAATGCACCGGATGTTGTCTTGCTCGATTTGGGTCTGCCGGATATGGATGGCGCGGAGGTGCTTCGTACCATCCGCGCGCAAACCGGCACACCCGTGATCATCGTCTCGGCGCGAGGCTTGGAACGGGACAAGGTCGCAGCGCTCGATCTTGGCGCGGACGACTATATCGTGAAGCCCTTCGGAACGGCGGAGTTGCTCGCACGCATCCGCACCGCGCTGCGGCACAGCCCGAAATCCATGGGTTCCGAGCCGCAGGGGCAGATGAGCAAAACCATCGGCGAGCTTTGTATCGATTACCAAAAGCGGCTTGTCACGCTGCGCGGGGAAGCGCTGCATCTTACCCCAAACGAGTATAAGCTCCTCGCGCTTCTTTCGATCAACGCGGGCAAGGTGCTCACGCATGATGCGCTGATTCGCGAAGTTTGGGGACTATATGGCAACGAAAGTCACACCCTCCGCGTGAATATGGCAAACCTTCGCCGCAAGATCGAGGAAAACCCAGGCTCTCCGCGCTATATTCTGACCGAGATGGGCGTGGGCTACCGGATGGCGGAGGAGTAACTGATAACAAGCGGTTCAATTGGTTTCTAAAAATTTCCACATACTCAGACGAACTATTTACACCCACCTGTACTCAAACTCTCGTAATCGGGCGATTGTATCACTTCGCGAGGGTTTAGCCAAACAAAACGGTCACCAGTTCGGTGGCCGTTTTTGTTTGCTTTTTCGCGGGTTCAAACTTGTAAAATTGCCTTAATTGCCGCATCTGCGGCCGTTCACTGTTGCTGAGCCGAGTGCCCGCAGCGCGGGATGCAGCGAGGGTGAGCGACGTTTTGCATAGCAGAAAACGATCCGGCGGATCGTTTTCAGTCGCGAACGGGTTGGCATTTATGGCAACCCAGGTAGAACAAACCAAGCGCGGAGCGATAGATAATATCACTTAGAGAGATTCCTAAAATGTTATATTTGCAATCCTATGATTGACATACTAGGAAATATGCGATACAGTGGCACTTGTGTGGTGTATTTCCGCACCATACAATATTTTATTTGAGGTATTTGATGTACAGCGACAAGACCATCGTCTGCAAAGATTGCGGACAAGAATTCACCTTTACTGCCAACGAGCAAGAGTTTTTCGCCGAAAAAGGTTTCACGAACGAACCGCAGCGTTGCAAATCCTGCCGTGTTGCTCGTAAGAACAGCTCCGGCGGCGGATCCCGCAATAGCGGTTACCGCGACAACGCGCCGCGCCAGATGTATGACGCAGTGTGCTCGGAATGTGGAAGAGCCTGCCAGGTTCCGTTCCAGCCCCGTACCGACCGACCGATCCTGTGCAGCGATTGCTTCAGAAGCAACAGGTAATCTCAAAAGGCACATCCACCAAAGGATGTGCCTTTTCTAAAAAGAAATAACAGCCCTCCAGGAGTCTATCATGCACGATAAACGCGCCAGAATCATTGCAGTTATCGTTCTCATCACTATTTGCATGTCTATCGGATATTGGTTGTTCCTTTGGTCGACCGATGTCTTTTTATATTGGGGCGTCAGTTTGACGGTGAGCCGCTTGCTCGCGGCTTTCGTTGCTTGCGCAGCATTGAGTACGATATTGGTTCACCCGATCCCGATCAAGGTGATTACAGTCGCTACGATCAACCTCATCCTGTTCAGCCTGTTTAGCACCCTCATTCAGCTCACGCTCAGACGAATTTGGCCTGCGGCAGAAGCGGTTGGTTGGCTGTGGCAAGGCGGAGTCGCCGCGATCGTAAGCTGTGCCACCACTCTCGTTTATGGCTATTTCCACGGAAAACGTTTGGTCATCAAAACCTATGTGGTCAACACACAGCTGCCCGTAACCGGTGGAGAATTGCGAATCGCCTTGATCTCGGATGTACACATGGGTTTGACTTTTGATGAATTCCGTCTCCGCCAACAGATGAGTCGGCTGAGTGCGGAAATGCCCGATCTTCTGATCATTGCCGGCGACCTTGTAGATGATAGAACAAGTCCCGCGCAGATGCGTGCCGCATGCGCTAGCGTCGGAAGTCTCCGGACAACCTACGGAACTTTCTTCGCATATGGCAACCATGATCTAGCCAACCACGGGCCAAAGCCGCCATATACAAAGGCTGAGCTGGATCAGGCGCTTACTGATCATGGCGTACGCATCCTGGATGATCAAAGCCATGCCGTCGCGGGACTAACGCTGATCGGTCGCCATGATGCCGCTTTTGCGCGCAATGCGGAACGCGCATCGCTTGAAAATCTGCTAGATGGCGTAGACACTCGTAAGCCAATCATATTGATTGACCATCAGCCGCGTGAAATGAAAAACGCTGCGGCGACAGGCGTAACGTTGCAGGTGAGCGGTCATACGCATGCAGGTCAGGTCTGGCCCATGAGCTGGTTTGCTCAGTTGTTTGCGTTCTCATACGGGCATCGACGCGTAGATGGCATGCACGCAATCATATCCTCCGGAATGGGAAATCGAGGCAATGTGCTTCGCAGTGGCTGTACCGCCGAGATGGTGATGATTCACTTGAAGAATACCAATAGCTGATCAGAAAGCAAGCCTCGTTCATCATACACACTTTTTCCCTCACTTCCACCGCTCCGCAATGCTCGATCCAGCGCCATGATCGTCGCCACAGCACCGTCGATTATCTCGGTGCTTTTTTCTTTGTTCGGCTTGATGTTCCCCCGCAGGACGGTGCGGATATAGATGTTGTACACCATCCAGCGCAGAGCCGGCACGCCCGTGATCATCGTCTCCGCGCGCGGCTTGGAGCAGGACAAGGTCGCAGCGCTCGATCTTGGCGCGGACGACCATATCGTGAAGCCCTTCGGAACGGCGGAGCTGCTCGCACGCATCCGCACCGCGCTGCGGCACAGCCCGAAATACATGTGTTCCGAGCCGCAGGGGCGGATGAGCAAAACCATCGGCGAGCTTTGCATCGATTACCAAAATCGGCTTGTTACGCTGCGCGAGGATGCGTTGCATCTTACCCCAAACGAGTATAAGCTCCTTGCGCTTCTTTCGATCAATGCGGGCAAGGTGCTTCGTGAGGGTTTAGCCAAACAAAACGGTCACCGATTCGGTGGCCGTTTTTGTTTGCTTTTTTCGCGGGTTCAAACTTGCGAGATTGCCTTGTTTGCCGCATCTGCGGCTGTTCACTGTTGCGGAGCCAAGTGCGAAGGCGGTTTATTTCCGCATGACTCTCGCTTCATACGGAAGCAGCGTTACGAAATCGGAGCGTGCCACGTTGGAGAGCAGCACCTCTCCCGCAAGACTCTGCGGTAGCTGCGCAACCGCACCGCTCATGTTGCACACGATCGTGAACGTTTCGCCGTCCATCGCACGCTCGTAAGCGAAGATTTGATTATGCTCCGTCCAGAGCGGGACATAGGAACCATATTGCAGCGTCCGGCTTCCGTTTCGCAGCGCGATCAGCTCGCAGTAGAAATTCAAGACAGAATCCGGGTCGCTTTCTTCAACCGACGCGTTGATCGAAGCATAGTTCGGATTCACCATGATCCAGGGTTCGCCGGAGGTGAAGCCCGCGTTTGGTGATGCGTTCCATTGCATTGGTGTACGTGCATGGTCGCGTCCTTTGTGCAGGATGCCGCGCCAAACCGCATCATATCGCCCTGTGATGCGGGATTCGTTGAGCACGTTGATGCCCTCGATGTCGCGGATCGCCGATTCATCTGGAAAAGGCGTATTCGTCATGCCGAGCTCCTCGCCCTGATAGACAAACGGTGTTCCGCGCAAAAGATGCATGGCAAGAGCGAGCATCTTTGCCGAGCGGACGCGGAGCTCCTCGGTGTCCGTGCAGCCAAAGCGCGACACCGCGCGCGCCTGATCGTGATTCGACCAGAACAGGCTGCCCCAGCCGTGCTCGGTCGCTTGCTGCCAGCGATTGACGATCACTTTGAACTTTGCCAGTGTCCAAGGTGCGGGGTCATATTTCCCGCGCGGGCCGTCGTCGATCTCCATCAGATCGAACGGAAAGATCATGTCAAACACACCCGTGTCCTCGTCGAGCATCTTCGCGCCCTCTTCCGGCGAGGTAAACGGCGCTTCGCCGAGGCAGAGGCAGTCGCGTCCCGCATAGCAGTTCTGTCGCAGATCGCGCAGGTATTCATAGAACCTGGGTCGGTTGGCGAAGCGCTCAAACGCGAGCGAATAACCCGCGGCGTTCGGCGTACCGCTCCCGTCCGGCAGTCCCTCATCCTTTGCGATGCAGTTGATGACGTCCATACGGAATCCGTCCACGCCGCGGTCAAACCAGCGGTTGACCATCGCGTAGACCTCTTCTCTCAGCGCAGGATTTTCCCAGTTCAGATCCGGCTGCTTCTCGGAGAACAGGTGCAGGTAATACTGCCCCGTCTTTTCATCCCGCTTCCAAGCCGACGGCGCAAAAAAAGAAGCCCAGTTGTTGGGCGTGCCGGAGTCCTTGCCGTCGCGCCAGATATAGTAGTCCCGATACGGGTTGTCCTTCGACTTTCGGGATTCCGTGAACCACGCGTGCTCGTCCGAGCTGTGGTTGACCACAAGATCCATCACAAGCTTGATATCCCGCGCGTGAAGGCCGCTGAGCAGCGCGTCAAAATCCGCCATCGTTCCGAACTCCGCCATGATGTTCTCATAGTCGCGGATGTCGTAGCCGTTGTCGTCGTTGGGTGAATCGTACACCGGGCAGAGCCAGATAGCTCCGATGCCGAGCGATTTGAGATAATCGAGCTTTTCGATGATGCCCTTTAAATCACCAATGCCGTCTCCGTTTGAATCCAGAAAACTGCGCGGGTAGATCTGGTAAAACACCCGCTCCTTCCACCATGCCTGTTTCATTGTCCATCCTCCGTCTCCAGATAGAGGATAGCAAACCGATTGACGCGCGGCAAGCAAATCGTGAAAATATCGCCACGCGCACCTTTCTCCAGCGTTACTTCGATGGGCTCTGCCGTGCCGAGATTGGAATCCGGCGAAGCTGTCCATGCACACTTAACAGGCGAAAACGCCTGTATCTTCAACGTGATATCGCAGGCTGGTTCCGGCGCGTTTCTGCCCGCGTTCCAGAGCGAGGAATCATCACCCGTTAGATTGATCAAAGTGATCAGTTTGCGGTTGCCCTGCTCGCGCAGAATCAGCCAGAGCTTGCCGCCGTCTCCGGTCACGGAATACGGCATGTCGCACATATATTCCTCGTTGTCCCAGCCGCAGTGCGTCATGCTCACATCCTGCAGCGAATCGTCAAACAACAGCTCCTCATATCGCACGATAAAATCGTCGTATGCGCGCAGGATCTGTTCCTGCTCCGCCGAAAGCCGCGTGTAGTCCGCATAGTAACCTTGCGTGAGAGCCGCGTTCTCCTCGCCGAACCAGAGCTGCGTGGCTCCGTGCGCCGCAATCGCGCTCATCAACATAAGCTGCGCATTGAGCGCGCGCTCCGGCGTATCGAGGCGGAACGGCGCGGGATAGGCCGCGAGCACCACGGGCTTCTGCGCCTGTTTTGCGAGCTGAATGAGCTGGCGCAGGTGCTCATAGCGCGCAAACGGCGGCCAGACCTCGATATAGACCGCATCGATCGGTGCGTGCATCGTCCGCTCCACCGGCCAGCCGCCGACGTTGTTGAACACCAGCGTCGCCTCCTGCAGGGCCGCGCGCGTCTGCTCGATCAGCGGCGAAAAGTCGTCTTCCAGACGGACGATGTTGTCCGCCGCATTCAGTGCGGTCTTGGGAAAACCGTAGGTGTCCATGTGCACGCCGTCAAAGCCCGCATTCACCGCGGCACGATATTGCGCGACGATGTGCTCCCGCCAGCCGCTTTCCAGATTCATGATCGCGAACACTTCGATGAAGCGCAGCGGCTCGCCCGCGCGCGCATAGAGCCGCCAATCGGGGTGCTTTGCCGCAAACGCCTCGCTCGCGGCATAGACCGCGCCGTAGCCGACCGCGCGCATGCCGCGATTGTGGCAGGCCGCGATCTTTCTGCGGATGACCTCGAGCGAGTTCGGCTTACCCATCATGTCTGTATAATCGTCAAACTCCGCCACCAGCAAATCGTGCCGGTAGGACCAGTCATAGAACTGCACGGCGTTGACGTGGTGCTTCGCCATCGCGAGCACATCCGCCTCGCTGGTCTCCGCGCGGGAAAAGTCCGAAAGAAAGCCGTAGCGAAACACGCGGAGTTCTTTCTGGATATCGACGGAACAGGTAACGCTTTCCCCTGCGTCCGTTTCGCAGAGCACGCCCAGCCCGCAGAAGTCCTCGTTCTGCGCGGGCAGCACGAGCCGCGTCTTTTGCCCGGTTCGTTCGAGCGTGTGCGTATAAACGCATCGATCCAACCGAAAAACGGAGATGCGGAAGCGTTCCGCAGCCCCGTCGTATTGGATCGAAAGCGTGATATCTTCACCGGGCAGATATCGCCCCTTTTCGGGATAGATTTCCATCATAGAACCTCTTAATTCTGTTTGTCAGCCCTTCAGCGCGCCGTCGGACAAGCCTTTTATAAACTGCTTCTGGAACACCAGAAACACGATCACAACGGGGATGATCGCGATCACCGCGGTCGCCGCCATCAGGTGCCATTTTGCGCCCGCGAACTGCTGGAAGAAGACGGACAGCGCCTGCGGGATATTTTGCTTGGCTCGGCTCTGCAGGAAGAAGACCGCCTGCGCATAGTTGTTCCAGATGCCGAAGCCGTTGAGAATCACGAACGACGCCGTCGCGGGCTTAATCACCGGGAAAATCACCCGCCAGAAGGTGGAAAACGGCGAGCAGCCGTCGAGCGCCGCAGCCTCATCCAGCTCCCGCGGCAGCGCGCGGATAAACGTCGCGTAGATGAACACTGCGCTCGGCATCGCGAGCGCCGAACAGACGCAGACCATGCCCCAGAGCGTGTCGATGGCGTTGATCTGGCGCATGAGCACATACAGCGGCACCGTATTGATGATGCCGGGGATCATCATACAGCCGATCAGCAGCCCGAATACGAATTTATTATACCGTGTGGCGTACCGCGCGATGGCATAACCCGCAAGGCCGCCCGCGATCACGGAGACGCCAAGCGTGCCCGCCGTGATGATCGCGGAGTTGAGCATCGCTGTACCGATCTTGGACTTGTTCCACGCGTCGATAAAGTTCTGCCAGTGGAAGTTCGGAACGAAGATGTTGCCTTCGTAAAACACGCGGGAAGGCGCGTTGAGCGAGAGCACCAATAGCACATAAAACGGAATCAGACACGCGGCGCAGATGATCACGATCATCAGAACCCGGAGCGCTTTGCCCCATTTGTTTTCTCTCATGGCAAGCACCCCCTAGCTTTTCTGGCGCGTAAAGCGCATGGAGATCAAGACCGGAACGAGGATGATGAAAAACAGAATCATCGCCACCGCCGTGGAATATCCCGTGCGGCTGCCGTAACACATGCGCATGATATAGATCGAAAGGCTCTCCGTGGCGTACCCCGGCCCGCCTTCCGTCAGCGACATGATTACGTCGAACACCGAGAGCGACCCGATGATGTTCGTCACGACATTGATGCGAATGGCTGGCATCAGCATCGGCACGCTGACGCGCCAGAACCGCTGCCAGTTGCTCGCGCCGTCGATCAAAGCTGCTTCCGAAATCTCGGACGGAATGGACTGCAAGCCCGCTAAATAGATGATCATCGTCATACCCGAAAACTGCCAGACGTTGACGAGAACCAGCACCAGAAGCGCCGTGGGATACGAGCTCATCCAGTTGCCGATGAGATCTGTCATGCCCAGCTGCGCGAACGCATAGTGCAGAAACCCGCGCCCCGGCTGGAGCAGAAAAAACCAGATGTACCCCATGATCAGCGGGCTGATGATCGCAGGCAGATAGATGATCACGCGCGCCAGACTCTTGCCCCGAAAGTTACTGTTCATCAAAAGCGCGTAGCACAGCCCGATGACGTTGAGCAGCACCGCGCTTCCGACGGCAAAGATCAGGGTTGTCTTGATGTCGTGTATGGCACGCGCATCCTGAAAAAAGTCGAAGAAGTTTTGCAGACCTACAAATTTGGCCTGCCCCATGCCGTCCCAGTCGGTCAGGCTCATGCCGATTCCGCGGATCAGCGGATAGACAAAGAACAAGCCGTAGAGCATCAGCGCGGGCAGAGATAAAAATTGGGCCCATGTAATCCGTTTGTGTCGCATGCAGTACCCCGTATAACCGCGGAGGCGGCCTGCCGATGTTCCGGAAAGCCGCCACCGCTGTTGAATCAAGTGTGAAAGGTGTCCCTTTGTTTAGAATCCTGCGTTCCAGGCGGCTTCATACGCCTTGGCGAATTCTTCCGGCGTGTAGGTTCCGGCCAGCAGATCCTGTACGAGCCTGCCTGCGTCATCACCGGAGAAGCCGGCGGGTTTCTCGTTGGTGAAGCCGATGTTGGTCGCGCTCTTGACGGCGTCGTTCACGCCGGAGACCACGCTTGCGGGCGCCCAGTCAGCCGTGACATCCGTGAACGCGCTCGGCGAACCGAGAGCTTCGGAGTACTTCTTCTGGTTCTCTGCGCTGAAGAGATACGTGAGGAAATCGATCGCGGCATCCTTGTTCGGGGTATCCGCGTAGATGCTGTAGCCGGAATCTTCCGCAACGAGCACCACCGGTACGCCATCCGCCATCATCGCGGGATACGGCGCGAAGCCGATGTTATCCGCCATGTCGGGATTCTTCTCGAGGATGCTGGAGAGGCACCACATGCCGTTGGAGAACATCGCGGCCTTGCCTGTGACAAATGCGTCGATGCAGTTGTCGCTGGTTGCGGTCAGAACGTCCGCGTTGATGAGACCCTTCTGCTGCAGGTCGACGAGGTCTTTGGCAAACGTCGCCATCGCGCCGTCCGGGCTGCCCCACTGGAGGATCGAGGAATCGTTGTTCAGGAAGGCCTGTTTCGCGGCGGTTGCGCCGTACTTGGCCTTGATATAGCCCTGCGGGAAGAACTCGATCAAGTGGCCGAGGTGCCATGCTTCGCCGAAGATGAACCACGGGTCGACATCGGGATAGGCCGCCTTGATGGCTTCGAGGTTGGCAACAAAGCCTTCCCAGGTGGTCGCGGGCGTCAGGCCGAGGTCTGCGAACATCTGCTTGTTATAGAAGAAGCCCGCCATGGTCATGTTGGTGCAGACACGGTACTGGTTGCCGCTGGCAAGGTCCGTGCAGCTTTCTTTCATGGACGGAATCAGGCGATCCCACCACTGACCCATGTCGTTCAGCGCAAGGTACTTGCCCTGGTCGACAAACTCCTGCTCATAGGTGGTCATGACATCCGGCACGGAGTCGGAAGCGAACTTGATCTTGATGATGTTGCTCGCGTCCTGCTGGTATTCCTGCTCGACGATGATGCCGTTGGACTGTGCGTTGTAATCGGCGATGATCTGATCCAGAAGATCGATCGTCTCCACTTTACCGGTGAAGAAGGAGAGATTGACGTCCTTCGCCGGTGCTTCCGTAGCCGCAGCTTCGGTTGCTGCTTCCGGCGCCGCCGTTGCTTCGGTTGCGGGCTCTGTTGCCGCCGGTGCGCATCCGGCGAGCGTGGTTGCCAGCATCGCCAGCATCAGCAGCATTGCGATCCATTTTTTCATGACTGTTCCTCCTCAATATTCGATGTGCTTTCCTGAAAGTTGGATGCCATCGCACCCCTTGCCGACATTATGTCACGGTGGGTTCTGCTTGAATATTCCGAATTTTTCAGATTGCGGTGCGAGTTTTTTTGATTTCGGATTCCACGAGCGCAAATATGCTATACTCAGTTCGAAAGGTGTGATCCCGCGCCGCATGTCACCAAACAAAAAACGCTATCATCTGAAAACGCGCCTATTACTGGTCATCTCGTTGCTGATCTTCGGGTCGGTGGTGCTGGTGTCCACGGTTGGCTTTGTGCGCTACAGCGACGATCTTTTGCGCCAGACCGCGACACAGACCCAGCAACTTCTCGAGCAGATCGCGCTCAACACCGGAAACTACATCAACGATCTTTCGCGGCTGTGTATGTCTCCGTATTACAGCGAACGCATCATGGGGCTGCTTGCGTCCTCTCCCACCGATCCTGCCGAAACGCTCGACAAACGGCGCGCGATTGAGAATTATCTGCGCGAGGTGATGACCATCCCGCGCAAGGATATCCTGCGCGTGTATATCCTCACCGACGAGATCTATTATAGTACGCGAACGGCGCATCCGATCGATCTACCAACAGATTATCAGAAAGAAAGCTGGTATCAAAGCGCGCTTGATACCGCAAGCACCGTGTTTCTGCCCGCGCATGTGGAGATCAACAACGGTTACACGCTGACTGTATTCTCCATGGTGCAGCGGCTCAGAAGTCTCTCGGACTCCTCAAAGACGCTCGGCGTGATCCGCGTGGACGCGAACTACAGCGGCATCCGCGACGTGCTGGACGACGTGCAGCTGCTCGAAAAGAGCGGTTTGTTCATCATCGACAACGCGAACAGCGTCGTCTACCAGCACAGCACGCTGCCGGGCGGGCTCCCGCTTGCCGACGTGTTCTCGTCCGCAAAAACCGGCGAAAGTCCGACCAGGCTGCATCTCGACGGAGAAACCTACATCATCAACTCCCAGCCCGTCAAGGACACCGACTGGACGATCATCGCGGTCAACGCGCAATCAAGCCTGATGAAGGACGTCGCCTCTGCGCGCCAGTTTACGGTGCTGCTCGCGTTTGTCTGCGCGCTGGTGGGGCTTCTGGTTACGATCCTGTTCGTTCGTTCGTTCATCAAGCCCATCAATAATACGGTCGCCGTCATGCGAACCGCGCAGCACGGGGATTTGAGCGTTCGCGCGAGCGAGCACCGTGCAGAGGAGATCGACTATCTCAACCGCTCGTTCAACGAGCTGCTGCTCCGCATTTCGGAGATGATTGAGCACGACGCGGAGCTGACCCGTGAAAAATATGAGGCGGAGTATCTGCAGAAGATTGCGCAGTACGACGCGCTGTATAACCAAATCCGTCCGCATTTCCTCTTCAATACGCTCAGCACTGTGAGCCTGCTCGTCAAAAGCGGACGCTATCCGGACGCGATCGCCAGCATCGACGAACTTTCGATCCTGCTGCGCGGCATGGTGAACACCGACCGGGATATCACGATCACCGCAGAGCTGAAGATCGCGGAATGTTATCTGAGCCTGCAGGAACGACGGCATGACGAGCTGACATATCAGATCCAGCTTGATCCCGCGCTTGCCGACTGCCGGATTCCCGCTTTGACCGTTCAGCCGATCGTGGAAAACGCGCTCATCCACGGCTGCGAGCCGCGCATCGGCAGCTCCCACATCTCCATCTCCGTGCAGGCGGAAGGTGAAGACGCGGTCATCTGCGTTTCGGACAACGGCATCGGCATGGAGCAATCTCAGCTGGACACGCTGAATCAGGCGATTCTCGACCGCGCACAATCTCCGCTGCACGCCGAGACGCGCAGCGTCGGCCTCGTCAACATCGCCCAACGGCTGAAGCTGAAATACGGCGCGCGAACGCAGATCACGATCTCTTCCACGCGGGATGTCGGCACCAGCGTCACCATCCGCATCCCCAAAGAATGCGAAAAAAGCGCAGCCGGCATCCCCCGCTCTGCGGCGCAATAAACGCCCGAAAGGAACCTTCTATGTCGAATCCCTACCGTGTGTTGGTCGTGGAAGACGAGCCGCTGATGCGGGACTACCTGATCGGTACCGTCCCGCTTTTACACCCGTGCTTTGCCGTTGCGGACGCCGCGCACGACGGCGTCGCCGCGCTTGCGCTGTTTGAAGAGAACCGGTACGATCTCGTGATCACCGACCTGCGGATGCCCGGTATGGACGGGCTCCAGCTGATTGAGCGCATCCGCAACCTCGGCAAGACGCTGCCCATCATCATCCTCACCGGCTACGACGAATTCGAGTATGCCAGAACCGCGCTGCACTTCGGCGTCGCGGAATACCTACTCAAGCCACTCAACGACGACGCGCTGCGCGAAACGCTGGAGCGCATGGAGCGCATCATCCAGCAGCATCGCAGCGCCATGCAGTTGCCGGAGGACCTTACCCCGAAGAACATCGCGAAATTCGTCGCAACCTGCTTTACCGAAACCGACCGCGAGCACAAGATGCTCGCCGAGCGGGCCGCGGGCTACATCACCACGCACTTCACCGAGCCCATCACGCAGACGGATGTCGCGGAAGCGCTTGGCGTGACGCCCGCGTACCTCAGCAGCGTGTTTCACGAGGAAAAGGGCGAATCGTACACCAAGTTTTTAACGCGCCTCCGAATGATGCAGGCGGCACTGCTCCTCAAGAGCAAGCCGAATCTGACGATTCAGGCCGTCGCCGAGCAGACGGGCTATGCCTCGGACAAGCACTTCATCGGCGTATTCAAAAAATACTTCGGCACAACGCCGAACGAATACCGTCAGGAAAAGACGGCGGAATCCGTTCAGGTAAAATGATAAAACGGATTGTACTTACAACTCGGACTGGCAATAGACTGTTTATCTATAGACTTTGATCATGTTATTTCTGCCATGTTTGGAAGAATATCCATTCTACTGTTTTTTAGTCATAGTAATAAATAGAGCGCTGGCGGATGGATGCATCAGTTCCATGCGCACAGCGCTTTTTTAATTGAGACCCAGATTCCGCACAAAAATCAATCACTCTGTTCGGCGAAAGGTGCTTGAATGATAAAGCCCGCCATCGATCACCGATTCCGCATAATCACATATTTGTTCAGCGGAAACTGAATCAACATCGAGACCGTCATATTGATTAACTTCATACCAAGATCGGCCAGTGTGGTGCCAATCAGAATCGCAAGCGGCGCGCGCAATAACGTCGGTAAAAAAAGCTGCATAAAATAAACGCCGACGACCATGATCGCATACATGACCGCGCTCGAAGCAACATTGTTGTTTGCCTTGAATGTCGTTTTTCGCTGTAGGAAGAAGTTGAACGTCTGCGAGACCGCAAACGATACGGCAAATGCGCCGAATGCAGTCAGCCCTCCGCTTTCAACCCCGTAGCGAAACGGACCCCAGAAAAAAGACGTCGCGCTGTAAGGTCTGAGAAGCCAGAAGTTAAACAGCGCAAATGTGCCAAGGTCCACCAGCGTGGTAATCCCGCTCATGAGCATGAACAGAAGAAACTGCCAAAGCCCTGCATGAGTTTCCTTCCAGCGATTGAAGCCATTAGTCTTTGTTGCTTCCATATCTCTTCCCTTTCGCGATGCGGTGCTT
>DATMYE010000039.1:0-55720 GCA_035561095.1 Clostridia bacterium | reverse complement strand
GTATAAGTCGTAGGTTGTAATTATGGCTAAAAAGAAATTTACTCTTGAGTTTGTTGATCATGTTCTTGACAATGTTCACGGATTTATTGATTTGACAGCTGTTGAGCAAGAAATCGTCGAATTACCAATCTTTAAAAGGCTACAAAGTATCAAACAATTGAGTTTAGTGTCCTGGATATTTCCAGGTGCTGAGCATACAAGATATATTCACTCGTTGGGTGTTATGCTAATAATTGATAAAATGGCATGCAAACTTAACTATACAGATGAAGATCGTCAACTTGTTCGCTTAGCTGCTTTATTACATGATATTGGACATTATCCGCTTTCTCATGCAGGTGAAAAAGCATACAAACTTGAGCAAAAGGAATCTACGCTTGATTTTATCGAAAGCACAAACAAGGAGACGCTTTCTGATATATTGAATCTCGAAATTCCTAGATATTCCAGGGTCAAACCACCGGATCCATATCATCACGAGAAAATTGGTCAAGAGCTGATTGCACATAACGACGAGTTGAAGAGGATTATTCACAAGCATTGTCCCTTTATCATCATTGATGATCTGTGCGCAATTATTACTGGAAATTATGACTATGATAAAATTAATTCACATAGGATATCTGATAAAATTCAACTTCTACATTCTGAGTTTGATGCCGATAGAGTAGACTATTTACTCAGAGATTCATCGTTTTCAGGCGCAAGATATGGTGCGTTTGATTTTGGTGTGGTACTAAAGAACCTCAAAACTTGTAAGCATTTAGGTGCAAACATCGTTGGAGTTATGCCAAAAGGTTTATCTGCAATAGATCAATATCAAATAAACAGGTTTTTTTCATATACCCAAGTAGTTTTCAATCGCCATGTAATGGCACTAGACACGATGGTTGTAATTTTGATGCGATACTTTATAAGGAATAAAGTAAGTGACTGGTTAAGCCCAGATGAACTAATGAAAGCTGTCCAAAGCAACACGATCTCTGATTATTTCATTTCTCTCAATGACAATGCATTTTGGAATGCAGTCAGGGAGATTAATAAGAAAGAACTGAAACCAAATTGTCCGCCGTATATTAAGCAGATCGCAAAGTTACTTGTTCTTCATAAAGAGATTGAGAATAGTGAGAATTTTGAAGCTATGCTTAATGGATTCGATGATTGTAGGAATGCAGTGGTAGAGTTGCAGGAGTTTTATAACAAAACTTGTCTTGCGAATGGTATTTGCGTAATGCCATCCTATCAGTTAACGCCACATCTCGGTGAGCAAGAATATGTTAATGCACTAAAATCAAAAGGCATTGCAGATCCAGAGATAAATGATCTTAAACTTAGGAGATATCAAGACGGATTAGTGGTGATTGATAGGTGTAACGATTTCAGACTAGTAATAGATGACAAAAGGTCGATATCTCGAGTGGTTAAAGATATTTGTTCGATCTCATTACGGCGTTATAAAATACAGACGAATTAACTCGATCGGGACTATCTTCAACGGAAGGTATCTAGTGACTAGAGTACTTATTCTTTATTTTAAATCTCCAAATGACGGCGCAATGATTTCACACAAAATTCATATACACATGTTTCACGTGAAACGTTAACGCGGGATGAACAAAAACGCGAAAATTGGACGCAATAGCTAGTAACCAATAGTCGAAAAACGGAAGATTGACCACAAGATATAGAAAACCGCCCAAGTGGGCGGTTTTCGGAGTTTATGAGATTCGTTCTTAGATTTTGCTCATCAAAATCGCTTTTTTCTGATCGTACTCTTCCTGCGAAATCGCGCCGGAATCGCGGAGTTTGGCGAGTTTTTCGATCTGATCGAGCACATCTTCACGCGGCTGCTTTGTCTCGCCCGCGCTGCCGTTTGCGGCGTACGCATAGGCGCGATTCGGGTTCTTGTGCTGATCCTGCACGATGAGCCGACCTGTGTCATCCGTGAAGTTCTCGGTGGCGATCATGATGATATCCACCAGCGCGCCGATGCCGAAGCAGCCCGCGGTGAGCAGCCAGAGGATGCCCGTGCCGATCTTGCCCGCGTAGAAGCGGTGGATGCCGAGATAGCCAAGGAAGATCGAGAACAGCAGCGTCACGAGCCAATCCTTGTCGGAATATTGCCCGCGCTGGACGCTGTATGCGCCCTGTGCCTTTGCCGCGCATTCGCCGCATTGGCCGCTCGCGTTGCGGAATTCGCCGGTCTGAATCGCCCGCCCGCAGTTGGTACAGTATTTGGTTTCCATGTTGTTTTCCCCCTCATCGATATCGCGCGCGTCCGGTGATTTCCCCCCTCCGGAGCGGGCGACTCCGCAACTCAAATTTTTGCGGAATGATTCTAGCAGATATGATAATCGATCTATGAGAATTTGCAAGGGTGTATCGACAAATGTTACGGAAATACCAAAATCCAGATACAATTGGATCATTGTTTTCCGACGCGAAATCTCCTGCACGAATGAAACGAAACGAATCGCAATTTTTCGGCAGAACATGGTCAGAATCGGTTGACATCCGCGCGAAAGATGCTATAATACTTTTTGCCGCGGTTTGAGGATGGGTCACCGGATCTGACCCAAACTGCTGACGATAGGGCACAGGCAGTCCTGCGGAAACGCAGATCAGCCGTGCGCCCGGATGCGCCTCCTTAGCTCAGTTGGCTAGAGCACCTGACTCTTAATCAGGGTGTCCAGGGTTCGAATCCCTGAGGGGGTACCAATTTTCCCGCCGCAGTCGCAAGCGGCAAATTGCGGGAGTAGCTCATTTGGTAGAGCGCAGCCTTGCCAAGGCTGAGGTGGCGGGTTCGAGCCCCGTTTCCCGCTCCAGACGATATTTGGCGGCCTCACGGCCGCTATAATATTCCGGAGACTTCCGGTTTACGCGAAAGCGTAATTTGCCTCCTTAGCTCAGTTGGCTAGAGCACCTGACTCTTAATCAGGGTGTCCAGGGTTCGAATCCCTGAGGGGGTACCAGACCCGCGCGGGCTTCACCGTGCGGGTTTTTCTTATTTCCGCGGCGTGACCAACAGGTTTGACAGAACGCCTGAAAGAGTGTTATTCTTTTTCGGGGAGAACGAATGCGTGCAGACGATTTTTTACACAAGTGAATCGGGTTTGGCTGCGGCATTTGACGTGCCGAAGGGCATCACCGCGCTGGTCGGCGGCGGCGGCAAAACAACCGCGATGCTGCGCCTTGCGCGCGAGCTCGCGGCAGGCGGCGCGCGCGTAATCGTCACCACAACGACGCACATTTTCCCGCCGGACGGTATCCCGACCGGGAATCCTGGAAACGCGGATGAGATCACCCACGCGCTGCTCCTTGAGCCGCTGCTCTGCCTCGGCAAACCCGCAGCAGACGGCAAGCTCGGCGCGCCGGATCTTCCGATGGATACACTAGCAAACCTTGCGGACTACGTTCTGGTCGAGGCGGACGGGGCAAAGCACCTCCCGCTGAAAGCGCCCGCCGAACACGAACCGGTGATCCCGCCGGAGACGCGGCTGGTGATTGCTGTTGCGGGGTTGGACGGAATCGGCCAGCCGATCCGCGACGCCGCGTTTCGCCCGGAATTATACGCCGCGCTGTGCGGCAAGGCGGAGACGGAACCCGTCACTCCGCGCGATATCGCGCTTGTGCTCGCACACGAATCGGGTCAGCGAAAGGGCGTTCCGGCAAATGCAAGGTTTGCGGTATTGCTCAACAAGGCGGACGACGCGGGACGCAGGATGTCCGCGCTCGCGGTCGCAACCGAATTGGGGGCATACAACGTCGAACGCGCAGTCATCGCGCAGCTGGAAGCATAAAGAGAAATCTCACGCATGGCGTGAATCGATGAGGATATTGCTATGATCATTTGGGTGCGCGGCGCGGGGGACATCGCAACCGGCATCGCTTTTCGGCTCCACAAGAGCGGATTTGCGGTGGTGATGAGCGATCTGCCACAGCCGACCTCGATCCGCAGGACCGTCTGCTTCTCGGAGGCGATCATCAAGGGCGAAACCACGGTGGAGGACGTCACCGCGCGATTTGCTGCAAACGCGGCGGATGCGCGGGAGATTCTTGCGCGCGGGGAAATCGCTGTGCTCGCCGACCCGACAGGAGAAACTGCACGACAGCTCGAACCTGCCGCCGTGATTGACGCGATTCTCGCGAAGAAAAATCTCGGCACAAAGATCGATGATGCACAGATCGTGATCGGCATCGGCCCCGGCTTTACGGCGGGGGAGGACTGCCACGCGGTGGTCGAGACCGCGCGCGGGCACACGCTCGGCCGCGTCTACTACAGCGGCTCCGCGCTGCCGGATACAGGCATCCCCGGCAGCATCGCGGGCTTTACGCTGGAGCGGCTGCTGCGTGCGACGAAAGCCGGCGTGTTCCGCGGAGTCAAGAAGATCGGCGATGTGGTCGAGGCGGGCGAGATCTGCGCCTATGTGGACGATGCGCCTGTGATCTCCCGCATCCGCGGTGTGCTGCGCGGGCTGCTGCCGGACGGACTTACGGTGTTTGAAGGTATGAAGAGCGGGGACGTCGATCCCAGATGCGAGATTTCGCACTGCTTCACGGTCTCCGATAAGGCGCTTGCCATCGGTGGCGGCGCGCTGGAGGCGGTGCTGCACGGCCTCGCGGGAGGATTTGAATGGAAACGGAAGTAAAGCTCACAAAGCTCTCTAGCTGCGCGGGATGCGGCGCGAAGGTCGGCGCGGGCACGCTATCGAAGCTGCTCGGCGATCTGCCGACGCACCACGACCCGAACCTGCTCGTCGGCTTTGACCGCTCGGACGACGCCTCGGTCTATCGCGTCAGCGATGAGCTTGCGCTTGTGCAGACGGTCGACTTTTTCCCGCCGATCGTGGACGATCCGTTTACGTTCGGGCAGATCGCCGCGACCAACGCGCTCTCGGACGTCTACGCCATGGGCGGTGAACCCAAGCTCGCGCTGAACCTGCTGTGCATTCCGGAGAACATGCCACAGAGCGCGGTGCAGGCGATTCTCGCGGGCGGCTACAGCAAGGTGTTTGAGGCGGGCGCGATCATCACAGGCGGGCACAGCATCTTTGACGATGTGCCGAAATACGGCCTGTCCGTCACGGGGTTTGTGCATCCCGACAAGTTTTATAAAAACCTCGGCGCGCGCGAAGGCGACGTGCTGTTTCTGACAAAGCCTCTCGGCGTGGGAATTCTGACCACCGCGGAGAAGGCGGAGATGCTTGCCTCGGGCGAGATCGACCGCGTGATCGCGCTCATGACCATGCTCAACAAGAGCGCGCGGGATTGTGCGGTCAACTATCGCGTTCACGCCTGCACGGATGTCACCGGCTTTTCTCTGATGGGACATATGCTCGAGATGATGCAGGGCTCGGAACTCTCCGCGCGGGTGGAAACGGGTGCAGTCGATTTTCTGCCGCGCGTGCTGGAGTTTGCTAATATGGGACTCCTGCCCGCGGGCGTCTATCGCAATCGAAACTACGCGGAGCCGTTTGTGGACGAAGGCAATCTGCCGCTGAAGGTGCGGGACGCGCTCTACGACCCGCAGACGTCCGGCGGGCTGCTGATCGCGGTCGACCCCAAGGACGCGGACGCGCTGGAACGCGATCTGAAAGCAAGCGTACCGAGCGCGCAGCGCATCGGAACCGTGATCGCAAAATCGGACAAATCCATCTATTTGGTTTAACAACGCAGCATACAAAAGCCCGCCGGAATGTCCGGCGGGCTCTTTCGTCGCGTAAATCAGTTTAATATCTTATTCAATGCTTTGAGAGCAAGATCGATTTCTTCTTCCGTATTCGTGCTGTTGAACGAGAACCGCACGGTTCCCTGCGGGAATGTGCCGTACGTTTTGTGTGCGCTCGGCGCGCAGTGCAGCCCACAGCGGGTAAAGATGCCGTAATCGTTGGCAAGACGGTCTGCTACCTCCGCGTTGTCTTTTCGTTCGGTACAGTCGATCGAGATCACGCCGATCTTGCGCGAAAGCTCCTGCGTGCCGATGATGCGAATGCCGGAGATTGCCGCAAGCCCGCGCAGGAACTGCCCAAGCAGCGCTTCCTCCCTCGCGTGCCGGATGGCCAGACCTTCGCGCTCCAGCGCCTCCAGAGCGGCGTGGAGGCCGTAAATACCGGGCAGGTTCGGTGTGCCGCTCTCGAACCGATCCGGCATGTAGAGAGGCTGCACCTCGGTGTGAGAGTCGCTGCCCGTGCCGCCTGTGATGAGCGGGTCGAGCGCTTTGGCAAGCAAAGGAGAGAGCAGCATTGCGCCGACGCCCGCAGGCCCGCGCAACCCTTTGTGCGAGGGCACACAGAGTGCGTCGATGTGCATGGATTGGCAATCGATCGGGATGTGTCCTGCGGTCTGTGCCGCGTCTACCGCGAGGAAGATGCCGTGTTCGCGGCAGAGCACGCCCAACTTCTCAATCGGCAGAACCGTACCGCTGACGTTGGATGCGTGCGTGAGCATCATCAGGCGCGTATTCGGGCGAATCAGCGCTTCCGCTGCCTCTAAATCGAGCGTATCGTCGGCTGTCAAAGGAATACGGTCAAACGTGACGCCGTTCTCCTGCAGCTGCGTCAGCGGGCGCATCACGCCGTTGTGCTCGACCGAGCTCACCAGCACATGGTCGCCGGAACGGAGCAGCCCCTTGAGGGTCATATTGAGCGAAACCGTATGTCCGGGTGTAATGATCACATGCGTGGGATCGGAAAATCCGAACAGTGCGCAGAGCTTTTCCCGCGTTTCGAGCACGCGGACGGCGGCCTCCATTGCGGGCGCGTAGGTCGAGCGGTTCACATTTGAGCAGACTTCGTCGATATAGAGGCGCATCGCATCGCCGACACCCGCGGCTTTCGGGCGCGAGGTCGCCGCCTGATCCAGATAGATCATGTTGTCGTGAAATGTGTTGGGCACTTGCTCCTCCTCGTGTGACTACGGTCATTTTTCAGTATAAACTTCGGCATGGCAACTGGCAAGCCGTCTGCGTTTGTATGGAATCGATGTTGTCCGCGCACGTGAAATCATGTATGATATGAAATAACGATGTAAGGCAATCGATTCCAGAATTTGAATCTATCAGGGGGTCTGGACATATGAAGAAACGAATCCGACACGGGCTGATTTTAATTGCCGTGCTTTTGTGCTGCCTGACGCTCGGCGCGTATTCGCTCGCGGATGCAGGCAACTTCTCCGGCGGCTCGGATTGGGGCGGCGGCGGCTCCTCGTTCGGCGGCGGATCGAGCTGGGATTCCGGTTCGAGCTGGGACTCTGGCTGGAGCAGCAGCGGCTCGACATATGACAGCTCCTATTCCGGCGGCGGTTCCTCCGGCCTCGGCTGCCTTGGTGGGAACCTGTTTACCGTGGTCATCATCGTCATCGTTGTCATCACGATCCTTCGCTACATGCGCAACGGCGGCCAGCAGGGCGGCGGACAGAACGTCTACACTGCCGCGCAGGAAGAGCCTGGCTTACCGCTGGATACGCTCAAGCAGAAGGACCCGAACTTCAACGAGCAGGCGTTCCTCGAGAAAATCGGCAATCAGTACATCCAGATGCAGAATGCCTGGCAGAACAAGGACTGGGAGCCGATGCGCGCGATTATGACCGACGCGCTCTACAACCAGATGGCGCGCCAGCTGCAATCGCTCATCGACGCGAAACAGACCAACTATGTCGAGCGCATCGCCGTGCTCGAATCGCGCATCAACCGCTATGCCGTGGAAGGGGACAACGATGTGCTCGTCGTGCGGCTTTCCACGCGCATCACGGACTACACCAAGGACGACCGCACGGGCAATATCGTCAGCGGAAGCACGACGCGCGAGCTGTTCATGGTCTACGACTGGAAGATGATCCGCCAGAAGGACAAAAAGACGCTCAACCAGCCGAGCGTGACGCAGATCAGCTGCCCGAACTGCGGAGCCCCGCTGGACATCAACCACAGTGGCAAGTGCCCGTATTGTGGCACGGTCGTCACGGTCAAAGACCACGACTGGGCGCTCTCCGTCATCAAGGGCATCTCCCAGCGGACGGTCGGCAACTGATCGCCCGCTCCAACGCAATCAAAAACCGCCGTCCGGGTTTTCGGACGGCGGTTTTGTTTGTACGCAATATTTGATGGGAGTCGCTTTTCTCAGGAAGCCCGATTGGCAGCGATATGTATGATCGCCTCGTGTTCCGCATCTGGAATTCCGTTGACGCCCGTCAGGCAGCCGGAGAAGTACATGGCATATTCCGGCAGCGGCTGATTCTCCATGCTGGGTGCCGCCTGCTGGATCGAAGCTGCGATCAGGATTCCGTCGACCGCGATCACCACCGGTTGCTTTTCAGTGCTGCTCGCGGCGGCAAAAAAGCCGCGCAGCGTCGCGTTGTCCCAGTCGAGCTCGGGACGCATCTTCGCATGGCTGTCAACCGAGACGCAGACCATGTGCAGCGTGATGCCGGAATAGCAGCTGGTTACGTCATAGCTCTTGCCGGGGGTGAGCTTCTGCGCAACCTCTGTCCAAGGCATCAGCGTGCCGTAGGTGACGAGGAAGCCCTGCTGCGTGCCGGTTGCAAACACAGAGGAAGCCGCACTTGCCGGCTGTGCGTCGTTGGAGAAGAGAAGGCTTGCGGCTTGATCGATGGTGATTTTGCTGGCCTCGGCAAATGCTGCCAGCGCATCCGCATCCGCCTGCTCCCAGCGGCCGTTGACCACGCCCGTCAGGTACCCCAGATCGGAAAGACGCAGTTCAACGCGCAGCACGCCGTCCGTGCAATCGCCGATCTGGAACGAGGCGCTTTCGGCGCGCGCAAGCGGCATTGCCGCGAAAAACAACACAAACGCCAGCGCGAAAAGCATCGCGCGGCGCAGGATAGCATAAGTTTTTTGTAGTGCCTGTGATTTCATAACCCTGAGAGTATAGCATAATATCGAATAAAATTCTATAAACGGAGTGTGAATCTGGAGCGGATGCCATCCATCGCGCCAAATTCGTGGTAAAATAGAAGTAGAGATTCCGGCAAAGGAGGCGATCAGCATGCGGTGTTCCTGTCAAAACTGCGGAGCGTATATGGTGCAGGACGAAAAGGGGCTTGGCAGCCGCTGTATCTGCCCGGAGTGCTTCGCCACGTGCAGTGCCTGCATGGGCACGCGGCAAGCGCCGATGGACCCCGACTCTCTGAAGTTTATGCTGCTCCAGCGCGAACGATACGACGCGGAGCATGAAACGGAAGACTGAATGCAAACAAAAAAAGAGAGGGTAAAAAACCTCTCTTTTTGATTGGGGCGTTATGGGATTGGCACGGTATCTGTCACAATCGGTACCGGCGTCTCTTCGGGAATCGGCGTTTCTTCCGCCGGGCAGATCCAGATTTCACCCTGGAATGCCTTGTAGGTTGAAACCGCGAGCTTTTCCTTTCTCACGAGCGTGCCCGCAAGATAGAAGTTCTTATAGCTCTGATAGACATAGCCCTTTCTGGGTGTGACGGCGACATAGGTTTCGCCCGCGACCATGAGGGAACCATCCGCTTTCTCGGTGCCGACGGGGACTTCGATTTGTACCGGTTCGCCCGCGTTCTCCTGCGTGGAGACCAGCGCGCTTGTGAGCTTGATCTCGTCATACTCGCTCGTTGCAAACGGAACACCCCAGACTTCGAACGTGAGCTTGTTGCCGGAGGTATAGCCGATGATCACGATATCCGAAGCCGTATTGTTCTTGAACTGGAAGTCGATGATGTTGCCCACGGAGTTGATCGTCGCGTCCAGACCCTCTTTGATATAGTGCACGGGCATGGAGTGATTGCGGCGATAGACGATCTCCAGATCACCCTTCACGACAGCGTTATAAAGCGTTGTGGAGAGCTGGCAAACGCCGCCGCCCGCCTGCGGCACGACCGCGCCGCTTTCGTAAGCGTTCGCCATCTTCCAGCCGTTGCCGGTGCTGCGCACGCCGAGGGTATCGTTGGTGGAGAAGGTTTCGCCGGGCTTGAGCACCGAGCCGTTGATCAGCCCTGCGCCTTTGCGGACGTTGTATTTGCGTTCGCTGGTGCTGGTGGAAAAGTCCGTGGTCGCGCTTGCGCGGAGCACGAACTGCCCCTGCAGCGCGGCTGCGGTCAGCGTCGGCTGGGTGACGGTGATCGGAATATTGATCGGCGTGGTGCTGCCCGTTTTCACGGTGTCCGCGATGAGATTCATGAGCGCCGCCTGATCCACCACATAACCCACGACCTCGTTTTTGAACGTCAGCTGATGCGTGTCCTTGTCGACACCCGTCACTTGCGCGTCCTGCGCGGGGATATCGATCTGGGCTGCGATCTGGCTCACCGCCGTGTTCAGCGTTGAAAGATCATAGCTCACGGTAAGCGTCAACGCACGTCCGTTTGTCTGGACGTCCTGCACGAGCGACATCAGCGTCGTGTAATCGATTGCGGTTTTGACCAGATCAAACGCTTCCCTGATCACGGCGTCGGTATCGACGGTGCAGGGCATGTTGCTCAAATCCAGCGGGAAGAGCTTGTTGTCATAGACCAGCTGCATCTGACGGGAAGAGGTAAGACTCTGCACAACAGGCAAGAGCGCGTTCTTCGCCTGCTCCGCGGTCATGCCGCCGACAGAGACGCCGTTGATCGTGACGCCCTGTAGAATCTTATCGGAGTAAACGATGGCCTGAAACTCAGCCTGCTCCTTTTCCTGCTGCGCGCGCGCTGCTTCTTCCGCGGCGATCTGCGCCGCGGCTTCCGCCGCCGCGATCTGCTGATTGCGGATGAACATGAACAGAAAGAACGCGAGAAGCACGCCAAACACAGAGGCGAGGATGATGATCACCCGCTGCTGCTGTTTGCGCTTCTTGCGCTTGCGGGCAAGAGAGCTGCTGCCCTTTTTCTTTTTCGGTAGGCCGATATCCTGAATCGGCTCCAGAATCACCTCGGAATAACCCTGTTCTTCCTGAGGCTGGATCGGCTGACGCCGGTTGTCCTCCATTGAAACATCCTCCTGGAACAATGCGATTGGCTGTGCGCCCGTTCACACGGTTGCACGGTAAAACCTGTGTTTGAATAACATCTTTCTTATTGTAACGGAAGATTCTGTTTTTTGCACCGCCGGAAACGGCATGCTCCCGAATTGTTACAGAATGTTCATCAGAAAGTTGCACGATTTCTTCTTTACGCGCGCAACTGCTCCGTCATTTGTGTTCGCGCTGTCCGCGAGCGGAAAACTATGGTAAAATACCCGCATGGGAAAGAGCATGTCAAAACCGAAAAAAGCAGCTGACACCGGACGCACACCGATGGACGCCGCGCTGCGCTATCTCGGCGGGCGGGCGCGCACCGTGCGTGAGGTCGAGCGGCATCTGGACGCCAGCGAGTACGGCGAGGTCGAGGTCTACGAGACCGTCGAGCGGCTCAAGGAGCTGGGGTTAATGAACGATCTTGCGTTTGCAGCCGAGTTTGTGCGCACGCGCCTCGCGACAAAGCCCATCAGCCGCGCGCACCTGCGGGAGCAGCTTCTCGCGCACGAAACCGAGCTGGAAGCCATCGAGCAGGCGCTGTTGCAGGTAGACGACGACGCCCAGCAACGTTCCGCGGTTTCGGTCGCGGAAAAGTACGCGCGGCAATACGCGCGGCTGCCGCAGGAGGAGCGGGACGAGATGGTCATCCGCCGCTTGCTTGCGCGCGGCTATGGCTATGACGACGCGCGGGCGGCGCTGCGCGAGGCGACAGAGGAGACAGAAGCATGAATCGCGTGGTCAGTGCGGAGGAGATGCGTAGCTTTGAGCAAACGCGTTTTGCGGACGGTCGGGCGAGGAGCCTTGACTGGATGGAGCGCGCGGCGGAGGGCGTGGACGTGCTGCTGCTGGAGCGTTATCCGGGCAAACGCGTGCTCGCCATCTGCGGCGGCGGCAACAACGGCGGCGACGGATTCGCGCTGTTGCGGCTGCTCCATCAGCGCGGGATACCCTGCGCGGCTGTGCTGCTTGCGAACGCTGACAAACTTACCGGAGATGCAAAGACGAACTATCTGCGTGCGCTGGACTGCTGCGTGCGCTTTTTTGATGTTTGTTCGGAAGAACTGATCGTGAAATATGATGTCATTGTTGACGCGATGTTTGGCACGGGACTCTCTCGCCCGATTGAAGGCGTGTTTGCGGACGCAATTGCGCGCATCAACGCGAGCGGCAAACCGGTGGTCGCGGTCGATGTCCCGTCTGGTGTGGATGCGACAACCGGCACGGTTCTCGGCTGCGCGATTCGCGCGAGCGAGACGGTGACGTTTCAGTTTTACAAGCGCGGGCAGCTGATGTTTCCCGGACGGGAACTCTGCGGGGGTGTGGTCGTGCACCCGCTGACAGAGGATACTGATCTGGAGAATTCTAGTGAGTCCGTCCTTTTCTTTACGCGCGAGGACGCCGCTCGGCTGTTGCCGAAGCGTCCTGCGGACTCCCACAAGGGCAGAAACGGGCGCGCGCTGCTCTGCGTGGGCAGCGGCGCATATACGGGAGCAGCTCTTTTGAGCACAGCCGCCTGCCTGCGCGCGGGCGCAGGGCTGACGACCGCCGCCGTGCCAGGAACGGTGAAGCAGGCGTTCTCCGCTTTGCCGGAGGCGATGGCAGCCGCCGTCAACGACGGAGCGGACTGGGATGAGACGGCCTGCGAACACGCAATTACGCTCCTGCCGCAAAAGAACGCGATTTGCATCGGCTGCGGCGTGGGCGAAGGGAATATTCTCTCGCTGATCGAGGCAGCTCTTGCGGCAAACGTGTCGACCGTGCTCGACGCGGACGCGCTGAACCAGCTTGCCAAAGCGCCGGAGCTAAAAATGCGTCTGCACGAAAAGGTGATTCTCACGCCGCACGCGGCGGAGATGTCGCGGCTCTGCGGCGAACCGGTCTACGCTGTTCTCGCCGACCCGATCGGGATCGCGCAGAAATGCGCAAGCCTCTGGAACTGCGTCGTGCTGCTCAAGGGCGCGACGACGTGCATCTCAAACGGAAGCGAAACGCGACTGAACACGAGCGGCAACGCAGGGCTTGCAAAAGGCGGCAGCGGGGATGTGCTCGCGGGGCTGATCACAGGATCGCTTGCGCAGGGGCTTTCGCCGCTGGACGCGGCATCCTGCGGGGCATATCTGCTCGGCGCGAGTGCGGATGTCGCGTTGGATTTGCTCAAAGAACGCATGCTGCTGGCGAGGGACGTCATCGGCGCAATCGAACAGACGATAGAGGGATTTTAACGCAAAAAACAAAAACAGCGTCCGCGGAAGCGGGCGCTGTTTTGCGTTTCAACTCAGTCTTTCGTATAGATGCGCGGTACGCGCTCGGAGATACTCAAAAGGATCTCGTAGCTGATCGTACCCGCCTTGTCCGCGAGTTCGTCCGCCGTGATCGCCTCGTTGCCCTGACGACCAAGCAGCACCACGTCGTCGCCGACGACCGCATCCGGCACGTTGGTGAGGTCGATCATCATCTGATCCATGCAGATGGTGCCGATCTGCCGCGCGCGGGTGCCGCGAATCAGCACATCCGCCTTGTCGGAAAGGCAGCGCTTATAGCCGTCACCATAGCCGACGGCAACGGTGCCAACGCGCATATCGCAGGGCGTAACGTACTTTAAGCCGTAGCTCACGCCTTCGCCGGCGGGAATGGTCTTGATGTGCGTCAGGTATGCGTGCCAGCTCATCACGGGACGAAGGTCAATGCCCTTGACGGAATGTCCCGCGGGGTGGCAGCCATACATCGCGATGCCGCCGCGCACCATGTCAAACTGTGCCTCGGGGATGTGCAGCGCCGCCGCGCTGTTGCTCGCGTGAAGGATCGGGTGCAAGCCGTTGCGGCTGCAGATCTCCACATAGCGGCGGAAGCGATCCGCCTGCAGGAGCGTAAAGGAGGTATCCGGAAGTTCAGACACCGCAAAGTGCGTGAATAAGCCGTCGAGCACGAGGTTCGGGCAGCGCTTGAGCAGCAGGATCGCCTCGGTGAATGCGGCCTCGCTTGTAAAGCCGATGCGGTTCATGCCTGTGTCCGCCTTGATGTGCACACGGCAGACCATGCCGAGCTTTGCGGCGTGGGTTTGCAGCAGCTGCAACGTCTCGATGGTGAACACCGTCGGCATCAGCGCATGGCGGATGACGTCGTCTATGTGGTCTTCGTCAGTTGCGCCCAGCAGCAAAATCGGCGCCGTGATGCCCGCGAGACGCAGACGTACACCTTCTTCGGTGAACGCGACGCCGAGATAAGCCGCGCCGCTTTCCAGCGCGCAGTTTGCGACGGCTTCCATGCCGTGGCCGTAAGCGTTCGCCTTCACCACCGCGAGATACTTCGTCTCCGGCTTGAGGCGGGAACGCATCAGCTCGATATTGTGCCGAATGTTGGCAAGCGAAATGGATGCATACGTAGCGCGCATGGGTTATGCCTCCCGGTTGAGCGTAGAATGCACGACTTTGCCGTCGATGAGTGTGAGCACGCAGTGGGTGCGGTAGTCAAACGGATGCCCGTCGAACACCGCGATATCCGCGTCCTTGCCCGCTTCGAGCGTGCCGACGCGGTCGGAAATGCCGACGATCTCCGCGGCATAGCGCGTAATCGAGCGAAGCGCGGTCTCCTCGCTGAGACCCTCGCGCACCGCAAGCCCTGCCTGCACGGGTAAAAACTGAATCGGAATCACGGGGTGATCCGTCATCATCGCAAAGGGAATACCTGCCTCCTCCAGCACGCGGGGCGCGGAGAAGGAGAGGTTTTTGAGTTCGATTTTGCTGCGCTCGGAGAGCAGGGGACCTATGATGATGCCCGCACCCTGTTCGATCAGGCGGTCTTTGAGCACGTCCGTGATCATATACCCCTCGGTGCAGTGGTCGATGGTCACCTTGAGGTTAAATTCTTTGGCGAGGCGCAGTCCGGTCAAGATATCGTCCGCGCGGTGGGCATGGATCTTGACGGTCAGCTCGCGGTTGATCACGGGTAGAAGAGAGTCCATCGCGATGTCGCGGTCGGGCTTGTCTTCCTCTTTCTGCATGCCTTTCTGGTATTCGATCGCGTCCGTCATCGTCGAGCGGAACAGCGAGGCGATCGCCATGCGCGTGGTGGGAGCGACTTTCTTTTCGGCGTAGACGCCCTTGGGGTTTTCGCCCGTCGCGGCCTTCATGGCGATGGGATCGCGGAGTGTCATCTCCTCGATGCTGCGGCCGCAGGTTTTCAGCGCGGCAAACTGCCCGCCGATGACGTTTGCGCTGCCGGGACCTGTGACGACCGTGGTCACGCCCGCATCCCGTGCTTCCTTAAAGCACGGATCAAACGGATTGAGGCCGTCCACCGCGCGCAGCTCCGGCGTGATGGGGTGGGTCATCTCGTTTCCGTCCGCGCCCTCTTCACCCATGCCGTCTTCCCACATGCCGATGTGGCAGTGCGCGTCGATGAGCCCCGGCAGGACGAATTTACCGCCGAGGTCGATAACCTCCGCGCCGTTTGCGGAAAGATCTTTTCCGACTGCGGAAATTTTGCCGCCGTCGATCAGAATATCGCCGGAAAACGCTTCTCCCGTCATGGTATGAATCAGGCCGTTTTTCAAAAGCAGCATACGCGTCTCCTAAAAATGTAAATGTATAAAAAATAGACCATAGAGATGATCAGCCGTGTGTTGTCCAACACGGACAGCAAATCTATTCTACCACATCATACGGTATTTGCATTCTTTTTTCAAATCCGATTCAAATATTCATTTTGGAATATATTCTTTGCGCGGGAAACCACTGAAAACTGCGCCTGCGATTTGACCGGACGAACCGCGTATGATAAACTTATCAATTAGGTGTGCACTGTTGTTCGCGGCTAAAGTTTGCCGCCCGACACAGGCGCAGACACCCAGAATACAAGGATGGAACGGAACACAATTTTGGATCAAACAGCCTTCAACCGCCTGCTCAGCCGCGTGGAAAAGCCCGCGCGCTACATCGGCGGCGAGTATAACAGCATTGTCAAGGAAGAAGCGGACGTCCGCTTTGCGCTGCTGTTTCCCGACGTATACGAAATCGGCATGTCGCACCTCGGCTCCCGGATTCTCTACCACGCGCTCAACAGCGTGGAGGGCGTCGCCTGTGAGCGCGCGTTTGCGCCCTGGCCGGACATGGAGCAGGTCTTGATCGAAGAGCATATGCCGCTCTTCTCGCTCGAAACCCGGCGGCCGCTGAAGGAGTTCGATATCATCGGCTTCGCGCTGCTCTACGAGATGTGCTATACCAACATCCTCCAGATGCTGGATCTTTCCGGAATCCCGCTGCTTGCAAAAGACCGCAGCGAGCGCGATCCGCTGATCATCTGCGGAGGGCCCTGCACCTGTAACCCGACGCCGGTTGCCGCTTTTATGGACGCGGTGCTGATCGGCGATGGCGAGGATATGACGCCGGAGGTTACGCTTGCGGTGCGAAACGCAAAGCGCGACGGCAAGAGCAAAGCGCAGCTGCTGCAGGAGCTTTCGACCATCCGCGGTGTCTACATCCCGTCGCTCAAGACGGAGGAAACCTGCGTGGTTCGCAGAATCGTCAGCGATCTCGACGCCGCCGTGTTTACAGGCGAACCGATTGTGCCGTATCTCGGTATTGTGCATGACCGTGTCGCGCTGGAGGTCATGCGCGGCTGCACGCGCGGCTGCCGCTTCTGCCAGGCTGGGTATATCTACCGCCCGATCCGCGAGCGCAAGAGCGAAACGCTGATGGAGCTTGCGCGACAGCAGATCGCCTGCACCGGCTACGATGAAGTTTCGCTGCTGAGCCTGAGCACGGGAGACTATTCCGAAGTGCACAAGCTCGTGCCGGAGATCATCCGTGAGATGGAGGCGGGCAAAGTCTCCGTGTCGCTGCCGTCGCTCCGCGTGGACAGTGAACTCGCTAGCGATCTGAAAGTTATGCAGACCGTACGCAAGGCGGGGCTGACGTTCGCTCCAGAAGCGGGCACACAGCGCCTCAGGGACGTCATCAACAAAAACGTCACAGAGGACGATATCCTACGCGCCACGCAGGATGCGTTTTCCGCGGGTTGGAGCAGCGTCAAGCTGTACTTCATGATCGGGCTTCCGACCGAGACGGACGAGGACATCCTCGGCATTGCGCAGCTCGCGCGCAAGATCAGCTGGCAGTTCTATCAGCTGCCGAAGGAAGCGCGCGGCAAGGGCTTGCGGCTCAACGTCAGTGTTTCGACATTTGTACCCAAACCGTTCACCGCGTTCCAGTGGTGCGGGCAGATTTCACCGGACGAGATCCGCAGAAAACAGGAGCTGCTGCGCACCGCGCTCAAGGGCGTGCGCGGAGCAGAGCTCAACTGCCACTATTCGCTGCTCTCCGTACTGGAGGCCGCGTTTTCTCGCGGGGATGAGAAGCTCGCGGACGTGCTCTTGCGCGCCTATCAGCTCGGCTGCCGGTTTGACTCCTGGTCGGAGCACTTCAAGAGCAGTGCCTGGGCGCAGGCCTTTGCAGACTGCGGACTCAGCGAACAGGCGTATGCTCAGCGCGAATATGCGCTGGAAGACCCGCTTCCGTGGGATTTCGTCGATATGCTCGTGACCAAGGCGTATCTACGGCGCGAATACAAGCACGCGATAAACGGCGAAACCACGCCGGACTGCCGCGACAACTGCCACGGATGCTTCGGCGCGCGCTATGAAACCGACTGCCGGATGCAAGGATAAGAGAGTATGAAACTGATTGCCGCTTACCATAAAGGAAACGAGATCGCGATGATCTCGCATCTGGATATCCAGCGCACGCTGCAGCGCGCGTTTCGCCGGGCGAATCTGCCGCTACTCTACTCCAACGGCTTCAACCCGCACCCGCAGTTTTCGTTCGCGACCGCCGCGGCGACGGGGATGGGGAGCGATTGCGAGTGGTTTGAGGTGCAGCTTTCCGAAGAGATCGATCCAAATGAGTTTACCCGCCGCGCGAACGAAGTCATGCCGAATGGCATGTCGATCTCCGGTGCGTTTTCTGCGCCGGAATCGTTCGGTTCGCTTTCGGCGAAGCTCCGCGCGGCGGAATACCGCGTGAGTTTTCACTTTGAAGAGCCGGTGTTAAAAGAGACGCTGGCCAAAACGCTCGATGACATGCTCACGGGCGAAATCATCATACAAAAACGGACGAAGGGCGGAATCCGCCCCGTAGACATGCGTCCGTATATCCTGCGGGTTACTGTGGAACAGGTCGAGGGCGAACAAGCTGCCCTCCTCGTTCTTGGCAAGCTGCAAGCCGATGGCGGGCTGCGGGTCGATGCATTCATCGACGCGCTGCTTGAACGTTTGGATGCGCATGGCGCGTACGAAATTCATCGTACGAACATGTATTTTGCCGAAGATGGTCTGTTGCCGCATCTGCCTGCGGAATAGGAAAGAGAAGGTAAAAATGAATAAGGAGATTTTGGTGGACGCAAGCGGCGTGGCAACCCGCGTCGCGGTCGTCGAGGATGGCTCGCCCGTTGAGCTCTATGTGGAGCAGGAAGGGTCGGAACGCCTCGTCGGCAACATCTACAACGGCAAGGTGCAGAACGTCCTGCCCGGCATGCAGGCGGCCTTCATCGACATCGGGCTCGAGCGCAACGCCTTCCTCTATGCGGGGGATATCGTGCTTTCGGACGATCCGGACGATTTGATCGAGCAGATGCCGGAGGCAAAGAATATCCGGGATATGCTCAAGCCCGGCCAGACCATCATGGTGCAGGTCGCAAAAGACCCGGTCGGCACCAAAGGCGCGCGCGTGACCACGCACATCACGCTCGCGGGCCGTACGCTCGTGCTGATGCCGACGATGGACTATGTCGGCGTGTCCCGCCGCATCGACAAGGACGAAGAGCGGCAGAGACTCAGAAAGATCATGACCGAGATCAAGCCCAAATGCATGGGCGTGATCGTCCGCACCGCTTCGGCGGGCAAGACCAAGCAGGATTTTTCGGAAGATCTCGAAAGCATCGTCAACCTCTACGCCGAGATCGAGAAGCGCGCCGCCGCGCAGAAAGCGCCCGCGCTGCTGCACGCGGAGCAGAGCCTGCTCTTCCGCACCGCGCGCGATCTACTGATGAAGGACATCGACCGTGTGTTCGTCAACGACACGGAGGCATATGACAAGCTCCGCGAAATTGCGGACGTCATGGCGCCAAAGCTCAAGGCACGCATTTTGCTCAAAGAAAGTGAAGCGCTGTTTGACCGCTACGACACCGAGAGCAAGATCGACAAGGCGCTCGCGCGCAAAGTCTGGCTCAAGAGCGGCGGCTATGTGATCATCGACCGTACGGAAGCGCTGACGTCCATCGACGTCAACTCCGGCAAATTCGTCGGCAAGGACAACCTTGAAAAGACGATTACCGCGGTCAACTGCGAGGCGGCTAAAGAGATCGCAAAGCAGCTGCGTTTGCGCGATATCGGCGGTATCATCATCATCGACTTCATCGACATGGAGAAGGAAGCAAACCGCGCGCTCGTTCTCACCACACTGAAAAACGCGCTGCGCGAGGATCACACCCGCTCGCATGTGTTCGGCTTCACGCACCTTGGTCTCGTCGAGATGACGAGAAAGAAGACTGGCAGAAGTATTGGAGACACACTGCAGCAGGTTTGCCCCTATTGCAACGGAGACGCGAAGGTGCTGGCTCCCGAGACCATGATCAACCGCATCCGCAAGCAGACGGTGCAGGTGATCAAAGGCAGCAACAACAAGCGCATGCTGATCGAGGCGCACCCGGATGTGGTCGCTGCGATGGAGCTCGCGGAGAAGAAGCACGGCTGTCTGTTCCCCTTGGAGGAAGGCGGCACCTATTATGTGCGCCCGATTCCCACAATGCATATTGAAAAATTCGCCGTACGGCCTCTTTCCGAGAAGAAAGTGCCAGAGGCAAAAAAAGATTGCAAGATCATTCGCTGAGTGCACAGAAGACCGCGTAAAACGGCAGTTTTTCCGTTGACACGGGTCTATGCGCTGTGATATGATCTTTCGGTGAGCCGCTCCGGGGCGGTATAAGTGCGCGGTTTGATCCGCGCCACCGCGATTGGGCGAGTCTGGTATGAGGAGGTGCAGTTATCGTGTATGCAATCATTCAAACCGGTGGTAAGCAGTACAAGGTAGAGACAGGCAATCAGATTCTGGTTGAGTTGCTCGATGCCGAAGTGAACGCCGAAGTCGAATTTGAAACGTTGCTCGTTGCGGATGACAGCGGCGTCAAGGTGGGGAAACCCGTTTTGAGCGGTGTCGTGGTTCGCGGCAAAGTGCTCGAACACGGCAAAGGCAAAAAGGTCGTCGTTTTCAAGTATAAGCCGAAGAAGGACTCCCGCACGAAGCGCGGCCATCGTCAGCCGTACACCAAAGTCGAGATTCTCTCGATCGGGTAAGGCGCTATGGTTACCGTAACGATGCTTCTTAAGGGTGGGCGAACGGTTGGATTTACATCCGCCGGACACGCAAACCACGGCGAAGCGGGGGAGGACATCGTCTGCAGCGCAATCTCTGCGCTGACACAGACATGTTGTCTGGGACTTGTCCAAATCGTCGGATTGAAAGAGGGCGAAGACCTCGCTGTCTCGATCGACGAAACGGAAGGAATACACTGCGTACTCGCGGCCGATACGCGCGGGGAGCGGTTGGATCGGGCGGAACTTTTGTTTTTAACGATGGAAGCGGGCCTGAGCTCCATACAAGAGTCGTATCGAAAATCCCTTAAAATACGACACAGGGAGGTGTAACGATATGTTCAAGATGAATCTGCAGCTGTTTGCGCATAAAAAAGGCGTCGGTTCGTCCCGTAACGGCCGCGACAGCCATTCCAAGCGTCTCGGACCGAAGCGAGCGGACGGTCAGTTCGTGCTTGCGGGCAACATTCTCGTGCGTCAGCGCGGCACGCATTTCCATCCCGGCACCAACGTCGGCATCGGCAAGGACGATACGCTCTTTGCTACGGTCGATGGCGTTGTCCGCTTTGAAACCAAGCACCTTGGCAAAAAGCAAGTCAGCGTTTACGAGGTCGCCGCGGGCGAATAATCATGTTTTTTCAAAAAGGCAGGCGATGCAGTTCGCCTGCTTTTTTCATATCTGAATGGAATGATTTCGATCAAAAGTTCGTAAAAAATGCACAAACGGAAACGCGCAACCGCGTTATAATGAATGTGTTCGAGTCGGAAAGACCCGATTCATTTGCCATGATTTTTCGCGGCGTGCTGCCGCGTGACGGAGGATACATGACCATGATCACAAGAGACACCAAGGTTGGCGAACTGCTCAATAACCCCATCGCAAAAGACGTGCTCGCGCAGCTGGTGCAGTACGCGGGCGTCAACGAAAAATTGATTTTAAACCCCATCGTCAAGTCACTCAAGATTTCGGCGATTCCGAAGTTTGCGGGCAAGGCGATGCCGGACGCGGACTACGTCATCGACGCCATGATCGACCTGTTCAATCAGGAGGCGGATACAAAGCCCCTGACGAAGTCCAATACACCCTACTGGTGGAAAGAAGCGGTCGTCTACCAGATCTATCCGCGCTCGTTTCAGGACGGCAACGGCGACGGCATGGGCGACATCAAGGGGATCATCCAGCGCCTCGACTACCTCAAGGAGCTCGGCATAGACGCAATCTGGCTCTCGCCGATCTTTGATTCCCCCAACGACGACAACGGCTACGACGTGCGCGATTACCGCGCGATCCTGCCCGATTTCGGCACGATGGAGGACGCGGAGGAGCTCATCCGGCAGATGCATGCGCGCGGCATGCGACTCATCATCGATCTCGTGGTGAACCATACTTCCGACGAGCACGATTGGTTCGTCGACTCCGTGAAAAATCCGCAGGGCGAACACGGGGACTACTACATCTGGCGCAAGCCGAAAGACGGCGGCCACCCGAACAATTGGCACAGCTTCTTCTGCGGATCCGCCTGGGAAAAGGTGGATTCCCGCGACGAGGAGTATCTGCACCTGTTTTCGAAGAAGCAGCCCGACCTCAACTGGGAAAACCCCAAGGTGCGGGACGAGGTCTGCGATATCATCGACTTCTGGCGCGAAAAAGGCGTCGACGGTTTCCGCCTCGACGTGATCAACTATATCAGCAAGACCTCGCTCGATAATGGCAGCGAGACGCTGGGTTCGCTGTTGCAGTTCAGCGGCATCGAGCACTATTTCTACGGCAAACGCCTGCACGAGTACCTGCATGAGCTTCGCCGCCGTGCGTTTGGCGATGCGTTTACCGTTGGCGAGACGCCCGGCACGGGGCCCGAGATGAACAAGCTGCTCACCGCGGATGAGCGGGAGGAGCTGAACACCGTGTTCAGCTTTGATCACCTCGAAAACCTCGGTAAAAATCGGTTTGACGACTACCGCTACAATCTCAACCACCTGAAGAAGACCTTCAGCAAGCTGGAGGGTGACTACGCAGACTACGCCTGGCCGAGCATCTTCGTGGAGAACCATGACAACCCGCGCATGGTCAGCAAGATCAATCCCAACGAGGAATACCGCGATATCATTGCAAAGCTGATCGCGGTCGTGCTGCTTTCCGCGCGCGGAACCGTGTTCCTCTATCAGGGGCAGGAGCTCGGTGCGGTGAACGTGAATTTTGCGGATATGTCCGAGATGCGGGATATCGAGAGCATCAATAAGTATCACGACCTGATCGCCTGCGGCAAAACGCCGGAGCAGGCCTGGCACGCGGTGCTGGTGGGTTCCCGCGACCATGCGCGCACGCCGATGCATTGGACGGATGAAATCTACGCCGGATTTTCCGAGCACGAGCCCTGGATTCGGTTGGGCGACAAGGACACCTGCAACGTGAAAAAGCAGCTGGAGGAGGAGACCTCCGTCCTGCGCGCATACCAGACGCTCATCAAGCTGCGCAAGGATCATCCCGCGCTGGTGTACGGTTCCTTTGAGCCGCACGAGAGCGCAAAGGAAGACGTGTTCTGCTATTATCGCGACGACGGCAAGGAGCGCTTCTATATCGAGATCAATCTCAGCGCCCGCGCAATCAAGCAGCCCGCCGCAAGGGGCGAAATGGAACTGGTTTTCTCCAACTACATGGCGCAGGGCGACGGTTTACAGCCGTACGAGGCGAACATCTACCGCGTATCGAAGTAATCCTACGCAATGTAACGTTTTCGTGAATTGGGCGGGAGGCGGCTTGTCTTCCCGCCCGATTTTGTCTAAACTCAGGTTTAGAGATTCTTACCATTCCAATCCAACTGACCGGATCAGGAGAATTCTTTGCGCGATACGCCAAAGACTGAAAAGAGGACGTATGAGAAAACGGATCACGCTCGTTTTGATGATTCTGATGCTGCTTTGCGGGGCGCTGCTGCCGGTTTCTTCCGCGCGGGCGATGACGCTGACCACAGGAATCATCAACGCGGACAACGTGGCGATGCGAAAAACCGCAGCCTCCGGCGGAGGCGTGGTCACACGGCTGGATCAGGGCACCGTGGTGAAGATTCTCGAAAGCAACGTCAACTCCGAATGGTACCATGTGGAGGCCGGCACGAAGACCGGGTATGTGAACCGCCTCTACGTGAACATCGAGATGTCGCTGCCGTCCTATCAGATGGACTATTCCGGCACGATCTTCAATGTACAGCAGGATGTCAATGTCCGCGCGGAACCTTCGCTCAAGGGAAAAAAGCTCGGCAAAGCGAACAAGGGCGATACCTATAAAGTCACACAGGCGTATGCCAACGGTGCGTGGCACCAGATTGAATACAACGGCGCTGTCGGCTACGTCAATGCGAACTATATGATCCTCACCGCAAAGGTCGGCAACGACGTGCTCAGTGGCATCGAGGTCACGGGCGGTACGCTGTCTCCCGCGTTTTCTCCGATGGAATACGGCTATGTGCTGACCGCGACGCAGGGCGAGGTGGACATCAAGGCCATCGCCAACGACGGCGTGAAGGTCAGCATCGGCAACACGGGCATCCCGACCGCGAAGTATACGATCAAGTCCGGCAACAGCAAGACCATCCGCATCTCGGTGAACGGAGTAGTGAAATATTCGATCTACCTTGTGCGCGATGTGCTGACGGTCGGCACCTGGAACATCAAGCGCGGCGACGACAACATCGAACTGCAAGGCTGGCTGATCGCGGCGCAAAGGCCGGATATCCTCGGCGTGCAGGAAGTGTATCAGAACACGAAGGAGGGCACGGACAACCTGCTCTCCGTGCGCACAAAGAACGCGCAGTATATGACGTTTGCCGAGACGGTGAAATATCCCTCCGGCGGGCAGTATGGCATCGGCCAGCTTTCCAAGTTCAAGCCGGAGAATCCGCAGGTGACGTTGCTCTCCAGCGAGGACAAGGAGCAGCGCTGCCTGCAAAAGGTCGAGTATGTGATCGATGACAAGCGCGTCTCTGTCTACAACACGCATTTTTCGTATGAGTCCGCGAGCATCCGCAAGAAACAGTTCTCCGAGGTGCTCAAGATCATGAACGCGGATAAGAACGAGTATAAGATCCTCACAGGCGATTTCAACGCCGCGGAAAGCGAGTTTTCGGGATTCTCTAAGAACTACCGCGTGGTGAATACGAGCGCGACGAAGTTTTTGAACTACTCTAACAAGACGATTGCCATGTCGCAGATCGACAACATCATCGTCTCAAAGAACATCACCGTGCTCAACGCGCGCGCGATTCCGACCGAGTACTCGGACCACTATCCGCTGTTCGCGTTTCTCTCGCTGGGATAAAACACACAGCTACACAAAAAAGCTCCGCCTGACGCGGAGCTTTTTTATGCGAATTTATGTTTATTCAAACGAAATGTTGTTGATGTACCCGCTGCGGGACTGGATCGCGTTGCCGCCGTTGTAGGTCTTCATGTCGCTGCCAAACAGTTTCTCAAGCCCGTACCAACTTTCACCCGTGAGCGCGGAGACGCGGTAGTAGCCGTCGGGCAGCTTCACCTTCGCGCTCTTGCCGCCGATGATAAATACGCCAAGCTGGAGCGTGCCTTCCTCGCTCGTGTCCTCGCCGGAGATGGCGTAGAAGCGCACATAGAAGTATTTGCCGAGAGATGTTCCGGTCTTGAACACGATCGTATTCCCTTGGCTTTCGCCTTCCAGAATGCTAGCGTTATCTGGAATTGTTTCGGGCGGCACGCGCCACTGTGCGTTGACCGCGTCGGACGCGTTCTGTTCCGCCTGCGCCTTGGCTTCCGCAATGCTCGCGGCGAGTCCGCCGTCGTCGAGGAGCGCGTAGGTTTGGGTGGCCTCGTCGTAGGACACAGAGACTGTGGTGGTCAGTTGTTTGGCAGATTGCAAGCCGATGTTGTTGAGACCCTCTGTGGTCAGCTCTGCGGTGCGTTCGTTGCCATAGAAGGGCTGGTTGTAGGAGGCGACATACGCGTCTCCCAGCGCGCCGTAGACGAACACGGGATCGGGGTAGGTGAATGTCGCGGCAAAGGAGCCGTCCTCGGTAGAGACGATGTCGGTAACCTCGATCGTGTCCGCGTATTCCTTGCCGCCGAACACGTCCGTCAGCACACCGGACAGCGCGGAGGAGACCTGCATGCGCTGGAAATCTCCGCTGTAGCCGCTTGTCTGCTCTAAAATGGTGAGCATCATGCTCTCGACGGTCTGTTGAATGTCGAGCTTGCTTTGACTGGTCATGTTCGCCGTCCAGCCCGCGCCTTCCGCGCTGACGGAGAATGTGACAGGCACCTGCAAATATTGATCTGTGCCGTTTTGCACCACGTACTGCTCCATCGCCTGACGGAGTGCGAGAGACGCCTGCTGTTCATAGGAGCTTGCGCTGCGGGTGGAGACAGCCGGCTCCGGCAGCTGGAAGCTTGTTTTCGCGGGATCGATCTGCGTATAGTCCGGGATATCGACGGTGATCACATAGTCGACCGATTTCGCTGAGGAATCGACTGTTTCCGATTGCGCGCGCACCTGGTCGCCGAGGTTCCGGACCTCGATATAATAATCAGTGTACCCAACGATTGCGCTGGTGATCGCCTTTGTCTGCGCGCTTGCGCTGCACGCCGATAACAGCAGCAAGGTGACTGCCGTTAGAGCGATGAGAGCGGTTTTACGCAGATGAGATTTCATACGTGGTTCCTTTCCTCGCGGGGCACGTGTTGGTTCGTGATATTACAAGATCCATTACATGATCTTATGCAATTCATCTATACATACTGTAACACAAAATGAATATTGGCGTCAAACCGATCCAGCATCGTTGTGTGCGCAACGTCACACAAGAGATGAAAAAGAGAGAGCGGCGAACCGCTCTCTCTCATTTGCAGACCAAATTACTTCGCGTCGACTTTCGCCATGTGCGTGATCAAGTCGAGCACTTTGTTGGAATAACCCCACTCGTTGTCATACCAGGCGATGAGCTTGACGAAGTTGTCGTTCAGGCTGATGCCGGCTTTGGCGTCGAAGATCGAGGTGCGCGGATCTGTGTAGAAGTCCGAAGAAACCACTTCGTCCTCGGTGTAACCGAGAATGCCTGCCCATTCGGGGGCTTCGGAAGCGGCTTTGACGACGGCTTTGATCTGCTCATAGGTTGCGCCCTTCTCCAGACGAACGGTGAGGTCGACCACGGAGACGTCCGGCGTCGGAACGCGGAGGGACATACCGGTCAGCTTGCCGTTGAGGGAGGGGATAACCTTGCCTACGGCCTTGGCGGCGCCGGTGGAGCTGGGGATGATGTTGTGCGCTGCCGCACGGCCGCCGCGCCAGTCCTTCTTGGACGGGCCATCGACGGTCTTCTGCGTCGCGGTGATGGAGTGAACGGTCGTCATGAGGCCTTCGACGATGCCGAAGTTGTCATGGATGACCTTCGCCAGAGGCGCTAAGCAGTTGGTGGTGCAGGACGCGTTGGAAACAACGGTCATGTCCTTGGTGTACTTGTCCTGGTTGACGCCCATGACGAACATCGGGGCATCCGCCGACGGAGCGGAGATGATGACCTTTTTGGCACCGCCGACGAAGTGCGCGCTGGCCTTGTCGATGGTGGTGAAGATGCCGGTGGATTCCACGACGTATTCTGCGCCGCAATCTTTCCACGGGATCTCGTTTGCGTTCATGCAGGCGTAAACGGCGGTTTCTTCGCCGTTGACGACCAGCTTGCCGTCCTTGATGGATATGTCTCCCTTAAACTGACCGTGAACGGTGTCGTAACGGAGCATGTAGACCATGTAGTCGAGGTCGATGAACGGATCGTTCACGCCGACGACTTCGATTTCGGGATTGGCTGCGGCTGCGCGGAATACCAGGCGGCCGATACGGCCAAAGCCATTGATGCCTACTTTGATTGCCATATCTATGTTCTCCTTTTTATGATATACGAAGTTCGGTTCGGGTCAGAGCGTGATCCCCGGCGGAAATCCGTAACGGCCGCCGGAATCGGGCAGAAAATACAGGAAAAATTCGCTCTTAAAACCCAAAGTATTGTACAATATCTGGACGATATCCGCAAGATAAAACAATTTTAGCCTGCCTAACAAACCTTTGATATCGTTCGCGCTCTATCGATTGATGCCACGCAACGGCAGGTTAATCCAGATTGTGCCGTTCGGAGACGATGTAAAGAGGGCGACCCTTAAGCTCGTCGTACATTCTGCCGAGGTACATGCCCTGCAGACCCATGAAGAACAACGAGACGCCCTGCACAAACACCAGGCCGACAAGCGCCCAGAGCCAAGGTGCCACGCCGGAGACGATCGCCGTCACGATCAGCGCGATGAGACCCAGCCCGGAGAGCAGCATCAGGAGGATGCCAGCCGTCATCGGCAGCGTCAGCGGCTTGTCGGAAAATCCCGTGATGCCGTCGCTCGCGAGGCGCAACATCTTCTTGAGCGTATATTTCGTCTGCCCCGCAAAGCGCTCCTGCCGTTCGTATTCGATCGGCACCGCGTTGTAGCCCATCCAGGCGGACATGCCGCGTAGAAAGCGGTTATGCTCGCGCATCTGGAGGAATACGTCCGCGACGTTGCGCCCGATGAGGCGGAAGTCTCCCGTGTCGAGCGGGATCGGGTACGCGCTCATCCAGGAAAGCAGGCGATAATACATGCTTGCGGTGAGCTTCTTAAAGAGCGTCTCGCCCTTGCGCTTGAGCCGCTTGCCGTAGACGATGTCCGCGCCGGCTTCCCACATGCGCACCATCTCGGGGATCAGCTCCGGCGGGTCCTGCAGGTCGACATCGATGATGATCAGCGCATCGCCCTTTGCCGCGTCCATTCCGCACGTGACCGCGAGCTGATGGCCGAAGTTTCGCGAGAACGAGAGCACCTTGACCTGCTTGTGTGCGCTGGCAAGCTCGCGCAGCTGGTCGAGGGTGTGATCCCGGCTGCCGTCGTTGACATAGATGATTTCGTACGCGTAGCCTGTGCTCTGCATCGCGGCATCCATGCGCGCAAAGGAGTCCTTGAGCACTTCCTGCTCGTTGAACACGGGGATGACGAGGGAGAGCATGCGTTTCTTGGTCGAATCCATCGAATCTTTCCTCCAGACGCAACCCGCCCACGGGCGGCGTGCGTTAATGGTTCCTTCTCAAGCTGTAGTATAGCGCAAAGAGCGGTGAAAGACAACCAAACGGGTCAGGTTTCGTTTTTTTGTAACAAGGTACACAATTTTCGCGATTCACGGCATAATTATGAGAACTTAACCCCGCTGAAGGCATTTTTTCGTTGCAATTTGGGCGTTCTGTGGTAGAATATGCATCGAAAGAATCGTACAATTGATCCAACCGATCAAGAAAAGGAGATCATTGAAATGCCTATCGTAACCAGCAAAAAGATGTTTGCGGATGCGTATGCCGGAGGCTATGCCATCGGCGCATTCAACGTCAACAACATGGAGATCATTCAGGGCATCACCGAAGCCGCCAAGGAGCTCAAAGCTCCGCTGATCCTCCAGGTCAGCTCCGGCGCGCGCAAATACGCCAACCACACCTACCTCATGAAGCTCATCGAGGCGGCGTGCATCGAGACGGATCTGCCCATCTGCGTCCACCTCGACCACGGCGACACGTTCGAGCTCTGCAAGAGCTGCATCGACGGCGGTTTCTCCTCCGTTATGATCGACGGATCGCACCACGGCTACGAAGAGAACGTGAAGCTCACCCGTCAGGTCGTTGAGTACGCGCATGACCACGGCGTAGTCGTCGAAGGCGAACTCGGCCGCCTCGAAGGCGTTGAGGACGATGTCAAGGTCGCGGCGGGCGAAGGTAGCTACACCGATCCCGACCAGGTCGAAGATTTCGTGAAACGCACCGGCGTGGACTCGCTGGCAATCGCCATCGGCACCAGCCACGGCGCGTTCAAGTTCAAGCCCGGCATGAAGCCGCAGCTGAGATTCGACATCCTCGCAGAAGTCGAAAAGCGTCTGCCGCAGTTCCCGATCGTGCTCCACGGCGCTTCCAGCGTCATCCCGGAGTTCGTGAAGATGATCAACGAAAACGGCGGCAATATGCCGGACGCGATCGGCATTCCGGAAGACATGCTGCGTGAAGCCGCGCGCATGGCGGTCTGCAAGATCAACATCGACAGCGACCTGCGTCTTGCCATGACGGCGACGATCCGCAAGTACTTCAACGACAACCCCGGCCACTTTGACCCGCGCCAGTATCTCGCCCCGGCGCGCACCGCGATCAAGAACATGGTCTCCCACAAGATCACGACCGTGCTCGGCTGCGACGGCAAAGCGTAAGAAACAAGAGCAACACAAAAGGCACCCGCAAGGGTGCCTTTGTTGTTTGTTTTGTTTGATTATTCGGGTTCGACGTCCTCGTCAACCGGCTTTCTCGCGGCGGGCGCGGGGGCAGCCTTGACCACGGGAGCGGGCCTCGCCGCAGGAGCTGCAGCGGGCCGTGCGGACGCGGCCTGAGAGGCCTCCGCGGCTGCCATCGCGCTCTGGTTTTGCTTGCGCTTGGCTTCCTGATCCGCGATCGCCTGCTTGCGCTCGTCGTCAAACATCGCGCGGAGCTGCTTTTCGAGCTTCTGCGTGAGTTCGGGGTTGTCCTTGAGGAAGATGCGTGTGGTGTCGCGACCCTGACCGATGCGCATTTCGCCGTAGTTGTACCAGGCGCCGCTCTTCTGAACGAGTTTTTTCTCCACCGCGAGATCGAGGATTGCGCCCTCTTTGGAGATACCCTCGCCGTAGAGCATATCGAACTCCGCACTCTTAAACGGAGGTGCAACCTTGTTCTTCACGACTTTGACGCGCGTGCGGTTGCCGATGATGTCGGTGCCGTTCTTCAGCGCGTCGATGCGGCGCACGTCGAGACGGACACTCGCGTAAAACTTCAACGCTTTGCCGCCGGGCGTGGTTTCGGGGTTGCCGAACATGACGCCGACCTTCTCGCGCAGCTGGTTGATGAAGATGACGATGGTGTTGGACTTGCTGACCGCGCCCGTGAGCTTTCTAAGTGCCTGGCTCATCAAGCGCGCCTGCAGGCCGACGTGCGCGTCGCCCATGTCGCCTTCGATTTCCGCCTTGGGCACGAGCGCCGCGACGGAGTCCACAACCACGACATCGATGGCGCCGCTGCGCACAAGCGCCTCGGTGATCTCCAGCGCCTGCTCGCCGGTGTCCGGCTGCGAGACGTAGAGATCGTCCACCTTGACGCCCAGCGCTTCGGCATAGGCCGGATCAAGCGCGTGCTCCGCGTCGATAAACGCAGCCGTACCGCCCACGCGCTGAGCTTCCGCCACGATGTGCAGGGCGATGGTGGTTTTACCGGAGGATTCCGGCCCGAAGATCTCGATGATTCTGCCGCGCGGAATTCCGCCGACGCCGAGGGCGTAGTCCAGCGGCAGGCAGCCCGTCGAGACGGTGGCGACCGGCGCGCGCGCTGCCGCGTCGCCGAGTTTCATGATCGCGCCCTTGCCAAACTGTTTCTCGATTTGACCCAACGCAATCTCCAATGCTTTTTCTTTTTCGACCATCACAGTATTCCTTTCGTTCCGTGCAATCTATCGTGTTTTGCTACTTACGCACTTGTGAAATCATTCTGATCTTAACTGGAGCAGTTCGAGCCGAACAGCAGCGGATAGGAACAAATGATCGCATAATCTATTGTCATTATAGCACGGGAAATCGCCCGCGTACAGCGTTTTTTGCCGGAATTTCACGCAAAAACAGGCTCAATCGAGGCAGAGTTTGCGCCGCAGCATATCAAAGGCGTGGAGCGTCGCGATTTCGCGGATGCGCGCGCGCTCGCCAAAGAGCTGGATGCGCTTGACCAGTGTTTCGCTCTGCCGCGCCAGCGCGATATAGATCGTGCCGACCGGGTTTTCTTCGGTGCCGCCGTCGGGACCCGCAAAGCCCGTGGTCGCGAGGGCATAGTCCGCACCGGAACTTTTGCGCATGCCTTCCGCCATCTCGCGGGCGCACTGCTCGCTAACCGCGCCGAACTGATCCAACGTCTCTTGCTTGACGCCGAGGCGGGAGACCTTTGCCGCGTCGGAATACGTCACGCAGCCTTCCAGCAGGAAATTGGAGCAGCCGGGGATTGCGACAAGCTCGCTTGCGACCATGCCGCCTGTGCAGCTTTCCGCAACGGCGAGCGTCTGATGATCGTCCGTGAGCATGCGGGCGCACGTCTCCGGCAGCGATTCGCCGACGGTGGAGTAGACGATATCTCCGAGGCGCGTCACGATCTCGCTGATCATGGGTCGCGCGAGCTTTTCGCCTTCCGCTTCGTTCTGGCAGAGCGCGGTCACGCGGAGCGAAACCTCGCCGGTCTTGACATAGGGAGCGACCGTGGGATTCGTCTGGTTTTCAAAGATGTCCCGCAGCTCGTAGGTGATGGTCGATTCGCCTTTGCCGAAGATGCGTAGCTCGCGCGAATACAGCTTGTTTCCGCTGAGCTTCTCGAGGTACGGCATGACGTGGTTTTGGAACATCGGGAAGAGCTCGCGCGGAGGCCCGGGCAGGAGGATCGCCGTCTTGTTTTCGGCGGTCATGATGCAGCCGGGCGCGGTGCCGAAGGCATTTGGCAAAATCGTTGCGCTTCTGGGAAAGCTTGCCTGCTTGAGGTTGTTGGGTGTAAACGCGTAGCCGCGCGTTTCAAAATGCTTCTTCAAGCGCTCTGCTTCTTCGGGGATGAGTTCGACGGTCAAGCCCAGCGCCGCTGCGACGGTCTCTTTTGTGAGGTCGTCGTCGGTGGGCCCGAGGCCGCCGGTAAAGACGACCACGTCCGAACGCTCAACCGCCTGATGGACGACCGCGGTGAGACGCTTGACATTGTCACCCACGGTGGTGTGGTAAAACACTTGAAAACCGAGAGGAGCTAAGCGCTGCGCGATGAACTGTGCGTCCGTGTTGACGACCTGACCCATGAGGAGCTCCGTGCCGACGGAGACGATTTCTGCGATCATATGTTTGTTACTTCCTTATTTTTGCCAGCGTGTGCGGCCGGTTTACAATCGAATTAGTTCCAGTTGACGGCGTTGCGGTTGGCGACAATGTAGTCGATCGCCGACCAGACGGTGAAGACTGCCGCGGTGCACATCAGACCGAAATCGAACGGGAAATCCCAGATGGAGAAGATGGGGTTGCCGAGCAGCGTTGCGAGAATCGCCACAACCTGAAGGCCGCTCTTGAGCTTGCCGAGCCAGTTTGCCGCGATGACCTTTCCGCTGTTGGCGGTCACGAGCCGGAAGCCGGAGACGATGATCTCGCGGCCCACGAAGATGATGCAGAGGATAGGGTTGAGCATGCCGTTGTACGTCATCATGATAAACGCCGCGCAGAACAGCAGCTTGTCCGCAATCGGGTCCATGAGCTTGCCGAAGTTCGTGACGAGGTTGTGCTTGCGCGCGATGTAGCCGTCCAAGATATCCGTCATGTCCGCAATGAAGAAGATCGCTGCGGCATAGTAGTTCCAGCCGGGCAGCCACCCTTCAAACGAAAACGCTGCGACCATCAGCGGCACGAGCACCATGCGAAAGATCGTCAGGCGGTTGGGCAGGTTCATTTTTCCGCGGGGTTGAGGCGTTGTTGGCATCGTCTGTTCCATAAATCTATCTTTCCTTGTCCGAATCTAGTTCGATCGTTTACGGGAGAAGCTCGCCGATCATATCATATTCCTCCGCGCGGACGAGCCGCACGGGGACATAGCTGCCCGGCGTGAGCTGACCTGCGCGCTCCACATAGACCTTACCGTCCACATCCGGCGCTTCGGCATAGCTGCGTCCATACGCGCGGTCGCCCTGCATGCCTTCGATCAGCACATCCACAACCTGACCCACTCTGCGCTCGTTACGTGCGCGGGAGATCGGTTGCTGCGCCGCCATGAGCCGCGCAAGACGCTCCTGCTTGACCTCCTCCGGCACCTGGTCGGCAAGACCCGCTGCCGTTGTTCCGTCCTCCGGCGAGAACGCAAACGCGCCCACGCGGTCAAACGGGTGATCCTGAATGAACAGCAGCATCGCCGTAAAATGCGCTTCAGTTTCGCCGGGGAAGCCGACCATCAACGTGGTGCGCAGCATGAAATCCGGTGCAACCTTTGCGACATAGTCCAGCACGCGCTTGATATGCGCCTGATCGCCTCTGCGGTGCATCAGGCGAAGCATCTCGTCCTCCGTGTGCTGCAAGGGCATATCGAGATACGGCACGATCTTGCCGCCCGCGCGGAAGCGGTCGATGAGCTCCGGCGTGACGGTGTCGGGATAGGTATAGAGCACCCGCAGCCAGCGGAGCGAGTCGATCTGCTCCAGTCGGTTCAAAAGTTCGCCCAACATTGGCTTTCCGTAGCGATCCTTGCCGTAGCCGGAGGTGTCCTGCGCGATCAGGGTCAGCTCAGTGAGACCGTCATCCGCAAGGCGCTTTGCCTCATCCACGAGGTCTTCGAGCGGCTCGCTGACGAGATTGCCGCGGATCAGCGGTATTGCGCAATAGGTGCAGCGGTTGTTGCAGCCGTCCGCGATCCTGAGATACGCGCTGTAGCGTGGCGTCGTGAGCACGCGCGCACTCTTTGGCCCGCAGTGGGGAGCATCCGACTTGCCGCCGAGCAGGCGGGGCAGGGTTTCATATTCGCGCACGCCGAGCAGGATATCGATCTCCGGCATGGCGTCCCTGAGCTCATCGCGGTAGCGCTCTGAAAGGCAGCCTGTGACGACGAGGCGTGCGCATTTGCCGCCCTGCTTGTATTGCGCCATCTCGAGGATGGCGTTGATGGACTCCTGCTTGGCGCTCTCGATGAAGCCGCAGGTGTTGACGATCAGAACATCCGCTTCCGCGGGGGTGTTGGTGATCTCGTGTCCGGCCGCGGTGAGAATGCCGAGCATGCGCTCGGTATCCACCTGATTTTTCGAACAGCCGAGGGAGATCACGCCGACGGTTGACATAATGGGTATTTCTCCTTACTTTACGATCGCGGGAACGGTCTTAATCTTCGTCCCGGTAAAAATGCGACATGGGGTTGGGTTCGCGCTCCTGCACGGGCGGATCGGCGAGCGGCGTACCGTCGCCGAACAGCTCCTCCAGCTGTGCGCGCTTGATCAAGACCTCGCGTGCTTTGCTGCCGTTGAAGCCGGAAACATAGCCCTTTTGCTCCATGATGTCGATCAGGCGCGAGGCGCGGGCATATCCCACGCGGAGCCTGCGCTGAATCATGCTGGTGCTGGCCTGCCCGTGCTCGAACACGACGCGCACGGCTTCGCCCAGCAGATCGTCCTCCTGCTTGCCTTCTCCGAAGACGCCGCCGGTGGCTCCGGTCTTCTCCAGCGAGGAAACATCCTCCAGAATCTGGTCGCTGAAGCTCGGCCTCGCTGCGCTCTCGCGGAAATGTGCGACGATGCGCTCGACCTCCTCATCCGAAACGAACGCACACTGCAGGCGCGTAGGCTTTGCCGAACCGTCGGGATGGAAGAGCATGTCGCCGTGGCCGAGCAGCTTTTCCGCGCCGCCCATGTCGAGGATGATACGGCTGTTGGTCGCGGAGCTGACGGCAAACGCCGCACGGGAGGGGATATTTGCCTTGATGAGACCCGTGATGACCGTTGCATCCGGCCGCTGGGTCGCGAGAATGAGGTGGATGCCCGCGGCGCGGCCAAGCTGCGCGATGCGGCGGATGCTATCCTCCACCTCGTCGGGAGCTACCATCATGAGGTCGGCGAGCTCGTCGATGATGATGACGATGCGCGGGAGCTTGTCCTCCGGCTTTGCACGCTCGTTGAACCGGTCGAGGTTTCTCGCGTTCTGTTCCGAGAAGGTCTTGTAGCGATCCGTCATCTCCTTGACCGCCCAGCGCATCGCGCCTGCGGCTTTTTTCGGATCGGTGACGACGGGGATCAACAGGTGCGGCAGAGAACCGTACATGACCATCTCGACCATCTTCGGGTCGACGAGGATGAATTTCACATCCTGCGGAGAGCTCTTGTAGACCATCGAAACGATGATGTCGTTGATGCAGACGCTTTTGCCGGAGCCGGTCGCGCCCGCGATGAGCATATGCGGCATGCGCGTGAGGTCGGCCACGATGATCTTGCCGCTGGCTTCGCGCCCGAAGGCCATGGTCACGGGCGACGCGCTGTTCTTAAACTCCTTGCTTTCGAGGATATCGCGCAGAACCACGAGGGTGGAACCCTTGTTCGGAATCTCGATGCCGATGGCGTTCTTGCCGGGAATCGGCGCTTCCATGCGGAGGCGCGGCGCGGCAAGCGCCATGGTGATGTCGTTTTGCAGCGCGGTGATGCGCGAGATGCGCGTGCCCGCTGCGGGCTGAATCTCGATGCGCGTCAGCGCGGGGCCGACCGCGATATTGGTGACGGTTGCGCCGATGCGGAAGCTCGCGAGAGTGTCGATCAGGATGCGCGCCTTTTCTTCCGGCGTGTCCGAATCGTCGTCCTTCTGAGCGCCGGGTTTGTTGAGGAGCTCCATCGACGGCGCGTGATACTGCCCGTCGCCGATGATGACCTCCGGTTGTGTCTTTTTCTTTTCGGCTGCGCCAGTGACCGGCTTTTCGATGGACTTTTGCTTCATGCCGGGCTGGCGTGCAGGCATACCCTCCATCGAGGCGGGTTTTGCGGCGGGTTTCGCGGGCTTGATCGTATTCGCACCGAAAAGCGGGGAAGGATCGGGCAGCTGCACGACAGGTCTGGGAATCGGCGCGCTGTTTCTGCCGCCGACCAGCGGGACATCGTCCTGCGGCTCAAAATCGACTTCATCCCAGATGTCGGTGCTGACTTTTTCCGGTTTGCGCGTCTTCGCGTGTTCGCCGTTTTTGGTCACGAATTCGCCCTTCTGCTCGCCGAACGCTTTCAGATCGGCATCTTTTGCGGGGGAATTCTTGAGCTTGCCCGCCTTCTTCGGCTTCTCGAACAGGTCGATTTCAGGCTCGACAAACGCCTCTGCGCGCTTGGTGCGCGCTTTGGCGGAGGGTGCGACAACAGCCTCCGGAAGAGCTGCCTGTTTGCCTTTGCCGGTGAGCTTGGGTTTCTCTTCGTCGAGCGTGAGGGTAAACATCGGGCGGTCGTCACGCGACTCGCGCTCGATGACGTTCTCCTCGTCGCGCTCGCGGGTGTTCTCAATCGCGGTGAGCACCTTACTTGTAAACTGCTCGGAGAAATCGCGCAGCGAAAAGCCCGTGATCTTGATGATGCAGACGATCAACAGCGCGATGCTGAGCGTCAGCGCGAGCGGCAGACCGCCGAGCTTGAGCAGCAGGTAGCTGAGCACCGCGCCGATGAAGCCGCCGCCGAGATGCGCGTTTTGTCCGATATACAGCGCGTCGTTGACATACGGCATGTACTCCATACCTTCGGTGAGCGAGTTGCGCGCAGCGCTTAGGAGCGTGACGAGCGCAAGGATGCTCAGCAGCAGATACCAGCCGCTACCATTGAGGCGCTCGTTGGTGGCGCCGCGGATATAGATCACGCCCACCGCGATCAGAATGACCGGAAGGGCATAGGAAACAATACCGATCATGCCGAAGAGCGCCTTGCCGAGCATCTCCCCGAGATAACCGTTTGCGGAAAAGAATAAGTATGCCGCGGCGAGAATTCCGGCCGCGATCAGCAGAACGCCGCTGCCTTCGGAGGCAGCCTTGTCGCGTCCCGAAGCGTCGTTTCTGGATGCGGTCGTTTTTTTAGCACCGGATGGTTCTTTGCTTGCTCTGGAAGCCAAAGATGTTTTCAATCCTTTCTTTTTTTCACGGTCTTATCACTGATTCACAGAAGCTGTTTTAAGGGAAGTTCGATTGCGTACGCACGCGCGCTTTTGCGGAAGAATCCGCAAAAGCGTCTACTATGCCACAATATCTACATATTATACTACATGTTGCGATATCGTGCAACGAAGGGCACAGGATAGAACGCGCTGTGCGATAGAGGGAAAGGCGGGCGCGCCTTGCTTGAAAGCGCGCGGGAAATGCGCTATACTGCAACAAGAGCCAACAATATCTGGAGAATGAAATGAACATCGTGATCCTCGACGCCTACTCCGTCAATCCCGGAGATATCAGCTGGGAACCCATCCGCGTATTCGGCAATCTGACTGTTTACGACCACACGCCGCCGGAGCAGATCGGCGAACGCATTGCAAACGCGGACGCGGTCTTCACCAACCGCGCGCGGCTGGGCGAAGCGGAGTTTTCACAGGCCCCGCAGTTGCGCTTTTTGTGCGTATTTGCAACCGGCTACGACAAGATCGATCTTGCTTCCGCGCGTCGGCACAACATCGCGGTGTGCAACGTACCGGGGTATTCAACCGAGGCAGTCGCGCAGCACGCGATTGCGCTGCTATTAGAGATCACCAACCGCGCGTGCACGCTCGACACCGAGCTGCGCAAAGGCCGCTGGACACAGCATCCCGGCGACTGCGTTTGGGACGCGCCGCTGATTGCACTCAATGAAAAAACGTTCGGCGTGCTTGGCACAGGCGCGATTGGATGCAGGGCGGCCGAGATCGCAAAAGCATTCGGTATGCGCGTCGTCGGCTACAGCCGGAACAGACGCGCGGCGTTCTGCGGCGAGTATGTATCTCTTGAAGAACTTTTTCAACAAAGCGACGTGCTTTCACTGCACTGCGCGGCGACACCGGAAACACACCACATCGTCAACCGCGGCACGCTTGCACAGATGAAGCGCAGCGCGATACTGATCAACACCGCGCGCGGCGCGCTGGTAGATTCCGTCGCGCTGGCAGAGGCACTCAACGCGGGCACGATCTATTCCGCCGGGCTCGACGTCGTCGAACGCGAACCGATTTTACCGGACAACCCATTGCTAAATGCAAAAAACTGCCTGATCACGCCGCACGCGGCATGGCTGCCCGTGGACGTGCGGAAACGACTCGTCGATCTCGCTGCAGAAAACCTCGCTAGCTTTTTACAACACGGAACCCACAACCGGGTGGACTTGGAGGGATAATACCTTGCAACAGCAAAAACAAAAGAAAACGATCCTGCGCGCGGGCATTGCGGCGATATTGACGCTCACAATGCTGTTCTCCCTGGCGGCCTGCAAGGAGGAAGGGGATATCACCCCCGGACCGACCGCAAAGCCGGAGCAGCCGACGGTCATCGTTAACAACGAAGCAATTCCAGAACCGCGTACCATCGTGGTCAGCGGCTACGGCGTGGTGACGGTCGAGCCGGATTTTGCGACCATCAGCATTGTGACCGCGGGCGCAAGCGGTTCCTCGGAAGAGGCGGCGACGCTCTGCGAAGCCGCGACAAAGCAGGTTCTGGATACCGCAGGCGCGCAAAGCGTGCTCACGCGCAATATCACCACCTCCGGCGTGACCATCGACGCAATCACGCGAGAAAGCGACGGCGCGGTGACAGGCTATATCGCGCGGCAGACGATCACGATCCACGAGGACAACATCTCTCGTGTCAACACGATTCTCTCGCCGATCATCGACGCGAAGATCATCGACAGCTACGAGGTGACCTACAGTCTGCTGGATGCTTCGTCTGCCTATGCGGAGGCGCTTGCAAAAGCGGTGACGGATTCCAGAATCAAAGCGGAAGCCATTGCATCCGCGGGTTCCGTCGCGCTTGACGAGATGATACAGGTCAATGAGGCACCGGTGGAAAATCAGCTGGTCGGCGTGGTGTTCAAAAGCAGCTCCATCAACGTGGAGGCGAATCTCACGGTGACGTTTTCTGTGAAAGATGCGCCGCCGGTACAATAACGCATAGAATAAACAGCAAAGTGACGGAGCAATCCGTCACTTTTGTTATATGCCGAGAATCAATTGAGATCGAAGATCAATACGGCTCCATCACGCGGAGCAGCGCGCCTGTTTTTACGGCCTGCGCCTGCAGCGCCTGATAGTCCGAGAGTGAGAATACCTCCGCTTCGGGATTGGAAACGCCGATGACCGCGCCGGTCGAGAAGCTGTAGGCGTGTTCTCCGCCGACGATGATGTGATCAAACAACTGCACACCGATGCTCTCCAAAGCCGCACGCACGGATTCGGTGGTCTCCGCGTCAGCCTTGGACGGCGTCGGGTCACCGGAGGGATGGTTGTGGATCAAGAGTATCCCGTGCGCGCGGCGCAGCAGCGCGGCCTCCGCGATATTGCGCGGATAGATCTGCGCCTCGCTGAGTGAACCGCCGACCACACGCTCGCAACACTGCACCACTTTTTTTGCGTTGAGGCAGACGGCAAGCACGGTTTCGTATGTGTTCAGCGAGAGCTGGGAGACGGCATACCGCGCGGCCTCCACCGGAGAAGTCAGGCGGATATTTCCCTTTGCGTCCGCGAGCCTGTGCAGCCGCAGCCGCCGGAACAGATCGCCCTGCATGCGAAGAAACACCGCCGTGTTTTCGCCGACACCTTCAACGAGCATCAGCTGCGCGACCTCCGCGGTGACCACGCCTTCCAGCGAACCAAACCGCGTCAGCAGCAGGTGAGACAGCTCGTTGGTGTCCTTGCGCGGGATTGCGTACGTCAATAAAAGCTCGAGGAACTGGTGATCCAGAAAAGCCTCGGCCCCGTGCGTTTTATAGTGTTCCCGGATGCGTTCGCGGTGTCCGCTGTGGATGGAATCCGGCATAGTGCGCCTCCAAAATGATTGCTTTACCAGTATAGATGATATCCTGCATGGTGTCAAAACCTGTTGCAAGGTGATTACATAAAGATATGGAACAACCCGTTTCAGGCGCGAAAATCATGTCGAAAAACAACGCATCGTGAATTGTTTGCGACATGTGGCGCGAATTTCGCCCGAACCCTTGTCAAACGAATTTGATGCGGGTAGAATAGCACTATATTTCATTCTGGAGATCTATGCGGTGAATGAAGGAACACGGCGGCTGATCGGTACAAACGACCTCGCCGCCTGCGGATGCAGTCTGTCGGAAACTGTGCTCGTCGCACTCTCCGGCGGAGCGGATTCCACCGCGCTCCTGCTCTCGCTGCACCGGTTGCTTCAAGAGGGCAAGATTCGCGGATTGTTCGCCGCGCACCTCAATCACGGCATCCGCGGGGAAGCAGCCGCGCGGGATCAGCGTTGGTGCACAAACCTCTGCGATCGCCTCTTGATTCCGTTTGCCACGGAGGAGATCGATGTTCCGGCGCTCGCCAAAGCGCAGGGGCAGTCTCTGGAGCAGGCCGCACGGGAAGCGCGCTATGATTTTCTGGAGCGCGCGCGGGAGTCCTTCGGGGCCGACGTGATCGCGACCGCGCACCACCGTGACGATCAGGCAGAGACCCTGCTACTGAACCTGATTCGGGGCAGCGGAACGACCGGCCTTGGCGGCATGAAACCGCGTAACGGTCGCATCATCCGTCCGATGCTGAAGGTCAGCAGGGAAGAGATACTCGTATTTCTCGCGGAAGCGAACGAAACCTACTGCGAGGACGAGACGAACGCGGAGAATACGGCGACGAGAAACCGCATCCGCAATGAGTTTTTGCCGATGCTATCTGCCTATAACCCCGCAATTGCGCAAACGCTCTGCAGAACCGCCGAGCTGCTTGCGCAGGATGAAGCGTATCTAGCGCAGCTGGCGGACGAGGCCGAGCAAAACATAGCAACCGGTGAAGGCTGGAACCGCGAACAGCTTGCGGCGCTGCCGCTGCCGATCGCCTCGCGCATCGTGCGAAAGCGGTTGCTCCGGTTGAACGGCAAGGTCGGCGAGGCGGATATCCGCCGCGTGCTGCAGCTGACTACGGCGCAAACGGGCACTATGATTGAACTGCCGGAAGGATGTTCCGTATGGACGGACGCGCAAACGCTGTTTGTTGGAGCGTATCCGGACGTGCTGCAGTACGAGGTGCCGTTTGTCATCGGCGGGGAAACGATCACGCCGCGCGGCATCCTGATCAGTGAGTTTACTGACAGCTGGCACGTTCCGGCCGATACATCGGAGGCGTTTCTCGATTGGGAGAAGCTGCCCAAAGATTTGGTCGTTCGATCCCGCAAGGACGGAGACCGCTTTTACCCGATTGGCGCACCGGGCGAACGGAAGCTCAGCGACGTGCTGACCGACAAGAAGATCGCAAAAGAGAAACGGGATCTGCCGTTGCTCTGCGCGGGAAACGAAGTATACTTTGCCTGCGGGCTGACCATCTCGGAACACGTGAAGGTCACGCCGGACACGCGGGAGATTCTCCATATTATATGTAACAGGGGGACAAGGGATTGAAAGGGCTTATCAATCACGACGACATTGCAAAGGTGCTGGTTTCCGAGGCACAGATCAAACAGCGCATCGCGGAACTCGGCGCAGAGCTGCGCCGCGACTACGCGGACCTCGAAGGCGAAATCGTACTGATCTGCATTCTGAAAGGCGCCGTCATGTTCTTCGCCGATCTGGCCCGCGCGATGGATTTGAATCTTCAGATGGAGTTCATGGGTATCTCCAGCTACGGCAACGAGCGCAGAACGAGCGGAATTGTGCGCATCACCAAGGATATCGACACGTCGATCACCGGCAAGCACGTGATCATCGCGGAAGACATCATGGACAGCGGTCTGACGCTTTCGCACCTGCTGCAACTGCTCGCAAGCCGCAACCCCGCATCGATCAAGATCTGCTGCCTGCTCGATAAGCCCTCCCGCAGGGAATGCGACCTGACGCCCGACTATTGCGGCTTTGTGATCCCCAACGAGTTCGTGGTCGGCTACGGTCTCGACTATGACGGATTTTTGCGCAACCTGCCCTATGTGGGCGTGCTGAAACCCTCCGTTTACAGCGGAGAGGAATAAACAACTACGACAGAAACTTTTGCAGAGGCAAGGGGCTTCTGATCGCTCCGGCAGGATGCCGGGCGAAACGCGCGGCGGACACAGGTTCGCCCGCAGATGGAGGAAATTTCGTTGAACAGAAAACTCATTACCGCGTTGATCTGGATCGGCCTGTTTGCGGCGATCTTTTACATGATCTCGGGATTCAACCCGGGTCAGGCGAAGCCGGACGAACTCGACTACAACTCGAAGTTCCTGCAACTGGTTCGTAACACGGAAAGCGCGGATACGACACAAAAAACGATCAAGGCCATTCTGGTCGAGGATCGCAAGGTATACGGCCTCTATTCCGACAGCAAGTATGAGATGAAGGATCTGCCCAAGAAGGCGGAGTTTCTGACCGTGCTGCCGAGTGAGGAGACCTTCCGCGCGGACATGGCGGCGATCGTGTATTCCGTCAATCCCGACAAATTCGGCACCGTGGACGAGATCTCCAGCGCGGACTACGGCTTTGCCTATGAATCCGTCGTGACGGAGGATTCGATCTGGACGCTGCTGCTGCCCTCGCTGCTGCTCATCGGCGCGGTCGTCGTGTTCTACTTCTTGATGATGCGCGCGCAAGGCGGCGGAAAACAGATGCAGAACTTCGGCAAATCCCGCGCGCGGATGACCATCGGCGACAAGATGAACGTCACATTTGCGGACGTCGCGGGTGCGGATGAGGAGAAAGAGGAGCTCAAGGAGATCGTTGATTTCATGCGCGCTCCGCAGCGCTTCAACGCCATCGGCGCGCGTATCCCCAAGGGCGTTCTGCTCGTGGGCCCTCCGGGCACAGGTAAAACGCTGCTGGCAAAGGCCGTTGCGGGCGAGGCGAAGGTGCCCTTCTTCTCGATCTCCGGCTCGGACTTTGTGGAGATGTTCGTCGGCGTCGGTGCGTCCCGCGTGCGCGATCTGTTCCAGACCGCCAAGCGCTCGACTCCTGCCGTTGTCTTCATCGATGAGATCGATGCGGTCGGACGCCATCGCGGCGCCGGCATGGGCGGCGGACACGACGAGCGCGAACAGACGCTCAACCAGTTACTCGTCGAGATGGACGGCTTTTCGCCCAACGAAGGCATCATCGTCATCGCGGCGACGAACCGCCCGGATATCCTCGATCCCGCGCTGCTGCGCCCCGGCCGCTTTGACCGCCAGATTACGGTCAGCTATCCGGACGTCAAAGGCCGCGAGGAGATTTTAAAAGTACACGCGCGCAACAAGCCCATCGGCAAAGAGGTTTCACTTGCGACGCTTGCCAAGCGTACGCCGGGCTTCACGGGTGCAGACTTAGAGAACGTGCTCAACGAGGCTGCGATTCTCGCCGCACGCGCAAATCTCAAGGCCATCGGCATGACGGAGCTGGAAGAAGCCATCACCCGCGTTCAGATGGGTCCGGAAAAGCGCAGCCGCGTGATCACGGAAGCGGACAAGCGCATCACCGCCTATCACGAGGCGGGTCACGCCATCGTTGCGCTGAAGCTCGCGGGATGCGATCCCGTGCACGAGGTCTCCATCGTACCGCGCGGCATGGCGGCGGGCTATACGATGTCGTTGCCCAAGGAAGACATGATGCACGTGACCAAGAATAAACTGCTGGACAACATCGCGATGATGATGGGCGGCAGAGTCGCGGAGCAGCTGAAGTTCCACGATGTTTCGACCGGCGCGTATAACGATCTGCAGCGCTCCAGCGATGTGGCAAAGAAGATGGTCACCGAATACGGCATGAGCGATTCAGTCGGGCCTATGTTCCTCGGGGGTCAGGAAGAAGTCTTCATCGCCAAGGACTGGGGCCACCAGCGCAACTATTCCGAGTCCCTCGCTGCGACGGTGGACGCGGAGGTGCGCGGCATACTCGAAACGCAGTTTGCTCGCGCAAGTAAGATCATCGCGGAGAACATGGATGCGCTGGATCGCGTCTCGGAGATGCTCATCGAATATGAGCGTGTCACAGGCGAGGAGTTTGCGGCCGTGTTCAACGGCACAGACCCCGCCGAGGTTCTCAAGAAACCCGCAAGCAAGCGCAAACGGAAGAAGCCGGAAGCAAAGCCGGAAGAAACCATCACCGCGGAACCGCAGGGTGTACCCGTGTAAACGCACAGGCACACAATCGAGAATCTGACACAATAACGGCTATGAGTACCCTAAGATAGGGCGGCATGTCCGCCCTATCTTTATGAAATAAGATCGGAAAAAGAACCATGAACGAGCGTTCGGCATCGCCAACAGAACAACAACCCTTTGATCTGCATCTGCACAGCAGCTGTTCGGATGGTTCCGACCTGCCCGCGCAGGTCGTGCGCTCGGCATCTGCGCGCGGCATCACCATGCTCGCGCTGACGGATCACGACAACGTGCTCGGCGTACCGGAGGCGATGGCGGAGGCAGAGCAACTCGGCGTGCGGTTTCTGCCGTCGATCGAGATGGACGCGGAGTGGCCGCACGAGATGCACATCCTCGGTCTCGACTTCGACATCACGGAGCCGCGGATGCAGGAGGCGCTCGTGGTCGCGCTCAAACGGCGCGGCGAGCGAAATCAGGAGATCGTGAGAAGGCTGCAGGCGATCGGCTGCGACATTACCCCATACCTGCAGGGTGAAATCGGCGCCGCAACGCGGCTCAACCTCGCCATCGCGCTCGTCAAGGGCCGGTTTGCAGCGGACACGAAGGATGCATTTGCGAAATATCTGCGCAAAGGCTGTCCGGGCTTTTACACAGTAGAACGGTTTGCACCGGAGACGATCATTCGTCTCATCCTCGGCGCGGGCGGCGTGCCGGTCTGGGCGCACCCGATGAACGGGCACGCGGACCCGCACAGGATTGCACCTATGCTCAAGGAACTCGGACTGATGGGCATGGAAGGGTATCACCCCTCGCTCAGCGAAGGCGACAGCGTGGTCATCACCAGCATTGCGCGGCAGATGGGGCTCATCGTCACCTGCGGCAGCGATTATCACGGAGACCACCGTCCGGAGGTCGTGCCGGGGCAGACCTGGCGCAACACACAGCTCTTGCGTGAAACGCGCACGTTTTTTGAGGCGAGACCGCAGCGGACGCTCTAGAAACCGCCGCAGAATCGCCTGCTCTTGATCGGAATATCACCGGAAGTTATCACTCCGGCGCGTATCTTACACAAATCATGCCACATCGGCTATATTGTGTTGAGAACCCGCGCTCCCTCTGCTATAATGTGGTTGCAGGGAATGACGGGAGAAGGAACATTACGCTTTAGGGAAAGAGGAGAAACACATGTACACGGGTTCGGGAATCATCAAGATATTTGCCGGAAGTACGGGCAAGCCATTCGCCAAAAAGATGTGTGCCTACCTGGGAACACAACTCGGCGACGCAGAGACCATTAAATTCAGCGAAGGGAATATCTTTGTACGCGTCAACGAATCCATCCGCGACAAGGACGTGTATATCGTCCAGCCCATCGGCCGCCAGCCGAACGACGAGTTTGTGGAACTGCTGTTCTGGATCGACGCCTTTAAGCGCGCAAGCGCAAACTCCGTCACCGCGATCATCCCGTATTTTTCCTACGCGAAGGGCGACAAGAAAGACGAACCCCGCGTTTCCATCCGCGCCCGTGTCTGCGCCGACTGCATCGAAGTGGCAGGCGTTGACCGCATCATCACGATGGACCTTCACGCGCCGCAGGTGCAGGGCTTCTTCAAGAAACCCGTCGACCACCTCTACGCAAAATCGTTGCTTTGCGAGTACATCCGCAGGCAGGGCATCGTGGACGATAACCTTGTGGTCGTCTCTCCCGACGCAGGCTCCGCCAAGCGCGCGAGAGAATATGCAACCGAGCTCAACTGCCCGGTGGCCATCGGCGACAAGATGCGCTTCGGCCACGACGAAAACGCCAAGGTGCTTGAGATCATCGGCGATGTGAAGGACAAGAACTGCCTCGTCATCGACGACTTCTCGATCTCCGGCGGTACGCTGGTCGACGTCAGCTACGCGCTGGCCGACAAGGGCGCAAAGAAGATCTACGCCGCACTTTCCCACAACGTGCTCTCCGAAGAAGGAATCAAGAAGATCGACGCAAGCCCGATCGAGTTCCTCGTCTCCACCGACACGCTGGAGTGCCCGGCGGCGAGCCTCTCCAAGAAGATCCGCTTCATCTCTGCGGCGCCGATGTTCGCGCAGGCGGTCAAGATCATCCACGACCGCGCACCCATGAGCACGATGTTTGAGCAGCGCGTCAGCAAGCGCCTGCTTGACATGAGCTTTGCCGAACAGCAGACGCTGATCTAACCCTTTTAAAACCGCAAAGCAAACCGGGCGAAGGCTGTTGACGGCCTTCGTCCGTTGTTATTCTTTAGCCTTTTCGCGGGCAAACCGGAAAAGATCGTGCGTATATACGAGTGAGAGGTCGGATTTTCCTTCAAATTTTTATGTTGACACAACCTTAGCGGTGTGATATCATACGAGATTTTATTGACTGTTCAGTCTTCTGATGATATAGTATATAAGTATGAATTCAGAATTCACAGCGAAAGGAGCGTTGCCGGTGTTTGAGATAGGCGATATGGTTTGTTACCCCATGCATGGCGTCGGGGAAATCGAATCCGTTCAAGTGCAGACCGTGCTCGGTGAATCGGCGCAGTATTATGTGCTGCGGTTTGTGATGGGCAGAATGACGGCGATGGTTCCTGTCGCAACGGCGGAAACGGTCGGCCTGCGCAAGCTTGTCTGCCCGGATGACTGCCGCAAGATCATCGATTTTCTCGCGGAGGACGGCTGCGCGGACGAAAGCGAAAACTGGAATCAGCGCTACCGTGACAATCTCAACAAGCTCCGTGTTGGCGATATATACGGCGTGGCGGATGTGGTCAAGTGCCTGATCCACCGCGACCGCGAAAAAGGCTTGTCCGCCGGTGAGCGGAAGATGTATCTAACGGCGAGGCAAGTGCTCATCGCGGAGCTTGCCGCGTCTTGCGGAAAGGAGGAAAGCGAATTCCTTCCCCTGGTTGGGGGATAAACCAAACGGGAAAACGCCTATCACTGCATGCGGAAGGTACTCCGAATTCTCGTTGCGTTGGTGGGAATATGCATCGGCTGCGGAATCGTTGCATGGGTGCTCTATTCGATCAGATGCCCCGGTTACGAGTATGTACTTGCCTACACCACCATGCCCGTCGTGATGGCCGCCCTCTATGTGATCGTTGGAATTTTATCCGGAATCATCTTTTATATTTTATCTCCGAAGATCATAGACGGCATAAGCGGCTTTTTCCAAAAGCTGGAACACAGGCTGACCGAGATGCCCGCGCTGGACATTCTGTTCGGTGTGATCGGCATCATGATCGGTATGATTTTTGCGTTCCTGCTGAGCCTGATTTTGCGCTCCATCGACGTTCCGGTCCTGCCGGAGGTCATCACCTTCCTCCTGTTTGTCATCTGCGGCTACTATGGAGGCCACATCGGCATCACGCGACGCGCGGAGCTGATGGACGGCTATGCACGCCGCGGACACCTGACAAAGGGAATCGCGGCTGCCAGCGCGCGGCCTAAGGTGCTCGACACCAGCGTGATCATCGACGGGCGCATCTACGACATCTGCAAGACCGGGTTTCTGGAAGGAAGAATTATCGTGCCGGCGTTCGTGCTCAAAGAGCTGCGGCACATCGCGGACAGCTCGGACGCGATGAAGCGTTCCCGCGGGCGCAGGGGACTCGACATCCTGCATTCCATGCAGCGGGAGCTGGAATCCCGCGTGGTCGTGGAAGAAAAGGACTATGACGAGATCGACGAGGTCGACCTCAAGCTCCTCCGGCTCGCCGCGGATCTCGGCGGCATTCTCGTGACCAACGACTACAACCTCAACAAGGTTGCTGCGGTGCAGAATATGCCGGTGCTGAACATCAACGACCTTGCAAACGCCGTGCGTTCCGTGCTTCTTCCGGGCGAAGAACTGCCGCTTGCCATCGTGCGCGAGGGCAAGGAATCGGGCCAGGGTGTGGGATATCTGCCGGACGGCACGATGGTCATCGTCGAGAACGCGAGAAAGCATATCGGCGAAACGCTGGACATCGTGGTCACAAGCGCCTTGCAGACTTCCGCCGGAAGACTCGTGTTTGCGAAGCTGCGCGGCTGATTCCGGACAACGGCAGCAAGAAACTCCTTGACACGGGTTTGCGCCGTCTACTATAATACTTAAGGTTCATATCATGCGGGCAACTGCCCGTATGTGCGATTTTCGCAGGTTTGCGCCTGCAGGATTCAACAATGAAGCGAGGTGTAGTCGAATGTTTCGAACCTATCAGCCCAAGAAGCGTCAGCGGAGCAAAGTGCACGGATTCCGTAAGCGCATGAAATCGGCAGATGGCCGCAATGTCATCAAGCGTAGACGCGCGAAAGGCCGCAAAGTTCTCAGCGCGTAACGGGATTTCTTTGATCAGAACCGTAAAAAACGCACAAGCGCTTGCGGCGGGCATTTGCTTGCCGCATGTTTGTATTTCAGGCAAACTTTTTTCGGTAACAGGCGACGAAGCGAAACAGCCAATCATGGGTTTCGCTGAGGCGCAGTGAAGTGTCAGGCCGGACGATGTATTTATGTAAGGATGCGGCAGAGTGAAGCACAGTGATTCCCTGCGGCGGAAGAAAGAATTCCGCTATACCTATCGCGTCGGGAAATCCTGCGGAGGAAAGCTGCTCGCGCTGGTGTATGCAAAAAGCCGCAGCACGAGCGCAAAGATCGGATTTTCGGTCAGCAAGAAGATCGGCAACGCCGTGGTGCGAAACCGCGTCAAGCGTCGCATGCGCGAGGCCGTGACCCCGCTGATCCCCGCGATCAAAGGCGGCACGTACCTGATCTTCATCGCAAGGGACTCCATCATCGACGCGCCGTTTCTCAGCATCCGCGAAGGGATGCTCCAACAGCTGCAACGCGCAGGCCTCATCAAGGCGGAGGATAAGGGATGAAGCGGTTTTTGATCGCGCTCGTCCGCGGTTACAAAAAGTACATTTCGCCGCTCCTGCCGCCGAGCTGCCGCTTTACGCCGACGTGCTCGGAATACGCCGTGGAGGCGCTCAGCAAGCACGGCGCCCTCAAGGGCAGCCTGCTTGCCATCTGGCGCATTCTGCGCTGCAACCCTTTCTGCAAGGGTGGGTACGATCCGGTTCCGTAAATCGTCCGCAATTCTTTTCACCACAATTTGAAATTTATAACCCGTACATATTGAGAGGAGGGCATCCCCCTTGCAAGGCGATTTCTTTATCACACGGTGGGCATTCCTCGGAATGCGCTGGCTCTACGAGACATTAACCAATGAAAACATCGTCCTGACGATCATCATCGCGACATTGCTAATTCGTCTTCTGACGGTCTTTGGCGATATCCGTTCGAGAAAGTCTTCCATGAAGATGGCTGCCGTGCAGCCGCAGCTCGACAAGCTCAAGAAGAAGTACGCAAACGATCCGCAGAAGCTCAACACCGAACAGCAGAAGTTCATGCGCGAAAACGGCGTGAGCATGTTCGGCGGCTGCCTGCCGATGTTGATCACCATGCCGCTGTTCTTCATCTTCATCGCGGCGTTCCGTCAGTGGGGCAACGAGATGATGGTTCGCCTGATCCTCACCCTCGACGACAACAAGGACAAGGGCATCGAGCTCTTCCAGACGTTTAAGTTCTTCTGGATCAACAACCTCTGGATGCCGGACAACGGTTTCTCGCCGGTAATCGCGACCGCGAAAGAATTCTTCGGCGCGGCGAACAAGACGCTGCCGCAGCTTCTGTACTTCAAAGAGCATCCGGAGGCACTGCAGCGCTTCGTCGACCTTGGCTTCTTTATCAAGAACGGGGATGCGTATACGCTGGCCACGGTTACGGATCAAGTCTCCGCGACCTACACGGCGCTGATGGCGCCCTGCGCAGAACTCTACAAAGGATTCAACAACGGTTGGTTCATCTTCCCGGTACTCGCGGGCGGATCGACCTACCTCTCAACCTGGATCATGCAGAAGAACCAGCCCAAGAGCGACGCCACGGCAAGCACCAACAAGATCATGAACTGGCTCATGCCGGTAATGTCGTTTGTGTTCTGCTTACAGTACAACGCGAGCTTCGCGGTTTACTGGACGTTCAGCAACATCTTCTCGCTGGGTACCTCTCTGCTGATCAACCGCTCGTTTGCAAAACAGCAGGTTGTCGTCACGGAGGTTAACACGAAATGAGGAGCATGGAGTTTTCGGGTCATAGCGTTGACGAGGCCATTTTTATTGGCCTCACGGAAATGGGCGTGACCATCGACGAAGTCGAAATCGAAACAATCCAGTCCGAGAGTAAAGGCCTGTTCGGCATCGGCGCAAAGCAGGCGGTCGTCCGCCTGACGCAGCGCGAAGTGCCGCTCGTTATGGAGATGGAGCAGGTCTATCGCAAAGAAAAAGAAGCGAGTTTCCAGCAGCGGCGTGAACAGCCGCAGCGCAGCGCAGGCGCACGCCCCGAACGCCGCGATGGCGACCGCGGCAGAAACGACCGCGGCCAGCGCGGGCCTTCGAGCTATGGCGCACCGCGTCCTTCGCAGGACAGCGCGCCCTATGGCACGCAGAATCGCGAACGCATGCCGGAAGCGCCGGAAGAACACTTTGACTACAGCGAAGAGCTCGCGAAGAACACGCCCTGCGCGATGTTCCTGAGCGATCTGCTCGCGAAGATGAATAATCCCGCGCCGGTTCTGGCTGCGGACACCGAAAACGGTCTGCGGCTCTGCATCGATGCCGAGACGATGGGACTTCTCATCGGCCGCCGCGGCGAAACGCTGGACGCCATGCAGTACCTTGTGTCGCTGGTTGCCAACAAGAACCGCAAAGAGGAAGGCTACATCCGCGTGACGCTGGATACCGAAGGGTACCGCTCCCGCAGAGAAGAGACGCTCAAACGCCTCGCACGCAAAAACGCGATGCATGTGCGCCAGTCCGGCCGTCCCGTTTCGATGGAGCCCATGAATCCGTATGAGCGGCGCATTCTCCACAGCGCGCTGCAGGGATTCACCGGCGTGACCACGCACAGCGAGGGCGAAGAACCCAACCGCCACGTCGTCATCACACCTTCGAAGTAACGAGCAAACAGAGCCGCCGCAGTTTCGCGGCGGCTCGTGTTCTATTTTGGCGATTCTGCCATAAAAGCCGTTCGCCGGAAACAAGTATGGAGACCAACATGGAAGACACGATCTACGCACCGTCCTCCGCCGTCGGCGGGGCGATTGCCGTCATCCGCATCTCGGGCGAAGAAGCCGCGCGGGTCAGCGAATTACTAGACCGCGATCCGGCGTTGACCCAGAGAGAGCTGGTTCACGCGCGGCTGTCGCTGCGTGGAGAGCTCATCGACGACTGCATGGCGGTCTATTTCGCGTCACCGCGCAGCTATACGGGCGAAGACATGATGGAGCTGAACGTGCACGGTGGCATGCAGACGGTGCAGCGCGTGCTCGGCGCGCTGGCTTCGCTCGGGTTCCGGCCCGCAGAGTGCGGGGAGTTCACCAAGCGTGCGTTCCTCAACGGCAAGATGGATCTTTCCGCCGCGGAAGCGGTCATGGACGTGATCAACGCGGACGCGGAGCAGAGCCTCAAGTCCGCACTCGCGCAACTGCAGGGCAGCATCAAGCGCGAGATCGTTTCGGTGGAAGACCTCTTGACCGACGCGCTCTCCGGCATCGACGCCGCGATTGACTATCCCGACGAGGCGGAGGCAGACACGCTGGAGGCATTGCCGGAGTCTTTGACCGCGGCAATTGCGCGCGTGGATGCGATGATCGCGAAAGCGCGGCGCGGCAGAGTGCTCCGCGATGGGTTGCAGGTCGCAATCGTCGGCAGGCCGAACGTCGGAAAATCGTCTCTTATGAACGCGGTGCTGGGCTCGGATCGTGCGATTGTCACCGCCGTCGCGGGGACCACGCGCGACATCATCGACGAAAAAGTGAGCATGGACGGCGTGCCTGTGCGGTTGATCGACACGGCGGGCATCCGCGAAGCGAGCGACGAGGCGGAGAAGATCGGCGTTGACCGCGCGCGAGACGCGCTCAGCCGCGCGGACGTCGTGTGCCTCGTGCTGGATGCTTCCGCGCCGCTGATGGAGCAGGACGAAGTACTCCTGCGCGAAACGGAAGAGAGCACGTGCATCGTCGTGCTGAATAAGAGTGATTTGCCGAATCAGTGTGGCTATAACGGCGAGGCAATCGCTGTCAGCGCGAAGAGCGGCGAGGGATTGGACGCACTGCAAGCAAAGATTCTATCGCTGGCCGCGCCTGAACGCGCGGACGGTTCGACGATCACGAACGAGCGGCATATCCGCGCGCTGGAGCTTGCGCTCACCGCGCTGCGGGACGCGGAGACCGCAGACGAGCTCGACTGTGCCGCGACGGACGTCAAAAACGCACTGCACCACCTCGGCTCCATCACGGGAACCGACGTGGACGCCAGCGTGATCGATCGCATCTTTGAGCGGTTCTGCGTGGGGAAATAGAAAACATTACTTAAATAGAAAAGTGTAAAAAAAGAACCGGGATTGTTCCCGGTTCTTGTGCATTTTGGTGTGGGTCAGCCGAAGATGCCGCGCTTCTGGATGAATGCGGAGTCGAAGTGCTCCATCACGCCGCCGTAGGTCTCCGCGGCGTAGATCGCCTTGGTGGTCAGCTCCGTGATCGCTTCCTGCTCCAGGGGGCTGATCGTATGCAGCACGATGTAGTAGGAAGGCTCGCGCTCCGCAATGTAGTCGGTCTTGCCGATGGCGAAACCGAGCGACTTCGCGTTCTCGCCGAAGAGCGTACGTCCGCTCGCACTGGGGAAGTAGAAGTGCAGGTTCACGCGACGGTAGGCAGCAAGATCGTCTCCGCGCTGGCGCAGGGATTCGATATATGCCGCGTTGTCGACGGACTGCCGCTTGGCGTTGTCCGGCACGAGCAGGCGGTAGTAGGTTTGACGATTGGGCTCCTCGGCCTTGAAGCACTCCAGCCGGAGACCATCTTCCTCCGAGCAGTACGCCATCAGCGGTACGAGCAGCCGCGCGTCCGACGTGTAGAAATAATACCGCCGCTGCGCGAGGATGTCGATATAGCCGACAAACGCGGAATGCTCGCCCAGGATGCGCGTGCACTCGCGACTGACAGACTCAAGGTGCCGCTTTTCCCGCGCGGAGAACGCCTGTGCCTCCGCTTTTTTTGGATAGCAGGAGACATACAGCAGCGTCGTGAAATCTCCGAGCGTGTCAAACTCTTCCACGTATTTCAGATCAACGTGGAACTGAGCGGGCAAGCCCTGCAAATCCCAATCGTAAACGTACCAATCAGCCATGGATCAATACCGCTTTGATGCGACGAACGCCAGCGCTCGACGCCTCCTCCTTTTTGATTTCGAAACGGCCCAGTTCGCCGGTGCGCGCCGCATGCGGGCCGCCGCAGATTTCGCGGCTGAAGCCAGGAACGGTGTAGACCTTGACCTTGGAGCCGTATTTGCTCTCAAACAGACCGATGGCGCCGCTGTTCTTCGCCTCGTCCACGGTCATCTCTTCGCAGGTGATCGTAACGTCCGCCGCGATGGCTTCGTTGACGTAGTCCTGAACGGCGGAAATCTCCTCCGTCGTGAGCTTGCGCGGGAAGCTGAAGTCGAAGCGGAGACGCTCCGCGGTGATATTGCTACCCTTCTGCGCGACCTCATCGCTGCCGAGGACTTTACGCAGACCTGCCTGAAGCAGGTGCGTCGCGGTGTGCAGCTGCGCGGTCTCCTCGGTATGGTCGGCAAGACCGCCCTGGAAGCGCTGCTCGGCGCCCGCATGCGAGAGCTCTTGATGCGCTTTGAACGCCTCGTTGAAGCCATCGATGTCAACGGTGAGATTGCGCTCTGCCGCGAGCTCCTGCGTCAGCTCGATCGGGAAACCGAACGTATCATAGAGATGGAACGCGCTGACACCGTCGATCGTGCTGCCGCTGAGGGAACCGACCAGACGCTCGAACTCGCGGATGCCCTTTTTGAGCGCGTGCTCGAAGCGCTGTTCCTCTTTGGTCAGCTCGTCGAGGATCTTCGCGCGGTTGACGCTGAGTTCCTGATAGAACTCGCCGTACTGCGCGATGACCGCCTCGGAGACCTTCGTCAGGCTGCCCTCGGGGATGCCGAGCTGCATCGCAAAGCGGATCGCGCGGCGGATCAGGCGGCGGAGGATATAGCCCTGGTCGACGTTGCTCGGCGTGATGCCGCGCTGGTCGCCGAGCATGAACGTGGAGCAGCGCATATGGTCCGCGATGATGCGGAACATGCGCATGACCTCGTCGTTCTCGCCGTAGGACTTGCCGGAGAGCTCCGCAATGCTCGCGATGATGCCCGCAAACGCGTCGGTATCATAGACGCTGCGAACGCCCTGCAGGGTTGCGACCGTGCGGTCGAGACCCATGCCGGTGTCGACGTTCTTCTGCGCGAGCGGCTCAAACGTGCCGTCCGCGGTTTTGTTGTATTCCATGAACACGTTGTTCCAGATTTCGAGGTACTTGCCGCAGTCGCAGCCCGCTTTGCAGTCGTCGCCGCACGGAGCCTTGCCGGTATCATAGAAGATCTCGGTGTCTGGACCGCAGGGGCCGGTCAAACCGGCGGGGCCCCACCAGTTGTTCTTCTTGGGCAGGAACACGATGTGGTTGGGCTTGACGCCCTGGCTGACCCAGCAATCATAAGCAACGGTGTCGCGCGGGGCATTCTCATCGCCTTCAAAACACGTGAAGAAGAGCAGGGAAGGATCGATGCCGAGCCATTTCTCGCTTGTGAGAAACTCCCAGGAGTATGCGATCGACTCTTTCTTGAAGTAGTCGCCGAGCGACCAGTTGCCGAGCATCTCAAAGAACGTGCAGTGCGAGGAGTCGCCGACTTCGTCGATGTCGCCCGTGCGGACGCATTTCTGCACGTCCACAAGACGCGTGCCTTCCGGATGCTTCGCGCCCATCAGATACGGCACGAGCGGGTGCATGCCCGCGGTGGTGAAGAGCACGGTGGGATCGTTTTCCGGAATCAGGGATGCGGACGGAATGATGGCATGCCCCTTCGACACGAAGAAGTCGAGATAAAGCTGCCGGAGCTCTTTGCTGGTCATGGATCTCATATGATAAAGCTACTCCTAACGGTTCAAATTTCCTATATAGAATACAGCAAAATTCAAACGCTTGTCAACGCGACAGGGCTTCTGTTCTCTTACATATAGAAGCGACAGGCGGTATAACCCCATGGACAGTGGCCATTTTGGCACGCATATACAAGACTCGAAAATTCCATTTAAAAATGTGTAAAAAACACTTGCTTTTCGAAATCGAAAGCAGTAAAATAATCAAGCACTCGAAAAGTGCAATGCAAAACGAGATCAAAAATTGTCAGGACTTCGAAAAAAAGATCAAAAAAGTGGTTGACAAAACGAACCCGGATTGCTATACTAAACAAGCTGTCGCGCAAGACCAAAGCGGACAGCGAGACCCGAAAAAACAAGCCAAAAGCAAGAAGATTCGGGCAAAGAGCACCTTGAAAACTATATAGTGCAAGAAACAAAAAACAAGCCAGTAATTCTGAGGCAAGGCGTCGAAAGATGCCAAGTTAAAGAATGAAATAACGCAACGAATTTGAGTGAGCGTACAAAGTAAGTGAGCTAA
>DATMYE010000038.1:0-73810 GCA_035561095.1 Clostridia bacterium | reverse complement strand
ATACTACCTTCTTGTGTATACGTTGTCAAGTTAATTTTTACAAACTCTTGTATTTAGACTAAATTTCATGCACAATCTGTTGGGGTTTGCGCAAGCGTTCATAATTTGTTTTTTTCTCCTTATTTGGCGGCATTTGTATAAGATTTTTATGCTATTTTCGGCGGTGGGGAAAGAGTGTGTTTTTTCCAAGCTGTTTGGTATAATGAATCATAATCGTGTAAAAAAATACAGGATTTCGGGTTACCTTATGGGGTAACCGCCCAAAAGCAGGAAAGGAACGCAAAAACGCAATGCTGCAGGTTCTGGCGCTGGATGAAGCACGAATAATCTTGCTGAATATGGCGAAAAAACGCGGTTTCTCTTCGGAACCGGCGGATCTTTCTTCCGGTTTGGGTCGCGTTCTCGCCAAAACCGTCGTTTCGGGCGAGGATTTACCCCGGTTTGACCGCAGCGCGGTTGATGGGTTTGCGGTCGTGAGCCGCGATACCTTCGGTGCGTCCGCTGCGCAGCCGGCTCTCTTAACCCTCGCCGGAGAGGTGAAGATGGGCGAACGCGCGCGTTTCTCAATTGAAAGCGGGGACTGCGCGCTGGTCTGGACCGGCGGCGAACTGCCGCAGGGCGCGGACGCGATGGTCATGCTGGAAGAGGCGCAGGCGCTCGCCGGCGGCCTCGTTGCAGTGGAGTCTGCGGCGGCGCCGGGCAGGCACGTCGTGTTCCGCGGGGACGATGTCCGCGCGGGAGATCGTGTTCTGGAGCAGGGCACGCGCCTCGGCGCACGGGAGATCGGTCTTCTTGCGGCGCTCGGCGTCACAAGACCGGAGGTTGCGGTTCAACCGCGTGTTTGCATTCTCTCCACGGGCGACGAGCTGGTCGCGCCGGATGAAATCATAGAAGAAGGAAAGATTCGCGACGCAAACGCCTCCATGCTGCTGGCAAGCTGCGCGGAGGCGGGAGCAACCGCGCGACACCGCGGCATCGTGCCGGACGACGAAGAAAAGCTGCTCGCCGCGATGAAAGAAGCTTGCGCAGACTGCGATCTGCTGCTTTTGACCGGGTCTAGCTCCGCGGGCGCAAAGGACGCCGCCGCGCATTGCCTCTCCGAACTCGGCGAGGTCGCCTTCCACGGGCTCGCGCTCAAGCCGGGCAAGCCCGCCTTTGCGGGAAAGATCGGGGGGACGCTGGTCGTGGGGCTGCCGGGGCATCCGGCGGCTGCCTATCTCGTGTTTCACGCGCTGGTGCGCCCGCTGATTGCGCAGCTCGCGGGAGAAAGCTTTAGGCCGCGCACGGCAAACGCGACGCTCTCGCAGGCCGCGCCCAGCAACCACGGGCGCGAAGAGCTGCTGCCCGTCCGGCTTACGGACGGCTTTGCGGAGCCTGTCGCGTTGAAGTCCGGACTCATTTCGCCGCTGACGCGCGCAAGCGGATATATCCGCATCCCGCGGGACACCGAAGGCCTCCCCAAAGGGACGCTGCAGGAAGTCATTCTGTTTTAATCAACAAACACTCGATCAAAGATACTGGGGATCAACATGAGCAAATACGAATACCTGAGCAATACACAGCTATCCGAAGCGCTGAAAACATATCTCGCGTTTCTGGAATCGCGCGGGCTTCCCTCCCGCACGGAGGAGATCCGCGTGACCGGCGCGCTCGGGCGCATGAGCGCGCGCGCGGTCTACGCGAAGCAGTCCAGCCCGCACTACACCGCCTGCGCGATGGACGGCATCGCCGTCGCCGCGCGTCACACGTTCGGCGCGACGGAGACTACGCCCGTGCTGCTGCGCGAGGGCGAGTATGTCCTCGTTGACACGGGCGATCCGCTGCCGGAAGGCTGCGACGCCGTGGTGATGACGGAAGATTGCGTGGAAGCCGATGGCGGCATCACGCTCCGCGCCGCCGCCGCGCCCTGGCAGCACGTGCGTCAGATCGGCGAGGACATTTCGGCGGGGGATATGATCCTTCCTTCTTATATGGAAATAGAACCTGCCACGATCGGCGCGCTGCTCGCGGGAGGTGTGTTTTCCATTGAGGCGCTGGCGAAACCGCGCGTGGCGATCATCCCCACGGGCGACGAGATCGTTTCGCCCGGCGAAGCGCCGCGCGCAGGCGAGATACCGGAGACCAACTCCGCCGTGTTTGCCGCGATGCTGTCCCGCTGGGGCGCGGAGGGTGTCGTGTATCCTGTCGTGAAGGACGATCCCGCGCTGATTCAGGCCGCGCTGCAGCGCGCAGCGGACGAGAGCGATTTTGTACTGCTCTGCGCGGGCACATCGGCTGGGCGCGACGACGGCACGGCAGCCGCCATCCGCGCGCTGGGCGAGGTGTGCGTCCATGGCGTTGCCATCCGCCCCGGAAAGCCCGTTGTGCTGGGCGCGGTCGGGAATAAACCCGTCGTCGGCGTTCCCGGCTATCCCGTCTCCGGCATTCTCGTGCTGGAGGAGCTGGTCAAGCCCGTGCTGGAGAAAATGCTCAAGCGCGAGCGGGAGATCGCCGAGAGCGTTTGCGTCAAGATGGGCAGACGGTATGTCTCCTCGCTGAAATACCGCGAGTTTGTGCGCGCGACGCTGGGGTTTGACGGCGAAGGAAGCCTGACCGCTGTGCCGATTCAGGCGGGCGCGGGCGTGATCACGTCTCTGACGCGGGCGGACTGCATCCTCGACGTGCCGCAAAACAGCGAAGGCTTCGAGGCGGGTGAGCGCGCGCATGTGCGATTGCTCAAGCCCATCGACCGCATCGCGCGGACGGTGCGCATATTGGGCAGCCACGATCCGCTGATCGATGAAGCCGCGGACGAGCTGCGACGCGCGGACATCCGCGCGTATGTCAGCAGCGCGCATGTCGGCAGCATGGGCGCGATCCTTGCCCTTGGCCGCGGGGAAGCGCAGCTCGGCGGCGTACATCTGCTGGACGAAACCGATGGCAGCTATAATGTTTCCTATATGGAGCGATTTATCCCGAACGGCGGCGTGGCGCTGGTCGAGTGTGTGCGACGCGCGCAGGGCTTCCTCGTCGCAAAGGGCAATCCGCTGGGCATCCGCTCGGTCGAAGACCTCGCAAACCCCGCGGTGCGATACGCAAACCGTCAACGCGGCGCGGGCACGCGGGTGCTTTTGGACTACCTGCTCAAGCAGGCGAAGATTACGCCGGGTCAAATCGCGGGGTACGAGCGCGAGGAGCTGACGCACACCGCCGTCGCCGCGCAGATTGCGGCGGGCAGCGCGGACTGCGGCCTCGGCATCCTCTCCGCCGCACGGATGTATGACCTCGATTTTATGCCGGTCTGCGAGGAAACCTACGATCTGCTGGTCTCTCTCTCCGCGATGGAGCAGCCGCAGGTGCGCGCGTTTCTGCGCGTGATCGCAAGTGAACCGTTCCTGCGCAGGCTCGATGCACTCGGCGGCTACAGCTATGATAAGCCGGGACGAATCAAAAAAATCTGGCCGGAAACGCAACAGGAGTCGTAAATCATACCGCGATCCGGCTAAAACCGCCGGATTACGCCGGATTTCGAGCGTTATTCTTTTCAAAATAATATATCTGTGCAAAGAAACTGTAAGTGCTTGCCAAAGATTGTTTGCCGCCGTATGATAGAGCTATCCTGCGGCGGTTGTTTTATGGAAACACATCGCTTTTTGCCCAGATTCCGGCGCAAAACGCAGGCGGGCAATCGGCAAACAGCAACCCGAAAGGAGGGCGTCGACGCATGGACGAAACCCTGACACACGTCAACGAGCGCGGCGAAGCGCGCATGGTGGACGTCTCCGAAAAAAGCGTGACCCACCGCGAGGCAATCGCGGAGAGCTTCGTTGTCATGAAGCCCGAGACGCTGACCCTCATTCAAAGCGGGTCAGCGGCAAAGGGAGATGTCTTCGCCACCGCTCGCATCGCGGGCATCCTCGCGGCCAAGCGCACGAGCGAGCTGATCCCGTTGTGCCATCCCATCGCGCTGACTTCGATCAAGGTCGATCTCGTCGCCTGCCCGCCGGATCGCGTCCACATCGTCGCCGAAGTGCGCTGTGATGAAAAGACGGGCGTGGAGATGGAGGCGCTGACCGCGGCAAGCATCGCCGCGCTGACCATCTACGACATGTGCAAGGCGGTCGACCGCGGCATGGAGATCACGGCCACGCGGCTGCTTCGTAAGAGCGGCGGCAAGAGTGGCGTGTTTGAGCGCGAGGCGGGCGCATGCGAACCCATCGTCTGACGCGCGCGCCGAAGGATGCGCCGCGCGAAACCGTAGAGAAACTTACGCTGGATGAGCGCCTTGGCGTCGTCGGCGATCATAAGAGCGAGAAAGACGGCTCGGTGAGCCTGCTCTCCGCGGAGGCGGAGGAACACATCCGCGGCCTCGGCGGGCTCTGCACCGCAAAGTTTGCCGCGAATATCGTCACGGACGGATTGGATTTTTCACGATTGATCACGGGTACGCGGCTGATCGTCGGAGGGTGCGAACTTGAACTCACCCGCGTCGGCAAACCCTGCTATGAAGAATGCGCGATTCTGCAGCGCGGCGAAACCTGTCCGATTCCCCGAAACTGCGCGTTTGCGCGGGTCACGCGCGGCGGAGAGATCCGCACAAACGACGAGATCAACCACAAGGACACTTCTGATTCTTCAGATCAAGCATAGATCGGAAACAGCATGAACGACCGTTTTGGACGCACAATCACATACCTTCGCCTCTCGCTGACGGAGCGCTGCACGCTCAAGTGCGCCTATTGCCGCGCGGCGGAGGGCGACTGTCCCAAGAAGAGCGAGCTTTCGCGCGAGGAGTTTCTCCGCATCGTGAACGCGTTCGCACAGATTGGGGTGAAAAAGGTACGCCTCACGGGCGGCGAACCCATGCTACGGAAAGATTTACTGTCGATCATCTCCGATATCCGCGCGATTCCGCAGATTCAGGAGATCACCATGACCACCAACGGGCAACATCTGCCCGGACAGAGTGCGGCGCTGAAAGCCGCAGGGCTGGATCGCCTGAACATCAGCGTGGATTCCCTGAAACCGGAGAAGTTTGCCGAGATCACGGGCGGCGGTTCGCTCACGCGTGTGCTGACCGGCATCGAGGAGGCGTTCGCGGCGGGGTTCCCGTCGGTAAAGCTCAACGTCGTGCTCCTGCGCGGCGTGAACGACGACGAGACGGCAGATTTTATCGCGCTGACACGCGACCGCAACATTCAGGTGCGCTTCATCGAGTATATGCCGCTGGGAGAGACCGACCGTACCGCGCTGCGCTTTACCGGTGAGGAACTGCTGCAAAAGCATCCGGAGCTGGTTGAAATCGAGCCTTCCTACCGTGGTCAGCCCGCGCGGGACTATCAGATGCCGGGATACGTCGGCAAGGTCGGCCTGATCGACCCGATGTCGCACCGCTTCTGCGCGGACTGCAACCGTGTGCGCGTGATGAGCGACGGCATGCTGCGTCCCTGCCTCGGCAGCAACGAGGAGTTCTCTCTGAAAGAAGCGCTGGAGCAGGCGGATGATAGTCAGCTGCTCGCGGCAATCCGGCACGCGATTGCGCAGAAGCCCCGCACGCACTGCTTCGACGAAGGCTTCCTCGCGGACAAGACCATGAGCCGCATCGGCGGTTAAAAACGCAAGTAATTACCATTTGTGGTAGACACATAGAAATCAACGAGTATTTAGGAGAAACACGTGGCGAAGATCACATCCATCAACATCAGCGTTAAAAAAGGCACGTTCAAGCAGCCCGTGGAGTGCGCGGAACTACGCGTGGATCACGGAATCGTGGGCGATGCGCACGCGGGCAACTGGCACCGGCAGATCAGTCTGCTCGCGCAGGAGAGCATTGACAAGATGACCGCGCTGGGCTTAGACGACCTCACGCCCGGCAAATTCGCCGAGAATATTACCACGGAGGGTATCGGCCTCTACACGCTGCCCGTGGGCACGATTCTGCGCCTCGGCAGCTGCCGTGTGGAGGTCACGCAGATCGGCAAGGAGTGCCACCAGCACTGCGAAATCTACAAAAAGGTCGGTCAGTGCATCATGCCGCACGAGGGTATCTTCGTGCGCGTGCTCACGCCCGGCGAGATTGCCGTGGGCGACGACGTGGCCATTGAGGCGTAAAGCTTTGTTTTTCTGCGGGCGAAGCCCGCTTTTTTTCATCTGACAGAGAAATTCAAAAGATCGGAGGATATACCGTTGTTGCGCTTGCGAAAGGCGCAGAGAAAATTCAGCAGGAAAAGCGTTGTTTTTTCAAAAAAATAATGGTATCATTCGCGTATGAAGCTCATCGACACAAAGGATGCCGTAGGACACGTGCTCTGCCACGACCTGACGCGCATCGTTCCCGGCGAAAGCAAGGACGCGCAGTTCCGCAAGGGGCATGTCGTCACGGAAGATGACATTCCTATGCTGCTTTCCATGGGAAAAGACCACCTCTACGTCTGGGAAGTGGACGAAAACACGCTGCATGAAAACGAGGCTGCGGACTTGCTCGCGGGCCTTTGCGAAAGCGCGCATATGCGCCGCGGCGAGGTCAAGGAGGGCAAGATTGAGCTCTTTGCCCTCGAAGACGGCGTGTTTACGGTCGATGTTGTGCGCCTAGACGCGCTCAACGACCTGCCGGATATCATGGTTGCAACTAGGCACACCAACAGCGCGGTCAAGGCTGGGGACAAGCTCGGCGGCACGCGCATCATTCCGCTCTTGATCGACCGCAAGCGCATCGAAGAAGCGCAGGCGCTGGTAGGAGCCGAGCCGCTGATGAAGCTGACGCCCTTCCGCAAAGGCATCAAGGCGGGCATCGTCGTCACCGGAAACGAAGTGTTCCACGGACGCATCACGGATAAATTTACGCCCGTGGTCGAGAAAAAGCTCGCGGCGTTCGGCGTGCCGCTGACCGAGCGGCGCGTGAGCGACGACAACCCGGAGCATATCATCGCTGCGATCAACGAGGTGCGCGTTGCCGGCGTGGACATCGTGCTCTGCACAGGCGGCATGAGCGTCGATCCCGACGACCGCACACCCGCCGCGATCCGCGACAGCGGGGCCGAAATCATCACCTACGGCGCACCCGTTTTACCGGGAGCGATGTTTCTACTAGGGTATTACGCGGACGGAACCCCTGTGATGGGGCTGCCCGGCTGCGTGATGTATTCGCGTGCGTCGATTTTTGACATCGTGCTGCCGCGCGTGGTCGCGGGCATGCGCATCGCGCGGCGCGATCTGACGCGCCTCGGCAACGGCGGACTGTGTTTGCAGTGCGACGTTTGCACCTATCCCAACTGCGGATTCGGCAAGGAGTAACGGGTTCTCGCTCCGTTTCTTCTGTCAATTCGCCTGCTTTTGTGGACTTCGCGTGTGTCCGGCCGGCCGCGCGTGCCAAATAAACAAACAAGAGGAAATTGACAGATGAAGAAATGGATTGCCCTGTTTTGTGCCGTCCTCATGACGGCGACGCTCGGCGCATGCGCGGCACCTGCCGCGCCCGAAGCCACCGTAGCCCCTGTCGCGACCGAAGCCGCGACCGAAGCGTCCGCAGTAACGCCCGAAGCCACGGCAGCCCCGTTGGAAGCCGCGGAGGTGCAGCTGTTTATTGCCGCGAGCCTTGAAGGCGCGTTCAAGGAGATTATTCCGCTCTATAACGCGACGCAGCCGAACGTGAAGATCACCTACAACGCGGATAGCTCCGGCACGCTGCTGACGCAGGTGCAGGAAGGCTTTGCCTGCGATATCTTCTTCTCCGCGGCGACGAGCCAGGTGAAGACACTGGAAGACGAGGGATACATGATCGCGGGTTCGCGCGTGGATCTGCTGGCCAACAAGCTCGTGCTGATCACCCTCAAGGGCAGCGGCACGGCGGTCACCGGATTTGCCGACCTCGCAAATGCAAAGAGCATTGCTCTGGCGGACGGCAGCGTACCCGCGGGCAAATACACGCGGCAGCTGCTGATCAACCTCGGCATGCTTGACGGCGCGAAGGATGCCAAGGACTATACCACGGCAGAGGTTTCCGCGGCGCTCGGCGGCGTGGAGGTCAACGAGTGCAGCAGCGTCAGCAAGGTCAAGGAAGCCGTCAAGGAAGGCTCCAACGAAGTCGGCACCGTGTATTACTCCGACGCCTACTCCGTCAAGGACGACGTGGATATCCTCGAAGTTGCGGATACCGCGCTCACCGGAGATATCATCTATCCCGTCTGCCGCGTGAACAACGCGGAAGCCACGGCGGCGCAGACGGCAGCCGCGGACGACTTCCTCGCGTTCCTCCAGACGGACGCGGTGAAGGCCATCTTCGAACAGTACATGTTCATCATCAACAAATAAGCGAGTATTCTCAACACATCAGCCGGAAGGAGGCAGATCATGCAGGAGATTTGGGACATCCTCAAAGCTCTCGACTTTAGCCCGCTCTGGATTTCACTCAAGACCGGATTGGTCGCGACCGTGATCTGCTTCTTTCTCGGCGTCTGGACCGCACGGAGCGTCATGCACATGGGCAAGCGCGCAAAGGCGTTTGTCGACGGCATTCTCACGCTCCCGATGGTGCTTCCGCCGACGGTCGCGGGCTTTTTTCTGCTGCTGATCTTCAGCCTGCGCCGCCCGATCGGCTCGTTTTTATTCGACGAGCTCTCCATCAAGGTGGTGCAGACGTGGCTCGGCTGCGTGCTCGCCGCGGGGGTGATTTCGTTTCCGCTGATGTATCGAAACGCGAGAGCCGCGTTTGAGCAGGTGGATATCGAGCTCATCTACGCCGGACGCACGCTGGGCATGAGCGAGCGCGCGATCTTCTGGCGCGTGGTGCTGCCCTCCGCTGGGCCCGGCGTGGTCAGCGGAACGATCCTCACGTTTGCGCGCGCGCTCGGCGAATATGGAGCCACCAGCATGCTCGCGGGGAACATCGCGGGAAAGACGGGCACCATCAGCCAGCGCATCGCGATGGTGATCCAAAACGGCGATTACCTGACCGCGGGGCTGTGGGTTGCAATCATCCTGCTGATCTCGTTCGGCATTGTGGTTGCGATGAATGTATTCGCGGATTCTAAATTAAGAAATATTAAGAAGTGGTAACTCACAATTCCATCTCTTTATCATGATCCGAGGTGCCGATGTCCCTTTCCGTCAACATCATCAAACGACTGCCGGGGTTTACGCTGAACGTCTCGCTGAACGCGGAGGCGGGCGTAACCGCGCTTTTGGGTGCCAGTGGCAGCGGAAAGAGCATGACACTACGGTGTATCGCGGGCGTAGAACGGCCGGACGAGGGTAGCATCGTGCTCGACGGTCGGGTGCTATACGATTCCAAGGCAAAGATCGACCTGCCGCCGCAAGCGCGCAAGGTCGGCTATTTATTTCAGCGGTATGCGCTGTTTCCGAGTATGACCGTGCAGCAGAATATCGAAGCGGGGCTTACGCTTACGCGGGATGCGACGATCCGCAAAGCAAAGCGCGAGAGCCTGATCGCGCGGTTTCATCTGGACGGGCTGGAGCACCGCCTCCCGCGGGAGCTCTCCGGCGGGCAGATGCAGCGCGTCGCGCTCTGCCGCATGCTCGCGAACGAACCGGAGGCGATTCTGCTCGACGAGCCGTTTGCCGCGCTGGACAGCCACCTGCGCTGGCAGATGGAGGCAGAGGTAAAAGAGACGCTCGTGGGATTTCCCGGCGTGGCGTTATTGGTGTCCCACGACCGAGGAGAAGTTTACCGCATGAGCAGCCGCGTCTGTGTGCTCAACGCGGGCAAATCCGAACCGCTGCTGGAGACGCGAGAACTGTTTGACCAGCCGCGCACGCTCCAGACTGCGCTCATCACCGGCTGCAAGAACTGCGTGCCTGCGCAGATGCTCTCTGCCGATCATGTCTTTGTGCCGGAGTGGAACGCGAAAATGACCTGCGTGCCAACCGAAGCAACGGGCATCACGCACGTCGGCATCCGCGCGCACTATGTTGTGCCCTGCGGCGCGGGCGCGGAGAATGCGCTGCTCTGTCGCGTGGTCAGTGCTTCGGACGACGTGTTTTCCCGCGTGCTGACGCTGCTGCCTGCGGGCGGAACGGCGAGCATCCGCGCGGAAGTCAGCAAATCCGTCGGGGATATGCTGCAGATCGGTAGCGAGGCGTTGTTCTGCCTGCCGAAAGAACACATCATGCTGCTGCGGGAAACACACGAAGGCTAGCCAAACGCCAGCTTCTGTTGCTATACTGTTGTTACCGCAAGTTTGCGGCAGGAGGAGAGAACGATGTTCAAGGCATCCGTCATCACTGTCAGCGACAAAGGCTCCCGCGGCGAGCGCGTTGATACCGCGGGCCCGCTCGCGGCCAGCATGCTTGTTGAAGCAGGCTACGAGGTCGTCGCGCAGACCATCGTGCCGGACGAACAGCCGCAAATCGAGGCGGAGCTGCGCAGGCACGCGGACGAGATCGGAGCAAACCTGATCCTCACCAGCGGCGGAACCGGCTTTTCCAAGCGGGACGTCACGCCGGAGGCGACCATCGCGGTGTGCGACCGTCTCGCGCCCGGCATTCCGGAGGCGATGCGCGCCTACTGCCTCCACATCACCAACCGCGCGATGCTCTCCCGCGCGCAGGCGGGGCTGTATCACGATTCACTGATCGTCAACCTGCCCGGCAGCCCGAAGGCTGTCCGCGAGAATCTGGAGTCGGTGCTGCCCGCGCTGGAGCACGGCCTTCATATGCTACTCGGCACCAAGAACGAGTGCGCAAGCGAGCCAAAAGCGCACGTGTAATCCGGTCGTTTCAGAAAAACATCAGAACGCAAAAAACGAGCGCCCTTGAAAGGGCGCTCGCTGCTGTTTGTGCTTGTCTTGTTATGCGCTCTGGGGAACGCCCTGATACTGGGAGTTGTCAAATGCCAGAATGCAATAGAAGATGACGCTGAGGAAAATCAGGCCGACCGCGAAGCCGCCGCTCTTGCCAAAGGCTTTGGCGAGCTTCACCATGGTGATGATCGCAAACACGATGTTTGCAAACGGGATCAGCAGGAAGAGGAACTTCCAGCCGTTGCCCCAGGTGATCTTGAAGAGCACGTAGAGGTTGTAGAACGGGATAATCGCGGCCCAGCCGGGTTCGCCCGCTTTGACGAAGATCTTCCAGAGCGCGACGATCGCGAGAACGCCGAGCGCGAGGCCTAAGAATGATGCGCCGGGGCTCGCCTGATAGGAATAATCGAAATTATAGTCCATTGTTTTAACCCCCTCGATAATATTTTGGTTCGTTTGATTCATCTATACAACTTCAATCCTATTGAAGTTAGCTTGAGTATATCACTTCAACGCGAAAAGAAAAGGGTAAACTGTGAGTTGGTCACTATTTTACGTATCTTACAATAATTAACTGCAGACGGGAAAACAACACCAATAATATTGACAACGCGGCAAATCCGCGTATGCTGAAGGTATCCTTTCTACGAAAAATCACATCAGGAGGCAACGCATGTCCGCTTATTCTCTCAGCGCGCTGGAGATTTTGCGCAATCCCGCGCTCACGCTCAAATGGTACGTCGTACCCTTGCTGCTGGTCGTCATGTATATCTACAACAAGGAGATTTCCGCGAAGAACTGGAACGTCGTGCTTGGCGGCGCTACGCTCTGGGGCATGGATCTGTTCAACGAGATCTGGAACAGCATCGTCTTCCACGCGAGCGGGTTTGCGCCCGTTTGGGGCACGCCGACGGGCGTTGGCGACACGGCGCTGCTGATTTTGATCGGCTATAATATCGAGATTTCGTTCATGTTCGCGATGATGGGCATCGCCGTCTGCCTGACGCTGCCGAAAGATCCCAAAGCAAAGATTCTCGGCATCAACAACCGCGTGTTTCTGGCGGTGGTCTATACCACGCTGTCGGTAGCCATCGAGTGCTTCCTCAACTATGCGGGGCTTTTGACGTGGGAGTATCCGTGGTGGAGCCGCAGCGCGCCGTATCTTGTCTGGCTGGTCGGATACCTGCCGTTCTTCACGATGGCGTTTGTTGTACACGACATGAAGAAGATAAAAAACAAGCTCATCACGCTCGGTATCATCTTCGGTGTGGATATCATCCTGCTTGTTGTGTTCGGGCTGATCGGGTGGATGTAAAAACCACGACGAAAAGATGCGCGAAGAGAAACATCCCCAGCTCCTCGGCTCATCGGCAACTCTGCGTCTTGAGCGAAACAGGGCGTATGTTAAATATCATTTTTTAAAGAAAACGCAAATCAATCTGAAAGCGGCTACCCGTGCGAGCAACCCATCCTCTTAAAATTTTGAATGGCGGTGAGGAAGGAGTTGCTCGCGCGTGTTGCCGCTTTTCGCATCTGCTTTAGGTTGGATGTCTTGTGCGGGATGGCACGAATACGAACAAATGTACGTTGACAATAAAGTTTCCTGAGTATAAAATATGATTATACGATCCAACGGACATACGTGAAGCGATTGGACGGATCAATCTATGTTTTTTGAGGCAACCGGAGAAGAAACGTGAAAGACAGGCACTATATCGCAATCGACTTAAAATCCTTCTATGCTTCGGTCGAATGTGTAGAACGAGGCCTTGATCCCTTGACCACAAACCTTGTCGTCGCGGATATTGGCCGCACCGAAAAAACGATTTGTCTCGCTGTTTCTCCTTCCCTCAAAGCATACGGCATACCCGGCAGGGCCAGACTGTTTGAGGTCGTGCAGAAAGTCAGGGAGATCAATGCCGCAAGGGTGCGATTCGCACCGGGACACGCTTTCACAGGAACCTCCTTCAGCGACCCGGAATTGAAATCTTCGCCGCATATTGCGCTGGACTATATCGCGGCCCGTCCAAGAATGGCGCTCTATATCGAGTACAGCACGCGGATTTACAATATTTACTTGAAGTATATCGCGCCCGAAGATATCCATGTCTACTCCGTTGATGAAGTATTCATCGACGCCACCGATTATCTGGCTGCCCGTCATCTTTCGGTCCGCGAGCTTGCCGCGGAAATGTTGCGGGATGTGCTCGATACGACCGGCATTACAGCAACAGCGGGCATCGGCACGAACCTGTATCTTGCCAAGATCGCAATGGATATTCAAGCCAAGCATATTTCGCCCGATCAAAATGGCATGCGGATCGCCGAGCTGGACGAGATGAGCTATCGCCGCCTGCTATGGGAACATCGGCCGTTGATCGATTTCTGGCGCGTTGGACATGGATATGCCAGGAAGCTGGAGGAACATGGCCTCTTTACGATGGGAGATATTGCAAGGTGCTCGCTCGGCAAATCGACCGACTATTACAATGAGGATTTACTGTACAAGTTGTTTGGCATCAATGCCGAGCTGTTGATCGATCATGCGTGGGGCTGGGAGCCATGTACGATTGCCGAGATTAAAGCGTATCAGCCAAGTGCAAACAGCATTGGCTCCGGACAGGTGCTGCAGCACGCCTATACCTTTGACAAAGCAAAACTGATCGTGCGGGAAATGGCTGATCTGCTGGTGCTTGACATGGTGGATAAAGGACTTGTGACCAACCAACTTGTTTTGTCGGTTGGATACGACATTGAAAATCTGACAGATCCGCGGATTCGAAGCGCCTATCACGGGGCGGTTACTACGGATCACTATGGGCGCAAGGTTCCAAAGTCGGCGCATGGTTCGGTGAATCTCGATAGGCTGACTTCTTCCACAAAGCTGCTCTTGGATGCCGCCACAGAATTATTCGAGCGAATCGTCGACAAAAACCTTTTGATCAGAAGAATCAACATTGCGGCGAATCATGTTGTAGACGGAGCAGCAGCAAAAAAAAAGAACAGCTGTGAACAGCTGGATCTCTTTACGGATTATGCGGTTGTACAATCCCAAAAAGAGCTTGAGGAAGCCGAGCTTGCGCGGGAAAACCAGATGCAGAACGCAATGCTGGAGATCAAAAAGAAACACGGGAAGAACGCGATTTTAAAGGGCATGAATTTGAAGGAAGGCGCCACTACAATCGATCGCAACAGCCAGATCGGAGGGCATAAGGCATGACGGGAGCATATGACGACATCATCGATCAATCGCGCCATGTCTCTGCCACGCGTTTCCATATGGCAGCCATCGACCGGGCGGCGCAGTTTTCCCCGTTCGCCGCACTAAGCGGTTATGGCGACGCCATCAAGGAGACCGCAAGATTGACGAATAAAAGAATAGAACTGGACGAGGACAGGAAGAACGCTTTGAGCGACAGGCTGCAACAGATCGCAGATCGGATCAACGAACATCCCGAAGTTGTATTCACCTACTTTCAGCCGGATGCAAAAAAGAACGGTGGTGAATATGTTACGGTGAGCGGTGCGGTGAAACGGATTGACGTATTGCAGCGAGTGATAATGATGTTCGATTGCACGGGAATTCCATTTGATGAAATCATCAACATAGAAGGCCGGATGTTTGAACCGATCGACCTGGATTGTATGTGCGATTCCCGTATATAACCTTACTGGGGTTAGAGCGAGATTCCGAACAAGTTCATCGCGTTTTGATAGGTGGCGGCAGCCGCATCTTCGGGCGATATGCCGCGCACTTTGGCGAGCATCTCAAGCGTGAGGTGGATCAAAAGCGGGCTGTTGCGCTGGCCGCGGTGCGGTTCCGGCGTCATATACGGGCAGTCGGTTTCGATCACGATGCGCTCCAACGGAAGCTTTTCCGCGATGGCGCGCTGTTTGGTGGCGTTTTTGAACGTCAGCGCGCCGCCGAACGCGATGTAGTAGCCCATCTCGACATAACGCACCGCATCCTCATAGCTGCCGGAATAGCAGTGCAGCACGCCGCTGAGGCGACCCTTTCGCGCAGAGAGCATGCTCATCACATCCCCGTGCGCCTCGCGATCGTGGATGATAACGGGCTTTCCTGCCGCGATCGCCAGATCGAGCTGGTTTGCAAACGCCTCCCGCTGTTGCTCGCGCGGGGAGAAGTCGTAGTGATAGTCGAGACCGATCTCGCCTACGGCTACGATCTTTTTTTGCTCCAGCGCGCGCTCGACACGCAGCAGATTCGTGTTGTCCGCCGTGCTCGCAGAGTGCGGGTGGATGCCCGCGCTGCCATAGACAAAGTCGTATAGCAGCGTCATCGCCTGAATTTTCGGGATATCGTCCGCCTCGACGCAGGCTTCGACAAATCCGCGCACACCGGCATCGGGAAGCGATGCAATGAGTGCGTTGCGGTCCTCGTCAAATTTGTCGTCGAGCAGGTGCGCGTGGGTATCAAACAGTTGCATGTATTCTCTTTCTCAGCGAATTATTTGGTAAATTATTTGGATTCGGTCAGGTCGAGATCCATCAGAATCTCGTCATAATATGTCCCGCGGACGTTGATTCTCGCCTTGTGCCGTCCGATTTCGACGAAGCCGTAGCGCTTGTAGAGCGCGATGGCGCGCTCGTTTCCTTCGCGTACCTCCAGTGAGAACGTGCGCAGGAAATTTGTGCTTTTCGCGAAATCGATCATCGCCTGCATGGCGATGCTGCCGATGCCGAGGTGCCAGTAGGCGCGCTTGATGGAGATCGCAACCCCGCCGACATGCGCGATTCTCGGCCTGCCCGCGGCGCGGACGTCGCAAACCAGCACGATTTCCCCGCCGATGGTGCCCACAAACATCTTCGTGTTCGGAGATTCCAGCGTGGAGGTGATCCAGCTCTGTTCGCCTTCCAGCGTCAGACCCTCGATGCCGTTTTCGTCCGCAAGGAGAAAATCCGTCTCGCCGCCGACAACCTTGAGATAGTCGATCATCTCCTGCGCGTCGGAAAGCGTCGGATCACGCAAGATCAGCGTTCTGCCGTCCTTGAGTAGGTATTCTGACATCGGCTTCTCCTAATTCTAGTTCAGCGAACTTTCAAGCCGCTCTCCATCTCGGCCAGCGTCGTCAGCGCGGAGAGATTCTCGTCCGCAGCGTCCGATGCGCAGAGGATCATGCCATGGCTCTCCACGCCGCAGAGCGTGACGGGCTTGAGGTTTGCGACCAGCACGACCGTCTTGCCGACGAGATCGTCCGGCGTATACCACTGCTTGATGCCGGAGACGACGGTGCGGGTTTCCGCGCCGACCTCCACGGTCAGTTTCAAGAGCTTCTTGCTCTTTTTGATCTCTTCCGCTGCAACGACCTTGGCAAGCCGCAGGTCGATCTTCGCGAAATCGTCATATTCGATCTCCGCGGGCGCTTCGTCGTCGCCGTGTCCGTGCTTTGCGGGCGCAGCGGATGCTGCTTCCGCCGCAGGCGCGGATTCTTGTGCGGGAGCTGCCGCAGCTTTGGCTTTCTCCGCCTCTGCCGCGAAATAGGCGAGCTCCGCTTCCACGTCGATGCGCGGGAAGATTGCTTCGCCCTTGTGCACGACGGAACCCGCGACGCTGCCGCCCCAGGCGACGGCGTCGAGCGACGCCTGCGCGGGCGCTGTTCCGAGCTGCGCAAACATCTTTGCGGGCGTGCTCGTCAGATACGGCGTGAGCAGAATCGCGACGATGCGCAGACTCTCCGCGAGGTTATACAGCACCGTCTTGAGCCGCTCCTGCCCCGCTTCGCTCTTGGCGAGCGTCCAGGGGGCAGTCACGTCGATATATTTGTTGCAGGCGCCAACGAGCTTCCAGATCTCCGCGAGCGCATCGGGAATGTGCAGCTCGGTCATCAGCGCATCCACCTTTGCGGGCAGCTCGCTCGCGAGCGCGACCAGCGCCGCGTCCTCCTCTGCTGTGACGGAGGGGGCGGGCAGCGTGCCGACGAAATATTTATCGATCATCGCGACCGTGCGGCTGAGCAGGTTGCCGAGGTCGTTGGCGAGGTCGGTATTGATACGCGCAATCAGCGCCTCGTTGGAGAAGGTGCCATCCGAACCGAAGGGGACTTCGCGTAGCAGGAAATAGCGGATCGCGTCCACGCCGTAGCGCGCGCAGAGCGCAACGGGATCGACCACGTTGCCTTTTGACTTACTCATTTTGCCGCCGTCAAGCACGAGCCAGCCGTGGCCGAACACCTGCTTGGGGAGAGGCTCGCCGAGCGCCATGAGCATGATCGGCCAGATGATGGTGTGGAAGCGTACGATCTCCTTGCCCACGATGTGAACGTCCGCCGGCCAGAACTTCTTATAGAGCGAATCGTCCTCGCTGCCCCAGCCGAGCGCGGTGATGTAGTTAGAAAGCGCGTCGAGCCAAACGTAGACCACGTGCTTGTCGTCAAAGTCGACCGGAATGCCCCAGGTGAAGCTTGTGCGGCTCACGCAGAGGTCCTCCAGGCCCGGCAGCAGGAAGTTTTGCAGCATCTCGTTGGTGCGGCTGACCGGCTGGATGAACGTGGGGTTGTCCTTGATGTACTGGATCAGGCGATCGGCATACTTCGAAAGACGGAAGAAATAGCTTTCCTCCTCGACGAGCTCGACCGGACCGCCGCAGTCCGGGCAAACACCGCCCGCTTCCTTGACCTGACGATCGAGCCAGAAGCTCTCGCAAGGCGTGCAGTAAAAGCCCGTGTACTTCGATTTATAGATGTCGCCCTGATCATAGAGCTTTTTGAACATCTTCTGCACGGCTTTGACGTGGTGTTCGTCGGTCGTGCGGATGAATCCGTCGTAGGAGATGTCCAGTAGCTTCCAGAGATCCTTGAATCCCGCGACGATCTTGTCCACATATTCCTGCGGGGTCACGCCCGCGGCTTTGGCTTTGCGTTCGATCTTCTGGCCGTGCTCGTCCGAACCGGTCAGAAAGAACGTTTCGTCTCCGCGCTGGCGGTGATAGCGCGCGATGGCGTCCGTCGCGACGGTGCTGTAAGCGTGGCCGATGTGCAGGTTCGCGCTGGGGTAATAGATCGGGGTGGTGATATAAAACGTCTTCTTGTCTGCCATGCGGATTCCCTCCAAACAATTCTTTTCAAAATAAAAAAGCATGCCGCCCGCATGTAAGGACGGCACGCAACAAAAGCGAACCGGAGTACCACCTTACTTCCCCGTTCAGGAGGGGGCATAAGTTTCCACTGTATCGGGCGGAGGCCGCCGCGGCTGAGGCGAATGATGCGTTCACCGCGAGGAGCTCGGGAGCCATGTTCACAAAGCGCGCGATTTCGGGCTTTCACCTGACCCCGAATCTCTCTTCAAACGCACAACGATGCTACTCTTTCCTATCGTCGCTCATATCGTCCAAATAGCGTATCACCAACATTGTATTGTTGTCAAGAGCGCGCGATCGTGCTAATATAGGTTGGATTTCTACTGATATCAGAGGGGTAACTATGTTCGTCGTCGCAGGACTCGGCAATCCGGGATTACTCTATAAGCGCACGCGCCACAATGCGGGCTTTCAGGCGCTGGATGTGCTGGCGCAGGAGCTCTGCATCAAGGTCACCAAGCGCGGCTTTTCCGGCGAATACGGCGAGGGAAACTACAACGGCGAGCGTGTGGTGCTGGTCAAGCCCACGACCTATATGAACCTCTCCGGCGACTGCATCCAGGCGCTGCTGCACTTCTACAAGTGCCCCGTGGAGAACCTTGTCGTGCTCTATGACGACATCGAGCTGCCGGTAGGATACCTTCGCATCCGCGAAAAAGGCAGCGCGGGCACGCACAACGGCATGCGCTCCATCGTCGGCACCCTAGGCAGCGAGAACTTTGCTCGCGTGCGCATCGGCGTCGGCAACCACAACGGGGGCGATCTGATGAAGCACGTGCTCGGGAAACCCAGCAAAGACGACCAGAGCCAGCTTGCCTGCGCGTTTGCGGACGCGGCAAAGGCGACGATGCTGATTCTGGAAGGCAAGCTTCCGCAGGCACAGGCGGAATATAACAAACGGCACATCGGCGGGACGAAGACGGAGTAACATCCGATCCGCGTCCCGACTATCAGGATAAAACGGGGGACGCTTGACGCCGGGCATGAACCACAACCCAATATTGAATCTACTCGATTCCGCGACGGATTACCAGCGCATGCGTTTGGCGCTGGAGGGGGGCAAAGGCCCGGTCGCGGCTTTTGGCGTTGCCGCAAACGCAAAGGCGCACCTCTGTTCTTCGCTTGCACGCACGCGTCAGGTGCTGTTTGTGACCGCGACGGATGTCGCCGCGGCGCAGCTGCACGAGGGCGCGCGGCTCTACGGCGTGCGCGCGGAGCTGTTCCTTCCGCGCGAAACGCCGCTGGTCTATGTCCACGCGGCCTCCGGCGAAAACCGGAGCGCGCGCATCTCTGCGCTCTCTGCGCTATTGGGCGGCGAGCCGTGTGTGATTTCGGCGAGCGCCGCCGCTCTGATGCAGGCGCTTGCGCCGAAGGGCGCGTTTCTCAATAGTCAGATCACGATCTCCGTTGGCGACACGCTGGAGCCAAGATCGCTCATCGAGCGGCTGGTTTCCGCGGGCTACGAGCGCGTGGAGATGGTCGAAGGGCGCGGGCAGTGCGCCGCGCGCGGAGACCTCGTGGATGTGTTTGCGCCGGGCGAGGAATACCCCGTTCGTATCGAGTTTTTCGGCGACGAGGTCGACCAGATGCGCACCTTCGACGCGGTCAGTCAGCGCAGCGTCGAGCAGACGCAGACGGTCGTGATCCGTCCCGCGCTGGAGACCCCGCAACCCAAAGAACTCACGCAAAAGGCGATCAAGCGCATCGCGGGACGCACGGGATTGAGCGATCAGGAAGACGCCTGGAGCGAGGGAATTGCGAGCGTCGGCGGCGACGTGCTGCTTCCGCTTCTTTATAAGAAGACGGATACGCTGCTGGACTATCTCGCAGATGACGCAATCCTCATCGTGGACGAGGCGCTGCTGATCGACGAAGCGCTGCGCACCGAGCAAATGCGCTTTGCCGAGGGCGTCAAAGCCATGCTGGAGCGGGACGAGGGCGTAGCCGAGCAGGGCGCGCTGGAGCGCAGCGCAAACGAGACGCTGGAGCGGCTGCACACCGACCGCACTGCGCTGCTGTACGGGCTTTCGCGCACACACCCGCAGTTTTCCCCGCGCGAGATCGTGAACCTTGAGTCGCGCGGAGCGCCGCAGTTCATGGGCGCGTTTGACGAGATCGCGCGTGAGATCAAGCGCCTCAACGAACACGGAGAGAAAACAGTCATCTACGCGGGCGAGCAGACGGAAGAGCTTTTGCATAACCTCGCGGACTACGATGCAACGGCTGTCGCGATGAACGAACTGCCGGAGGAGCTGCCCGCGGGCAGGACGCTGATTTTGCCGGGTCAGCTCGCGCGCGGATTCTCCTATCCGCAGTATAAGCTCAATATCTTCACCGAGTATGAGGTCACGGGCCGCACCGAGCGCGCGGTGAAAAAGACGCGCGCAAAGAAGCACCTCTCGTTCTCCGAGCTGTCGGTGGGCGACTATATCGTGCACGAAACGCACGGCATCGGACGATTTGTCAAGGTCGAGCCGCTGACGGTGCAGGGCAACACGAAGGACTATCTCTTAATCGAATATCGCGGCGGAGACCGCCTCTATATCCCGACCGACCAACTCGACCGTGTGCAGAAATACGTCGGCGGCGGCGAGGAGGAGACAGGGCCGCAGCTGAGCAAGCTCGGCGGCGCGGAATGGACAAACCGCGTCAACAAGGCAAAGAGCGCGGCAAAGCGGCTCGCGTTCGACCTCGCGGCGCTCTATGCCGAGCGCGCGAGCGCGCAGGGATTCGCATTCTCCAAAGACACCGCATGGCAGCGGACATTTGAAGAGCGGTTCCCCTACGAACTCACGCCGGATCAGAAGCAGAGCATGGACGAGATCAAGGCGGACATGGAGCAGATTCGACCCATGGACCGGCTTCTTTGCGGCGACGTCGGCTACGGCAAGACAGAGCTTGCTCTCAGGGCAATCTTCAAGGCGATTCAGGACGGCAAGCAGGCGGCGCTCCTCGTACCGACCACGATCCTCGCCCAGCAGCACTATAACACGATGTGCTCGCGCTTTGCCGATTTTCCGGTGAAGACCGCGGCGTTATCCCGCTTCCAGACGCCGAAGGAGCGCGAGGCGGTCAAGGAAGCCCTCGCCAAAGGGCAGATCGACGTGGTTGTCGGCACGCACGCGCTGCTGGCCAAGGACGTGAAGTACAAGGCGCTTGGCCTGCTCGTCATCGACGAGGAGCACCGCTTCGGCGTCAACCACAAGGAGCAGATCAAGGCGTTCAAGAAATCGGTCGACGTACTGACGCTGACCGCGACGCCGATTCCGCGGACGCTGAACATGTCCATGACGGGCATCCGCGACATCAGCGTCATCGAGACCCCGCCGGAGGCGCGATATCCCGTGCAGACGTACGTGCTGGAGCACTCCGATGCACTGGTCAAGGATGCATTAAGCCGCGAGATCGCGCGAAAGGGACAGGCGTACGTCGTCTCCAACCGCGTGATCAGCATGGAGCAGACGCTGCGGAAGCTGGAATCGCTCGTGCCGGAGGCGCGGATCACCATCGCGCACGGGCAGATGGGCGAAACCCAGCTGGAGAACGCGATGCTGGACTTCCTTGAGCAGCGGTATGACATCCTGCTGTGCTCCACGATCATCGAAAGCGGGCTCGACATCGGCAACGCCAACACCATGATCGTGCTGGAGGCGGACAAGATGGGCTTAGCGCAGCTCTATCAGCTGCGCGGCAGAGTCGGGCGATCCAACCGCATCGGCTACGCGTATTTTACCGTGCAGACCGGGCGCGTGATGAACGAAAAGGCGGCGAAGCGGCTCATGGCGATCCGCGAATTCACGCAGTTCGGCGCGGGATTCCAGCTTGCGATGCGCGATCTGGAGATTCGCGGCGCGGGCTCGCTGCTCGGCGCGGAGCAGCACGGGCACATCACCGACGTCGGCTACGAATACTACGTCAAGCTCATCCGCAGAGCCGTGGACGAGCAGCAGGGCAAAGCCCCGGAGGCGGTCACCGAGACCAGCGTGGATATCCCGATCGACGCGCACATTCCGCATGACTATGTGCCGAGCGAGCTGATGCGCCTCAAGGCCTACCGCAGAATCGCGGAGATCGACGGCGCGGAGAGCATGATGGACGTCACGGAAGAGTTTATCGACCGCTACGGCGAACCTCCGGAAAGCGTCACCAACCTCATGCGCATCTCTGAGGTCAAGGCGTATGCATCCCGCGCGTTCATCGAGAGCGTGACCGTGCGCGAAGGCGAGGCGAGATTGCGCTTCTCCGAGCACGCAACGCTCGACGGCGGCAGGCTCATTGCAGCCGTATCCGGGTTTGAAGGCGCAAGGCTGATCGCAAGCGACCCTCCCGCGATTGAAATACGGCAGAAAAACGCCAGCGCGGAGGCAATCACGGGCAAACTGCCACAATTCCTTTACACAATTGTTCGTTGCGTAGACAGCGACGCAGGCATATAATGGACAAAGCGGCGCAACAGGGGACTGTTTCGCCGCAACAAGGCAAGGCACCGGTTTTTAACACCCACTGCGCGGGAGCGCTGAATAAACAAGGGAGAAATCAACCATGATGAACAACACCTGGAAAAAAGCGCTGTCCGCGCTGCTGGCAGTTGCCCTGACGCTGACGTTTGCGGCCTGCGGCAAAGGCGCGAACAACGCAAGCGCCTCCAACGCTTCACCCTCTGACGCCGCGGCAGCCGACCCGACCCGTGATGACATCGCGGTGCGCATCGGCAAAGGCGACGACTACACCATCACCAAGGGAGAAATCGCCGACCAGTACGGCTACATGGTCTCCATGTATCAGCAGTACGGCATGAGCGCGCCCACCGCGGACGCGGACATCGAGACCATGCAGGACGATGTCGTCGCGAGCCTCGTGACCGAGAAACTCAAGCTCTATGAAGCAAGCGAGCTTGGCATCACCCTCAACGATGAGCAGAAAGCAGCCGTTGAGAAACAGGTCGATGACCAGATGAACAGCTACACCGATATGTTCCGTTCGCAGGCGCAGCAGGAAGGCGCAGCAGATGTCGAAACGCGCACGATGGAGATCTTCCAGGAGCAGATCGACGCAGCCGGCATGGAACTTGATGTCGACGGATTCCGCGACTTCATGCTCAAGGGCTACACCGAGGAAGCGCTGAAGGATGCCCTCAAGGCCCAGATCACCAAGGACGTCACCGCGACGGACGAAGAAGTCCAGAAATACTTTGACGACCTGCTCGCCAGCCAGAAGGACACCTACACCACCACCCCGGCAGACTTCGGCCAGGCCGCGGAAGACTTCCAGATGAACGGCGGAGACCCGATGCTCTATACGCCCGAAGGCTATGTGCGCGTCCGCTCCATCGCCGTCTCTCCGGCAACCGAGCTCTCCGCGGATTACACCACGCTCAAGGACGAAATGACCACCCTCGAAGCGCAGTACGGCGCGGCAGCCCTCAAGGCGCTCGCCGATAAATACACCGCCAAGGGCGCGGATGCCTCCGACACGAGCATCAGCGTGACCACCGGCGAAATCGAGGGCGGCGCGGCGCTCGTCAGCGACTACGTCACCAAGAAGGCAGCTGCGGACGCGATGTATGAAGACTACATCAAGGACGCGCGCGAAAAGGCCAACGAGGCGCTTGCTTCTCTGGAAGCGGGCACGAGCTTTGAAGACGTTCTGAACAAGTACGGCGAAGACTCCATCTACACCCAGTACCCGACGTTTGTCCAGACCGGACTGCTGATGTATGTCGGCGGTGAAGACACCGTCTGGAATGCTGAGCTTGTCAAGGCTGTCGGCCTGCTCAAGGACGGCGAGCACACCGCGGTCATCCAGGTGGACGACATGTTCTACATCCTCCAGCTGGTCGGCAGCGAACCCGCGGGCGAGAAATCCCTGACGGATGCGTTTGACAGCGTGAAGGCGGCCGTGATCGCGAAGAACGCGGACACGCTCTGGAACACGCAGCTCGATACGTGGTCGGCTGACAAGAGCATTGTCACCTACTATGAAGACGTCTATCGCAGCGTCGGCAAATCCTAACATCGTGCATCAGGCGGGCGGCAGCAATGCCGCCCGTTTTTTGTTTGCCGCCCTTATCTGATCACAGCGGCTCTAAATGATCAAAGGGGAATCTCTTGTCTTTTGAATGTCAGACACGCCGTATCAGATCAAGGGTCACAGTAAATTCACTTGTCTTTACATGCTCTTTTTGCTATATTGAATGCAGAACGAAACTGCCGAACGCATCCTAGCGTATCAAACGGCCAGCTGGTTCAATATCAAGCAGGAGGTGTTGTGTAGAATGAAGTATGAATGCGTTTGCGGTTATGTATATGATCCCGAGGTTGGCGACCCCGATAACGGAATCGCCCCAGGCACCGCGTTTGAAGACCTGCCTGAGGATTGGGTTTGCCCCGTCTGCGGTATGGACAAGGAAGCCTTCACGGCGATCGCATAACGAGAGGCACAAATTTCGACAAAAACAACGCTCCGGCTTGCCGGAGCGTTGTTTTCTTCTTGCGCGATCAAGTTTTGCTCGTTTTTACTTGAATTCCGGCTGCGTGTTTTGATACAGCAGGGTATACAGCGCGTTGAGACCGTCGATGATGCGCGGACCTCCGCGCGTGATCAGCGCCGGATCGAAGTAATACACTTTGCCGTTTTGAACGGCGTCCACCGTCGCCCACTCCGTGCGCGCGAGGATATCCGCCCTGCCGCGCAGCGAGTTCGCCTCGGGATCTGGCGTTGCCGACGGGTCGGGCGTGACGGCTGTCTCGTCCGGGGAGGCGTCCTTCTCCGCGGTGAGGATGATGTCCGGCGAACGGCCGACCACCTGATCCTGCGTGACGCTGATCAGCCCTTCCTGATCCTCAAACTCGTTGTGGTAGCCCATCAGCGCGATCAGCGAGGAGAAGACCGTCTTTCCGCCGAGTGTGGTTGCGCCTTCCTTGAGCGGCGTGAGCTCGAAATAGACCGTGTCGCTGTGCTCGGAGACCTTCGTCTGCATCGTGCCGACGGCGGTGACGATTTCGGAGACGAGCGCATTTGCCTCGGTCACATGGTTCGAGACCGCGCCTAACAGCGCAATCGCGCCGTAGAGATTGTTGACGTCGGTCACGTTTGTGACGGCGATCGGCACGCCGTTCGCGGTCAGGGTATCCACGAGGTCCTTGTCCGCCGCGTCCTCCGCGCCCATGATGACGAGCTGCGGCTCGCGCAGCAGCAGCACATCCGGATCGTTCTTGCCGTTCGCGGTCGCGTAGGGAAGCAGCGTCACCTCGGCGGGATAGTCGCAGGTGAGCGAGCGGCCGACGACAGCCGGACCCGCGCCGATGGCGAAGAGAATCTCGCAGTCGCCGGGATCGAGCACGACGATGCGCTCCGGGAATGCCGCGAGCTGCACGGCGTTGCCAGCCATGTCCATCGTATCGACCGCATACGCGCTGCCGGTCTGCTCGGTTGTCGTCTGGGACGGGGTAAAGTCCTGCGCGGTCGTCGGAGCGCCGTCGTCGACGGGCACGGGAGAGGGCAGCGCGCAGGCCGCCATCGATAGCGCGAGCAGAAGCGTTAGCACAGCCGCGATCGCGGTCTTGGTTCGTTTGGTCATCAAACAAGGTTCCTTTCCTGCCGAAGCGGGTGGCAATGGAACATAAACCATTCTCCAACTCGCGCCTCCGGCGGATGTTTCGCATAAAACTGGCTACAGTATAGCACCGTGTTCGTCAAAGGGTCAATCAAAGGAGGGGGTGAGGCGGGTGTTGCCGCTTGCGCGGCAATACGCAGGAAAGATTACTATTATGCCTAAAATCATTTGATTTTATAGAACACAATGAAATATAGCCAAGGAGTGCTATTGTTTTATCAGAATCTGCTAGAAGAGTGTTTACGGATTCGTAGCAGGAAGTTCACAGATTTCCCTTGTCCGCTGTACGCGCGCGGGAAAAAGGAGTAAGATAAAACAAGCAAAAACGATTTTACGCAATGGAATTGATCGCGCAGGAGGGACAGGTAAGTATGAAGAAGCTGTTTCCCATCGACGAGCATCACAAGCTCGCGCTCAACGGCACCACGCTGGATTTCCGCATCCGCGGCACGCGGGAGGACAACCCCGTGCTCCTGTTTCTTCACGGAGGACCCGGCGTTTGCGACCGGCACTTTGTGCTGGAGGATCAAGCACCGCTTGCGGACATCTGCACGCTGGTATGCTTTGATCAACGCGGCTCCGGCAAGAGCTATACCCGCGAACAGGCCGCGCAACACATGGATATGGAGCTCGTGCTCGGCGATGCGATTGCCGCGATTGACTGGCTGCGGGACCGGTTCCGGCAGGAGAAAATCTACCTCGCGGGGCACAGCTACGGCAGCTACCTCGGCGTGCGGCTCTCTCAGCGGGTGCCGGAGAAGATCGCGGCGTATATCGGCACAGGCCAGCTCGCAAACGGCGCGGAGAACGAGCGGATCTCGTATGAGTTCGTCTGGAACGAAGCGACAAAGCGCGGAGACAAGAAAGCGCTTGAAGCGCTGAAGCACATCGGAGCACCCGTCGACGGCTTCTACCGCTCGCTGGATGATTTGACCGTGCAGCGGAACCTGATGACGAAATTCGGCGGCGCGGCGCACGGCAAGAAGCAGGGCATGATCCAATCCATGGTGCTGCCCATCCTGCGCTCGCCGGAGTATTCGCTGTTCGATATCGCAGGCTACGCCAAGGGCGCATACTACAACCTCCGCGAGCTCTGGCGCGAGGTGATCGGCTGCAAGTTCGATCAAACGGTGACGAAGCTCGACGTGCCGTTCTATATCATGGCGGGCAGGCACGACCGCAACACGCCGCCGGAGATCGCAAAGCCGTGGTTTGACTCCTTGACTGCGCCAAAGAAGGAATGGATCTGGTTTGAGGAGAGCGCGCATTCTCCGGTTCGCGAGGAGAAGGATAAGTGGAACGAGGCGGTTCGAAGCCGCGTGTTCGGCAAATAAGCAGAGAAAAAGAGGGCGTTCAACGTCCTCTTTTGTTATCGTGTTCGCGAAAAACAGCCAAACACACGCTGCAGCGGTGAAACAGGGGCATCCGTGGGGGAAAGCAGACCATAATTGAAAGATTCTGAAAACAAATGTAGTATGCTCTTTTCCTCTGGTGGATCATTTGGTATGATACACGATGCACCAATGTGGCGCATTGCAGCTTGACCGGCTTTGACCGGAGCAGACCTTCTGTTTCGGGCGGCAAGACGCAATGCAACCCCAAAACAAGATCAAAGGATTCGGAGAAAGCATGGAAAGACGCGCCGTTGCGAAGAAAAAACGCAATCTTGGCCATATCGATTACCCGATCGTTCTTGTGGTCGGCCTGCTTTGCGCATTCGGGCTGGTCATGGTTTTTTCCGCGAGCTATTATTACGCGCAGAACACGCAGTCTCTCGGCTATGACGGCTACTATTTTATCCGGAAGCAGGCGGTGTATCTTGCACTCGGCTTCCCGCTGATGCTTGGCCTTTCGTTCTTCGATTTCCGGAGACTGGAGCAGTTCAAGCTCATCGCAATCCTCGTCTCCATCGCGCTGCTGCTCGCGGTGCTCGTCTTCGGTCAGGAGACGAACGGCGCGCGCCGCTGGATCGTCATCGGCGGACAGAGTATTCAGCCTTCCGAGATCGCAAAATTCGGTATGATGCTCTACATGGCATCGTTCGCCGCAAAGAAGCACAAGGTCATGCACAGCTTTACCAAGGGCATGCTGCCGATGCTTCTGGTCATCGGCGTCATCTGCGGCCTTGTTATGTTGCAGCCGAATATGTCCATGGCGGTTATCATGGGTCTGATGGGCTACGCGCTCTTGTATATCGGCGGCTGCGACACCAAGCAGATGTTCCTGCTCGCGATCGTGTTCGCGGCGCTGTTCGCGCTGCTCGCGATCATCGAGCCGTACCGCATGGCGCGCCTGACATCCTTCGTCGATCCCTGGAAAGAGGCGCTGGGCGACGGGTATCAGCTGATCCAGTCCTACTACGCGCTGGGCTCCGGCGGGCTCTTCGGCGTCGGCCTAAACAACAGCCGCCAGAAGCTGCTGTACATGACGTACGGCGAGTCGGACTTCATCTTCGCGATCGTCGCGGAGGAGCTGGGACTGGTCGGCGCGCTTCTCGTGCTCTTTGCGTTCGGCTTCATCGTCTACCGCGGCATCCGCATTGCGCTTTTGTGCCGCGACCGGTTCGGGAGCATGCTCGCGGGCGGTATCACGGTCGTTTTCGGCCTGCAGGTGTTCGTGAATATCGGCGTCTGCACCGGCCTTCTGCCCACGACGGGACAGGCGCTTCCGTTCATCAGCGCGGGCGGTTCCTCGATGATGATCTTCCTTGCGGCTATGGGCGTGCTTCTAAACATCTCGCGCTACAACAGCCTGCATAACGGCGTGCCGGAGGTCGTGGAGAAGAAATCCGCGCGCGGCGTGAAGAACGAGCGCGTACACGCGTAACCAAAGCGTAACGCTGCGCAAACGCATCCAACCGACCGACAGAAAGTCTGAATAGATGGCAAAAGACAAGGGCAGACAATCGAATCACGAACCCGGCGGGACGAAGAAGAAGAGCTTTTGGTCAAACTTCTTCGAGCCCGTTCCTTCGGATGACGATTTTGATCCGGCCTCTGCCAACCGGCAGTACGGTGAGCCGCCGGAACCGCCGCTCAAGCACCTCTTCAGCGACGACGACGTGGATTTTTCGGACGAAGAGGACGCGGAATACCTCGCGCGGCTGACGTGGGAGGACGGCGAAAAGGTCGTCACGGACACACAGCGCATGCGCTATGTCAAGCCCGAACGGCAAGAGGAGCCGAAGAACAAACCCAAGCGCAAGCAGGAATCTTCGATGCGCCTCTTCGACCGCGAGGATGATTTCTTCGAGGACGAGGAGCCGCCCGTCCGCGGACAGACGACGCGCACGCGCATCTTCCGCACGGGAGCATCCACCACCGCGCGCATCCACATCAACGAAACCGAAGAGACCATCCGCATGGCGGAGGCGCAGAAAAAAGCCCGCGCAAGGGAAGCTGCGCGCAAGCACGAGGAATACGTTGAAAAACAGCTGCGAAAGCAGCAGAGAAGCGCGATCACGAAGAAGCTCTTCGGTAATCTCGCGTTCGTGCTGTTTATCCTCGCTGCGGTCGGCGTTGCGCTGTATTATGGATTTTTGCTCTCCGATATCGTCGTGATGGGCAACGAGAACTACACCTCGGACTATATCGTCGAACGCTCCGGCCTCAAGCTCGGCACGCATATGCTGTTTGTCGATCTGGATCAGGCGGAGGAAAACATTGCGCAGGACCCGTATTTGCAGGTCGATTCGGTCACGTATATCTTCCCGGCGCGCGTGCGCATCGTGGTGACCGAGCGCAAGGCCGTCGCGGGCATTGTGGGTCTTGACAACAACGTCATCATCGACAAGAACGGTTACGTGCTCTCTATGGCGGGCGGAACCGATATCTCGGATTTGATTCAGGTCACGGGTGTGACCGTATCCGGCTTTGAGCTTGGCCAGAAACTCGGACAGGACAACGACTTCTCGACCGCGACGCTGGTGCAGATCATCTCCGTTTTGGAGCAGTACGATCTCGCATCCTCGATCAAGGGAATCGACCTGACGACGCCGCTCGCGATCAGCATGACCGCGCAGAACGGACTCAAGATTCAGGTCGGTCAGGCGACGGATCTGGAGACGAAGATGGACGTGCTCTCGAAGCTCCTGCCGCGGTTTGTCGACCAGGGCATCAGCGTCGGCACGCTGTACCTTTCTGCAAAGGGCGGGACGACGTACTCCAAGACGTCCTATCTCGACATCACGCCTGTGGAGACCACGGACGACACGCTGCTGCCGATCGATGCGAACGGCGACGGTCTGGACGACAACACGGGGCTGCCGTATGTGCCGCTGCCCGTGGACGCGGACGGAGACGGCATCGACGACAACACGGGCGAACCGTATGTTGCGCCGACGACCACGCCGACCGCTCCGACAGGCCCCACACCGACACCTTCCGGTGGCGACGACTTCCAGGGCTAACGCAAATCAAAAGCCATTCGCTTGTGCGAATGGCTTTTTTGTTGCTCTCTTGAAAGATGGTTTCCCGCTTCCTGAAGGGAAGATATTATTTTTTCCAGTTTTTATCCGCGTGGTTGCATATGGCGGTGAAGGTTTCCGCGGAGATGTCGTGCTCCATGCGGCAGGCATCGGCAAAGGCCGTATCCTCCTGCACGCCGAGCCGCATCAAGAACGACGCGAGGATGCGATGGCGCTCGTACATGCGTTCCGCGATCTCCTGCCCGCTGGGCGTGAGCGTGATGCACTTGTCGTCCGCCATGTGAATATAATCATTCTCACGCAGGAGCTTTGTTGCGTGGCTGACGCTCGCCTTGGTGACGCCGAGGCTCGCCGCGATATCCACGGAGCGCGCGCATCCGTTTTTCTCCTGCTGGATCAGTATCTGCTCCAGATAATCTTCAATGGATTCGTTGACCTGCATGTCGTTACCTCCAAGCCTTTCTTCTATGCTACACCGAAGACGAAATGATTTCAAGGTGCAATCCTGCAGTGCTTCCGCGATATTGGCCGCATTTGTAACGATGTTGCGGTTGGAACCGACGTTTTGCATTTTGGTTCTTGACAAGAGCAGTAAGACGCGGTAAACTCCTATCGCAGAGTTAGAGACGTCTAACTCAAAACCCGGAGAGAGACTGCCGCGGGACCGGGCCGCGCGGCACAACACAGCCCGTGGACACGGGCGGAATCGCGGAGTAGGATTATGACACTGGATGAATTACATGTGGGGCACTCAGGCACCATCACGGCGGTGAAAGGGGAAGGCGCGCTGCGCCTGCGGCTGCTGGATATGGGGCTGATCCCAAAGACGAAAGTTACGCTGATCAAGGCGGCGCCGATGGGCGACCCGATCGAGATCTGTGTGCGCGGCTATGAATTGACGCTGCGAAAAGAGGACGCGAGAAACATCGCACTGAGAGTATTTGAGGGAGAAGACAATGATATTTGCGCTTGCAGGAAACCAGAACTCGGGGAAGACGACGCTGTTCAATGCGCTTACGGGGTCCAATCAGCATGTCGGAAACTTTCCGGGCGTGACGGTGGAGCAGAAGTCGGGGGAGATTCGCGGGGTTAAAGACGCGAAGGTTGTCGACCTGCCTGGTATCTATTCGATCCGGCCTTACACACAGGAGGAGATCGTCTCGCGCGATTTTATCCTCGAGAGCAAGCCGGACGGCATCATCAACATCGTAGACGCGACGAATATCGAGCGGAACCTCTATCTCACGCTCCAGCTGCTGGAGCTCAAGATACCGATGGTGGTTGCGCTGAATATGATGGATGAAGTACGCGACAACGGCGGCACCATCGATGTGCATCTGATGAGTAAGCAGCTCGGCGTGCCGGTCGTGCCCATCGCGGCAGCCAAGAACGAGGGCGTGTCGGAGCTGGTCAATCAGGCGGTGAACGTGGTCAAGAAGCGGATCATCCCCGCCGTGCAGGACTTCTGTCCGGATGGACCCGTGCACCGCTGCATTCACGCGGTCGCGCTCGTCATCGAAGACCACGCGCGTGCCATCGGCGTCTCGCCGCGGTTCTGCGCGACGAAGCTCATCGAAGGCGATCCTTCGCTGACCGAGCGGCTGGAGCTTGACCAGAACGAGCTGGAGCTCATCGAGCACAGCGTGCTGGAGATGGAGCACGAGACGGGGTTTGACCGCAACGAAGCGCTCGCGGACATGCGCTATACCTTTATTGAAGGCGTGGTGGACGCCTCCGTGGTCAAGAGCCACGAGAGCAAGGAGCACAAGCGCAGCGTCAGTATCGACAAGATTCTGACTGGGAAATACACGGCGCTGCCGGTATTCTTCGGCGTGATGTTCCTTGTGTTCTGGCTGACGTTCAACGTCATCGGCAGCGCACTGTCCGACCTGCTTTCGGCGGGAATCGACGCGCTCACCGCGCTGGTGCAGCAGGGGCTGACCGCGTTTGGCATCAACTCGGTGGTTGAGAGCCTCGTCATCGACGGCATCTTTGCGGGCGTGGGCAGCGTGTTGAGCTTCCTGCCGATTGTCGTGACGCTGTTCTTCTTCCTCTCGATTCTGGAGGACACAGGCTATATGGCGCGCGTGGCGTTTGTCATGGATCGCCTGCTTAGAAAGATCGGCCTCTCCGGAAGGAGTTTTGTGCCGATGCTGATCGGATTCGGCTGCTCGGTTCCCGCGATCATGGCGACGCGAACGCTGGCGAGCGACCGCGACCGCAAGATGACGATTCTTCTCACGCCGTTTATGAGCTGTACGGCGAAGATTCCGATCTACGCAGTGTTCTGCGCGGCGTTCTTTGCAAAGTATCAGGCGCTTGTGATGATCGGGCTGTATGCCTCCGGCATGATCATCGGTGTGCTCGTGGCGCTGCTCTTAAAGGGCACGGCGTTCCGCGGACAGCCGGTTCCGTTTGTGATGGAGCTGCCGAACTACCGCATGCCTTCACTGAAAAACGTGCTGCTGCTGCTCTGGGAAAAGGCGAAGGACTTCCTTGAGCGCGCTTTTACGATCATCCTGATCGCGAGCGTTGCCATCTGGTTTTTGCAGACGTTCGACTACCGGCTCAATGTGGTGGTGAACAGCGCGGACAGCCTGCTTGCGATGATCGGGCGCGGACTCGCACCGATCTTCCTGCCGCTGGGCTTTGCGGACTGGCGCGTCGCGACCTCGCTCATCACGGGTCTGATCGCCAAAGAAGCGGTGGTCAGCACGCTGGCGGTATTGCTCAGTACGGGTGTTTCGCAGCTGCATCTCGCGCTGCCGAGCCTCTTTACGACGCTCTCCGCCGTGAGCTTCCTGCTCTTTACGCTGCTGTACACGCCTTGCATCGCCGCGGTTGCGACGATTCGCAAGGAACTCAAGTCCGGCTGGGCGACGCTGGGCGTAGTGTTCATGCAATGTGCCATCGCCTGGGTGGTTGCCTATGCAGCCTACCTGATCGGAGGGTTATTCGTATGAAATTGCTGGATTATGTGGTTCTTGCGCTGGTAGCGCTGGTGCTGTTTCTTGTGATTCGGCGCAGAGCAAAACGCAAAGCGTCCGGAGCCGCGTGCGGCTGCGGCGGCTGCGAAGGATGCAGCGCGCGGGGAACCTGCGCGGGAGAAAAGTAAAAACGTATGAGAAAATCCGTTGGAAAACCCGGCGGATTTTTTTACGCGATAAAACTTCCGTGACTTAGTATATTGACTTTTCTTCGATTTATCACATACTGAAAAGCAACATCCCGTTTTCATTTTTGTTTCCTCGCGAAGTGCGGTTACTGCACGATCGCATGCATGCGATTGAATGGATTTTCACCCTCATGTAGGAAAAACAACGGACGGGAACTAAATCCGGAGGTTAGTATGAGTGACAAGCAGAAAACCATCATCGTAGACGAGAAAGACGTTTGCTTTTGCAGCGGCGCAATGCCGCACTATGACCTGAAGGCGGAGCAGGAAGAGATGCCCGCGCAGACGCCGCGCATTCTCGTGCTCGGCGCGGGCTGCCCGAAATGCCGCGCGCTGGAGCAGGCGGTTCTGCGCGCGCTGGACGATCTCAACGCGAATCTGTCAGTCGGTCACGTGACGGACTATGCCGAGATGGCGAAATACGGCGTGATGAGCACGCCCGCGCTGGCCATCGACGGCAAGGTCGTCGCCGCGGGACGTGCGCTGACGCAAAATGATGTTCTGCGCCTGCTGAAAGACAATCTATAAATTCTAGTCGGAGGAAAGCGTATTGTTTACCTACATCCTGTATGCGCTCGCTATCATCGGTCTTGCAGTATCGTTCTTCAAAGACAGACAGAAGACGAAAGCCGCGCTGATGAAGGCATGGAAGGCGTTTGAGAACATCCTGCCGCAGCTGCTGAACATCTTTCTGATCATTGGCTTCGCGCTTGCGATCTTCCCGCCGGAGACCATCCGTAAACTGCTCGGCTCGGAGAGCGGATTCCTCGGCATCCTCGCCGCGGCACTGATCGGCTCGGTCACGCTGATGCCAGGCTTTGTCGCCTTCCCGCTGGCTGCGGCGCTGCTCAAGAGCGGGGCAGGGTATATGCAGCTCGCGGCGTTTGTCTCTACGCTGATGATGGTCGGCATCATCACGATTCCGATCGAGAAGAAGACATTCGGACTCAAGGCGACGATCACCAGAAACGCGTCCGCATTCGCGTTTTCCTTCGTCGTTGCCGTCGTGATGGGAGTGGTGCTTGCATGAGTGAACAGATGAAACAGCCGGAATCCGGCGCGGCAAAGACGCCGGAACAGAACACGCAGGGCGCAAACAAGATGCAGCAAAGTCAGCCGCAGAAGCCGTTTCTCAAGCGCTACGGCGCGTTCTTCCTGCTGCTGATTGCCGCGGTGGTCACGGGGCTCGTGCTGCCGGATCTGGGTAAGCAGGCACTGAACAACACGCTCGGAAGCTTCAAAGAGATGCTCTCCGTACTGCCGCCGATCTTCATCCTGCTTGGCTTGCTCGACGTCTGGGTGGATCGCGCGACGATGATCAAGTACACCGGCAAAGGCTCCGGCTTCAAGGGCGTGTTGATCGCGTTCCTGCTTGGCTCAGCGGCAGCAGGCCCGCTGTATGCGGCGTTTCCGTTTGCGGCCGTGATGCTCAAAAAGGGCACGAGCTTTATGAACGTGCTGATCTTCATCGGCGCATGGTCGACGACCAAGATCCCGATGCTCGCGTTTGAGGCGGCTAGCATGGGCATGACGTTCACGCTCGTGCGGCTCGCGCTGAGCCTCGTCGGCATCCCGCTGATTGCGTGGATCACCGACCGCGTGATCGGGCAATCCGGCCGCGAGGAAATCTACGCGCTCAACGACGCGCAGGCGGGGAAGTAACCGCTGAGGCGCACGCCAACAAAACCAAAGACTTCATGATACCAAAGGGCGAAACAAACAAGTTTCGTCCTTTTTTCTACAAAAAAATGAACGTGCATTCTGAACGATTGTTCGGTATAATGGTGAGCAAGTCGAGTATATACAAGCTTTCCCGTATAACGATCATATTCCATCTATTAGGAGCCATCATGAAGAAAAACGTGAACCATACTCTCTTAAAAGGCATGATTCTCACGCTTGTCGGGCTTTGCTGTGTCCTGCTGTTTGCGGGGAAGGCGCGGGCAGAGGAAGTGGACTATGCGCAATCCGGTGACGGCTGGAGCTTGACCGCTGACGGCGTATTCACGATTGAGAATGACGCTGGTTGGGTAGACTGTTTGAAAAATGGTTTCGAAATATCTGTTAATAAACTCGTCATCGGAAAAGATGTTACGATTTTCCGTATGTACGAAGTTGCTACAGAAGCGCCAACACCTGATTTTTACGATCCTTCGGAAATAGCTGGATATGATCGGTTTGGTACGCCGTATTATGAGTATGAGGGCGCTTCGGTCCTTGAACCACTCATAATAGAAGTTGAAACCGGAAACTCTATATATAAAGTTGTCGGTGGTCTTCTGATCAACACCAAGACAAACGAGGTGGTACTCTCGGAATTTGCCGTGAGAAATGTAGAAATTCCTGAAGGGATAACAGGAATCACGCTAAATGCATTTTCAGGACGAAGTGTCCGATCTGTTAAGTTACCTTCCTCTCTCACGACTATTGGTGTAAATGCGTTTGCTAAATGTAAAGAATTGAAAAGTATAGATTTACCTGCATCACTTATTGAACTGAAAGCAGGCGCTTTTTCCGGGTGTACGAGTTTGCAGGAGATTTCATTGCCTGCCGGGCTTCAAGAACTGGGTGCGTATGCATTCAGTTATTGCCCGATTCAATATATTGAAATTCCGCAATTAGTGGATGAAATTGGAGCGTACGCCTTTTTAGACTGCGATCAGTTGTTTCGGGTTTCTCTTCCTGAAAAATTGAAAGAAATCAAACACGGTACGTTTACTGGCTGTAAGCAGTTACGACAGATCAACTTCCCTGACCAACTAGAATCTATTGGGGAACAAGCATTTTGTGGTTGCAAAAACTTGAAGCAAGTGATTCTCCCTGATTCTCTACAGGAAATTGGAGACAAAGCATTCTGGTGGTGCGATCTATCTATTCTTCGGATTCCCGAGCGATTGGCGTTTCCGGTCTATAATTTTAAGAGAGATAAGTTCATCTTAAATCCATATAAGAAGTCAGACAAAAGCTTTGGCTTCTACTCCGTCGACACCGTCATCCTCTCTGGCAACGATTACGACTTTGGCTACCCCGCGATCACAGATGCCAAGGACGTCTATTTCCTCGGAAAACCGCCGGAAGATGTCGGGCAGATCTTGGACGAAAACTCGGTGGAGAGCATCTACTGCTCGGACGAATTCGGGTTTGAGTGGACGCGCTCGACAGTCGCAAGCTGGGTGCGGCAGAGATTGACAATCATGCCGGCAGGTCAGATCAACCAGTGGGCGGAGACCACGATCAACACAACTCCAGTGCCGACGAACACTCCGCGGCCTACGTACACGCCACAGCCAACGTACGCAGGTTTTAAGGTGGTGAACACACCCAAGCCTACTGCAACGCCACAGCCTATTGCAACCCCGATCACGGAAGTTTCGGAGCAAGAGCCAGCCGATCCGATCCTGTTTGTTTTCGCGGGCGTGCTTGCGATCGTGGTCGCGGGGATTGCTGTTGTCGCGGTGAAAAGCGGGAAGACGAAGAGACATCCGCAGAAGAAGAGCAAGTAACGATAGATATCATCTAGCCGAAGGAGCCAGTATGCCGAAAAAGATCAAGATGTTCATCACGGGTTTGATTCTCGCGCTTGTTGGGATCGCTTGCGTTGCGCTGTTTGCGGGGAAGGCACGGGCGGAGGACGGGGACTATGCGCAATCGGGTGACGGCTGGAGCATCAGCGCCGACGGCGTAATGAAGATCGAGAGCGATCAAGGCTGGGTGAATTGTCTGAAGGTTGGGTTTAAGGATACCGTTTGGAAATTGATCATCGGTAGGGATGTGACGAACTTTCGCATATATAAGTTGCCGTATGATTTGCCTACCAAAGATTTCTTTGGCCCGCAGGACATCATCGATCGGGATAGATTTGGCAATATATACTATGAGGATCATGGATTCAGCGGACTCTTTCCCTCTGAGATTGTAGTTGAAGAAGGGAACCCTGTCTTTATTGTTGTCAATGGGTTATTAATCAACACGCAAGCGAATGAACTTGTATTATCGGAAATGAAGGTCACGAACGTTGCTGTTCCGGAAGGAGTTCAAACAATCACTTGCAGGGCTTTTTACAAGAGGAATCTGACTTCTATTCAATTTCCGGAATCACTTAGAGAAATTGATGAAGATGCCTTTTCGGACTGTTCCAGTCTGGCGAGTGTTGATTTACCAGATTCAATTCAAGAAATTAAGGCAGGTACTTTCTCAGACTGCATTTCGTTGGGCAAGGTTTCTTTATCCGATGGACTAGAAAGGATCGGTAAGAGTGCATTTGAAGGCTGTGCCATCCAGTCCATCGAGATACCTCAAACGGTTAACGAAATTGGAGCGAAGGCTTTTTCTCGATGTGAACAAATGAAACAAGTTGTATTGCACGCAGGGTTAACAAAAATTGAAGAGTTCGCTTTTCGCGGGTGTTCAGAACTAATCGAAATCAACTTCCCGGAAGGAATCAAATCAATCGGTGAACAGGCTTTTAATGGATGTTACAACCTAAACCAAGTCTTTCTACCGGACTCTTTACAGCAAGTCGGAAATCGAATATTTGATGGATGCAAAATTTCCTTATTCAGGATACCTGAGAAGTTGGCGTTTACTGTCTTTTATCGCGATAGAGGATACATCGTCAATGCGCACAAGAAAACGGACAAGAGCTTTGAGCTCTCCTCCGTTGAGACCGTCATCCTCTCCGGCAGCGACTACGACTTCGGCTACCCCGCGATCTCGCATGCTCATAACGTCTATTTCCTCGGTAAACCACCAGAAGACGTCGGGCAGATCTTGGATGAGAATTCGGTAGAAAACATCTTCTGCTCGGACGAATTCGAGTTTGAGTGGACGCGCTCAACTGTCGCAAGCTGGGTGCGGCAGCGGCTGACGATCCTTCCCGCCGAACAAATCAAAGATTTTGCTGAAACCGCCATCAATACAACGCCGGAGCCGACGAACACGCCAAGGCCGACGCTGACGCTGACGCCAAAGCCGACGGAGACCCCTTGGCCGACACCGATGCCAAGACCGACAACAACCCCGATCACGGAAGTTTCGGAGCAGAAGCCTGCCGATCCGATCCTGTTCGTATTCGCGGGTGTGCTCGCGCTCGTGGTCGCGGGGATTGCTGTTGTCGCGATGAAAAGCGGGAAGACGAAGAGACATCCGCAGAAGAAGGGTAAGTAAAAAGCACTTTTTACACCGCTGCTATTCTCTGCTTCACAAGTCAAGATCGAACCACGGAACCGGAACACACAGAGAAAAAGGAATAGCACACAAGCGCGCGGGAGGCCGCGCGCTTTTTTTGTTGACAAGCGGATTGAAAGTACTATAATGACCATAAAAGCGAAAACGGTCAAATAAATCAAAACGGAGTTGGTTGAATGCCGAAGACCTTATCGGAGAACGAACGCGGCTATATTCAGCGGCGCTTGATTGCGGAGGCGCAAAGGTGCCTCGCGCAGTACGGAATCCGCAAGACGACCGTCGACGAGCTGGTCAAGCGGGTCGGCATCCCGAAGGGGACGTTTTATCTCTTCTATGAATCCAAGGAGCGGCTGCTGTTTGAGGTCATCATGGACTTTGACCGGGATGCGCAGGAGCAGCTGTATCAGCAGATCAGCGGGCTGCCTGGCTTGCCGGATGTCGACGAGATCACGGAGATCATCCTCCGCTTCTACCGGAAAATCGACGATTCGTTTTTGCCGCGGCTGATGCAGAGCGGCGAGCTGGAGTACTTCATGCGGACGGTTCCGCCGGAGCTTTCGCGGCAGCACGCGGAGCGGGACAGGGAAGCGATGAAGCGGATGTTTGCAGCATTTCCGGGCATGCAGTCCGAGCGGGCGGAGGCGCTCAGCGGGGCATTCCGGGGCGTGTTTTTGACGCTGCTGTTCAAGGGCGAGATCGGTGCGGAGATTTATGAAGATGCGTTGCGGGTGCTCATCCGCGGCGTGGTGATACAGCTGCTAGAGCAAAAATAGCGACAAATCATGATGTGATAGGGGGATTTTATGGGTTACGCAATCGAGACAAAGAAACTCAGCAAGTACTACGGCAAAGCACGCGGCATCATCGACGTGGACATCTCCGTCGAGGAGGGCGAGATCTTCGGCTTCATCGGGCCCAACGGCGCGGGCAAATCCACGACCATCCGCACGCTGCTGGGGCTGATCAAGAAGTCCGGCGGCTCCGCCAGCATCTTCGGCATGGACTGCGAAAAGGACAAGGTGAAGATTCTCGCCGAAGTGGGTTATCTGCCCGGCGAGGTGTTCTATTATGACAATATGCGCGCCATCGACCTGCTGCGCTATTCCGCGAGCTTTTATAAGAAGGATTGCACGAAGCGCATCGCAGAGCTTGCGGACGCGCTTTCGCTCGATCTGAACAAGAAGATTGAGGACATGAGCCTCGGCAACAAGAAGAAGGTCGGCATCGTGCAGGGGCTTCTGCATTCGCCGAAGCTGATCATCCTCGACGAGCCGACGAGCGGCCTCGACCCGCTGATGCAGCGGACATTCTTCGATCTCATCCAGCGCGAAAACGATCGGGGCGCAACAGTGCTCTTCTCCTCGCATATCCTCGGCGAAGTGCAGCGTATCTGCGACCGGGTTGCGATCATCAAAGAAGGGCGCATCGTCGACCTCCGCAGCATCGACGACATGCGCAAAAACTCCTATAAGAAGGTCAGCTTCACCGCCTCACAGCCGGTCGTGGACTTCTCGCTTGCCGGTGCGCGGGAGATTGCGCAGGACGGCAGCACGACAAGCTTCCTCTTCAACGGCGAGATTGCACCGCTGCTGCAGACGCTCGCGAACCTTCCGCTCGTCAACGCGGACATCAGCGAGCCGGAGCTGGAGGAGATCTTCCTGCACTATTATGAGGGCGGGGAGGCGGCAAAATGAACGTCTTTCGATTCGAACTGCGACGCGCCTGGATCGGAGCTGCGGTTTGGACGCTCGTGATGACCGGGCTGCTCTGCGGCCTGATCGCAGGCGCTCTGCCCGCGTTTTTAGATAGTCGTGTCGCGGTGGAGAACATGCTCAAGAGCTTTCCGCCCGCGTTCGCCGCCGCATTCGGGTTGCAGCTGGACAATCTCTTCAGCTTTGGTGGGTTCTACGCGTTCGGGTTTCTCTATTATGCACTATTCGGCGCAATCATGGCCTCCGGCATCGGGCTCGATCTCTTCTCCCGCGAAAAGCGCGAGAAGTGCATGGATTTCCTCATGACCAAGCCGCGCGGCAGAAGCAGGCTGTTCTGCGAAAAGCTGCTCGCGTCGCTTGTGATGTTGCTCGTCTCCAATGCGGTGTTTATCGCGGCGTCGCTGATCCTCTATCAAACGTACGCGCCCGATCCTTCGATGATGGATCACGCGCTGCTTGCGGCGAGTGCGCTGCTCTGGACGGAGCTGCTGTTTCTCGCGGTCGGCACGTGCATCGCGGTATTCGCAAGAAGGGTACGCTCGGTATCCGGCCTTTCGACGGCGATCGGCTTCGGCGGGTTCCTGCTCAGCGCGCTGTACAGCCTGCTGGAGGAGGAGAAGCTGCGCTACATCAATCCGTTCCGGTATTTCGACGCGGCAAAGGCGTTCTTCGACGGCGCATTTGAAGCAAAGTATGCGCTGACGGGCGCTGCCATCACGCTGGCGCTGATGGCATTGGCGTATGTGCGCTATACCCGCGCGGACATTCCGGCGCTGTAGGGAGGGAGAAGATATGAACCTATTTCGTAAAGAACTCAAATCCGGCCTGAAGCCATTCCTCTTCTGGACGCTGGGATTGTTCATGTTCGTCTTTGCCGGCATCGTAAAATCCAGCGCCGCGATGTCGGACGGGCAGTTTATGACCGAACTCATCAGCAAGTTTCCGCGCATCGTCGTGGCGGTCATGGGCATGGCAAACGTGGATATCTCGCAGTTCGGCGGCTTTTATGCGGTGCTGATGCAGTATATCTTTGTGCTCACCGCGGTCTATGCCGCGCACCTCGGCAGCCGCGCGGTCTCGCGCGAAAGCGTCGATAAAACCTACGAATTTCTCTTCACCAAGCCGAGAACGCGCTCGTTCATCCTCGCGTGGAAGCTGCACGCGGCTCTCGTTTTCCTGACGGCATACGCTTGCCTGAACATGGTCTTCTCGATGCTGGCGGTGAAGCAGCTCAGCCTCGCGGGTGATTATACCGCGCTTTTCATGCGCTTCTCGCTCACGCTCTGGTTCGTCGGTCTCGTGTTTTTCACGCTGGCTGCGATGCTGGCGGCGGTCTTCCGCGTCGCGGAGCACGGCGCAAGGGCTGGCAACCTCGCGGTGGTGGGCACCTATGCGCTCGCGGTCGTGTACGATCTGCTCGACCGTCCGGGCATCCTGCGGGTGTTCACGCCGTTCCGCTATTTCCTGAACACGGAGGTGGTAGAAGGAACGGTTTCGCTGTTCTATCTGCTGCTTTGCGTGGCGCTGTCGATCGTGTTCCTGCTTGTCGCCTTCCGCCGGTTTGAGCGGCGCGATCTCGGCGCGCTGTAGCCGCTCCTTAGGTGACAAAACGGAAAACTCTTTTCAAACCTTCCGCAAAACCGTCCGAATTGCGCCGCGTTTCGCTGTTCGGGCGGTTTCATTTGTGTTACCATCAACCAGACCAAGTGATTTTGTATATGACGGAGACAGAAAACGGACACGATGGAATTTCTTGAACTGACCTTCTGGAACAACACGATTTCGGATTATCTCGTGTTTCTAGGCATGCTTGCGCTGGGATTCTTGCTGATCTTCGCGCTGGGCCGCATCGCGCTCAAGCGCATCGCGGCGTATCAGGAGCGGACACAGTCGCCCTATGCCCAGCTTTCGCTGACCGGCATCAAGCGGTATCTGCTGCCGACCGCGTATTTTACGCTGTTCTATGCCTGCACGCGGATGCTGCAGTTGGATGCAAAGATCGAGCATGTCGTCGGCTGCATTTCCGTGTTGTTTGCGGTCGTAATGGGCGCGATGTTTCTCGCGTCTCTGGCCACGCTGTTTTTCACGAAGCTCGGCAAAGGCAAGGAGAACGCATCTCTCGCGATCAAGTGGATGATTCGGCTTTCGAAGATCCTGATTTGGGGATTCGCTACGATCCTGTTTCTGGATAACGTCGGCGTGAAGATTACGTCGCTGGTTACCGGCCTCGGCATCGGCGGCGTGGCGCTCGCGTTTGCGGCACAGAGCGCGCTATCGGACATCTTCTGCTTTTTCACGATCTTCTTCGATAAGCCCTTTGAGATTGGGGATTTCATCATCGCGGGCGAGCACATGGGCAACGTTGAGCATATCGGCGTGAAGACCACGCGCCTTCGCGCCATCGGCGGGGAGCAGTTGATCGTCTCCAACGCGGATCTGACCGGCTCGCGCATCCGCAACTATAAAACCATGCAGCAGCGCCGCGTGAGCTTTACGCTCGCGGTGACCTACGACACGCCCTCTGAGAAGCTCAAGGCGATTCCGGCGATGATTCAGAAGATCGTCGAGGAGACGGAGGACACGACCTTCTCCCGCGCGCATTTCGCGTCGTTCGGCACGTATAGCCTCAATTTCGAGATCGTCTACTTCGTGCTGAGTGCGGATTACGACCGCTACATGGAGATCAACCAGCGCATCAATCTCGCGATCAAGGACGGCTTTGAGCAGCTCGGCGTGTCGTTCGCGCTGCCGACGTCGATGGTGCAAATGCGCGCATAACGAGACCAAAATACAAACAAAAGACGGTGAGATCATCTCACCGTCTTTTATTTTAGTCGTCTCTACCGTAAGTCCCGCGCTTGCCGCCGGACTTCTGCAGGGCTTTGCTCATCTTCGCGATCTCGGTGAAGCGCTGCTGCTTGAGCTTGAGATAGTTCGTCTGGCTCGCCGCATACTGCGATTCCCGCTGTAGCTTTTGGTAGCTCTCGTAGCGAGAGAGCGGCAGCTCGCCGGAGACGATCGCCGCCTGCACCGCGCAGCCCGGCTCCCGCTCGTGACGGCAATCGGAGAAGCGGCAGAGCGGGAAATACTGCTCCACGTCCGCAAACGTTTCGCTAAGACCATTCGCGGCATCCAACATACCGAGCTCGCGCATGCCCGGCGTGTCGATGATCATCACGCCGTTGTTCATGCGGATCAGCTGGCGGTGCGTGGTCGTGTGCCTGCCCTTGCTGTCGTCCTCGCGGATCTCGTTGACGGCCATGAGGCTCTCGCCCGCGAGCGCGTTGACGAAGCTGGACTTCCCCACGCCGGAGCTGCCGAGCAGTACGATGGTCTTACCCGGCTTGAGATAGTCCGAGAGCGCGTCAAAGCCGTAGCCCGTCTTCGCGCTGACCGCGAACACATCAACGCCCGCCGCAACGCGGAGGATCTCGTTCATCTGCTCCGCGTAGGAGTCCACCAGGTCTGCTTTCGTGAGTACCACGACGGGCACGGCTCCCGACTGCCAGGAGAGCGCAAGATACCGCTCAAGCCGCTTGGGGTTGAGGTCGTGGTTGAGCGACTGCATGATGAACACGCTGTCAAAATTTGCCGCGACCACCTGATCGCCCTCACCCAGCGTCGGGTTTTTTCGGGCAAACAGAGATTTTCGCGGCAGCGTCTCGGTGATCACGCTGTCGCCCAGCTCGTTGTATTGGATCAGCACAAAATCCCCCGTGGTGGGGAATTCCTGTGCGCCGCCGTTGAAGTAGACGGCGGATTTCAGGCGGCCGTAGCACTCGCTGCGGTCGCAGATGAGCGCATAGCGCTCCTTGTGCACCGCGGTCACGCGCGCAGGGATTTCAGAAATCGTCCTGCGCGCTTCCAGCGCCATGTGCATGGCGGGCGTAAACCCGTAGGCTGCAAGCCCCGCCGTGGTGCTCATCTGCCGCCTCGGAGGAAGGTTGCGGTGAGCAGGTGTTTGATGGATCGCCGCGGCCTCGCGGGCGTTTGCGCGTCGTAGGCCTGCAGCTTGCCCTCGCAGCCCCGGCAGGGGTGCTGGGCGAATAGGCTGCCGAATTGTCCGGCATTCAGCGTCGACCCCTGCGCGGGGGACGCGAGAAAGTTATGTTGATCAGGACGCATAGTTCCCTCCAAATTTTTGGTTCGTCGCTTTCGGCGGAGGTCTGTGAGCGCGAGTCGAATGACCGCGCGCTCCAGAGCCCGCTCAAGGTCGAATTCCGGCATGGGCCGGAGCGTCAGCGCGCCCGCGGGCGCGAGACCGAGACGATAATCATTCATGCGCGTGTAACCCCCTCGATCACGGCAAGAAAGAGATTCTTGCCCGTGGTGCGGCTCTTGCGGGCAGCGGCGTTGTTTGCGCGCTGCGTGCAGGAAGCCGCCATCTCCTCGAAGGTCAGGGTGCGGTGGTCATAATTTCGTCTCGCGTCCGCGTTCAGCGATGGCTTCGCGGACATGAGGTAAAGATCGTGTAGCATGGTTTCCTCCAATGAAAACTTCATTCGTCGTAAGGACGGTAATTCTTCCGTCCTGTGTCTTTTGTGCGCGGCACCGGGTCTTTGCCCGTATGTCGCGCCTGCTGCGTGCGTGGTTGCTGCCGGAATCGCGGCGCTGCCTTTACTCATCGGCGTGTACGCTGCCGAGCTGGAAGGATGCGCCGGTTGCGCTCCGGGAGCGGAGGCTAGCGCGGACTTTGCCGCTTTGGCGCTCCTTCTTTGCGCTGTCTCTGTCTGCGGTAACGGCGCAGCCAAGCTCGCGTAATCTCGTGTTCGTCTCCTGCATCAGCAGGGCGGACGGAATATCGTTGATGTAAGTCATAATCGTTCTCCTTGCGCATTTCCCGCGCGGTCGGTTGAGGTAAGGGCATAAAAATAGCCGTGACGTGCAGCCCACTCGGGACTGCTCTCACGGCTGATTCGGTCTGTATTCGTCCTTGACTGCAAACAAAAACGAGCACACCCGATCGATATGCCCGTAAAAAATACAGTTCTTCGAAAGGTTCTGCTGACAGACGCGCGGGCTACTTCACAGTTGGTACTCGAAAGAAATCATCGAAGACCGATAGGTTGTTGTGAGGTGCGCTGCGTCTGCGTATTCAGTTGTTAGGCTTTCGCCACCCTGACCTTGCTCAGCATTTGAAACTATTTCCCCTTTCCGATTTCGCTTGGAGCAAATGCCCGTTTGCGAATCATTACGGCCAGAGTATAGCATGCAATTTTCTTTCTTTGCAAGAGAAATTTGAGAAAAAAATCATATATTTTCGAGAAAACGGGCGAAAAGCTTGTATATACTCTAATAAATAAAAAAACCGGCCCCAAAGGCCGGAAAATAGGTAATATCCGTTGATTTCAGCGGATGATTGCAGTTGCAGAATAGACCGCAAGCACACACAGCAGGACGCTGAGAAGCATATACAGGATTGCGATCAGCGGCTTGCCGCCGGACAGCAATCCCTGCGCCTCCAGCGCGAAGGTGGAAAATGTTGTAAAGCCGCCGCAAACGCCCACCTTGAGGAACAGCAGCGTCCGCGGGTCGAGGGGGACTTCACGCCCGGCCGCCGCCATGATGAGCCCGAGCACGAACGCGCCGAGCACATTGATGCCGAGCGTCAGCAGGGGAAATCCGCTTTCGTGACGCAGCGGGAGGAGGCTGATGAGATACCGCAGCACGGAGCCGACAAAGCCGCCGACACCGACAAAGACACAATCCAACAAAATCGCCAAAATCGTATTCTCCGGAAATTTGATCTTGCGCGCGATGGTACAATGGCGCACAACGGCAACAGCATAGCATAAATCGTGTATTTTGGCAAAGAGCGGCTGTGCCAGAAAAAAATCAGCCCGCGTGTGCGGGCTGACTTTTTTGCAATACGGTTGAGGCTTAGAGCTTCAGCTCCAGCCTGACGGGGCTTTTCCCCGTCAGCGCGCGGCTGCGGGCGTCCGGCTGGCTTGTGCCGGCGTAGAGCGAATACCGCCCGCCGGGGAAGAGGCGATTGCCCGCATCGTCCACGACCGTCAGCGAGGCAGGCGCGACGTGAAGCGTGACTTGCTTCGACTCGCCCGCGTCCAGATGCACACGCGCAAATTCGCAGAGGATCGGGTTCGGCGTTGCGTGCGGGGTATCCTCTGCGCGGATATAGAGCTGCACGACGTCGTCCGTCGCGACCTTGCCTATGTTCTGCACGGTTGCGGTCACGGTTAGCCCGCCTTCCGCGGCCTTTTCCGCGGCGGCGGAGAGCACGCGCACATCGCCGTAGCTAAGTCCGTAGCCGAAGGGATAGAGCGGCGCGCGGTCGAGGTAGCGGTAGGTGCGGCCTTTCATCGCGTAGTCGGTGAACTCCGGCAGATGCGCGAGATCCTCCTCGTGATAGAACGTCACGGGCAGCTTGCCGGAGGGGGAAACCTTGCCAAAGAGCAGGTCGGCGACGGCCTTGCCGCCGCGTGCGCCGGGATACCAGGCGCAGAACACCGCGTTTGCCCCCGCCTCAGCCACGGAGAGGTCGATGGAGCTGCCCGCGAGGAGAACGACGACGGTGGGCTTGCCAACCGCGAGAACGCGCGTGAGGAGCTCGCGCTGCACGTCCGGCAGGTAGAGATCCGGCTTGTCTCCGGCCTCCATGCTGTTGCCGTCGTCCGGCGCTTCGCCTTCCAGCGTTTCGTCGAGGCCGAGCACCAATAGCACCGTGTCGCTGTGCTCCGCGACGGTGACCGCCTCCGCGACGCGGTCGTTTTCAAACGCGAGCACCTCGGTCTTGCGGTGGTAGAGCGCGCAGCCGGGCGCGTAGAGCACGCGGACGTCGTCGCCGCATTCGTCCTGAATGCCCTCGAGAATCGTGATATAGCGCGAGGAGGTGCCGTGGTAGTTGCCCGTCAGCGCGACGCGGCTGTCCGCGTTCGGGCCGATGACGCCGAGGGTTTTGAGCTTGTTCTTGTTCAGCGGCAGTATGCCGTCGTTTTTGAGCAGCACGCAGCTCTTGCGCGCAGTTTCCTGCGCAAGCGCAAGGTGCTCGCTGCACTCGACGGTCTCGTAGGAAATCTTGTCATATTCGCTGCCTTCCTCCATGATGCCGAGCAGATACCGCGTGGTGAACGCGCGCTCCGCGGCGAGCGTCACCTGATCCTCCGTGATCAGCCCCTGATCGTAGGCGGATTTGAGCTGGAGATAGACCGAGCCGCAGTTGATATCGCAGCCGTTCTTCATCGCGAGTGCCGCGCTCTCCTCGGGGCTGCTGGTGACGCCGTGGCCTGTGTGGAAGTCGATCAGCGCCCAGCAGTCGGACACGACGAATCCCGCAAAGCCCCATTTGCTGCGGAGGATATCGACAAGAAGCGTCTTGCTGCCGCAGCAGGGCTCGCCGTTGACGCGGTTATAGGCGCCCATGACGCTCTCGACCTGCGCATCCACGACCAGCGCCTCAAACGCAGGCAGATAGGTTTCCCACATGTCCTTTTGCGTGGCGATGGCGTTGAAGTGGTGGCGGATCGCCTCCGGCCCGCTGTGCACGGCGTAGTGCTTAGCGCAGGCGCTCGCGGTCATGGTTTCACCTTCGCCCTGCATGCCGCGAACAAACGCTTTGCCGAGCTCCGCGGTGAGGTAGGGGTCTTCGCCGAGCGTTTCGTGGCCTCTGCCCCAGCGCGGGTCGCGGAAGATGTTGATGTTCGGGGAAAAGAAGGTCAGTCCCTTGTAGATATCCCGGTCGCCGTGCTTTGAGAATTCGTTGTATTTTGCGCGGCCTTCCAGCGCGGTTGCGCGGCTGACGGCCTTGAGCTCCTCGCGGTCAAACATCGCGGCAAGCGCGATTGCCTGCGGGAAGCTCGTGGCGACGCCTGCACGGGCGACGCCGTGCAGCCCTTCGTTCCACCAGTTGTACGCGGGTACGCCCAATCGCTCGATTGCGGGCGCGCCGTAGGCCAGCTGGGACATCTTTTCTTCGAGCGTCATCTTTGCGACCAGTCTGCGTGCTTTTGCGAGCGCTGCTTCTCTGTTAAACATGGGTTACCTCCAGATTAATATTAATAGAAAATTAAGTAAGTGATCTAAGTGTTCAAATTTGATTGCGTATTGCGAAATCGATTGCGTTCGATGTTTCGTCGGCATCACTTAATTTGTTGCCAAAACCGCTTGAAAACCGCAACGTTTCTCCGGCTTCCGTTGCCGAAAGACCCATTGAGAGGAGTACATGGGAGGGGGCTCGCTCGCCTCCGGCGCAGGCTGCGCGGGCGGAGCAATAGATCCCGGCGGAGGAGAGCAGAGGCAGCAGCCGCTCGGATGCGACGCCGGGAAGCGTGATGCTGAGGATGTGCGGAAGCCGGGGTACGCTGCCGCCGTTGATCACAGCTACCGGAAATTTCTCCAGCAAGAGCGTCTGCAGGCGATCCCGCACCGCGGAGCAAGCGGGTACCTGCGACAGCTCGATTGCCTTCGCAAACCCTGCGATGCCGGGCAGGTTCTCTGTGCCAGGACGCAGTGCGCGCTCTTGAGAACCGCCAAAAAACAGCGGAGAAAGGGTAATTTCATTCCGCACATAGAGAAACCCGACTCCGTGCGGGCCGCCCGCCTTGTGCGCGGATACGGTCATCAGATCGGTCTTGAGCGCGCGCACGTCGAGCGGGATGTGCCCGTAGGCTGCAACCGCGTCGCAGTGCAGTGGGATCCGCCGTTCGCGCGTGATAGCACCGATCTTATCGATGGGCTGCAAGACGCCGGTTTCGTTGTTTGCAAGGTGCAGGCTCACCAGCGCGGTATCCGGACGAAGCAGCCGCGTAAGCTCCTCCGGATCATATATGCCGTCGGTGGAGCAGGGCAGGATGGAAAGCGTGAATCCTTCCTTTGCGAGCGCGTTTGCCGCGGCGAGAACGCTGTGGTGCTCCGTGCTGCCGACAACGAGATGTTTTTTTTGATGCGCAGCGCGCAAAACACCGAAAAGCGCGAGGTTGTTTCCCTCGGTGCCGCCGGAAGTGAAAACGATTTCGTCCGTTTCAGAACCGATGGAGGAGGCGAGCACGTGCCTGCTTTCCTGCAGCGTTTTCTTCGCAAGGTATCCGATGTAATATAATGAGGAAGGATTTGCGTAGTTTTCGCGCGAGACGGCATCCATCACGTCGAGAACGTCGGGGTAGACAGGCGAGGTTGCCGCGTAGTCAAGATAGACCATTTGTGTGTTCTTTCGCTCCTTTTCGCCTTGTATTCTTATTTTGCCCGAATGCGCTGCTTAAGTCAATATTACCGCTGAGAAATTAAGCTTAAGCAAATTAATTTCAAAATCAATCTTGACTTAAACTTAAGCACCTCCTATAATGATGATGTCACATCCTTGTACACTTCGTGACGAATTCTGGATTTCATTTTATCAGAACCGAATAGCTCCCGTCGTGTGCATTGTGGCGCAATTTATAAGGAGGAGTATCAGGAAGCAATGAAAAAGACTATCGCGATCGTTCTGTCTCTCTTGTTGGCTCTGAGCACGCTGGCTGCTTGCGCACCCGCGCCTGCCGCAGAACCCGCTGCTGAAGCGCCTGCCGCTGAAGCCACCGAAGCCCCCGCCGCAACCGAAGCACCGGTAGCGGCTGGTGACAACGTCATCAACATCTACACGTTCACGGACGAGGTTCCGAAGATGCTGGATAAGTACATTGCCATGCATCCGGACTTCGGCTACACCATCAATGCGACTATCATCGCAACCACCGATGGTCTCTACCAGCCCGCTCTCGACCAGGCTCTGGCCGCCGGCGGTAAGGATGCCCCCGACATGTACTGCGCAGAATCCGCGTTCGTTCTGAAGTACACGCAGGGCGACATGAGCAGCTATGCTGCGAAGTATGCCGATCTGGGCATCGATGTTGCGAAAGAGACGAAGGATGCTGACATCGCACAGTATACCATCGACATCGGCACCCGTCCCAGCGACAGCGCTCTCGTCGGCCTTGGCTATCAGGCAACCGGCAGTGCGTTCATCTATCGCCGCTCGCTGGCGATCGACACCTGGGGAACCGATGATCCCGCCGTCATCGCCGACAAGATCGGACCGGGTTGGGATAAGTTCTTTGCAGCCGCCGCCGAACTGAAGGCGAAGGGCTACGGCATCGTCTCCGGCGATGGCGACATCTGGCACGCAGTGGAAAACAGCTCCCCCACCGGCTGGATCGTCGATGGCAAGCTGAACATTGACCCCGCTCGCGAAGCGTTCCTCGACCTCTCCATGAAGCTCAAAGAAGGCGGCTTCTACAATGACACCCGTGACTGGACCGATGCGTGGTTTGCCGATATGCAGGGCATTGGCGCACAGCCCATCTTCGGATTCTTCGGACCCGCCTGGCTGATCAACTACGTCATGGCCGGCCATTCCGGCGGTGAAAAAGCCGGCGAAGGCACCTACGGCGATTGGGCAGTTTGCAACCCGCCGGTCGGCTTCTTCTGGGGCGGCACGTGGGTTCTGGCCAACAAAGATTCCAGCAAGCTGGAAGCAGTTGGCAAGCTCATCGACTGGATCACCCTCCAGACGGACGAAAACAGCCTGCAGTATATGTGGGCGAACGGCACCCTCAATGGCGAAGGCGGCACGAAAGACACCGTCTCCTCCGGTACCGTTATGGCGAAGTCCAATGGCGAACTCGCGTTCCTCGGCGGCCAGAACATGTTTGACGTGTTCGTCCCGGCGAACCAGTTTGCAAACGGCAAGAACCTGACCCAGTATGACGAGACGATCAACAACCTCTGGCGTGATCAGGTCCGTCAGTACACGGCTGGCAACCTCACCCGTGACGAAGCGATTGCCGCGTTCAAACAGGCTGTGACCGATACCCTCGGCATCGAAGCCAACTAATTAGGCAACTGTTTTCACCAAACCAAATTAGGTATATGATGAGTGTGGGCGGACGGAGTTCTTCCGTCCGTCCACACACACATCATCCAAGCAAATCTATTTCATAGGGGGAAGCGGTCATGCCTCTCGAGCAAAAAAAGCCCAAGATCAAGGGCGTCAGCTATGCCAAGTACGGCTACCTGTTCAGTCTGCCCTTCATCATTATATTTTTGATTTTCATGCTGTATCCGACTTTGTTTACAGCCATCATTGGATTTACGGACTTCAAAGGCGTTGTCGCAACGTCGTTCAAGTTCCTGGAGCACCCGTTTGATAACTTTGTCAGTATTCTGACGAATAAGACATTCCATAATTCGCTGATCAATACCATCGTCATTTGGACGATGAACTTCATTCCGCAGATCGGCCTCGCGCTGCTTCTGACCGCCTGGTTTACCAACCGCAGCCGGAAAATCCGCGGACAGGGCGCATTTAAGGTTCTCTTTTATCTACCGAATATCATCACCGCGGCTACCGTGGCGATTCTATACGCGGCGATTTTCGGGTACCCGATCGGACCGGTCAACGATATTCTGCAGTCGCTGCATCTGACCTCAAAACCGTTTGACTTCTCGACTAGTCCGTGGGCCGCCAAAATCGTCGTAGCCTTCATTCAGTTCTGGCAATGGTATGGCTATACCACGATCATCCTGATCTCCGGCGTGCTCGGCATCAACCCCGAGCTGTTTGAGGCGGCGGAGATCGACGGTGCATCCCCGCGGCAGACGTTCTTCCAGATCACACTGCCCTGCATGCGCACGATCCTGATCTTCACGCTGATCACGAGCCTCATCGGCGGCTTGAACATGTTCGATATTCCGAAGCTGTACATCTGGAACGGCGGCCCCGCGAACGCGACCATGACCACCAGCGTTTTCATCTATGCGCAGGCGTTCTCCGGTACCTATCTGTATAACAAAGCAGCTGCCGCAAGCATGATCATGTTTGTCATCATCGCGGTGCTGTCTGCAGCCACGTTCTACCTGATGCGTGATCGCTCGGAGCTCAAAGCCAAGCGCGCGATCAAACGCATGGAGAAACTCAGCAAGGGGGCGGCAGTATGAAAAGGAAACATAAAACTAGGATTTTCATCTATGTCGTTTGCATCATTCTGGGTATTCTGAGCATCATGCCTTTCTGGATTATGATCGTGAACGCAACGCGCAGCACGGTACAGATTCAGGATCATGCGATTTCGCTGATTCCCTCGACGCACATCATGAACAACTTCAAAGTGCTGACAGGAAAGACCTTTAACCCCGTCACCGGCTTTTTCAACTCGGTTGTGATCTCCACGGGCGCAACGGTCCTATCGATCTACTTCTCGACGCTGACAGCCTACGCGTTGGTTGCATATGAATGGAAAATGCGTCAGTCGTTCTTCACGCTGATTCTTGCGGTCATGATGATTCCGACGCAGGTCATCAGCATCGGATTCTATCAGTTCATGTATCGAATCCATATGACCAACAACCTGCTGGCGCTGATTTTACCTGCGATAGCTGCGCCAATGACCGTATTCTTCATGCGGCAATACATGCTGCCATCGCTGAACCTCGATATCGTCGCTTCGGCGCGCATCGATGGCGCGGGAGAATTCCGCACCTTCAACAGCATCGTGCTGCCGATCATGAAACCCGCGATGGCAACACAGGCAATCTTCACGTATGTGACGAGCTGGAACGCGCTGTTCCTGCCGATGGTTCTCTTGACAAAGAAAGAGAACTATACGATGCCGATCATGGTCAGTCTCTTGAAGGGAGATATTTACAGGACGGAATACGGCGCGGTTTACCTCGCGCTGACACTGTCGGTTCTTCCTCTGTTTATCGTATACTTCCTGCTTTCGAAGTACATCATCGCGGGCGTTGCGCTCGGTTCCGTCAAAGAGTAAAATCAACTGTAGAGTTCATTCGGGGCGCCTGTCCTCTTGTGGGGCGGGCGCTTTTCCGATGATAGGAGGCAAAGGCAGTGAAAGAGAGATTCCGCTGGCTGAAAACGAGCTTCGTCAATACGCTTGCGTTTCTTGGGGATATCGTCATTCTCAACCTGCTGTTTCTGGTGTGTTCGGTTCCGATCGTGACCATCGGTGCCGCTGCGACCGCATGCTACGCGGGCGTGAGCCGTACGCTGCAAAAGCGCGAAACAGGGCTTGTCTACAAGGCGTTTTTTGCGGACTTTCGCGCAGCGTTTCGCCAGTCCACCGCGGGCTGGCTGCTAGAGCTGCTCGTCCTCGCGATCCTCGCCGGGGATATCTGGTTTGCGGTTGTGTATTCCGAGCCGAACAATAAGTTTTTCCTGATCTTCGCGATCATAGTGGGGGCAATCGTTCTGATGGCGTCCCTTTGGTTTTATCCGCTGGTCGCCCGCTTTCAAAATACGTTCAGCGTACAGTTGAAAAACGCGTTCCTGCTCGCTTTTGCGCAGTTTCCGCGGACAATTGTCGCTCTTGCAGTATGGGGTTTGGTCATCGGCCTGCCGCTATTGGTCTACGAAGTGTTTGCCTATCTTGGCTGGCTCTGGCTGCTCGGCGGGATCTCGCTGCCGATGTACTGGACGGTGAAGCTCTTCCGCAAGATGCTGCAGCTGGACAAAGCGAAAGAGGAAGTCACAATAGAAGACTGATCTTTAAGGCGCGGCAAGTGCTGACAGAAAGAAACAGAAAAGCACCGGAATTCCGGTGCTTTTGTTGTTTCGCTCGTGCTACAGGTTCTCGCCGTTTTGTTCCACCACGGAGCGGAACCAGAACGCGCTGTCCTTGGAAGTGCGCTTGAGCGTCGTGTAGTCCACAAAGAACAGCCCGAAGCGCTCCTCGTAACCGTTGCTCCACTCGAAGTTGTCGAGCAGGCTCCAGTGGAAATAGCCGCGGATATCGACTCCGCTTTCGCCCGCGCGCTTGAATTCGCGCAGGTAACGCCGGAGAAAGTCGATCCGATCGGGATCGTGCACCTTGCCGTCAAGGTAGACTTTATCATTGCAGCTCAGGCCGTTTTCCGTGATATAGATCGGCAGCTGGTAGCGATCATAGATGAATTTCGTGCAGTAGTACATCATCTCCGGCGTGATCGGCCAGCGAATCGCCGTGCGCGCGTAGCCGCGGTGGAAGGGCACATGCTCCGGCCCGTGTTTGCCCGCGCGGACAACGACGGCGTTGTAGAAGTTCAGCCCGATAAAATCGATCGGCTGATGGATCAGCGCGAGGTCTTCCTTCGTAATCTCCGGCGAATCAAAGAACGGATGCTCCGGATAATGCCCCAGCATCGCGGGGTCGAGGAACGCGTTCTGCGAAAACAGCGAGAAGTCCGGATGCATGCCGAAGATGAACATCGCGTTTTTCGCGGCTTCGATATCCGCAGCGCTGTCTGTTTCGGGGATGCAGCCGAGTCCGCAGGAGGCGAGGCCAATCTGCGCGGAGGGATCGACCTTGCGCACCGCCTGCACCATCATGCCGTGCGCGAGCATGGCATTGTGCCAGCAGCGCAGCAGCGGCTCGCCCGAAAGCGTTTTGCCCGGCGCGTGCCAGCCCGCCTCATACCCGAGGCCGATGAAACACTGCGGTTCGTTGAGTGTGAAATAGTGGCGGACGCGTCCGCGAAAGTGCTCGGCGGCAACGCCCGCAAACTGCGCAAGCAACCGCGCGGTCTCGCGGTTCTGCCAGCCGCCTTCGTCCTCCAGCGCCTGCGGCGTGTCCCAATGGAAGAGCGTCACCCACGGCGTAATGCCGCTTTGCAGCAACAGATCGACAACCTTGTCGTAGTAGGCAAATCCGCGCTCGTTGAAGGTTCTGCCGTCGGGGAAGATGCGCGTCCAGCTGATGCCGAAACGGTAATGCTTGATGCCGAGCAGCTTCAGCGCCTCGAGATCCTCCTCAAAGCGGTGGTAGCTGTCGCAGGCGATATCGCCCGTGTGGCCTTCATAGGTTTTGCCCGGCGTGTGGGAAAACGTATCCCAAACGCTCAGGCCGCGCCCATCCTCTTGGGCTGCGCCTTCTATCTGGTAGGCAGCGCTTGCCGCGCCCCAGAGAAAATCCTTTGGAAACGACATGGTGTTCTCCTGTCAACCCATCACGACTTTGACGGTGCAGTCGGTTTTTGCGCTGCCGAGCGGCACGACGTTGCCCGTGATCTCGGTTCCGTCCACGGTCAGCGAACGAACACCCTTGCTGACGCCGTCCGGCTTTTCAACCGTGATGTGGTAGCGCACACCGCGGTAGAGCCGCTCGCAGGTGAATCCCTTGATCGAGGCGGGCAGGCAGGGGTTGATGGCGAGACCATCCAGCGTCGGCTGGATGCCGAGGATGTACTGGCTGACATTCATGAACGTCCAGGCCGCGGTTCCGGTAAGCCAGCTGTTCTTGCCTTCACCGAAGGTTGGCGCGTCGCAGCCCGCAACCATCTGACAGTAGACATACGGCTCCGTGCGGCGCGTATCGCTGATCTCCTCCACATAGGCGGGGCAGGTGCGTTTGTAGACTTCAAACGCGCGGTCGCCATTGCCGAGGACTGTCTCGGCGCAGCTGATCCAAGGGTTGTTGTGGCAGAAAATGCCCGCATTTTCCTTGTATCCCGGCGGATAGGAGCTGATCTCGCCCAGCTCGACATGATAGCGCGTATAGGCGGGCTGCTGCAGCACGATGCCGTATTTGGTATCGAGCCGCTCTTTGACGCTCGCAAGCGCGCGGGCCGCGTGCCCTTCCTCGACGCCGATGCCGGCCATGACGCACATGCCCTGCGGCTCGATGAAAATCTGTCCCTCTTCGCAGACGCTGCTGCCGACGGGATTGCCGAAGGCATCGTAAGCTCTGCGGAACCATTCGCCGTCCCAGCCCGCGGTCAGCGTTGCGTCGTACATCACCTTGACTTCGTGCCGTGTGTGCGCGGCTTCGGCCTCAAGACCCAGCTCGTCGCAAATCTGCGCGTATTCCTCACCGTATTTCACAAACATGCCCGCAATGAACACGCTCTCGGCAACGGGGCCTTCGCTGGGCCCGAAGGTCTGGAAACTCTCGCCGGGTTCGGTGGAGAAGCAGTTGAGGTTGAGACAATCGTTCCAGTCCGCGCGTCCGATGAGCGGCAGCGCGTGCGGGCCTTTGTGGGTAACCGTATACTGGAAGCTCCTGCGCAGATGCTCCATCAGGGGTTGCGCAAGCGTAGGATCGTTGTCAAAATCGACCATCTCATCGAGGATCGAGAAATCGCCCGTTTCGCGCAGATAGGCAGCCGTTCCTGCGATGAGCCAGAGCGGATCGTCGTTGAAGCCTGTGCCGACATCCGCATTTCCGCGCTTGGTCAGCGGCTGATACTGGTGATACGCGCTGCCGTCCGGGAACTGAGTTGCGGCGATATCGAGGATGCGCTCTCTTGCGCGCTCCGGAATCAAGTGGACAAAGCCCAGCAAATCCTGACACGAGTCGCGGAAGCCCATGCCGCGGCCAAGTCCGCTCTCAAAATAGCTCGCACTGCGGCTCATGTTGAATGTGACCATGCACTGGTACTGATTCCAGATATTGACCATGCGGTCGAGCTTTTCGTCGCCGGTCTGCACGGAGAAACGGGAGAGAAGCCCCTCCCAGTGGGCTGCAAGCTCGGCAAACGCCGCGTCAAACTGCGCGTCGGTCATGTACTTCTCAAGAAGTCTGTCGGCGGGCGCTTTGTTGATCACGTTTGGCGCGATAAACTTTTCGTCCTGCAAATTCTCGCAATACCCGAGCGTGAAGATATAACGCTTGGTTTCGCCGGGGGATAGCGTCAGGCGCAGGTGGTGGCTGCCGATGGGCTGCCAGCCGTGCGCGATGCTGTTCTTGCTCTCGCCGGAGAAGACGACCTCCGGATCGTGAAAGCTGCGATACGCGCCGCAGAATGCGGTACGGTCGGTGTCAAAGCCGGTTAACGGCGCGTTGACCGCATAGACCGCGTAGTGGTTGCGGCGCTCACGGTATTCGGTCTTGTGGTAGATGCGGCTGCCTTCCACCTCGACCTCGCCGATGGAGTAGTTGCGCTGGAAGTTGCTCATGTCGTCCAGCGCGTTCCAAAGGCAGAATTCGACGGCGGAGAAGAGGTCGATCTGCTTGACGCTCTCGCTCTCGTTGGTCAGCGAAACGCGCGTGAGCTCGCAGTTATCGTCCACGGGAACGAACGTCTCCTGCGTGCAGGCAAGGCCGTCTTTTGCGCTCTCGAAGATGGTATAACCGAGCCCGTGGCGGCAACGAAATCGATTAAGTTCCGCACGAATAGGCTGCCATCCGGGGGCCCAGATCGAGCTCCCGTCTTTGATATAGAAATAATGCCCGTTGATGTCGAGCGAATTTTCGTTGTAACGATAGCGCGTCAAGCGAAGGAGCTTCGCGTCCTTATAAAAACAATAGCCGCCTGCGGTGTTCGAGATAAGACGAAAAAAATCCCGCGAACCAAGGTAGTTGATCCACGGGAGTGGTGTCTTTGGCGTAGCAATCACATATTCCCGGGCGGTGTCGTTAAAAACCCCGTACTTCATCTAAGAGCCTCCGTATTGTATTTTCCATCCGATATTGAAAAAGATTTGCGCACAGGCAGGGGCGTTTGCCTGCCCGCACGCAATTGGATTTCATTATTCGCGCGGCTTGCGGCAGCCGACGCTCTTGCGCTCCTTGAGCTGGAGCGACAGCGCGACTTTCATGAGCCCCGATTCCTGACTGGTCTGAATCGTGTCTCCCGCTTCGATGCGTGTGTGCAGCAGGTCGACCGAGATTTTGCCGAGACGCTCCTTGAACGCGTGCATGGTGGTAATCGGCGGATCGATCATCTCGCAGATCTGTACATCGTCAAAGCCCATGACGGAGACATCCTCCGGTACGCGGTATCCGCTCTCCTTGAGCACGCGGATGAACGCGGCCGCCAGCATGTCGTTTTCACAGAAGAATGCTTCCGCGGGTGTGTTGCCCGCGCGGAGCCACGCAAAGATATCTTCCCGCGCCTTGTCGGGCGAGATATCCACATCGATGACCTGAAGCGGAGAAAGACCTTCGTCCTTGTGCTCCGCCATCGAGAGATGGATGCCCAGCTCGCGGTCGTCAAAATTGACGATGCGCTGTTTGGAGCGAAGATACCCGATCTTCTTGTGCCCGCAGTTGATCAGGTAGCTGACCGCGGATTTCACGCCGTAGGTATTGTCGTTGCCGACGCAATCGACATAGGCCGAGAAGAGGAAATTATCGATGATGACCAGCGGCACATTGCCGAGGGTGTAAAACTGCAAAAACGCGTCGCGCTGGGCGGAAGTGATGTCCGTGCCGAGCATGACCACGCCGCACGCGTCGGAAAGAATCCGCTTGACCTGATCGTCCCACGGTTGATCCGCATAGAAGTAGTGCACGAGGATGCGGTAGCCCATCTCCTTTGCCGCGGATTCCGCGCCGCGCATGACAAAGGTGGAAAACGTTGTCTGCTCCGCGACGCCGACGCCGACGTAGATCACGAAACTGACGATGTTTTTCGCCTGCCGTTCACTCTGGCGCGACTTCGGGGTAACATAACCAAGCTTCGTTGCCGCGGCGAGCACCTTGGTGCGCGTTTCGGAACTGACGCCCGGTTTTCCGTTAAGTGCCATTGAGACTGCGGCAGTGGAGATGCCAAGCATGCTGGCTAGGTCTCGAGCGGTTACGTCTGCCATGATGTGTTCCTTATTTTGTACTTAATTAATCATATTATACAAGTTTTAAGTTAAGAAGTAAAGATATTTATGTAGAATACGCATTTTTTACCGCTCCATACGGATTGTATCTTGACAAAAGCCCAGAATCTAGTATCATATAATTAAGCTAAATTAATCTCGGTTCTAAACTTAGATAAGCACAAAAATTTAGTTAACACAACTGATCAACGTGGATGAAAGGATAGAAACACGATGGCTGAAATTTTCACGGGCATTTCCAAAATTTCGTATGAAGGTCCCAGCAGCAAGAACCCGCTTGCGTTCAAATTTTACGATGCAGACCGCATCGTAGCCGGTAAACCCATGCGCGAGTATCTGCCGTTTGCAATGGCCTGGTGGCACAATCTCTGCAACGCCGGCAAGGATATGTTCGGCGCGGGAACGGTCGATAAGAGCTTCGGCGCTCCGGTGGACACCATGGCGCACGCGAAGGCAAAGGTCGACGCGGGATTTGAATTCATGCAGAAGGTTGGCATCCGCTACTTCTGCTTCCACGATGTAGACCTCGTACCCGAAGCGGAAGATATCAACGAGACCAACCGTCGCCTCGACGAGATCACGGACTACATGCTCGAAAAGATGAAGAGCACGGGCATCCAGTGCCTCTGGGGCACCGCGAATATGTTCTCTAACCCCCGCTTTATGAACGGCGCGGGCAGCTCCAACTCTGCGGAGGTGTTCTGCTTTGCCGCGGCGCAGGTGAAAAAAGCGCTGGAGCTGACGGTCAAGCTCGGCGGTCGCGGCTACGTCTTCTGGGGCGGCCGTGAAGGCTATGAAACCCTCCTCAACACCGACATGAAGTTTGAGCAGGAAAACATCGCGCGGCTGATGCGCATGGCGGTCAACTACGGCCGCAGCATTGGTTTCAAGGGCGACTTCTACATCGAACCCAAGCCCAAAGAGCCCATGAAGCACCAGTATGACTATGACGCGGCGACGGCGATCGGCTTCCTCCGCGCCAACGGTCTTGACAAGGATTTCAAACTCAACATCGAAGCCAACCACGCGACGCTGGCGGGCCATACCTTCCAGCACGATCTGCGCGTCAGCCGCGTCAACGGCATGCTCGGCAGCATCGACGCGAACCAGGGCGACCTGCTGCTTGGCTGGGACACCGACGAATTCCCCTTCGATGTTTACGAAGCCACGATGTGCATGTACGAAGTGCTCAAGGCGGGCGGCCTTACGGGCGGCTTCAACTTCGACGCGAAGACCAGAAGACCCAGCTATACCTATGAAGATATGTTCGAAGCCTTCATCCTCGGCATGGACACCTTCGCGCTCGGTCTCATCAAAGCAGCCGCGCTGATCGATGACGGCAGAATCGATGAATTCGTCAAGGATCGCTACGCGAGCTATCGCGAAGGCATCGGCGCGCGCATCGCAAGCGGCGAAGCCACGCTGGAAGAATGCGCGGCAAAGGCCGTCGCGGCAAAAGCCCCGGCGATGCCCGGCAGCGGCAGACAGGAATATCTGGAGAGCGTCGTCAACAGCGTGCTCTTCAGCTAACGGATTGTCTTACCAACAAAGGGCGGCGGCAACGCCGCCCAAATTTTACGTGAGGTGAACTTATGTATTACATCGGCATCGATCTTGGCACATCCGCGCTCAAAACCCTGCTCATGGACAGCGAGGGCGCTGTTCTAAACATCGCCTCCCGCGAATATCCGCTGGAGTTTCCGCATCCCGGCTGGTCCCAGCAGAAGCCGGAAGACTGGCAGAAAGCAGTCTTTGCTTGCATCCCCGAGCTCACGAAGGACATCGACCGCTCGCTGGTCGCCGGCATCGGCGTCGGCGGGCAGATGCACGGGCTCGTGGTGCTGGATCAAAACGACGCGGTGATCCGTCCCGCGATCCTCTGGAACGACGGGCGCACCGCGAAGGAAACGGACTACCTGAACAACGAAATCGGCAAGGACAAGCTCTCCGAATGGACGGGCAACATCGCGTTTGCCGGATTCACCGCGCCGAAGCTCCTCTGGATGCGCGCAAACGAGCCGGAGAACTTCAAAAAGATCGCGAAGATCATGCTGCCGAAGGACTATATCACGTATCTGCTGACGGGCGTGCACAGCACCGATTTTTCGGATGCGTCGGGCATGCTGCTGCTGGATGTGAAGAACCGCCGCTGGTCGCAGCCGATGCTGGAGATCTGCGGCATCACCGAAGGGCAGATGCCGAAGCTCTTTGAAAGCTTCGAATCGGTCGGCACGCTGACGCCAGCCGTTGCAAAGGCGCTGGGCTTGCCGGAGACCGTCAAGGTCTGCGCGGGCGCGGGCGACAACGCGGCAGCCGCGATCGGCACCGGCACGGTCGGTGAAGGCAGATGCAATATTTCGATCGGAACCTCCGGAACCGTATTTATCTCGAACTGTGCTTTCTCCGTGGACAGCCACAACGCGCTGCACGCATTCGCACATTCGGACGGCAACTATCACCTGATGGGCTGCATGCTCTCCGCTGGCTCCTGCAGCAAGTGGTGGATGGAAGACATCCTCGACAGCAAGGACTATAAAGGCCTCGAAGCGCCGATTACGGACGAAAAACTCGGCACCAACCACGTCTACTTCCTGCCGTATCTGATGGGCGAGCGTTCGCCGCACAACGACCCCGCCGCGCGCGGAACGTTTATCGGCATGACGATGGACACCAGCCGCGCGGACATGACGCAGGCGGTACTGGAGGGCGTTGCGTTCGCAATCCGCGATTCCGTCGAGGTCGCGAAGTCCCTCGGCATCCAGATCGACCGCACCAAGATGTGCGGCGGCGGAGCAAAGAGCAAGCTCTGGAAGAAGATGTTCGCAAACATCCTGAACATGGAGATCGACACGATCACGTCCGAAGAAGGCCCCGGCCTCGGCGGCGCGATGCTGGCGGCGGTCGCGTGCGGCGAATACGCCTCTGTTGAGGAGATCGCGGAGAAGATGGTGCACGTCAACGCGACCGTTAAGCCCGATCCCGAGATCGCCGCGCGCTATGAAGCGCAGTATCAGAAATTCGTAAAGATCTATCCGACCGTGAAGGAAATCTTCCCGCAGATTGGGTAAAGTACATTCTCCATGTTGATGTGTTATTATTAGACAAAAAGCAACATATCAACTAGGAGAAAAGGTATGGAAAACAAAGAGTTGCTAGATAGTATTGTAGACTATTATTTAACCTCTCATGATTTTAATGGGCTCCCATTGGTAAGCCTTGATGGCTACAATGCTAATGATTTAGAAGATTTAATACGCGAGGGTATGGTTGAGGCAGTCTCTTTTGATGACTGCCTCAATCCTTATATTCGGAGATTTGACTTTCAGATAACGGTAGAAATTCAAATTCGGAATACAAGACAAAAAGGAGTGGATGAAGTAGTGTTATTTCCTACAAAGAAAGCTCTTTCCAGCACTGTAGTTGATCCAACTAATCCTTACAGCTCAGAATTGAAGCGTGGCGAAGCTCAACTGAAGATGATTTTCTTCGATCCGCAAACAATTGTTATGTACATAACAAATCCGAAGTATATTAACATTTTCTATGGCCATCGCGGCTATCTATCGATGCGCGAAGAGTATTACGATCCTGAAAAAGATAAAGGTGAGCTTGTCGGAGACTACGCAATTGCATATAAATATGGCGATAAACCTGAACGAGCAATAGGAGTTTCTTTACGCGAATTAGGGAATCTATCGTCACGACAACAAATGCGCTGGAAGAGCTTTGAACTGCCTGAACAATCAAACTATGTTGTTAACAAACGTTATGCAAGAGAGATGTTTAATGGAGAATGGAGTAATGAGGTATGGATTTTTGATGCACTACTTGAAGATATGGTAACGATTAACGTGTTGTGTGAAGCTATTGGAATACCGCCAATGTTTTTTAAAACATACTCAAGCACCGATGAAGAACGACCGATGGGATATATAACTTTACTTGTTCCTACAAAAAGATACTTTTATGAGTTTATTGTATCACTTGAAAAGTTGTTGATTAGCAATTTAAACCCCGAAACATTTACTGCTAGTGGACCGCATGTAAGGCCAGTAAGTTTATATGATTCAAATGAAAAGAAGAAAGGAACATTAGTTTTACTTTCAGAGTGGATGACAGCCAATACAATTCCAAAAGATAACGTAGAAGAATTTATAGTTGATCCACTGAGAGAGATTAGGAAATTACGACAATTGCCTGCTCACAGACTTGATGTGGATGAGTACAATCTTGATTACATTACCAAACAAGCCGATGTTATAAAAGCTGCCTATACTGCAATCGGTGTAGTTAGACTTCGTTTGTCGAAGCATCCAAATTGCAGAGAAATAATACTACCCATGTCAAAAGTTGATTTGAACAACATTATTGCTTACTAGCATATCGCATTTAGTCGAGTTTATGATCTTTAGAAAATAATGGCGCAAAGAGCGCAATATTTTGCAAGATTCACGGCGCGAAAACGGGGTATTCTATGGCAGTGAAACAGAGCGGCACAGGCGAAAAACGAATCGCGATCTACGACCCGGAGCTGATGGTGGAAGCCTATCAGTTTCAGGGCGTGATGCAGGCGTTTCCGAATCATTTTCACGAGCATTATGTGATCGGGTTTATCGAGCGCGGGCGCAGAAACCTCAAGGTGCGCGGAAATTGCCACCTGACCGCGCCGGGCGATCTGCTGCTGTTCAACCCCGGCGAAAACCACGCCTGCGAGGCGCACGACGACCAGCCGTTGGACTACCGCTGCATCAACATCGAACCCGCGGTAATGGCGAAAGCCGCACGGGAGCTCTTCGATGACGACCGGCCAATCGTGTTTTGTCAGCCGATCGTGTTCCACAGCGAGCTGATCGAGGAGCTGCGCGAGCTGCACGGCATGATCCTCCGCGGAGAGCGCGGTGTGCGCAAAGAGGAACGCTTCTACTTTCTGCTGGAGCAGCTGCTGCGCGACTATGCGGCGCAGGCAGCAGTTGAGCCGGGCGAACCCCTGCGCGCGGAGGTCAAGGCGGTCTGCAACTTCATGTCCGCACATGCGGAGGAGCAGATTTCGCTGGACGCGCTGGGCGGCATCGCAGGATTGAGCAAGTATCATCTTCTGCGCGCGTTCACCAAGGAGACGGGAATCACGCCGTACAGCTATCTCGAGACGATCCGCATCGACCGCGCGAAAGCGCTGCTGCGGCAGGGCGTTTCTCCCGCGGAGGCTGCGCTGATCGCGGGATTTTCGGATCAAAGCCACTTTAGCAACGCATTCAAGCGCTTCATCGGTCTCACGCCCGGGCAATACCGCCGCGTGTTCGCCGAAAACCGCGCAGAGGATAAGGAAACAAAACAAGAACCATGATCCAACCGGAACAGAAATGCGTGATGGTGATCGACGGCACGCTGCCGCTGGGGCTGATCGCCAACACCGCGGCGATATTGGGCACGACGCTCGGCGCAAGGCTGCCGCAGGTGGTCGGCAGAGACGTCTGCGACGCAGCAGGAAACACACACCTCGGCATCAACACGGTGCCGACGACGGTGCTGCAGGCGGGCGAGGAGCTCCTGCGAACACTCCGCGCGAAGCTCTACGAGCCGGAGTTTGCGGAGGTGCTCGCTGTGGATTTTTCGGACGTTGCGCAGCGGATACACGTCTATGAGGATTACCTTGCTGAAGCGGAGCACACGACCACCGACGCGTTCCGGTACTTCGGCATCGCGCTGTATGGCGACAAGAAGAAGGTCAACCGCCTGACGGGCATGCTGCCGCTGTTGCGGGCGTAACACGCGCCGGATTGTCCAAACACACCAGAATGTGATACAATACGAAAGCGAGTTTCCGACGCGAATTCGAACGGGCAAGCCGCGCTTGTCCGTTTTACTTGTTTGAGGTGAGGCAATGGATATAAGACCCATCGGCGTGTTCGATTCCGGCATGGGCGGGCTGACCTGCGTGCGGCAGATGATCCGCCTGCTGCCCGGCGAGGACATTGTCTATTTCGGCGACACGGGGCGCGTGCCATACGGCGGGCGTTCGGTGGAGACCATCGTGCGCTATGCGCGGCAGGATGTCGCGTTCTTGCGCAGTTTCGACCTCAAGGCGATCGTCATTGCCTGCGGAACCGTGTCCACCACAGCGCTGGATGTGCTCAAAGCAGAAAACGACCTGCCGATTCTCGGCGTGGTGCAGCCCGCAGCAAAAGCCGCCGTACAGGCCACCAAATCGGGCAATATCGGCGTGATCGGAACAAAAGCGACCATCCGCAGCGGCGCGTATGAAACTTCGATTCGCGCGCTCCTGCCGGAGGCTGCGCTCACCGCGAAGGCCTGCCCGCTGCTCGTGCCGCTTGTCGAAGACGGCAGGGTGCACCGCGGCGATCTCGTCACTGAACGCGTGGTGGAGGAATATCTTGTCCCCGTGAAGGCTGCGGGAGTGGACACGCTCGTGCTCGGCTGCACGCACTATCCGCTGCTGATGGACGTGATCTCGGACTATATGGGTTCCGGCGTTACGCTGATCGACACGGGAGAAGAGGCGGCCCGCGCGGCGGCAGCGCTGCTGACGCAGGATGCGCACCTCAACGATCCGGAGCGCAAGGGATTCCGCCGCTATTACGCGAGCGACAGCGCGGAGGATTTTGCCGCAACCGCGAAGCTCTTCCTCGGCAAGGACATCTCTGACCGCGTCGAGCGGGTGGCAATCGAGAATTATTGAGACAGAATATCGACCAATCAGAAGCAGGAAATCCCTGTTTCTTTTTTTGCGCGGTTGCGAAAATCGATCAAACCATATATAATCGTTAGGACTACTAACTATATAGCGCATTCGAGGGTGGGTAATGACTCGTTTTCGGAGGCGCAATCTATTTCCAAATTAGTTAGTACTGCTAACGAATTGAAGATTCGTTGACATTCGCACTGTATGATGCGTAGCAATCCGGCGGCACTGCAATCTTTCTTTTTTCATCATTCCTTTTGCCGGAGCGTTGCCGCGCATGCAGCGAGCAAAACCAACAGGAGAACAACAAAACACATGGCAAAATGGACGATTCAGGCGGAACGCTGCAAGGGCTGCGGCCTTTGCGTGGATGCCTGCCCGAAACAGATTCTCCGCATCGACCCCGAAGTGATCAACCACAAAGGCCATTCGCCCGCGCAGATGACAGACGAAGATCGCTGCACCAGGTGCGGATTTTGCGTGCTGATGTGCCCGGACTGCGCGATCACCGTCGAGCGATAAGGAGGAAACAATGCAGGAAACAACCCTCATGAAGGGCAACGAGGCGCTCGCGGAGGCGGCAATCCTCGCGGGATGCAGACACTATTTCGGTTATCCCATCACGCCGCAGACGGAGATCGGCGCATACTTATCCAAACGTATGCCGCAGGTCGGCGGCGTGTTTTTGCAGGCGGAGAGCGAGATCGCCGCAATCCACATGCTCTACGGCGCAAGCTGCGCGGGGAAACGCGCGATGACGAGCTCCTCCAGCCCCGGCATTTCGCTCAAGAGTGAGGGGCTGTCGTATCTCGCTGGAAGCGACCTGCCCGCGCTTGTGGTCAACGTGCAGCGTGCGGGCCCGGGCCTCGGCGGCATACAGCCCTCGCAGGCGGACTACATGCAGGCCACGCGCGGCGGCGGACACGGCGACTTTCGCAATATCGTGCTCGCGCCCGCAAGCGTGCAGGAGATGGCGAGCCTGACGCAGCGCGGATTCGACCTCGCGGACGAATACCGCATGACGGCGATGATCCTCTCGGACGGCACCATCGGCCAGATGATGGAACAGGTGGTCTTAGAGACACCCGCGCCGAAGCTCGTCGAAAAGCCCTGGGCGCTGACTGGAACGGGCGATAAACGCGAGAAGAACATCATCACGTCGCTCTATCTCTCTCCAAAAGAATTGGAGGAGAAGAACCTATCCCGTTTTGCGCGCTACAAGCTCGTCGAGGAGCGCGAGACGGATTATGAAGCCTTCTGCATGGAGGACGCGGAGATCTGCCTCGTAGCGTACGGCATCTCCGCGCGCGTGAGCCGGAATGCGGTTTCCGCCGCGCGTGCCAAGGGCATCCGCGCGGGGCTGATCCGTCCGATCACGCTCTGGCCGTTTCCGAACGCCGCGCTGAAAGAAGCCGCAAGGCACGTCAAGCATTTCCTGTCCGTCGAGATGTCGATGGGGCAGATGATGACCGATATCGAGCTCGCGGTGCGCTGTACGCGGCCTGTGACGCTGGTCTCGCATGTCGGCGGCGTGATTCCCACGCCGGAGGAAGTGCTGGCGGCCATTGAGCGGGCGGCAGAGGAGGCGGCAGTATGAGCGTGACCAACAAGCCGCACTCCATGACGGAAGCGCAGACGCACTATTGCCCCGGCTGCACGCACGGCATCATCCACCGTCTGGTGGGCGAGGCCATCGATGCGCTGGGGATTGAGGAGCGCACCGTCGGCGTGGCACCGGTTGGGTGCTCTGTGCTTGCCTACAACTATTTCAACCTCGATATGACCGTCGCCGCGCACGGACGTGCGCCTGCGGTCGCGACCGGGCTCAAACGCGCAAATCCGGAGAGCATCGTGTTCACCTATCAGGGTGACGGCGACCTCGCCAGCATCGGCATGGCGGAGGCGGTGCACGCCGCCGCGCGCAACGAGAACATCACGATTATCTTCGTCAACAACGCGGTCTACGGCATGACCGGCGGACAGATGGCGCCGACCTCGCTGCCGGGGCAGATGACGCAGACCTCGCCCTACGGGCGTGATGTCGAACTCTGCGGTCTGCCGATCAAGGTGTGCGAAATGCTTTCGCAACTCGACGGCCCCGCCTATATCGCGCGCGTCGCGGCAAATTCGCCGAAGAACGTGATCGCCGCAAAAAAGGCGATCGAAAAGGCGTTTCGCAATCAGGTGGAAGGCAAGGGGTTCTCGCTCGTCGAGGTGCTGTCCTCCTGCCCAACCAACTGGGGAAAATCGCCCAAAGACGCGCTGAAGTGGCTGGAGAGCCAAATGATTCCGTACTATCCACTAGGCGTATACAAAGACACAACCAGAAGGGAGATCGACGCGTGAACGAACAACACACAACGCAACGGATACTCATCGCCGGATTCGGCGGACAGGGCGTGCTCTTTTTGGGTAAACTCATCGCGCACGCGGGCGTTCTGCTCGGCAAAAACGTCACGTGGCTGCCGTCCTACGGGCCGGAGATGCGCGGCGGCACCGCGAACTGCGCGGTGATATTGAGCAGCGAATCCATCGGCTCTCCGATCGTGAGTGAGCCGGATGTGCTGATCGCGATGAATCTGCCGTCGCTCAACGCGTATCAATCTCGTGTGTGCTCCGGCGGCGAGATCATCTACGACGCGTCGCTGATACACGAAGCTCCCGCGCGGGAGGATGTCACCGTCCGCGCGCTGCCCGCAACACGCCTTGCGTCCGAGGCCGGCATGGAGGGACTTTCCAACATGATTCTGCTCGGCGCATTTTTGCGCGACTGTCTCGCGCTCACGGACGAACAGCTGCGCCACGCACTGGAGCAGACGGTGCCCGCGCACAAGACACACCTGATCGACGCAAACCTGCACGCCATCGCGATCGGCAAACGCGAGCTGGAGCAGGTAGGGCAGCGTGTTGCGGCAAGCGCGCAGCGCCCGCGCAGAGCGGGTTAATCGACAGCATCCGGCTGACAGTCGGATAACGACAGATGCAGGAGATTTTCGCATCAGATTGCGGGAAAATCCATTGCATACGGCATAAAAATGCATTGACAAACCGCGCGAATGCTGATATTATGCAGAAAATTTCATAACAAAAGCTGTGACGAAGACGGACGGACAGGCCGCGTTTAGAGAGCCGGAGAGGGTGGAAACCCGGCGGTGTGCAGGTTCAAAGTCCCATCCCTTCCGAGCTGAAGACTGGAACAGCGAGAGCATAGTAGAGCCTTCCGAAGATGCCGCGTCAAGGCATAGGGCTTGTCAGAGCCTAAAGAGCGGCGCAGAGATGCGCAATTTGAGTGGTACCGCGGGAAATGCGATCAAACTGATCACCCGTCTCAAGAGGAATTCTTGCGACGGGTGTTTTACTATACAATCGCGGCGAAAAAAGGCGGAAAGCCTAGTAAATAGATGTTTTAAATACTTAAATAGCGTATAATATTGGTGTGATTTGACAGCGGAATGATCCGCAAAACCTGAGCAGAGGAGGCCGCCGCGTGAAGATTTCGTGCATACAGATGAACGTCCGCGCGGGCGACCCCGCCGTAAACTTCGCGCAGGCGGAGCGGCTGATCAAAAAAGCCGCAAGGCGCAAGCCGGATGTGATCCTGCTGCCGGAGCTCTGGAACACGGGCTTTGCGCCGGGGAAGATCGATCCCGCGCTGGCGGACGCAGGCGGCGCGCGCACCAAGGCGTTCTGCGGAGTACTTGCCGGGGAGCTGAGCGTCAACATTGTCGCGGGCAGCGTGCTGACCCGCAAAAACGGCGGCATCTATAACACCGCATATGTGTTTGACCGCACGGGCGATTGCATTGCGGAATACGACAAGATGCATCTGTTCTCGCCGTCCGGTGAGGGAAAGGCGTATGCGGCGGGGGAGAAAATTGTCACGTTCCCGCTCGACGGCACCACCTGCGGCATCATGATCTGCTACGATCTGCGTTTTGCGGAGCTTGCGCGCGTCATGGCGCTATCCGGCGCAAAGGTGCTGTTCATTCCAGCCGAGTGGCCGATTCAGCGGAAAGAGCAGATGCTGACACTGCTCCGCGCCAGAGCCATCGAGAACCAGCAGTTCGCCGCACTCTGTAACGGCTGTGGAACGGCCTTCGGGACGCAGTACGGCGGCAGCAGCGCGATTGTCGATCCGCTGGGGAATATTCTTGCGAAAGCGGGGCAGCGTGAAAAAATCATTTGCGCAGAGATCGATTTCTCCGCGCAGGAGAAAATCCGCAAGGATTTGCCCGTATTTTTAGACCGCAAGCCGAAACTGTATGGAGCGATCAGCCAGACAGTCGACAGGCAGTAAATATGACGAAGAACTGAGGAGACAAGAGATGAGTTACACATTTCCGGTGACGAGAAACCCGAACCCCAAGCCCAAGCCCGATCCCAACGAGCTGGTATTTGGCAAGCAGTTCACCGACCACATGTTCGTCATGGACTATGACGAAGGCCAGGGCTGGCACGACGGACGCATCGTACCCTATGGCGATATCCTCATCAGCCCGGCTTCGAGCGTGCTCCACTATGCCCAGATGATGTTTGAAGGCATGAAGGCGTATCAGGCGGAAAACTGCGAAGTATTGCTGTTCCGTCCGGAGATGAACGCGCGCCGCCTCAACCGCACCAACGAGCGCGTTTGCATGCCGCAGATGGACGAGGAGCTCTTCGTCTCCGCGGTCAAAGCCGTCGTGCATGAGGACAAGGACTGGGTGCCCTGCGCATCCGGCACCTCGCTGTATATCCGCCCGTTCATCATCGCGGACGATCCCGCGCTGGGCGTCAAGGCCGCGAAGCACTACCGCTTCATGATCATTCTCGCGCCCTCCGGCCCGTACTACGCGGCAAACCGCGGCAAGCTCTCCACCACGCGCATCTTCGTCGAGGATGAGTACATCCGCGCGGCGCACGGCGGCACGGGCTATGCCAAGGTCGGCGGCAACTACGCGGGCAGCCTCCGCGCCTCGCAGAAGGCGCATGAGTGCGACTGCAACGATGTGCTCTGGCTCGATGCCATCGAGCACAAGTATATCGAGGAGGTCGGCTCCTCCAACGCGTTCTTCGTCATCGGCGACGAGGTCATCACGGCCCCGCTCACTGGCACGATCCTGCCCGGCATCACGCGCGACAGCGTGCTCACGCTGCTTCGCGAGTGGGGCATCCCCGCGATCGAGCGCAAGCTCTCCATCGACGAGGTGGTCGCCGCGGCGAAGGAAGGCGCGCTCAAGGAAGCGTTCGCGAGCGGCACGGCAGCCGTGATTTCGCCGATGGGCACGCTGCGCTATCTGGGCGAAGAATATGTCATCAACCACCGCGAAGTCGGCCCGCTTTCGCAGAAAATCTACGACACGATCACCGGCATCCAGACGGGCAAAATTCCCGATACCCGCGGCTGGACGCAGCGCGTCGACTAAAACAGGAACGGATATAATTAATCATATACCCGCCATAGTAAAATCACATTTGTGTTTTTGCATGGCGGGTCTATAATTCATCTTGGTTCCGGCACGTTGCCTCGCAGTTTGGTGTGAAATATCACGAACGCGCGGTGAGCGTGCCGGATCCGTTTTTGGCGAAACTCGTCGCGATAAACAGCCTTAATCGCTCTTCTCTTCATCTTTCACGCCGTGGTTGATCCACGGAACCAGAATCCTGCAAAACCGTCGGAATATATATGATTTATGCCTGAAATGTGGTTGTACCAAAACTGGTGCCACGTTTCAAACATGATGATTAATGAACAATCAACAGAAGAAACGTTTTGTTACTGTCGCGCTATCGAAACGGCAGCATCGATTTCTGCCCGATCCTCTTGACAGCGCGTTTTCTTGGCGCGATACTAGCGTTGTCGGGCGAACAAGTGGGGAAAACAGGCCGCCCGAACGGCCGCGCGGGAGCGAAAAAACGCGCGCAGGATTTACAGAAAAACGGTTTCGCCGCACCGGAAAAAGGCGCATTGGGAAAGGGAGATATGTTTGCATTTGCTCAGGGCGTGCCCGCAATCACAGTTTGGGCAATCTGGCTTGCGGTGTTCGCGGGGCTGTTCGTGTTTAACGAAGTCGCGCGCCGCTGGAAATGGGCCGGGTTCGTCAGCTTTGTGGTGCTGCCCATCACGCTTTCGGTGATCTGGTTCACCGTGATGAAGGACAAGACCTACACCGACTGGTTCCATCTGATGAAGGTGTATTCCGCGACCATCGGCAGCCTCGGCTTCTGGTGCATCCGCCATATTCAGAAGCGGGACAAGCTCACAGGCGAAGTCACATGGCGTCTTGCCGACGTGAAATGGGCGCTGCTGTTCCCGCCGCTGATCCTCGCGATCAACATCCTCGAGGCCTGCGCGCGTGATATCCAGGTCGGTTTGCAGTATTGGATGATGAACTCCGGCGCGATCGAAGGCGAGGTCACAGGCGTGCTCGGCGGACCCTGGAACTTCATGAACGCCGCGGCCGGCATCCTGAACATCATCACCATCACGGGCTGGTTCGGCATCGTGATCCGCAAGAAGACGAAGCTCGACGGCAGCCGCGATATGCTCTGGCCGGATATGCTCTGGTTCTGGATCATCGCGTATGATCTCTGGAACTTCACCTATACCTATAACTGCATCCCGACGCACTCGTTCTACGCGGGCGTTGCGCTGCTGCTGGCTCCGACGCTCTGCGCGTTCACCGTCGGCAAGGGCGCCTGGCTGCAGCACCGTGCGCAGACCCTCGCGATCTGGTGCATGTTTGCCCAGACGTTCCCGCTGTTCCAGGACAGCGGCGTGCAGATGGTCACGAGCACGTATAACCCGACGATCTACACCATCTTCGGCGCGCTGGCGCTGGGCGCAAACGTCGCGGTGTTCGTGTACATGATCTATAAGGCGGTCAAGACCAAGCGCAACCCCTACAAGGCGGAGCTTTACACCGACCTTGCGGAGTACAAGCAGATCAAGGCGCTGGCGGAGTAACCGGAATCGCGTAAAAGCGGGAGGGTGAACACGCATGGAACTGGAGAAGAAGAATAAGAGGGATGTGCGCATCGTCGGAATCGTCACGGTTGTTATGGTTCTCGCTCTGACCGGACTGTTCCTCGTGCTGGTTTTCTCCGGCGTGGAGGACCCCGTGGTCACCGTTGCGAAAGGGACGATCACGATCGACGTCAAGTACGGCGTGTCGTTTCCGGTGAGCGAGGTGGTGGCTGTCACGCTGCTCCCGCAGAGCATGGATGAGATCGGTGTAGGCGACCGCACGAATGGTTACGGCGGGTTTGACACCACGCGGCTGGGGCATTTTCACTCCGAAGTACTGGGCGATTATCTGCTGTATGCCAAGACGGACGCAAGTCCGACGATCTGGATTGACCGCGCGGGAAGCGCGGAGGATGTATACCTGAGCTTTGAGGACAGCGCAAAGACGGAGGCTGTGTTTGCCGAGTTGAGCGCGGTTGTGCCGCAGGGGTAAGCAAGGGAACAGAATAACGCGAAAAATAGCAGAAAAACAGCCTCTTCCGAGGGATCGGGAGGGGCTGTTTTGGTGAATTGTTACTATTAAACATTCATAAGAAAGTCAATGATGTTTTTATCTACAGGTTTATTTCTTTTAGTAAAAATATCGACCCATTCGGTTTCACGGGTGAATAGCTCCAGCATCATACTATTTAGACTATCACCCAGAGTAAATTTGATGATTACGTATTCAAGAAACTCATCTACATATGAATGTAGGTTTTCGACCAATAGTTTAAGGTATGGCGTTGCTTCACCATTATGGATAATCATATTTCGATTTCTGTAGATTCGCATTATTTGCCAACGAACACGATTACAATGCTTATCCACAAAGTTGCAAATACCTTGAGTATCGTTTAGATGTTCGTTGAAATAGATCAACCTTTCGCGTAGTAACGGTAAATCAGAACACGAAATAACGAAATCTTCTCTTACAGTCTTATGCTCCTCTAGGACTAAAAATTCGTATGTTTTTCGTACAATTTCATTCTCGGCTGTAGATCCATCCGTGATTATCACATGCGTATCAGGATTATAGTTTTTTATATCATCTGAAAGTTGCTTAATAAGCACGTATAAGTATCTTCGCTTTAGAATTGGAATCAGAAAAGTGCATATTTGATTAATCCTATCACCTACGTGAAATTTGCCGATATCAAGAACAGCCTCGAAAATTGACCACAAATCAAGAAGTTGGTTTTGTTCGCTAGTGCTACTAAGCGATAGCGAGTGAAATGATATTGCACTTTTCAGCGCTTGAAATTGCTGTATATTATCTGAGTTGGAAAGTTTACTTAAAGCCTGGAGAGATAATCTCATTCTCGCTTCGATCTGTTCTGGAGCTGGAGCAATTATCCTTCTGACTGGACTGACCGTTGTATCAACGAAAAAGAAATTATTCTCTTGATCATAAGCACCACATTTAACTAATTCTAAATCACAATCGAAGTTATGATCACTGAGCCTCAAAAGTGATATAAACTCATCAATTTCCAGTTTTACTTTTTCAACAGCAAGATAAGGATCAAGGCCTGTCTTTTTAACCACTAAATATCTCTGATTATCGGTCTTGTTTAGGAACTGGCATTCTGATTCCAAAGAAGTCCGCTTTTGAAACTCTTGAGAAAGGTGATATTGTTCTAAAT
>DATMYE010000037.1:0-6554 GCA_035561095.1 Clostridia bacterium | reverse complement strand
AATATAGAGAAGAGGCTCGCGTCGCGAGCCTCTTTTAATCTGCTACTTGAACAGTGCTATCAAAATTGAAGATACTAGGGCAAGAAACGAGATGATTAGCGCAGCTGTGGCTCGGAAATTTGCTTTGCGAATATTTGCCCGCTCGAAGTTTTTGTCACCCATTTTTTCTTCGTATTCTATTAATGCTTTTATTCCTGGTTCAGAGATAACAAGCTTATGTCCAACAGGAATTTGATCACGATACGCCCCGTTAATCATTCTATGTGGTTCAGGATTTGGCCCCATTATATTCTCGTTCTTTAAGAAACCTTCCTCAACCAAACGATTGATACTTAACCCATCAATGTCCCCAATATTGACATCTTTATTGTTTCTAAACTGTACTAGATTCTTGTAATCCGCTTCTAGTAACATAGCGTGCCTCCAACTGCAATATTATTTGTTTTACTTAGTATTATAGCTCAAACATTTCCTGTAATTCCAAACAGTATTCGCATGAAATCCCGTGCGCAATGGAGAATTCTTATGATATAAACCGTATCTTGCGAATGCTTATAGAACGCATAATAGCTTCCGCATACGAGGTAGCGATAGTCCGTTACCATCCCGATGATCGCGGTCAGCGGCGAACCCATCTGCGGTTGACCCCGTAGAAGCCGAAGATCTGTCGTGATACGCTTTATCTGTCTTTCTGCTATTGCTTCGTCACCGGATTCCTGCGCAATATACGCTCGAATCTCCCGCAAGTCTTTTTCCGCGCTGGGCGAAAGCTGTACTTTAGCCATGAAGCGTTCCTAACTCCTCTTCAACGACATCCAAATCCTTCCAGCCAGCCTTCTGTGCAGAGCGCTCGCCTTCGGCAAGTGCCGTGAGCAGTTGAATCGTCGCCTGCTGCTTTTCGTATTCCGCGATGTCCACAACGGCATATTTCCCGCGACCGTTCTTCGTCAGATACACTGGCGAACCGACGGCGACTTCATCCAGCACCTTGGAGTAGTTCCGCAGATCGGAAATCGGTTTGATATTCGGCATGTTTCTCACCTCCACGACCCGATTATATCATATTCGCACGCGAATTTAACATCATATTTGCAGCAAACAAAAACAGGGCTGGAAAATCCAACCCTGCATGTTTTCGTTACTCAGTTAAAAGGAATTTACAACCCCAACTCCCGTAAGCTCTCAAACACTTTCCCGTCAATCTCCAAGCGCTTCGCCAGTAGCTGCTGCGTGCGCTTTTTGCGGAGCTTGTTGAAGTCCCGGTCGCCGTACTTGTCGTCGCCGAGGACGGGGTGCCCGATTGCCGCCATCTGCACGCGGATCTGGTGGGTGCGGCCCGTGAAGAGCTCGATTTCGAGCAGGCTTGCTTCGCCGTCGCTCTCGAGCACGCGGAAGCTCAGCTCGCAGCGGAGCGCGCCCGCGTCGCCTTCGCGACAGAGGCGGACAAACGAATCATCCGCGTCTTTTTGCACCCAGTGGACGAGGCGGCCTTCGCTTTTCGGCACGCCGCGCACGACGGCATGATAGATCTTCCGCAGCTCGTGCGTGTAGAAAAGCTGCTCAAATTTATTTGCTGCTTCCTCCGTCCGCGCGAAGAGCACAAGCCCTTCTGTGTTCGCGTCCAGCCGGTGCACGGGATAGACGCTCTCAAACAGCGACTCCAGCTCGCCCAGCAGCTCGCCCTCCGTCTCCACGCCCGCGTGTTTGTCCACGACGAGGCTGTCTGCGTCGAGGTAGACCCCACGGCAGACGGAGAACGCGGGCAGCAGCGCAATCTGCGGCATAAACGCGGCTTCCTCCCACGGCGGGGCGGAGAAGAACGTCATCGGCTCCTTCAGAGTCGGGTGCGAGAGCGTCAGCGCATACGCCCAGAGGCGAATCTGCTCACCGACTGGCGCGTTCGGCGCATAGCGCTGGTCGCCATAGATCGGGTAGCCCGCGTGTTGCAACTGCACGCGAATCTGATGCGGGCGTCCGGTATAGAGTTCGATATCAAGGAATGCTGTCGTCTCCGCCTGACCAAGCAGCGCGTAGCTCAACCGCGCTTCCTTCGCGCCGTCGGTCCCCTGCGGCACAACGCGGGAGGAGAACGTCGTTTCGTCTTTATAAAGCCAGTCGGTCAAAGCTTCCTGCGGTTTTGGATGCCCGGAAACAATCGCGCAATAGCGCTTCTTCGCCTCGTGGCTGTTGAACTGCGCGGAGAGCCGCGCCGCAGCTTTACTCGTCTTTGCGAACACCATCACGCCGCCGACCGGGCGGTCGAGCCGGTGCACGAGGCCGAGATAGACCTCGCCCGGCTTTTCGTAGCGCGCGCGGATATACGCTTTCAGCAGCGTCAGCAAATCCTCGTCGCCGGAGCTGTCCGCCTGCACGGGCAGGTTGACGGGCTTCTCGACCACGAGCAGGTGGTTGTCCTCATATAAAATTCGGATGCCGCTGTCCGTCCGCTCGTCACGGCGGATCTTCGGCTGTGTGGTTTGCTCTTCCAAATGCGTTCGCTTTCTGAATGTATACTCTTCTACCCGTGTACTCGTGAGAAAAGAGATTTGCCCTAATTGTCTCGTCAGCGTTTCGGCGTCCAGCGTCCGCTCTCGCCGCACGGCAGTAGGAGATTGTCCCGCTCGATGGGCAGCCCCACCTCGTCGGAGACCGTCTCGCCTTCCGGCAGGGCGACACGCAGGATGTTTTTCAGCACGCTTGCGGCAAGGCCGGTCGTGTAGCTATTGACGAGGAAAAACGCTGGCTCGTCGCTCAATAGCTGCGCGCAGTCCGCCACCAGCGGGTATAGGTCGGCTTCGATCTTCCAGAGCTCGCCCGTGGGGCCTCTGCCGTAGCTCGGCGGGTCCATGACGATGCCGTCGTATCGGCTGCCGCGCCGCAGCTCCCTTTTCACGAACTTCACGCAGTCGTCAACGATATAGCGAATCGGGGCATCGCCAAGTCCGCTGGCTTGTGCGTTATCTTTCGCCCAGGCGACCATGCCCTTGGCGGCGTCCACATGCACCACCTCCGCACCGGAGGCCGCGCAGGCGACCGTGGCCCCGCCCGTGTATGCAAAGAGATTGAGCACCTTCGGCGCGCCGTCGTGTGTCTTTTTCCAGCGACCCAGTTCGCCGCGCATCCAGTCCCAATTGACCGCCTGCTCGGGGAACAGACCCGTATGCTTGAAGCCCGTCGGGCGCACGACAAACGTCAGGTCGCGATAGGCAACCTGCCAGGATTCGGGCAGCTGCCGCTGTTCCTCCCAGTGTCCGCCGCCGGTTTCGGAGCGGATATAGACCGCGTCCGCCTTGTGCTCGCCCATCGGCCAAACGGCCTGCGGATCGGGACGCAGGAGGGTGATGCCCTTCCAACGCTCCAGCTTCATGCCGTTGCCCGCGTCCAGCACGCGAAAATCGTTCCAACCGTCTGCGATAAACATGGATTCTTCTCCCAAGCGGCGGCTAAGCCGCGATTTATTACCGATACTACAATATATAAGTATACCGATTTTTTGCGCATTCGGAAAGGACGTATTTCCCGCCGGATGTTCGCGCAACAGTCGCGCGGGTTTGTGTTGCGCGGGGACGCCGTTTTCGATATACTCTTTGCCATGGATGGTTTTTTAAGCGGGAGTTTGAAGGGGAAAGTCGTCATCGTTACGGGCGCGAACGCCGGCATCGGCAAGGCGACCGCACGCCAGCTTGCCGACCTTGGCGCGACCGTCGTGCTCGCCTGCCGTAGCAAGGCGCGCGGCGAGGCGGCACTTGGCGAGCTTTCGTGTGTGGACGGGCGATGCTTTGATCTGATGCAGCTGGATCTTGCAGATCTCGACAGCGTCCGCGCGTTTGCCGCGGCGTTTGCGGAAAAGTACGGCAGGCTCGACGCGCTGATCAACAACGCAGGCATCCTCGGCCGCCATCGGGAACTGACGCGCCAGGGGTTTGAGCTGACGTTCTGCGTCAATTACCTCGGCGCGTTTCTGCTGACGATGCTGTTGCTGCCGTTGCTGGAGAAGAGCGAGCAGGGACGAGTCGTGATGATGACCAGCGTTGCGCACGGCTGGGGCGATGTGCGTTTTGACGACCTGAACTTCACCCGCGGCTATAATCGCTTCGCCGCCTACGGGCACAGCAAGCTCTGCACGCTCCTCTTCACCCGCGCGCTCGCGGAAAAGCTCCGCGCGCGCGGCAGCCGCGTAACGATCAACGCAGTTCACCCGGGCATCGTCGCAACGGACATCGTGGTCAACCGCACGAACGACCGCTTCCGCTGGGTGGCGTCACTCATGAAGGTGCTGTTTATGACCAGCGACGAGGGCGCGAAGACGAGCGTATTTCTCGCCTGCGAACCCGCGCTGGATCGCGTCAGCGGGGAATACTTCTATCGCTGCAAGATCGAGCCTTCCAGCGAGGCGAGCAAAAACCTCGCGAGTGCAAACCGGCTCTATGACGTGAGCCTGAAGCTTTGCGGGTTGGATGATCCGCTGAAATCTTGATCGAACAAAACAGAGGCGAATGCAGATAACCTGCTTCGCCTCTTTCTTTCATTCAGAGATATCCGGGTTGCCTTGTTTCTTATGATTCGACGATATACCAACCCTCATCCAATTGCGTGAACACTCCATAAGGGAAAACGCCGGGGTCTTCGTGGTACTCACGTTCTTCATCGTTTGGGAACCAGTAGAGAAAGGTTCTTTTTGTAACATCGCCTTGCCTAAGCGACCCAAATGGTATATAGAAAATCAAAGGCCTGCCTTTGCGCTCCAACATCAGCATAGCAGGATGGTAGATTTCAAAAACTGTCACGACATCTTGCCACTCTTCCTGCGAAAAGTAAACCTCGTCTTGTTTCAAATAGATTCCTGTATCACCGTCCTGCTCGTCGACTAACGCTTGCAGCACCTTTTCGTTGGAAAGCATAGCGTCTTTTACGCGATTCAATAACTCTTTGTTTTGCCAATAGAGATCTGAAACTTCCTCTTTTGTGTAATATTCGACAGAGTTGTTGATTGCATCCGTACTTGAAGAGAATATCAAAAAACATATATATGTTGCAAAAGAAAGAATCCCTAAAATGATCAATACGATAATCACTTTTATCCACTTCTTCATTACTACACCTCAGCGAATTTTTTTGTAGACTTCAAATCCTTTTTCAATCATGGATTGATCATCAAGTTCGTCGCCATACCCAATATCTTTATCTTTCATTGATTCGATTTGAGATTTGATCATACCATAATGCTTATGATCACGCAATTGAGCTGCCCCCGCCTGTTGTAGCAATAGCTGTTCAGGAATGCCCAATACTTTCCCTAACAAAGCATAGTTCAAGTTGCCCAAGTCTGAAGAGCTGACCTTGTATCCGAAGACATCATAAACCTGATCTTCTTTCGGATAGGGTAGATCCGGAAATGTTTTGTACCATACTGCCGGATTCTTATAGTCCATCGGTTTGTTCTTGGTAACGTTATCCAAAAACCATTTCGCCTGTTCGGTGAAAGCCCCCGGTGCATTGCCATATACGTAAGATAAGGCAGCAAGCTTTTTCGCTTCTTCAATATTCTTCATGATTTGCGCCTCAATCTGATTGCTTGCCTCCGCTTCGTTAATATCCGCATATTTGGCTCGTCTGTGAATATCTGCGGATGTTTCATATAACTCATCCAAATAATCCCCATGATTCCATTTACGCCTAGTTCCTCTTTCAATGTTTTTTGTCAGATTATCCAGAGTTTCTTTCTCCTTCTCATCCAACCATTGCATCGCTTTGGGCGCAAAGACAGCGTCCATTTGATACTTTCCGGTTCGCGTGTATGCTTCCTCACGCTCATTAGCGATATCAATTAGCTCCTTTGCGACGTTGCGCGCATCCGCAAGTGTGATCCCCAACTCATAGCGGTTTGCAAACACGTCCTGAATCTTTGCGATCGTCTCGACATATCGTGGTGAAGAGTTGAGCAATTTCTGCTGATCCTGTTCCGACAGACCCGTCCGTTGCGCGATAGCCAGCTGCTGCTTAGTGCTCAAATCTGCCCAGCTATCAAAATTAATCACATCCCCGACTTTCTCCAGCACATTCGCTACATCGGCATACTCCGTCGGTATTGCGCTGGCAGCCGAAGGCTCACCCTGTAATAAGTAAGTGCGCAGCTTCGGCGAAAATGTGGTGATATCCCTGCCGCCTGTTACAACGCTGATAGGAATATATGACGTTTTGCCCTGTGGGGCTTTCCCGATACCGTTGCCCGTTTGATTCGCTTCATAAACAATGCCCTTACCGGCAGATGTAATGCCGATTGGCTTTTGCCCCACGCTGTTGAATGGGATTTCGTTTTTTGCTTCGGTTTTTTTCGGCGTAAAGTTTCTTAGCTTCTCCTGCAGGCTCTGCTGTGTTTGGTTCGCTGATTGTGTGCTTCTTTCATTATGAAGCTGAAACATCTCGTCATCTTTTAACTTGGATTGAGTGATATCATTGCCGATTCGTTTCAAGATAGTGCGCATATGTTCTCTCCTAAAATCTAGATAAACCTCCATTTTTGGAAGCTCTCTATTAACATACAATAGAAAAAG
>DATMYE010000036.1:0-13348 GCA_035561095.1 Clostridia bacterium | reverse complement strand
TTACTGGATGATCCGTTGCAATTGCACCGAACAAATCAGCCAGTATATTACGTTGTTATCGTGTCAATATGCCATAGGTTTCCGGTCTTCGGTCGCGGAATACGTTCCAGTTGCGCCGCTCCTGCCGGAGCTTTTCAAAGTCATAGCGGCTCGTCAGCACACATTCGCTCTCGCGATCCGCGCCCGCGATAATCTCGCCCGTCTCGTCGGTCAAAAACGAGCTGCCGTAGAACACGAGCGCGCTCTTCTGCCCGCCGTTTTCCGCGCAGGGCATCACCCGCTCCTCGCCGACGCGGTTTGCGGCGACGACGGGGATCACGTTTGCGGCGGAATGCCCCTGCATCGTCCTGCGCCAGTGCGGCATGCTGTCCGTGAGCAAAATCGGCTCGGAGCCGATGGCGGTCGGGTACAGCAGGATGTCCGCGCCGAGCAGCGCCATCGCGCGCGCGGCTTCCGGGAACCACTGATCCCAGCAGATGCCGACGCCAACGCGGCCATAGCGCGTCTCAAACACGCGAAAGCCGGTGTTTCCGGGCGTAAAATAGAACTTTTCCTGATAATAATGGTCGTCGGGAATGTGCGTCTTGCGGTAGACGCCCAGCAGCGTTCCGTCCGCGTCGATCATCGCGACGGAGTTATACTGGCTGTTGCCGTCGCGCTCGTAAAAGCTCACGGGAATCACGACCGACAGCTCGCGGGCGGCCACCATCATCCGCTCGACCGCCGGATTCTCCGAAACAGGCTGCGCATAGTCTTGGTAATCATACCTGCGCTCCTGACAGAAATACGGTCGCTCAAACAGCTCCGGCAGCAGCACGATCTGCGCGCCCTGCTCGGCTGCCTCGCGCACAAGCGCTTCGGCATGCGCGATGTTCTCGACTGGCTGCGCGGTCATCTTCATCTGAACCGCCGCGACGGTGATTTCGCTCATTTAAACGCTCCTTTCGGTATCTGCTGCGTCACACAGTGGATGTTGCCGCCGCCGAGCAGAATCTCCCGCGAATCGATCGGCACGATCCTGCGCTCCGGGCACAGCGCGCGCATGATCTCGGCCGCGCGCGCATCGGAAGCGGCGTTCTCCCCGCCGAACTGCGGCAGGAGAATTGCATCGTTGGTGAAGTAAAAATTCACATAACTCGCGGCAAGCCGTTCGCCGACTGTGCGCGTTTCCTCGCCGATGTCCTCCGGCAGGTTCTCCATATCCCCCTGTGTCACACAGACAGGATAGTCGGGAACCGGCAGTTTGTGGATCACGAGTTTGCGCCCGCGCGCGTCAGTCTCGCGCGAAAGATAGCCATAATCCGCCTGACTCATCGCGAACTGCGGGTCGGCTTCGTTGTCTGACCAAGCGAGCACGACCTCACCGGGACGAATGAACGCGCAGACGTTGTCCACATGCTCGTTGGTCTCGTCGTTATAGATACCCCTCGGCAGCCAGAGAACCTTCTCGATGCCAAGATAGTCTTTCAGCTTCTGTTCGATCTGTGCTTTGGTTAGATTCGGGTTTCTGCCCGCGCTGAGCAGGCAGCTTTCGGTCACCAGCAGCGTGCCTTCGCCGTCGGAGCAGATGGAACCGCCTTCCAGCACGAAATCGCCCGCGTCATAGCAGTCGGCGTGGATCGCGGCGCAAAACCGCTCTGCCGCCGCATCGTCGTTCGCGTAGTCGTCATAGAGTCCGTCGACCGAGCCGCCCCACGCGTTGAAGCGCCAGTCGATGCCGCGCACGTAGATGCCGTCCGTCACAAACGTCGGTCCGATATCCCGCGCCCACGAATCGTCAGTTGGAATTTCGAGGATGGTCGCATACTCGCCCGCCTGCGCGCGCGCTTCGTATAGATGTGCCGCGTCTGCGAGCAGATAGACGCGTTCGCTTTTGGCGGCTTCCCGCATGATGTCGCAAAACGCCCGCTGCGCGGCGGAGGGATCGATCCCCCAGCTGCCGGGACGCACGGGCCAAACGAGCAGCACGCCGCTTTGCGGCGCGAACTCGGCGGGCATATGAAATCCATCTTGCGCAGGCAGCGAGTGCAGCATATTGGGAAAGCCTTTCCTCAAATCCTCTTATTTTGCAAGCAATGCTTGCAGCATATCAGGACAATCTTCCTTTAAAGTCTTGATAGCCGAATGTTTTGACGAGCTCGCAGTCCCCGTCCTCGTGCTGCAGCGCGATGGCGGGCAGCGGCATACCGTTGAAGGTATTGGTCTTGACCATGCTGTAGATCGCCATGTCGCCGAACGTCAGCCGCTCGCCGACTGCGGGCATGCGGTCAAAGCTGTAGTCGCCGATGACATCCCCCGCGAGGCACGTCCGCGCGGCAAGTCGGCAGGTGACCGCTTTCTCGTTCGGCTCGCCCGCGTTCACGAGCGGCGGACGATACGGCATCTCCAACACGTCCGGCATGTGGCACGCGGCGGACGCGTCGAGAATCAGGATCGGCATGCCGTTGTGGACGATATCCAGCACGGTGGTGTCCAGCCAGCCTGCGTTGAGCGCAATGGCTTCGCCCGGCTCCAGATAGATCGTCAGATTCGGATATTTCGCGCGGATATAGTAGAGAATCTCATCCAGCGCGTAGATGTCGTAGTCGGGCTTGGTGATGTGGTGCCCGCCGCCGAGGTTGAGCCACTTCATTCGCGGCAGAAATTCGCCGAAGTCCCGCTCAAACGCCTCAAACGTCTGCACGAGATCGCTGCTATCCTGTTCGCAGAGGGTGTGAAAGTGCAGCCCATCCACGCCGTTCAGCAGATCGGGGCGGAAGTTTGCCCGCGTCACGCCGAGGCGTGAAAACGGCGCGCACGGATCGTAGATCGCGTGGCCTTCCTGCGTGCTGCACTCCGGGTTGACGCGTATGCCGTAGCTCACGCCCGTTTTTTCGCACGCAGCGCGGTGCTGCTCCAGCTGCGAAAACGAGTTGAACACCACGTGATCGCAGATGGTGACGAGCTCCTGCATCTCCTCCGGCGTATAGGCGGGCGAAAACACGTGGTTCTCACCGCCCATATATTCATGCGCAAGACGTGCTTCATAAAGCCCGCTCGCGCACGCGCCGGAAAGATACTCACGAATCAGCGGATACACGCGGTGCATCGAAAACGCCTTTTGCGCGAGCAGAATCTTCACGCCCGTGCGCTTTTGCACGCTTGCTAGAATCTCTAAGTTATGCTTAAGCGCGGCTTCGTCCACGACAAAGCACGGCGTAGGTAGCTCGTGTCGTTTCACGCTTTTTTACTCCACCGTTTCGGGGTTTTCGACGACCACCCACGGCAATCCCCACTTGTTGAGCATGTCCATGTAAGGATCGGGATCAAACTCGTCCGTCGTGAACACGCCGGGTTTGCGCCAGCTGCCGTCGAGCAGGAGCGCGGTGCCGATCATCGCCGGCACGCCTGTGGTATAGCTGATCGCCTGACTGCCGAGCTCGCGGTAGCACTCCTCATGGTCGCAGACGTTATAGATGAAGATCGTCTTCGCTTTCCCGTCCTTCACGCCGGAGATGACGCAGCCGATGTTCGTCTTGCCCTTGGTGCGCGGGCCCAGCGAAGCGGGATCCGGCAGCAGCGCCTTGAGGAACTGGATCGGCACGATCTTGGTGCCCTGAAAGTCGATCGGCGTGGTGGAGAGCATGCCAACATTCTCCAGGCACTTCATGTGCGTGAGGTAGCTCTGCCCGAAGGTCATGAAGAAGCGGATGCGCTTGATCTCCGGAAAATGCTTGCCCAGCGCCTCAATCTCCTCATGGTGCAGCAGATACATATCCTTTTTGCCGACCTGCGGGAAATCGTATTCGCGCTTGATGCTCATCGCGGGGATTTCGACCCATTTGCCGTTTTCCCAGTAGCTGCCGGGTGCGGATACTTCGCGGAGGTTGATCTCCGGGTTAAAGTTCGTTGCAAATGCATAGCCGTGGTCGCCGCCGTTGCAGTCGAGGATGTCCACGGTATCGATGCGGTCGAAATAGTGCTTTTTCGCGTAGGAGACATACACGCTGGTCACGCCGGGGTCAAAGCCGGTGCCGAGCAGCGCGGTGAGTCCCGCCTTCTCAAACTTTTCGGCATATGCCCATTGCCAGCTGTAGTCAAACAGCGCGGAGAAGCCTTCTTCCTCGACGCGTTTGTCGTAGACCTTGCGCCAGGCGGGGTCTTCGGTATTCTCCGGCTCGAAGTTTGCGGTGTCGACATAGTGCACGCCGCAGGCGAGGCAAGCTTCCATAATGGTCAGATCCTGATACGGGAGCGCCACGTTGAGCACCGCGTACGGCTGCACGCGGCGGATGAGTGCGACGACTTCGTCGACGTTATCCGCGTCCACCTTGGCAGTGGAGAGCACTGTTGCGGTTTTGCCCTTGAGGGATTCCACCAGCGCGTCGCACTTTTCCACCGTGCGGCTCGCGAGCACAAGCTCGGGGAACATCTCGCTGTTCTGGCAGCATTTTTGAATGGCGACGGCGGCAACGCCTCCGCAGCCAATGACAAGCAGTTTCCGGTTCATGAATTTTCTTCCTCCTCTAATAAGTCTTCTACATAACGCGGCAGCATAAATGCACCATAGTGCAGGTTTGCGGTATAGTACCAGGTCTTGATGCCCCGGTCTTCCCAACGCTTCTTGTCGAAGTGCTCCAGCGGGTGATATTTCTTGGACGCGAACCCGAAGAGCCAGTAGCCCGCGGGGCACGTTGGAATATGCGCCTGATAGACGCGGCTGACCGGAAAGCTCCGGTACGCCTTTTTGTGCATCGCGCGGCAGGGATCCTCGTCCTCGTCAAAGAACGGGCTGCCGTGCTGATAGACCATGATGCCGTCGTCGTGCAGCGCCTTAAAGCAGCTGCCGTAAAACTCCTTCGTAAAGAGACCTGCGGTGTGCCCCAGCGGATCGGTCGCGTCGTTGATGATCAGGTCGTATTCGTCCATACGCGAGCGCAAAAAGCGCAATCCGTCCTGATAAAACACCTTCACGCGCGGGTCGTCGAGGCCGCAGGCGTTCGCGGGAAAGAACTTGCGGCAGACATCGACAAAGAGCTTGTCCTGCTCAACCACGTCGATGGACTCGATCTCCTCGTAGTGCGTGAGCTCGCGCGCAACCCCGCCGTCGCCGCCGCCGATGACCAGCACGCGCTTGACGTTCGGGTGCACCGCCATGGGCACATGCACGATCATCTCGTCGTAAGTGAACTCGTCCTTTTCCGAGAAGATCACGCTGCCGTCGGAGGCGAGAAACCGCCCGAATTCCGGGGACTCAAACACGTCGATACGCTGAAAGTCGCTCTCGCCGGAAAACAGCTGCTTTTCCACACGAATCGAGAGCTGCACGTTTTGCGTGTGCATGTCGTTAAACCAAAATTCCATTTTTTCAGCACCCCCTTTTTTTATAAAAAAGTGGTCGCACATTCAGGGTGTGCATGTCGTTCATCGAAAATACCATGCATCATACCCCCTTCTTGAGGACGTTGAGATAGCGGATATCCGGGTCTTCCGGGCCCTGCATGCTGCTGCCCTTTGCCTGCGCATAGAGCGTGTATTCCACGATCTCCTTGGTGATGACCTCGCCGGGCGCTAAAATCGGGATTCCCGGCGGATAGCACATCACAAACTCGCTGCAGATTCTGCCGACGGTCTCGCGAATTGGCAGAGACTCCTTCTCCGCGTAAAACGCGGCCTGCGGCGTCGCCGCCACGACGGGAGAAATGTATTCCGCGATGAAGAAATCCGACGGCGCTTTGGAATAGAGCCGCTTGATGTCAGCCAATGCTCCAACCAGGCGCTCGATATCCTGCAACCGATCCCCAATCGAGATGTAGGCCAGGATGTTGCTGATGTCGCCGAACTCGATCTGGATGTCGTATTCATCCCGCAGCAGGTCGTAGACCTCGATGCCGGCGAGTCCGATGTCCCGCGTATAGATCGAAAGCTTGGTCACATCAAAGTCGTAAACGCTGTCGCCGTTGACGAGCTCGCGCCCGTAGGCATAATAGCCGCCGACCTCGTTGATCTCGTCGCGCGCGTACTGCGCCATCTGCGCGACCTTTTCAAACGACTTCTCGCCGCGGAGAGCCAAGTTCCTGCGGGAGATATCGAGGCTGCTCATGAGCAGGTACGACGCACTCGTGGTCTGCATCAGGTTGATGATTTTGTCCACATAGCGGTGGTTTGCGTTGGGACCCAGCAGCAGCAGCGAGCTCTGCGTCAGGCTTCCGCCGGACTTGTGCATCGAAACCGCCGTCATATCCGCGCCCGCAGTCATCGCGTCCATCGGGAGCGTGTCGCTGAAATAGAGATGCGTGCCGTGCGCCTCGTCCACCAGCGCCTGCATGCCGCGCGCGTGCGCAAGCTCCACAATCGCCTTAAGGTTGGAGCAAACGCCGTAATACGTCGGGTTGTTGACCAGCACCGCAACCGCGTCGGGGTTTTCGTCCATCGCGCGGCGCACACCTTCGAGCTCCATGCCCAGCGGGATGCCGAGATGCGGCTCCACGCGGGGATCGATGTAGACGGGCACCGCGCCGCAGAGCACCAGCGCATTGATCGCGCTTTTGTGCACGTTGCGCGGGAGGATGATCTTGTCCCCCGCTTTGCAGGCGGAGAGAATCATGCTCTGCACGCTGGAGGTCGTGCCGCCGACCATCAAAAATGCGTGCGCCGCGCCAAACGCGTCCGCCGCGAGCTCTTCCGCGTCCTTGATCACCGAGGTCGGGTGGCAGAGATTGTCCAGCGGCTTCATGGAGTTGACGTCGATGCCGACGCACTTCTCACCCAGCAGCTCTACAAGCTCCGGGTTGCCGCGCCCGCGCTTATGTCCCGGTACATCAAAGGGAACGACCCGCTGCTTTCGGAAGCGGTTCAGCGCCTCGTAGATGGGCGCGCGTTTCTGATCGTTGAGATTCATGCTCGTTCCTTTCGTCGGCCGCCCCCGCCTATACCGCAAATAAAAAAACAAGCGGCATACACGATACCACTTGTTTATCTCGAGTCCAATTCCTCTTCCGCCAACGCAAAGCTCTCGCGCGGGAAGGCAGAATAATCGTCTTGACCGTTTCATCAGAGTGTTGGTAAGCTATCATGCCGTCGCTACTCTTATTGACCGTTTCACAAGTGGTGTGCAAAAAAGCACTGGTTATGAAGTAACCAACTTATAAAATTTGAGTCTTCAAACTCAATCAATAATGTGACGCTTCACGTCACGCGCGGCGGCGGCCAGCCCTGTCCGATGGGCATTTTTACTCGGCCAAGTATGCGCAACTCTTTTCTTCGTTTTGCGCTTTTCTATCTTAACATATGATTTGAGAATGTCAATTAAAACTTCATTGATATTCTCTTGATATCGATCAGCAAGCGACATTCATGCAAAACCTGACACGTTTTTGCAGGTTTGCGTGATAGAATATCGACAAAGACGATTCGGGAGGCAGATATGAGCAAATACGAGCAGCTTTGGAACTATGTCGGCGCGCAGACCGCAGCTTCCTTCCGGCTTACGTTTGACGAGATTCGGCAAATCGCGGGCTTGGAGATCGACCATTCCTTCCTGAATTATAAGAAGGAACTGGCTGCGTTCGGCTATCAGGTCGGCAAGATCTCGCTCAAGGCTCAGACGGTCGAGTTTCTAAAGCTCGAAGCGTAACGCACACCACCCTTTCAAAAAACAGCCCGCTCATGCGGGCTGTCTACGTTTTGGGTCATGTTTACGCTTCCTCGGTGTCCTCAGGCACGGAGATTTCCCCGCAGTAGCTGGTGTACATCATCTTTCGCACATCCGCCTGCGTCTTTGCGTGCGCAAGCACCCACATGAGCTTCGTCACCGCACATTCGCTTGTCATGTCGTACGCTTGCAGGATGCCGAGTTCCAGCGCGAGCCTGCCTGTTTCGTAGACCGTTGGATCGCTGGGTTCATAGCGGCACTGCGTGGTCAAAAGCACCGCGACGTTTGCGTCCAGCAGCTTCTGGATGCCCTCGAGCAGATTCCGCCGGAGGCAGTGCAGCCCGCCTAAGCCGAAGCCCTCGATCACAACGCCGCGGTAACCGAGCCGCGCGATGTCGTCAAACACCTCCGGCCTTGTGCCGGGGATGAGTTTGAGCAGAAACACATTGGGTTCGATGGCGTCGTCCAGCGCGGGCGCCTCCTCCGAAGGTTCCGGCGGCGCAATCAGGCGCACCTGACCCAGCGTGACCCAGCCAACGGGAGAGCGGTTGATGCTCTCAAACGCGTTCTGGCTCGTGGTGCGCACCTTTGCCACGCGGCAGCCGAGCATGATCTGGCGGTCAAACACCACCAGTACGCCCGCAATCCCGCTCGCGGCGGTGACCAGCGCGTCCCGCAGATTCAGCTTCGCGTCCGTCTGCGGGTGCCCGACCGGCAGCTGAGAGCCCGTGATGACGACGGGTTTGTTGACATTTCGCAGCATGAAGGAAAGCATGCTCGCGGTATACGCCATCGTGTCCGTGCCGTGCAACACGACGATGCCGTCGTAATCCGGCAGGCATTCGTAGATCGCCTGCGCGATGAGCCGCCATTCCTCCGGCTGGATATTCGAACTGTCGAGGTTGAGGATCGTCTTCGTGTCGATCTGTCCCAGCTTCTTCGCCTCCGGCGCGTAGGAAAGGATGTCGTCCGCACTCAGCGTGGGGATCAGCCCATCCTCCGTCTGCGTGCAGGCGATCGTTCCGCCCGTGGAAAGGATCATCAGCTTTTTCATATTCGCTCCCATACAAAAAAACTTGTGTTATTTTATCTCGTGTTCCGCCGAAGGATTCAGCGGGCATCTCCACGTTAACACAAGAATCTCCCCAAGAAAAGGGCGTGAACACAATATAGGATTTATTGAAACGTCTGCGCATTTATGCACAATTTGCGCAGGGCTTCCATGCGTCAATCCATTCACATCCGTTTTGTGTTTGTAATCCTTGCGTTTTCCTGTATAATATGTATTTGTAATATTCCATATTTTATAGAACGCTATCAGCGCAACATCCGTTTCCCCCGCCCGACGCAGTCGAACAACGAGTAAGGAGAAGCATGATGGAACGAATTTGCATCGCGGCCGACAGCACCTTTGATATGACACTCGATATGGTGCAGCAGTACGGCATCGAAGTCAGCGCATCCTATGTCCGCATGGACGACAAGGATTATCTGGATTATCCCGATCTCAAGCAGAGCGATCTGTTTGATTATTTTCGCAGAACCAAGAAGCTGCCGCAGACGGCGGCGGCAAACCCGAACGATTACGAGACGTTTTTCAAACAATGTCTGGAAAACCACGACGCGGTGATCTTCATCGCCAAGAGTTCGGGTATGTCCAGCTGCTATGCAAACGCGGTCATCGCCGCGGGCGAGCTGCCGAATGTCTTTGTCGTCGACTCGCTCTCGATCTCCAGCGGCAGCGCGCTGCTCGCGATGGAGGCCGTCCGCCTCAAGGACACCATGCCCGCAAAAGAGCTTGCGGAATATCTCGTCACCAATCGGGACAAGATCGTCGGCAGCTTCATCATCGAGACGCTGGAGTATCTGCACGAGGGCGGACGCTGCTCAACCCTTGCCTACCTCGGCGCGAGCGCGCTGCAGATCCGCCAGAGCATCGCCATCCGCGAAGGCAAGCTCGTCGTCGGCAAAAAGTACATGGGCACCTACAAGCGCGCGCTGAAGGAATTCATCGAAACCACGCTTGCCCAGCACGAGCTGATGGACCCGTCCGTCGTCATGATCTCGCACTCGATTCAGGAAGACGCCATGCTGAGTAGCCTGATCGACCAGATCAAGCAGCTGAACTACTTCGAGAAGATCATTCCGCTGTCCGTCTGCGCGGCGGTCGCCTGCCACGGCGGCCCGAATGCATTCGGCCTGTTCTTTGTCCACAAATAACATCAGGAACCATACAGGATTACTATTTTGAAGAAAATCGTCGTCAAAAAGCACAACGCGGGCAAAGGATGCTTCGTCTGCGGCGTGAATAACCCCTTTGGCCTGCATACGGACTTTTTCGAGCTCGAGGACGGTACCCTCGCCGCAAAGGTCACGCCCAGCGAACACCACCAGAGTTACCCCGGCCGTCTGCACGGCGGCATCAGCGCGGCGCTGCTGGACGAGACCATCGGCCGCGCTATCAGCGTGCTGGAGCCGGACACCTGGGCGGTCACGGTCGAAATCACGACCCGCTACAAAAAGCCCGTGCCGTATGGCGTGCCGATCACGGTGACAGGCCGCATCGTGGAGAACACGCGCCGCATCTTCACCGGAGAAGGCGAAATCCTCCTGCCGAACGGAGAGGTCGCGGTCGTCGCCACCGCGAAATACATGAAGCTCAAGCTCAGCGACATCTCGGACTTTGAGGCAAACGGCGAAAGCTGGCAATGCTATCCCTATGAGAGCGATCCGGACGAGATCGAGCTGCCGGAGGCCTAAGCCAATATCGCACCAACAATCGCCGGAGTTATCGCGTCATTCATGCCCATCGACAACATCCGTCGGTGGGTTGTCTTTTTGGAGAAAATCGTATCGTTTCGGTCGTTTGAAAGGAAACTGTTTTTATGAATATCGGAATTCTCGGCGCGGGCACATGGGGCATCGCGATTGCGCGGATGCTCGCGGACAGCAGCCACGCCATCACGGTCTGGAGCGCGCTGCCGCAGGAGATCAGCAGCTTATCCCAAACCCGCAGGCACCCGAACCTGCCGGGCATGATCATCCCCGACAACATCCGCTTCACCGAATCGCTTCCGATCGCATGCACGGAGCAGGAGCTGCTCGTGTTCGCGGTTCCATCGGTCTATGTGCGCAAAACTGCCGAACAGGCGGCGGCGTTTATCCCCGACGGACAGATCATCGCAGACCTCGCCAAGGGTATTGAGCCGGACACGCTCTTTACCCTCACGGAGGTCATTCGCGACGCGCTGCAAAAAGACGGTACGCATCCGAACATCAAGCTCGTCGCGCTCTCCGGGCCGACGCATGCGGAAGAGGTCGCGTTGCAGCTACCGACAACCATCGTCTCCGCAAGCGAAAGCGCAGAGGCTGCGGAGTTCGTGCAGCGCGCCTTCACCAACGAGTGCATGCGCGTCTACACCAGCGCGGATATCAAGGGCGTCGAGGTCAGCGGCGCCATGAAGAACATTCTTGCGCTTGCCGCGGGCATCTCGACCGGACTCGGCTACGGCGCAAACCTGAAAGCCGCGATCATCACGCGGGGCCTCGCGGAGATCACGCGGCTGGGGCTCGCGATGGGCTGCCAAGAGCAGACGTTCTACGGGCTCGCGGGCATAGGCGATATGATCGTCACCGCGACCTCCGAGCACAGCCGCAACAACCGCGCGGGCATGCTGATTGGCCAAGGCTACTCCGCCAAAGAAGCAAGCGAGAAGGTCGGCATGGTCGTCGAGGGCATCTACGCGCTGCCCGCCGCGATGCGCCTCGCGGAACAATATCAGGTCGATCTGCCGATCACGTTTGCGGTCAACGCCGTCGTCTCCGGCGAAATCACGCCGGAGCAGGCCGTCCGCGACCTCATGGCGCGCACGCAGGGACAGGAGTTCCCGTTCGCAAAGAATCCCTGCTAACCACACGCACGAAACAAACACAGCCCGCCTTCCGGCGGGCTGTTTACGTTGTGTAATAAGTTGTTACTACATCTATAATACCTGATAATAGATCTTACATCGTATTTTCTTTGCTAGCTATAAATCATGGCTTATTTGTATTTTTTCTTGACAAACATCGTCTTTCGTTGTACATGTTATTTTAGTTATATTATATACTATATAATTAAACTTATCTATTGTTTCTTTGCATCGGTATTGGAAAGTTCAACAAATCAAAGGAGGTTCATAACATATGGGACGTAATATGTTATTTATTACAGGAACCAATGTTGAGCGTACAAGTATTAAGAATTACCGTCAAGCAATTAGCCATGATCGTGATATTAAAAGGCTAATAAAGAATGGACTTTTTACCCTGAAAAAATTACCGCACATTGCATTTCTGTTTTTTTTCATATTTCTATTAATCGACGTTGGACTCAATATCATCATTCCAGTCATTTTGATGAGTGATCCTAGCTTAAGTGTGAACAAGTTGATCAGTGTTCTAGCACCATTTGATATAAATCTTGTATCACTCACATTCGCTGTTGTTTCTCTATTTCTATCTCTAATACTATTTATTATCGGTGTTTGGGATTATGTAAAAGATGGGGGCGAAAAAATTAAAAACATCATTAAGGCTTGGAAACTGATATTTCGAACAAAATCTGTAAGCAATCCACTTGAATTGTGGGACGTTCTACAGGCAAGCATTATGGATGCCCAAATAACAACAAGTGCTGAGCGATTATTTAGCACTAACGTCGCACTAATGTATGGTGGCGTTCCTTATTATGATTTATTACTAATAGACAGTATTTATTTAAAATGGGTAGGTGCCAATAATGCAACTAGGGGTAGACTTCGCAATCATTATAGACAATTCTTTAAATTGTTCGCAAAGCGAACGATTTTGGGGGAAATAGAACAGAATTACTTCCCAAAGTCAGATCGATTACGTGTAAGCAATTGTGTTTTTGGTATATTATTTTTTAGTGAGTATATGCAATCATTTATCAAGAGGTTTTTTCCGAAGATGATAGGAAAGCTCTACATTGATTGCGAGAAGCTGAGACAGCCTTCATCATTTTGGGATTCCGTTGATCCAACTCAAAGTGTCTCCGAGTTTGCTGCAAAAGCCATTTTGGGATATGCTACAAATCCATCGTTCTTCACTTTTAGTGATCGCGCAAATTCAACAGGAGAAATATGCATTGACCACATTGACTTTGTTAGCAAGAAAAGCATTTTCAAGCCTGAAACGCTAAAATCTAGAGTAGCTGCGCACATGAAAAGGATTCGTATTAATAATTACTGTAGAAAAAATCAAATAATCCGTATACCCATAAAAAAATTGATATCTCTTCCTTTTGGTCAAGTTGACCCAAAAAATCCTCTTCCAAAAACACTAGCTCTGATAGATAAGAACGATCATAAATTTAGCGGAGTTTTAGTGCTTGGTGGTGCTGAACAGAATATAATACTAAGCACATTGATAAATACATATAAATGGAGAAAGGATCAAGGGGGAAATTCGAAATCAGACAACCATTATTATGGTTTCGCTGAAAATGTTTTTGATGCAAAGGGATTGCTTCAAACAGAATTCCACCCTGAAATTGCTCCTTCGGATGTTGAATATCTTATAGGAACTGAAGGGTTCGTTTATGGCATGCCGTACCGGAGTATTCTTGGCAAGATCAAAGATATCGACAACTGCCGTCAAGCTGAAGTGTTTAAGTTAGTTATAAATAGTCTCCCTTATTACTTTATCTATGGA
>DATMYE010000035.1:0-88014 GCA_035561095.1 Clostridia bacterium | reverse complement strand
AAACCGGGCCTGCTCGTCGTCACCGACATCGACGACGCGAGATTGGCGCGCGCTGCCTCGATCTATACCGTCGAGCATGCAAAATCGTGCGGCATCGACCTGCACTACGTCAACACCGGCAAGCTCGAAAACCCGATTGAATACCTCAAGACGCTTTCCGGTGGCGAAGGCTACGACGACGTGATCTGCTTTGCGCCGGTGAAACAGGTCGTGGAGCAGAGCGACGGCATCCTCGCGGTGGACGGCTGCCTGAATTTCTTCGCGGGCCCGGGCGACCCCGCCTTCACCGCGCCGCTGAACTTCTACAACGTGCATTACAACCGCACGCACGTTGCGGCAACATCGCACGGCAACACGGACGACATGCGCGAGGCGATCGCCATGATGAACGACGGGCGCCTGAACCCCGCCGCGATGATCACGCACATCGGCGGACTCGATTGCGTGGTGGAGACCACGGCAAATCTTCCGAAGATTCCCGGGGGCAAAAAGCTGATCTACACCCAGATCGATCTTCCGCTGACCGCGATTGCGGATTTCGCCGAAAAGGGGAAGAGCGATCCGATGTTCAAAAAGCTCGACGAGATCGTCAACGGCTGCAACGGACTCTGGTGCCCTGAGGCGGAGAAGTATCTGCTGAGCCAGCTGCAGAAATAAGAACGACGATAGAATGAACCGCTCCGGTGTCAAAGCCGGAGCGGTTTTTTGTTCGGTATCTTCACAAAAAGCAACATGACGTTGCCGTATTCCCGCCGTATTGTGGCGATAGACTCGTTCTATCAACCAACCAACAGGCAGGAGAGGAATACCATGCGAAAACATCGGACGTATTTATCGCTTTCCGTTTTACTTGCGGCGGCGCTCGCCTTATCCGGCTGCGGCACGACCGCGACGGCGACGGACACCGCGCAGCAGGCGCAGACCGCGGTGCAGACCGCGTCGGTGGACGCAACCGCGACTTATGTACAGGTGCAGAGCATTCAGGACGGCACGATCACCGCGGTGGTCGGCACCATGACCCAGCCGGAGATGCCTTCGGGCGATAGCACACAGCAGAGCACGCCTCCGGAGCAGCCTTCCGGCAATGGCGACAGCGTACAGCAGGGCACGCCTCCGACGCAGCCTTCGGGCAGCAGCGACAATGCGCAGCAAGGCACGCCGCCGCAGATGCCCTCCGGCGACAACGCGCAGCAGGGCACACAAGGCATGATGGGCTTTACCGCAGGCGATGCGGTGATCACGTTCAACGTCGGCGACGCAACGGTCGTCACCAAGCAGAACGGGCCGGGGACCACGCAAGCCGCGCTTTCCGACATCGCGGTGGGCGATATCCTCGCGGTTAAGCTCTCCAGCGACAACACGGCGGAAACCATCGTGATCCAATTCGCAGGTCAGGGCGCGACGCAGACAGGCGGGCAGCCGGGCGCGAACTTCGGCGGCAGCAGCACGGTCACCAACGGCACCGCGGCGACCACCATCGACGCGGACACAACCGTCAGCGCGCAGACCTACACCTCCGGCGGCGACGATGAGAACGCGCTGCGCATCGACGGCGCGACGGTGACGCTCGACGGCATCACGGTCAACAAGACCGGAGGCGCGTCCTCCAACACTGAAAACGGTGACTTCTACGGCATGAACGCGGGTCTGCTCGCGCTCAACGGAGCTTTGGTGACCATCACGAACGCAAACGTGACGGCCAATGCGGTCAACGGCAACGGCGTGTTCAGCTACGGCACGGGCACGACGGTGAACATCTCCGATTCTGTGATCCGCACGACGATGAACAACTCCGGCGGTATCCAGACCACCGGAGGAGCGACGATGAACGCGACCAACCTCGACGTACAGACCGCGGGCAACTCGGCGGCTGCGATCCGCTCCGACCGTGGCGGCGGCGACGTGAATGTCTCCGGCGGCACCTATGTCACAGGCGGAACGGGCAGCCCCGCGATCTACAGCACCGCGGATATCACGGTGGATGACGCGACACTGACGGCGAACGCCTCCGAAGCGGTCGTGGTCGAAGGGAAGAACTCCGTAACGCTCAACAACGTCATCCTCACGGGCAACATGCAGGCGGGCACGGACGCAAACGAGAACGTGCACAATATCATGCTCTACCAGAGCATGTCTGGCGACGCGGAGGTCGGCCACTCCAGCTTTACGGCCGCGGGCGGCAGCATCCTCGCCAACGCGGGAGATATGTTCTACGTCACCAACACCACCTGCACGATTTCGCTGAGCCGAGTTGCGCTGACGCTGTTTAACGACACGCTACTGAATGTCGCGGGCAACAGCAGCTCCCGCGGCTGGGGCACGGCGGGCGCAAACGGCGGTATCTGCACCCTGCTCGCGAGCAATCAAGTGCTCTCCGGTAACATCCTCGTGGACGCGATCTCGAGCCTGGATTTCCAGCTTGCGGACGGCTCCGCCTTCACCGGCTCGATCAATCCGGATGGAGCCGCGGGCACGGTCAGCGTCACGCTCGGCAGCGACTGCCAGTGGACGCTCACGGGCGATAGCTACATCACCTCGTTTACGGGCGATGTCAGCGGCATCGTGACCAACGGCTACACCGTCTACGTCAACGGCACGGCGATCACGGACTAACGAAAGATACACGCTCCACGCGGCGCGGGCTTGTCCCCGCGCCGTTTTCGATTGTGACGATAGTTTGAACTGTTGCGTGATTCGAGTCTTGACCCCCGTTTCGCGATCAAATAAATCGTATCTAAATAATGCAGGGACTTCACCTGCGGAATCATTCATTAAGGAGATCATTACAGCATGAACGAAGAAAGAAATGGTTCGCGTAAAGCGATTCGCGTCCGCACGAAGCGATATTTAATTGCAGTCATCGCACTGTTTCTCGCGCTCGCGATCAGCACCACCGCTCTTGCGGCCGGCGCACCGCCCGCGGGCGGCCCGGATGCGCAGAGCGGCGCCACAAAGAAGCCCCCGTCGGGTGGCAACGGCGGCGGCAATGGCGGCGGCAACGGCGGCGGCAGCCAGAACAGCAACCGCAACAAGGCGAAGATCGGCGCGCCGAACTTTGACAAGATCGCAAAAGCCATTGCCTCACTGACCGACGAAAGCGTTAAGGCCGATCTCACCGCGCTTCTGACCGCCTATGAATCCGCCTGGACCGCCAAGCAGGACGCGGTTGCCGCGAACGATACCACATCGCTCGACGCGCTGACCGCTGCGTTCACTGCGGCAAAAGATTCGCTCGACAGCGCGCTGGCCTCCGCAGGCGTCACGCTCAACGCGGTCTACGGTGTGCCGACAAAAGCGCTTGACGGTTCCGCACGCACGGAACACCGCCCGACGCTGGACGCGGAACAGGTGCTTGCCGCCATCGCCACGCTGGACGATACCAACGCTGACAAAGCGACGCTGACGGGATTGCTTTCCACCTACCAGACCGCGCTCGCAGCGTTTCAGGCAGCGGATTCCACAGCCCTGAGCGAACAGGAGATGCAGACGCTTGCCTACGCCGTGCGCAGTGCGGAAGAAGCCCTGCTGCTTGCCGCGCGTGACGCGGGCATCATCGGCGGCAACGGCCGCGGCCAGTTCGTCAGCGGATTTGCCTATGGGAAAGAACAGCTCGACGTGACCTCCATACTCGCGAGCATTGCGGCGCTCTCCGACACCGACGCAAACAAGGCAGCGCTGACCGATCTGCTCACTGCCTACAACGCCGCAGTGCAGGCGGAAGCAGCAGCCGACAAGTCTGCGCTCACGGACGCGCAGTTTGACGCGCTCCACGATGCGACCGAGGCCGCGCAGAGCGCTTTGATCGAAGCGCTTGTGGCAGCCGGCATCGACGTGCCGATGATCCAGCCGGAGCAGCAGCCGCACTCTTACACACCGTCCTACTCGGATGATGACGAATCCGGCGAAGACGACGACGATTGATCCGTTGACGGCGGATGCCGGTTGATTCAAGGAACGACACAGTCTTTCTTTGATTCCGGCGCCGAAGCATGATACGATAGCACTGCGGGAGAAGCCTTTTCTCCCGCGGTGCCAGCGAACACATGCGGTTCACCGCAGGAAACGGACGATTCAGACAGCATGGGCTTTGGAGAATCCGCGCTTGCCCTCCGCGCAAAGACGGACGAGCGGGCGCGCGAAGAACTCATCTCCCGACAGGAAAAGAACATTCTACGGCTCGCATCTTTGGCAAAGCACGGCTTTGCGACAAAGAGCGACGACGAATGGGCGATCGCTTTGTGCGCTTTCTCGCACGCGATTGACACCTACCGTCCGGATCGGGGCGCATTCGTGCCCTATGCCGAAACGCTGATTAAGCGGAGCCTGATCGACGAGCACCGCGCGCAGATTAGGCGCGCGCAGGAGACGCCCGTTTCACCGGAACTCTTTGACGGCGAGCTGGAGGCGGGAGAGGGAAATCCCGTGCTCACGGTCGTGATTGAGCAGAGCGTCCGCGCCGCGGACACCACGCTGCGGGACGAGATTCTCGCGGCGAACACCCTGCTTCGGGAATTCGGATTCGGCTTTTACGAGCTCACCGATTGCTCGCCCGCGCGCGGCGGCACGAGACAATCATGCCTTTCGGCTGCAGAAGCGGTCGCAAACAACGGGATTCTGCTGGAGCAGTTTCAGCACACGCGGCAGCTGCCGGTCAAGTGGCTGACCGAGCAGCAGGCGGTGCCGAAAAAGCTATTGGAGCGCTATCGGAAATACATCATTGCAACCATCATCATCTGCGCGGGAGAGTTTCCCGCGCTGCAGGGATACATTCACGGGGGGCGGGAAACACCATGAGACAGCAAAGCGTCAACGCAGTGATCGTCGAGATCCGCGGCAGAAGAGCCGCGGCGATGACCGTAGACGGCGCGTTTGTGCGCATCGATAACCACAGATATGAGGTTGGTCAGGAGATCCTGCTCGCGCCGGAGGCTGCGGCAAAGTCTTCGCGCCGCGCACGCATGACTGCATATGCCAGCATGGCGGCGGGGTTTTTGCTCTTGCTGCTCGGCGGGTTCAAGGGGTACACGATGCCCGCAGGCGTGGTCAGCCTCGACGTCAACCCCTCCATCGAGTACACGATCAACGTGTTTGACCGCGTGCTGGACATCACAGCCGTCAACGACGACGGGAGCCTGATTCTTTCCGGCATGGACAAGCAGGCGCTGCTGTACCGTCCCGTGGACGAGGCGGTGGACGCGACGATTCTCGCCCTGCGCGAAAACGGCTACCTGACAGGAACGGCAAACGATATCGTGATCTCCTCTTCGTCTTACGATACGAAGCATACAGAGAGCATCGCGGAGCGCCTCGGAACACGCGTGGGCGAGCAGGACGATCTGACCGTGCTCTCCGTGCCCGTTTCCAAAGGCGAGGTGGAGGACGCGCATGCGCGCGGCACCAGCGCGGGCAAGCTCTATATCGTGGAGGAGCTGGAGGATTCCTGGACGGCGCCCGAGTCCTTTGACGCGGACGATTGGATCAAGCGCCCCGTGCGCGAGATCATCTACGAGACGGAGTTCCAGCGGGAAGGCAAGGACGGAGAACACAGCGGAAAGGATTCCACTTACGGTTCTTACGGCAAAACCCCGTCGGGCGAGAAGAGCGATCAGCCGGAGCAAAACGGCGCGCAGGAACCCACGCAGAAACCGGAAGAGAGCCAGCAGCAGGACGGGAACAAAGAGGGCTCGCGCGAACCGTAATCCACCAACCAACGCGCAATCATACGGCTTCTTCTGCCGAACCAATCCGGCAAAAGAGGCCGTTTTCCTTGTGTTTGCCTGCAGGATGGCGTATACTAGCGGGCGTATGTGACTTTTTTTCAACGGGAGTAAATCATCAGGCATGATCAAGAGCTATCTTTCGATGCTGAAGCAGGAGTTTTCCGGCTACGGCGCAAAATCGTTTTCCAAGGACCTCATGGCGGGTATCACGGTGGCTGCGGTTGCGCTGCCGCTCGCGCTCGCGTTCGGTGTCAGCAGCGGCGCGGATGCCGCGGCGGGGCTGATCACCGCGATCATCGGCGGTCTCGTCATCGGCTCGCTCTCCGGCGCGTTTTACCAGATTTCGGGCCCGACCGGCGCGATGGCGGCGATTTTGATCTCCATTGTCGCAAAGTATCAGATGCAGGGCGTGTTCCTGGCTACTCTGATGGCGGGCGTGTTCCTGCTTCTTGCAGGCGTGCTGCGCCTCGGAAAGCTCACAAGCTACATCCCCGCTCCGGTCATCACGGGCTTTACCTCCGGTATCTCGATCCTCATCGCCGCGGGACAGCTCGACAACTTTTTCGGCGTGAAGTCGGTGGGCGAAGACGTCATCGAGCGCATCGGCAGCTATTTCTCGCTGGGCTTTCATCCCGATTTTTACGCAATCTGCATCGGACTGTTCGTGATCCTTTTCATGATCGCGTATCCGAAAAAGTGGAACGCGGTCGTGCCCGGTTCGCTGATCGCGATCATCCTTGCGACGGCAGCCGCATCGCTACTGAACTTTGACGTGGCGCGCGTGGGCGAAATCCCCAAGACACTGCTGCCCGCGGAACGGTTGAATTTAAGCAATATCAACGTGCATGTTCTTCTCAAGCTCGCGTCTCCTGCGTTCAGCATCGCGATGCTGGGCATGATCGAGAGCCTGCTCTGCGCGTCCAGTGCTTCCCGCATGACGGGCAAGTCCTTCAATAGCGATCAGGAGCTCGTGGCGCAGGGCATCGGCAACATCGTGCTGCCATTCTTCGGCGGCATTCCGGCGACGGCTGCCATCGCGCGCACCAGCGTCGCGGTCAAGAGCGGCGCCGTCACGCGCATCACGGGCATCGTGCATGCGCTCGTGCTCGTGGTGTCTATGTTCCTGCTTGCTCCCGTGATGTCGTCGATCCCGCTTGCGGCGCTTGCGGGCGTGCTGATGGTTACGGCGTTTCGCATGAACGAGTGGAGCGCAATCCGCTATATGTTCTCCCGAAAGTTCAAGGGCGCGATCCTCAAGTATTTCGTCACCATGGCGGCGACCGTGATCTTCGATCTGACCACCGCAATCGCGCTGGGCGTCCTCGTGGCGCTGCTGCTGCTGGTCAGCAGGCTTTCCAAGCTGGAGATTAACGTGGAGGCTGTGGACGCAAACAGGCTCTCCGCAGACGGCGAGGAGATTTGCCGCAGGTACGGCAACGCGCGCGTCGTCTATATCGCAGGCGCGATGATCTTTGCAAACACCGGAGCGGTGGAGGGCATCCCCGCCTCAATTCCGGAGGATTGCGACGCGGTGTTCTTCTCCATGCGCGGGGTGAGCTATCTGGACGTTTCCTGCGCGCAGGCGTTTGAGGGCGTGATCAACCAGCTCAAAAACCGCGGCATTCGTGTCGGCTGCTGCGGGCTTTCCAGCGAGACGCGCCGAACGATGGACAGAAGCGGCATCCTCTCGCTCATCGGTGAGGAGAACGTCTACTGGAGCATCGACCGCGCGCTGACGCAGGATTGCGGCTGCGCGTCGCTGGACGACTGACAACACAAACGCAAAACCACCCGCTTCACACAATGTGTGAGCGGGTGGTTTTCTATTACAGTTTCGTGTCCTAATCCAACGCGGCAAACACGGCGCGGTAGAGCAGACGGCAGGCGATGACGTTTCGCCACCAGCCGTAGTTCGTGATGGAATAGCGATAGTACTTCTCTGTCTCCATGATCAGCGCAAGATACCCTTGACCGATTGCAAAACGGATCTCTTCCTCCCGTGTGGGCGAGACGGGCGAATCGCTTGCAGCGTTGTAGGCCGCGAGCAAATCCGCTTTACCTGCGAGCGGCTGGTGAAACGCGAAACAGACGAAATCGAGCATCCGATCTCCCCAGAAGCTCCGCTCCGGATCAATCCAGCCGAGCCGAATTCCATCTTCCTCTCTCTGCACGATGATGTTTGCGGGCCAGATGTCAAAATTGACCATGCAGCCTTCAACCTGCTCCAACACCGCGCGGTGCCGCTCAATCAGTTTCAGGAGCCGCTCCCCTCTGCGAGAGCGGCGTTTTTTCCGCCCGCAGTCGTCCAGCGTTTGGCAAACGAACGCGTGGATGGCGTCGTACCAGCTTCCGAACAGACCATTTTGCGGATAGCCGAAACGATCGCTCCGGATTGCGTGCAGCTGCGCCGCCATCGCGGGCAGCATCCGGTCGACCTGTGCGCGCTCCTCCGGCGAGAGCGTGGCTTTGTTGAGCGGCTCGCCGGGCATATATTCCATGATAAAATACGGCACGGGCATCAGCTTCCGCGAAAAATCGGCGGCATAGACCTCCGGCACGCGGATGCTGGTGTGCTGCCGCAGGACATCGTACCAGGCGACCTCGCTCTGCATCATGTTGTGTTCATATGCCATCACGGGCGCCGTCTCGCGCGGCGCAACTTTCAGGACGTAGTCCCGGTCGCCTGCACGGACGAGATAGACCGCGTTGAACTCCCCGTCGCCCAGCGGAGCAGCGGAGGCCACGCCCGAGATGCCCGCCTGTTCAAACAGATATCGTATGCTTGCTTCGTCAAGCGCGAATTTCGTGCGGCTGATCATAATGCGTCCTCCATTTGCGGAGTTGATTCCGCTCAGGTAAGTGAAAATTAACTTTTGTATCGCAAGACTGACAGGACTTATAATATCAGTAACGATTCAAAACCTCAATTCCAACGAATGATCGAATCCATTTTGACTTTGTCGCGCAGCAACGAACAAGGAGAAGATATATGACACACGCCTGGAACACGCCCGCGGTGAATGCACGCGCGGAGGAGATTCTTTCACAAATGACGCTCGCGGAAAAGGCCGCGCAGATGGTGCAGGTGCCGTTTGCCTATGTCACGCGCGAGGAGGCAACGCTCTGGGCGCAGCGCGGCGCGGGATCGTTTCTGCATGTGCTGGGCGACGACGCGCGGGAGATTCAGGCGGCGTCGCGGGGCACGCGCCTCGGCATTCCGGTGCTGTTTGGCATCGACGCCATCCACGGACACGGCCTGAACCAACAGGCTGTGATATTCCCCTCTCAGCTTGCGGCGGCCTGCAGCTGGAACCCCGCGGTTGCGGAGGAGATGGGGCGCGTCACCGCGCGGGAAGTTGCGGCGGACGGCCTGCACTGGACGTTTTCGCCGGTTCTCTGTCTGGGTCGCGACACGCGCTGGGGCAGAGTCAACGAAACCTTCGGCGAGGACCCGTACCTTGCGGGAGAACTCGGCGCCGCGATCATCCGCGGCTATCAGGGAGAGGATATCGCGGACGGGGAGCACATCCTCGCCTGCGCGAAACACTATATCGGCTACGGCGACGCGGTCGGCGGGCGGGACTCCGTCGATACGGAGATGACCTTCCGCAAACTGCGGGAGACATTTTTGCCGCCGTTTGCGCGCGCGGTGGAGGCGGGCGCTGCGACCATCATGACCGCTTACGGCTCCATCGACGGAACGCCGTTTACCGTGAGCGAGCGTGCCATGCGGGATATCCTGCGCGGCGAACTCGGTTTCTCGGGGTTTGTTGTGACCGACTGGGACAACGTTGCAAGCCTCGTGAACAATCAGCATGTCGCGCGCGATCTCGACGAGGCATCGCTGCTTGCCGCCCGCGCGGGCAACGACATGATCATGACCACGACCGCGTTTTATGACAGCGCGATCCGTTTGGCTGAGAGCGGGCAGCTCAGCGAATCCGTTCTGGACGAAGCGGTGAGAAACATCCTCCGCGTCAAGATCGCAATGGGGCTCTTCGAGCGCCCGCAGGATCGCGGCACGCCCGCGTGCCTCGGCTGTGCGGAACATCGCGAGAGCGCACTGCTTGCTGCGCGGGAGAGCGTGACCTTACTGACAAACGACGGCACGCTGCCGCTAACGGATGGTATACGGAAGATCGTTGTCGTCGGCGCAAACGCGGACGATATCCGCGCGCAGTATGGCGACTGGACGTATTTCACCCATCCGCATCCGAGCCCGAAATCCACACCCGCGCGTCCGTTTGTGACGCTGCTGGAGGGTCTACAGCAGATCGCGGAACCGCGCGGCATCGAGGTGCGCTTTGCGCGCGGCTGCGGGCCGCTGCCGGACGAACGGGACGATCTCGACGCGGCAGTCGACGCCGCGAAGGACGCGGATGTGATCGTGCTCGCGGTGGGCGACGTCATCGAGCAGGCGGGCGAGTTTCGCGACCGCGCGGATCTCTCGCTCTCCAACCGGCAGGAGGAGCTGTTTTCCCGCCTGCATGTGCTCGGCAAACCCGTGGTCAGCGTGCTGATCTCCACAAAGCCCCTCTGCGTCAACCGCGTCGCAGAGCAGTCCGCCGCGTTTATCGCCGCGTTCAACGGCGGAATGTACGGCGGTCAGGCGGTCGCGCAGGCGATCTTCGGCCTCATAAACCCCGGCGGAAAGCTGCCGATCAGTTTCCCGCGGCACAGCGGGCAGATCCCCGTTTACTACAACAGCCTGCCCGGCTGGCACGGCGGAAAATATGTCGACCTGCCGGAGACGCCCTTGTTCACGTTCGGCGAAGGGCTTTCGTACACGACGTTTGCATATTCCGATCTTTGTGTGGATGCGGATGCTCTTTCCGTGAAAGCTATCCTGCGCAACACGGGCAATCGCGCGGGTAGCGAGACCGCGCAGGTCTATCTGCGCGACCTCGTCAGCAGCGTAATCCAGCCCGTCAAGCGCCTCGTCGCGTTTCAAAAGGTCACGCTGGAGCCGGGCGAAGCGCGCGAGCTCGTGTTCCAGCTCAAGCACGAGGACTTCTCCTTCGTGTGCGCGATCGAAGCCCGCGTCGTGGAGCCGGGTGAGTTTACCGTACTGCTCGGCGGCAGCTCCAAAGACGCGGATCTGCTCACACAAACAATCTTGCTGAAATAACTGTATTTCGGGCGCTGCAGGGCCGGTTTACGGGCTGACTCTGCAGCAAATATTGACGGCGTGGAGCAAACGGATTTACAATTGATTTAGATTACAAATCCAACCGATCAAGCCCGTGCCAAATGAATGTTGCCGTAATGTCACTGAAAGCTGGTCTTTCAAATGAGAATTACCGATCAGGTTCGTGCACAACTGAATACGTTCCGTTCCCGGCACACGCTCAGCGAGATGCGGGGCGCCGTCAATCTGCTGGTCTTCCAGTTGATTTTTATTGTGTTGCTGTTTGCGACAATCCTTCTTTGCCTGTTCGTGGATCAGGGCGGACGGCTGCTGTTTTACCTGCTGTTGCTCGCCGGACTCATGGTTGTGGTGGTCTTGGCGCTCTTCTTCAATCTCAACGGAAAGTATCGCGCCTCCACTTGGTTGACCGCGATCTGCATGGTATTCGGGCCTTGGCTTTCGATTCTATTAGACCCCAACGTCACTTCCGGCGATTTCGTGCCGCTGATCTATGTGGCGATGTCTATCCAGCTTTGCTCGATTCTGCTGCAGGAGCGCACGACGATCGTCGTCTCTGTCATTCAGCTCTCCGTCGTGATCGCTTTTATCTTCCTCAATCCCGCTTTCCGAACAATCAACTGGCCGAGCCTTGTGGCGTTTATCGTGTTTACCGCCGTGATCGGCGTTCTGTACGGCTTTACCAACAAGCGGCAGATGGCGGAGATAGAGAAGCAGCGGAACCAATTATTGGTGGACGAAGCGAAGCTCCGTGAACTTTCTGTACGCGATCCGCTCACGGGGATGTATAACCGCCGCTATATGGAGGAGACGTTTGACCGCGAGATTCAGCGCGCGATCCGCAAACAGCAGCCGCTGTCGGTGATCATGGCGGATATCGACGGCTTTAAGAGCATCAACGATACGGTGGGTCATGTGCTGGGCGACAAAGCGCTCGTAAAAGCTTCCGCCTATCTGATGAAGAACATCCGCGCTTCCGATGTCGCCTGCCGCTTCGGCGGGGACGAATTCTGCCTGATCCTGCCGGATTGTTCATTGGAAGAAGGAATCCGCAGAGCAAATCTGCTCCGCTCCGGCGTCGAATCGCTCCACGCGCAGGCAGACGAGGGCATCGAGCAGTTTACGCTCTCATTCGGCGTCGCCGCCATGCCGGACGACGGGCTCACGCGCGAGGCGCTGCTCGGCGCCGCGGACAGCGCGCTCTATTCTTCCAAACGTGCGGGCAGAAACCGCGTCAACGGACTGAGATCCCATCCATAGCATCAGCATTCCTTTTTGCATGCAGCAAGGTTGAACGCCGATTCCGGCAACCAGCACGACGCCCGCCGAAACAGGAGGATGTATGACAAAAAGCGGAGAACCGGCAGTTCCATCGGTTACGGAGCAGGGTGTTTCGCCTGTCGAACTGCAGCTTCTGTTTGAGAACATGGTCATCCCGTTCTCCTACTATCGCATGGTCTATGATGAAAGCGGGCGGGCGGTGGATTATGTATTTCTCGCGGTCAATCGCGCTTTTGAAGAAGAAACCGGCAAAACTCGTGAGGAAGTGATCGGAAAAAACGCGCTGAGCATTTTTCCGCTGACGGAGCAATACTGGATCGAATGCTTCGGCCGCGTTGCAAAGACCGGCACGCCGGAGCACATTACGGAATATTCCGCGGCGCTTGGGAAATGGTACAGCCTACGCGCCTACTCGCCCATGCCGGGCAATGCCGCTGTCACCGTCAGCGACGTGACGCGCTATATCTGGGAGCGGGACAAGTTGCGCGAAACCACGGAGGAGCTGCGCACGCAGCAGCAGGAAAACTACCGCCTTGCGCACGAGGAGCCGATTACGGGTCTTCCCAACCGCACAAGCCTTTATGAATCGTTTGCCGAGCGCTCGCAAATTCAGGGCACGCGCTTTTCTATTGCAATCTTTGCGCCGGACAACCTCTCGGAGCTGCTGGCGTCCTATGGCAGCGTGCTCAGCGACAAGATCATGCGCGTGATTGCCCAGCGGGTCGCCGCGCTGTTCATCGAGCCGAACGGATGCTTCAGCATGACGGGCACGGACATCGTGGTGCTCTATATGCAGCCCTGCAACAGGGATTTGATGCAGACGGCGCTGGAGCGGGCGCAGAAGGCCATCCGCCAGCCGGTCGAGATCGACGGCGCGAGCTATTATATCTCCGCGAGCTGCGGGGTTGCGTGTTTCCCGCGGAACGGCATGGATCACGACGAGCTGATCATGAACGCAAACCTTGCGCTGTTTCAGGCAAAACGCGAGGGCGAGCCGATCGTGTTCTTCAGCGACGCGATCAGCGAAACACTGCTTCGCCGCATCCGCATCCGCAACGAGCTGCCGCACGCGCTGCAACAAGAGGAGTTCGAGCTGTATTTTCAGCCGCAGGTGCAGGCCGTAACCGACCGCATCGTGGGCTTTGAGGCGCTTCTGCGCTGGCACAGCCAGACACTCGGCGAAGTTTCGCCGGTGGAGTTCATCGACGTTGCCGAGGAGAGCCATCTGATCCTGTCGATCGGCGCCTGGGTGCTCAAAAACGCCTGCCGCGTGCTGCGGGAGCTCAACAGCCGCTGCGGAACGGAATTTTATATGGCAGTCAATGTCTCGAGCGTGCAGCTGCGGACAGAGGATTTCGTCGATCAGGTGCTTGCAGTGCTCAAGGAGACGGGGATTTCGCCGTGTCTTCTGGAGCTGGAGGTGACGGAGTCCGTGCTCATCAACCGCGAGCTGAACGCCATCGAGAAGCTCAACGCGTTGCGTCAGCACGGCGTGCGCATCGCGCTGGACGATTTCGGCACGGGCTATTCCTCGCTGGGGCTGCTCAAGGACCTCAAGGTCTCCACGCTGAAGATCGACAAGCTCTTCATCCAGGATCCGAACGCAAGTGTGCTGACCAAGATGATTGCGCGCCTCGGGCACACGCTCGGCGCGGAGATCGTGGCGGAGGGGGTTGAGACCGAAGAGCAACTCAAATATGTACGCCGCGCAGGCTGCGACCGCGTGCAGGGCTTTTATCGCGGGCTGCCGATGCCGGTTGCGACGCTGGAGCGGTTCATCGGGTTAAAATAAAATTGGCGCGGAGATCCGCGTAAAGACGCGCCCGATGAGGGCGCGCTTTCTTTTGTGTTTCGCGCAGGATGTGTTTATGATAAAATAACCGTACGCCGCAACGCTCACGTTCCGGCGGAAACACGCGCCGGACACACAATCAAACGGCGCGGAAACAGCAGGGAGCAGACATGGAAACACAGATTCAACTACTCGCAAAAGAGTTTGGCAAAAACGAAATTCACGTCAAAAACGTCGTCGACCTCATCGACGAGGGATACACGATCCCGTTCATCGCGCGCTACCGCAAGGAGATGCACGGCACGATGGACGATACTACGCTGCGCGATCTTGCCGACCGGCTGACATATCTTCGCAATCTTGCCGAGCGGCGTGAGGAGATCAAAAAGTCGATTTTGGCACAGGACAAGTTGACTGACGAGCTTTCGAAACAAATCGACGAGGCGAAGACCCTCGCCGTGCTGGAAGACTTATACCGTCCTTACAAGCAGAAACGCCGCACCCGCGCGACCATCGCCAAGGAAAAAGGGCTGGAGCCGCTCGCGGTGAAAATTCTTGTGCAGGGCATCGGCCTGCCCGCGCCGGAGGTACTCGCGCAGCAGTTTATCGATCCGGAAAAGGGCGTAAACACCGTTGAGGAAGCGCTCGCGGGGGCATCCGACATCATCGCGGAGTCGATCTCCGACGATGCGGGCATCCGCCAGAAGCTCCGCGACGTGATCGCGAAAAACGCCAAGGTCGGCTCCGTGGCGGCGAAGGAGGAGGACTCCGTCTACCGCCTCTACTACAAGTTCGACCAGCCGATGAGCAAGCTCCAGAGCCACCAGATACTCGCGATCAACCGCGGCGAGAAGGAAGGCTTTCTCAAGGTCAGTCTCGACCTCGACCGCGAGCTCGCGCTCGGCACCGTCAAGCGTTCGGTCGTGAAGACGGCTACGCCTTCGGGTAAGTTTGTCGAAGCCGCGGCGGAGGATGCCTACGACCGCCTGATCTTTCCCTCCGTGGAGCGCGAAACCAGAAACGCGCTGACCGATCTTGCCAACGAGGGCGCGATCCACAATTTCGCGCTGAACCTCAAGCCGCTTCTGATGCAGCCGCCCGTGAAGGGGCATGTCACGATGGGGCTCGATCCCGGCTACCGCAACGGCTGCAAGGTCGCGGTGGTCAGCGACACGGGCAAGGTGCTCGACACCGCCGTCGTCTACCCGACCTTCGGGGAGCGGCAGAAGGACGAGGCGATCGAGAAGCTTGAACAGCTCGTGAAAAAGCACATGGTCGAGCACATCGCCATCGGCAACGGCACCGCCTCCCGCGAGACGGAGCAGATGACCGTGGAACTGATCTCCCGCAACCGCGGCGTGAGCTACATGATCGTCAACGAGGCGGGCGCCTCCGTCTATTCCGCGAGCAAGCTTGCCGCGGAGGAGTTTCCGCAGTACGATGTGAACCTGCGCTCCGCGGTCTCGATCGCAAGAAGATTGCAGGACCCGCTCGCCGAACTGGTCAAGATCGATCCCAAGGCCATCGGCGTCGGGCAATATCAGCACGACATGCCGCAAAAGCGCCTCAGCGAGACGCTGGAGGGCGTGGTCGAAGACTGCGTCAATGCCGTCGGCGTGGATGTCAACACCGCGTCGCCCTCGCTGCTGAAGCAGGTTGCGGGCTTAAATGAAACTCTCGCGAAGAACATCGTGGTCTTCCGCGAGGAAAACGGCGCATTCACGGGCAGAAAGCAGCTCATGAAGGTGCCGAAGATGGGACCCAAGGCGTTTGAGCAGTGCGCGGGATTCCTTCGCGTGCCGGAGAGCAAGCTCGTATTGGATAATACGGGCGTGCACCCGGAGAGCTACGCCGCGGCGGAGAAGCTGCTGTCGCTCACGGGCTTTACGCTCAAGGATGTCGCCGCGGGCAGCATCGCGGAGCTGCCGGAGCGGGTGAAACAGGCGGGCGAGAGCAAGCTTGCCACCGAGTGCGGCGTGGGACTACCGACGCTCAAGGACGTGGTCAAAGAGCTCGTCAAGCCCGGGCGTGACCCGCGCGACGAGCTGCCGAAGCCCGTGTTGCGCACGGACGTGCTGGATATCAAGGACATTGTGCCGGGCATGATCCTCACGGGAACGGTGCGAAACGTGATCGATTTCGGCGTGTTCGTCGATATCGGCGTGCATCAGGACGGGCTTGTGCATATATCGGAGTTGGTCAATCGCTTCATCAAGCACCCATCGGAGGTCGTCTCCATCGGCGACGTGGTCAAGGTGCTGGTGCTCGGCGTGGATGTCGCGAAGAAGCGCATCTCGCTTTCGATGAAACAAGCAGAAAAGCAGTAATCTACTCGTCTGCGGCAGGAGGGAACCATGCGGATTGTCAATCTGGCGATGCAGGGCGGCGCGCCCGCGGAGCTGATCTTCGACACGCGGGACGAAAAAGACCGTGCGGCGGTCTATACCCGTGCGTTTCTGCCACCGCAGCGGCTGATCCTCCTCGGCGGCGGGCATGTGTCCCAGCCGCTCAGCCGTTATGCCGCCGATCTGGAGTTTGACGTGGTCGTGGTGGATGACCGACCCGGCTTTGCCAACGCCGTGCGTTTTCCGGAGGCGAAACAGGTCGTCTGCGACGCGTTTGAGCACGCGATTACAGAACTTGCGATTACAAAATACGACTTCGTATGCGTGATCACACGCGGGCACCGGCACGACGCCGCCTGCCTCCGCGTGCTGCTCAACGGCGTTCAGCCGCGCTATCTGGGGCTGATCGGCTCCCGCAGACGCACGATCGAGCTGTTCAAGATGCTGGAGGAGGAGGGCTTCGACCGCGGGAAGATCGATCGCATCCACACCCCGATCGGCATCGCAATCGGCGCGGAGACGCCGAAGGAGATCGCAATCTCCATCCTCGCGGAATTGATTCAGCAACGCAGCAGCAGGAGCGCGGAGCGGGACGCGACGCGCCTCGCACTCGTCTCCCACGAGCCGGAGCTGCTTTCATACCTTCTCTCCAAGCAGGAGCCCTGCGCGCTTGCGGTCGTGGTCGAAAAGAGCGGCAGCACACCCGTGCCCACGGGCGCCATCATGGCGGTCAATCAGCTCGGCGGCATCGTCGGCACCGTCGGCGGCGGCTGCGGCGAGCACGAGATCGTCAAGCACGCGCTGGACGTGCTGCGCACGGGCAAACCGCGCCTGATCCATCTCGACATGAGCAACGACGTGGCGGAGGAAGAGGGCATGGTCTGCGGCGGACGCATGAAGGTCTGGATCGAGCCGTTTCGAGAAGAATAGTGTGATTTTTGAGAGCAGCAGGAGCAGTTTCCGCTGCTTTTCTCATAAAGTGCTTGACAAAAACGGTGCAGTCGTGTAAATTAAACATATAAAACATATATGCAATAAAAACAAGGAGAGTTATCAAATGGCACACATTGCAAAAAGCCTGACGGAACTGATTGGAAAGACCCCGCTGTTGGAGCTCTCCAATTATGAAAAGAAGCTTGGTCTCAACGCGAAGATCGTCGCCAAGCTTGAGTATTTTAACCCCGGCGGAAGCGTGAAAGACCGCATCGCGCTGGCGATGATCGACGACGCGGAGCAGCGCGGCGTGCTGAAAAAAGGCAGCGTCATCATCGAGCCCACGAGCGGCAACACGGGCATCGGCTTAGCTTCCGTTGCGGCGGCGCGCGGCTATCGCATCATCCTGACCATGCCGGAGACGATGAGCGTGGAGCGCCGCGTGCTGATGCGCGCCTATGGCGCGGAGATCGTGCTCACCGAAGGCGCAAAGGGCATGAAGGGCGCAATCGCCAAGGCGGAAGAGCTCGCCGCGGAGATTCCGAATTCGTTCATCCCCGGCCAGTTTGTAAACCCCGCAAACCCCGCCGTCCATGCGGCAACCACAGGCCCTGAAATCTGGGCGGATACCGACGGCAAGGTGGATATCCTCGTCGCGGGCGCGGGCACGGGCGGAACGGTCACGGGAGCCGGCAGCTTCCTCAAGAGCAAAAACCCCAACATAAAGGTCGTCGTCGTGGAGCCCGCGGATTCTCCTGTGCTCTCCGAAGGGCGCAGCGGCCCGCATAAGATTCAGGGCATCGGCGCCGGGTTTGTGCCCGCCGTGCTGGATACCTCGGTCTACGACGAGATCATTCCCGTCAAGAACGAGGACGCATTCTTCGTCGCGCGCGAGATCGGCAGGGTGGAAGGTCTTCTTGTCGGCATCTCCAGCGGCGCGGCAGCCTGGGCGGCAACCGAGCTTGCAAAGCGCCCCGAAAACGCGGGCAAGAACATCGTCGTCATCCTGCCGGATACGGGGGAGCGGTATCTTTCCACCGCACTGTTTGCGGATTTACAGGGATAAAAACGTTTTCACAGGCGATTTCCGGCTGAACATGGAATAACGCACGTGACACACAAAAAAGCCGCCTCCGGCGGCTTTTTGCGTTTCCCGCCCGCCGTGTTGACGATTTGGCTGTTTCGGGTTATGATTTTCAGGTGCTTTTTTGCACAGACAGAAAGGTGATTTCCATGCTCAATGAATTTTCCCGCGCGGAGCTCTTGCTCGGCAAAGAAGCGATGCAAAAGCTATCCTCCTCCCGCGTCGCCGTGTTCGGCATCGGCGGCGTCGGCAGCTTCGCCGCGGAGGCGCTTGCCCGCGCAGGCATCTGCGCCATCGACGTCTTCGACGACGACAAGGTCTGCCTCACGAACATCAACCGCCAGCTCATCGCGCTGCATTCCACGATCGGCAAGCCCAAAGTTGAGGTCATGCGCGATCGCATCCTCGATATCAACCCGCGCGCGGTTGTTACGACTCATGCGCTGTTTTACAGCGCGGATACGGCGGATTCGGTCGATCTTTCGGTCTATGACTATATCGTGGACGCGATCGACACCGTCTCCTGCAAGTTAGCTCTCATCGAGCGCGCGACCGCAGCCGGTGTGCCCATCGTGAGCTGCATGGGTGCGGGCAACAAGCTCGATCCCACGCGACTGGAGGTTTCGGATATCTATAAAACCTCTGTCTGCCCGCTGGCGCGTGTGATGCGCAAGGAGCTCAAATCCCGCGGGGTCAAAAAACTCAAGGTCGTCTATTCCCGCGAGGAGTCGATCAAGCCCGCGGATGATCTTTCCATCAGCTGCAAGACGGGCTGCGTCTGTCCGCCGGGTACGGTGCGCAAGTGCACCGCGCGCCGTCAGGTGCCGGGCAGCGTCTCCTTTGTGCCGCCTGTCGCGGGATATATCCTTGCGGGCGAGGTGGTTAGGGATATCGTCGCGAAGCAAGCCGCCTCCGCAGGCACAGAGATTGCGCCGGAGCAGGCGGATATGGTACACTCGAACTAATAAAAGAGAGGAAACACGAGCGTTGCTGTATTACATCCGGATTCGCTGAACAGCAGAAGCAGACGAAAGAAAACGCCGGAAACGGCGCTGTTTGCGCTACAAAGCGAGCGAAACGGATAACGCGGAGGACCGCGCAGTTTCGTTCGTCAGCGGCAGACAGACACGACTGTCTGCTTTTTTGTTATCGTGACCATATCACGCTGTGCATACCGCGCAGCGTGGTAAAATAAATCATTGACTGGAATAACGAAGGGATTACATATATGACACAGCAAATCCATTGGAGACGAAAATACTTTACCATATTATCAGGCCAAGCCATCTCGATGGTCACCAGCGGCGTGCTGCAGATGGCGCTGATCTTCTACCTGACGGAGAAGACGGGCTCCGCGCTCGTGCTCTCGCTGGCGACGTTCTTCGGCTTTCTGCCGCAGGCGCTGCTCGGGCCGTTCATCGGCGTCTGGGTTGACCGCTGGAGCAGAAAAGCCGTGATGATCGGCGCGGATCTCTTCATCGCGCTCGCGGGCGTCGGTCTTGCCATCGTCTCACTCAAGCTCGATCCGCCGATCTGGACGGTACTCGGCATCCTGTTTCTGCGCAGCGTCGGTGCCGCGTTCCATACGCCCGCGATGTCGGCGGTGACGCCGCTCATCGTGCCGGAGGATCAGCTCGTCAAATGCGCGGGCTACAGCTCCTCGATCCAGTCCATCAGTTTCCTCGTCAGCCCCGCTATCGCGGCGCTCGTGTACAGAAGCTGGTCGATTGCTGCAATCGTGGGGCTGGATGTCATCGGTGCGGTTATCGCGGTGCTGTTTGTGGCGTTTATCACGATTCCGAAGCCGCCGAAATCCGAACTGGTGGGGCAGGAGAGCTTTTTCTTTGACCTCAAGAACGGCTGGCTTGCGATCCGCGAGGACAAGGGACTGTTTCAGATGCTGCTGATCGGCACGCTGTACATGCTCGTGTTTATGCCCATCAACGCGCTGTTTCCGCTGATGAGCATGGGCTACTTCGGCGGGACGACCACGCACGCTGCGATCGCGGAGACCGCGTTTTCCGCGGGCATGCTGGTCGGCGGGCTTGTGCTTGGCGCATGGGGCGGCTTCAAGCGGCGGATTCTGACGCTTGGCGTCTCGGTGATCTTGATGGGTGCCGGGTTCGCAGCCTCCGGTCTACTGCCTACGTGGGGGTTTGTTGGCTTTGCGATTCTCTGTGTGGTGATGGGGTTTGCGGCGCCGTTTCAGGGCGTGCAGACCGCGATCTTTCAGGAGCGCATCGCGCCGGAGTGCCTTGGCCGCGTCTTCTCGCTCAGCATGAGTATGATGTCGCTCGCGATGCCGATCGGTCTGATCCTCGCTGGCGCATTTGCGGAGGTCATCGGCGTGCACAACTGGTTTTTGATCTCAGGCATACTGGTCATGATCATTTCGCTTGTGTTTATGTCCCTGCCAGCGATCCGCTCGCTGGACGATAAGCCGGGAGAAGCGGTTTCCGAGGCTGTCGCAGAACCCGCGGAATAAGCCGCCTATTCAAACGCTGAGGCAAACAAAAATCCCCGTGCTGTCGTCATGATACGAGCGCGGGGATTTCTTTCGGTTGTAGGCCTTCTTGTTCTCGGTTTTGCGGGTCACGGGGTTGATGCTGTCCCAGGTGGTTCGTTTGCTTGCGTCCAGCGCGCGCTTATCGCGCTTGCTCATCTTCTCTCGCGGGAGAAACGGTTGCATGGTATTCACCTCTTGTATCGGATTGTGAACCCTGATTGTCAGGATTCCGCGGATCAGTATACGTGCTTTTGCGGACATTATCAATGATTTTCGTACAATCCGACAAATGTTTCCGGCAATTGTGCGGAGATTTTCGTTGTTTTGGTGAATTGCAAACGATCTCATTTACGATATAATACAGATGTTTGCTTGTATTCAGAATTGGGAGGGAAACTATGGAGAAACAGAAGCGCTTCACGGTTGCCATGGTGATCATCGGGATTGCCGCGGCGGCGTTTGTGGTCGGCATGATCATTCTGCCGGATATCGTCGTGATGCAGGTACTCAAGGACGGAACGCCAGGTTCGACGATGCCGAAGCTCGTGGGGCTACTCATTCCGCTCGCACTCTCGACGATTTTCCCGCTGCTCTATTATTCAAAGGGAAAGTCCAAGGATGTCGTGGTAAGCGTCGTCGGCCTCATCGCGTTCGGGCTGACGTTTATCTTCAATCTGTAACGTTTTTTGCGCAAAAAAAGTCCGGCTGTAAAGCCGGACTTTTTTGTTGCCTGGGAGATGGATTACTTACCGAAGGTGCCGTCCTGAAGCTGCTTGATGTAGTCGGCAACTTTCGCCTGGATGTCGGCGCTCATCAGGTCGTTGTTGAACTGGCCGAGGTAAACCGCACCGTTCTCGAGGGAGCCGAAGACCACTTCGTTGCCGAAGGTGCCCTGTTCGACCTTTTCGAGGCAGATGGCGATCATGGCGGCGTTGTCGGTGACGACGCTGCTCACGACGCAGGGATTCTGGCCGAGGAGGTCCGCGGGCTGGCCGATGTCGAAGATCTTCACGGTGTCGCCGTTGGCCTGGTCGATGGCCTGACGCGCGCCGGAGTCGACGGCGGAAGCATCGCCAAAGAACACATCAGCACCTTCGTTGATCATGGAAGCTGCGAGCTCCATGCCCTTGGCGGTGTCGTTGAAGGAACCGGCATACGCGGAGACGACCTTGATGGCGGGGTTGATGACCTGCGCCGCTGCGGTGAACTGCGCGAGCTTGGCCTTCGTGGTGTCAAGTTCCATGCCGCCGATGAAGCCGATGACATTGGTCTTGCTCATGAGACCCGCGATGATGCCCGCGATGGAGCCGATCTGCTCTGCGTTGGGCAGGATGCTCATGATGTTGGCGGTGGGCAGTTCAGTGGAGCCGTTGAGGACTGCGAACGCAACGTTCGGGTAATCCGCGGCAACCTGCTTGACGGCATCGCTGTACTGGTTGCCCGGCGCAAAGATCATGTCATAGCCGAGGTCGCAGTAGCTGATCATCGTGTCGGCATAGGCAGACTGGTCGATGGCATCGGTGTATGCGGTTTCCCAGCCGCGGGCTCCCGCAGCTGCGGTCATGCCGTTGTAGCAGGCTGCACCCCAGCCGCCGTCAGAGATGCTGGAATCGCAGATCATGGCGACCTTGAAGGTCTTAGCTTCCGCAGCGGGGGCTTCGGTGGCGTCTGCGGCGGGAGCTGCTGCTTCCGTTGCGGCATCGGTCGTGGCAGGGGCGGTCTTGGCGCAGCCGGCGAACATGCCGAGGGCCAGGCACAGAACGAGCGCGATAGCAAGAATCTTCTTCATGAGTGTTCTTTTCCTCCATAAAATTTTATGTAAGAACGGGGGATACCCGTAATTACCTTTGGGTGGCGACCCGCGCGCAGCGCGCGGATTGCTTGGATCGTAAGAACGGGATTTTCCCGTAATTACCGGGTGCTTGCGGCGAAGCCGCAAAAATTATCTCTCTTCTCTGTAATACGGTTTGCCCTTGCTCTTGGGACCCGCGATTTTGCTGCCGAAGATGGTCAGCGCAATTAAGGTCATCACATACGGAATCATCTGGAACAGCTGATATGGCAGCAGGTTTGTGCCGACCTGGAGCCGGAGCTGCATCGCGTCAAACAAACCGAAGAGCAGGCAAGCCATGAGCACGCCGGAGCCCGACCAGCGGCCAAAGATGACCGCGGCCAGCGCGATGAAACCGCGTCCCGCGACGATGCCGTCGGAATACGTGTTGACATAGCAGGTGGTCAGGTACGCGCCGCCCATGCCCGCGAGGAAGCCGCAGATGATGGAGGCAACGTATTTTGTGCGGATGACGTTGATGCCCATGGTCTCGGCGGCTTTAGGGTATTCGCCGACCGCTTTGAAGTTGAGGCCGGACTTGGTGCGGTTGAAGTAGATCATTGTGATGACGACGATCAGATATACCGCGTAGACCATCGGCGTCTGATCGAACAGGAGCTTCCCGAAGAACGGGATGTCCTTGAGCACCGGGATGGAGATGGTCTTCATCAGCGTCGCCTGCGCGAGGGTGGAGCTTACGCCGAACACCACGCGGTAGATGAACGAAGCAAGCGCGGGCGCGAAGATGTTCAGCGCCATGCCGTAGACGATCTGCTGACCCGCGAGGGTGACCGTGCAGAACGCGTAGACCATGTTCACGAGCACGCCGCCAAGCGCGCCGCACAAGACGCCGAGGAAGGGATTGCCCGTCCAGTAGCAGATCAGGAAACCGACCAGCGAGCCAAACGCCATGATGCCGTCGAGGCCGATGTTGACGAGGCCCGCCCGCTCGGAATAGAGCTCCGCCAGCGCCACAAACAAGAGCGGCGTCGCCATACGCACGGCGGAGATTAGCACTTCAGCAATCGTATTCCATTCCATACTCACTTGACCTCCTTTTTCTCGAAGAGGTTCGTGACGAACGCTCGAACCTTGGGCAGGTACATCATTGAGGAGCCTGCGACGGCGAAGATGATGACCAATGCCTGAATGATGTCGATGACGCTTGTGGGAACGCCGGTTCCGACCTGCATCGTCGTGCTGCCGACGCGCAGCACCGCAAAGAAGTAGGCAACAACGACCGTCGCCAGCGGGTGCAGCTGCGCAATCAGCGCGAGGGCCACGCCGTCAAAGCCGTAGCCGCCGCCGTAGCCGCTGATGAGCCGGAACTGCGTGCCGAGGATGTCGGCGGCTCCGCCGAGGCCCGCGATCGCGCCGGAGACGATGAACGCCACCAGCATGTATTTCTTGACGGAAAGTCCGTTATAGCTGCTGGCCACGGGGTTGAAGCCCACTGCGCGCAGCTGGAATCCCTTAGAGGTGTAGAAGAGGAAGTACCAGATCGCAAAGCCGAGCACGACGGCGATCACGATGCCCCAGGTGATGCGAAGATCCGGAATGATGCGGCCGATCTTCGTCGCGTCCGGAACGGGTGCTGTCTGCGGCACGCTGCCTTCGCGCAGGGCGGTCGTGTAGAGATAGCCCATAAAGAGCGTCGCTACATAGTTGAACATGATCGTGGTGATCATCTCGTTGAGGCCGCGCCATGTTTTCAGGATGCCCGGAAGCAAACCCCAGATGCCGCCCGCGACCGTGCCCGCGAGCACGGCGAGGATCGTGACCCACCAGCCCTCGTGGCCGATGAGCAGGGTGACCGTGATGGCGGCCATGGCGCCCGTGAGGAACTGGCCTTCGCCGCCGAGGTTGAACACGCCGCAGCGATAGGCAAAGCAGGTGCAAAGACCGGTGAAGATCAGCGGCATGGAGCGCACAACGGTGTTTGCAACGTTCGTCTTGCTGCCGAACGCGCCTTTCATCAGGTAGCCGATCGCCTCGATGGGGTTTTTACCGAGCGCCAGGATGATCAGCATGCCGATGATGAACGCCAGCAGGATCGAGAGAACCGGAATCAGGACATTGAGCGTTTTTGTTTTCTGCACGTTGTTCTCCCTCCTTTACTTGCCGGCCATCGCGAGGCTGATGGCGGAGATCGGCGGATTCTTGCCGGAGTATTCACCCATGACCTTGCCTTCGAACATGACGATGATCCGGTCGGACAGCTGAAGCACCTCGTCGAAGTCTGCGCTGATGAGGAGCACCGCGCAGCCTGCGTCTCTTGCCGCGATCATGTTGTCGCGGACATAGCGCGTGGCGCCGATGTCGAGGCCGCGTGTGGGATGCACCGCGACCAGCAGGTCTGGGTGTGCTTCGAGCTCGCGCGCGAGGATGACCTTCTGCTGGTTGCCGCCGGAGAGGGAGCGGATCTCCTGATCCATGCCCTGACAGCGGATGTCGTATTTGGCGCGCATCGATTCGGAATAGGTGCGCATGGCTTTCTTTTTCAGGTGCCAGCCGTTGAGGTCGCAGAATTCGCATTTCTGCGTGCTCTTGAGAAGCAGGTTTTCCTCGACCGTCATGTTGCCCACGAGGCCCATGCGGTTGCGGTCCTCCGGAATGTGGCTGACGTTCTTGTCGATGAAGTCCGCTGCGGTAACGTGGTTGACTTTGCATCCTTTGAGGATGACTTCGCCCGCCTCCGCCATGGTGACGCCGGTGACGATCTGGCTCAGCTGGCTCTGTCCGTTGCCGTCGACGCCCGCGATGCCGAGGATTTCACCCTTGCGCACCTTGAGGGAGACGTTGTTGAGTCCGTTGTGCTTGCTTGTCTTGTTATAGTCCACGTCGATCAGCTCGATGACGGCTTCCTCTTCGGACTCTTTCTTTTCATATTCGCATTCCACGAGGTCGCGCCCGATCATCAGGTTTGCGAGCTCTTTTCCGTCCGTTTCGCTTGCGAGCATGGTCTTGATGGTCTTGCCCGCGCGGAGGATGGTCACGCGGTCGCTGACATGCAGCACCTCGCGCATCTTGTGGCTGATGAAGACGATGCTCTTGCCTTCGCTCTTGAGCTTGTCGATGACGGAGTAGAGGCCTTCCACCTCGATATCGGTCAGCGCCGCGGTCGGCTCGTCGAGGATTAAAAGCTCCGCGCCGCGGTAGAGCGCCTTGAGAATCTCCACGCGCTGCTGCGCGCCGACGGAGATATCCGTAATCTTCGCTTCAAGGTCGATGTTTAGGCCATAGCGCCACGAAAGCTCCAGAATCTCTTTTCTGCGCGCGGTGTGGTCGATGAACAGCCCCTTGTAGCGTTTATCGCCGAGGATGATATTCTGGAACACGGTCATGGCTTCCACGAGCATGAAATGCTGGTGCACCATGCCGATGCCGAGACGAACCGCTTCGGCGGGGGAGTCGATGTGTACCTTTTCGCCGCGGAGGTAGATGGAGCCCTCCGTCGGCTGATACAGGCCGATCAGCACGTTCATCAACGTGCTTTTTCCGGCGCCGTTTTCGCCAAGCAGGGTGTGTACTTCGCCCTGTTGCACATCAAAATTGATGTCCTTATTGGCATAGAAGTCACCAAACTGCTTGCTGATATGCTCCATACGGAGAATCTCGCTCATAGACCACGTCCCCTTCCCGAATTCCGGCGGATGGCAATGATTTGCCAGGTTTTATCGTTTAATTCATTTAGTTTTTTTGTTTTGAAAGTGAAAGATTGTTGCGTGATGCTGATTTCGGCGGATTGCCAGACAATCGGTATTGAATAATCGAATCTACTAGCAATATAACAAACGTTCCGTACGGATTCCGTACGAAACGTCTTTGTTTCGCCGCGCTCAGGCGTCTAAATGCAATTTTTTCTTTCGCTTCCGCTGGTGCAAACGGGTGTGTTTGGCGCCCGGAAAACTGATTTCTAAATAATATATCATATCGACCGTACGAGAACCGTACGGATTGGGAGGGTGTTATTTTTTATTTTGGGCTTCGCCCAAACCCAAGTGGGGATTAATTTCTTTGGGCTTCGCCCAAACCCAAATGGAATTTTGATTTATTATAAGAAGCTTTTACTATGATGTTTGTTCTGGAGAACGAAAAAACCGCCTTCTGCGCGAAGAAAGGGCGAGGCAAGCCGCGGAAGGAGCAAAGACGCACGGTGCTGCTTTCTAAAAAAAGCAGCATCAAAAACCGTTTCTAGTGAAGCTGGATGCGGAGGCTTGCCGCGGAAGGAGCAAAGTCGCGCGGTGCTGCTTTTCTAAAAAAGCAGCATCAAAAAAACCGCCCTCTGCGCGAAGCAAAGGGCGGAGGCATACCGCGGAAGGAGCGAATTCCCACGGTATTCGAGGGTGCCAGGGTCAATTCATGTTAGACCGCGCTTGCGCCGTAGTTCGCGAGCACGCGCGCGGACGGATCGTTGACGTTGCAGCCTTCCCATGTGCGGTTGGGCATCCAGAAATCCTTGACCATATGCGCCTGTCCGGGGTATTCCGCCTCAAACAGCTCGCGATACAGCAGCGATTCCTTGGTAAACGGCGTCGAGAAGGTATACTTCTTTCTGCGTTCTTCATACTCCTCGTCCGTATAGAGCTTCTCGGCATACGCCTTGATCTGGTCGACCATCGAGTGCCCGACCGCGTCCGAAAACGCAGCTTTTTCGCGGTAGAGAATCTCATTTGGCAGATAATCCCCCTCAAACGCGCGCCGGAGCAGGTATTTGCCCTGGCCGAAGCGATTCATCTTGAGAGCGGGGTTGATGCTCATCACATACTTGACGAAGTCCAGATCGCCGAACGGCACGCGCGCCTCCAAGGAGTTGGAGGAGATGCAGCGATCCGCGCGGAGCACGTCGTACATATAGATTTCGTCGATGCGCTTCTTGGCTTCCTTCTGGAATTCCTCTTCGTTCGGCGCAAAGTCCGTGTACTTGTAGCCGAAGAGCTCGTCGCTGATTTCGCCCGTGAGCAGCACGCGAAGGTTCGTGTTTTCGTGGATGTACTTGCAGATCAGATACATGCCAACGCTTGCGCGAATCGTCGTGATGTCGTAGGTTTCTAGGATGCGCACGATGTTGCGAAGCGACGCGATGACCTCCTGCGCGGTCATGAACACCTCGGTATGCTCGGAACCTAAGTAATCCGCGACCTGCTTTGCGTACTTGAGGTCGATTGCATCGCCGACCATACCGATGGCAAAGGTGCGGATCGGGTGCGGAAGGTACTTGTTGGCAACAGCGCACACCAGCGAGCTGTCTAAGCCGCCGCTGAGTAGGAAGCCGAGCGGCACGTCCGCGTCGAGACGCTTGACGATGCCGAGGGTGAGCTTTTCGTGGATGTTGTTGCAGACCGCGTCCATCTCGTCCCTGGAATATTCCGCAACATCCGTCAGGTTTGCATACCGGACAAACTCGCCGTCTTTCCAGTAGTGTCCCGGCGGAAAGGGATTGATGGTGTCCGTCAGCCCCGCGATGTTCTTCGCTTCCGAGGAGAACATGATCGCTCCGTCCTCGTCATAGCCGTAGAACAGCGGGCGGATGCCGATGGGGTCGCGCGCGGCAATGAGGGAGTCGCTCTTGTGATCGTAGAGGATCAGCGCGTACTCCGCGTCGAGCATCTGGAACATATCTGTCCCGTAACGTTGATATAAGGGTAAGAGCAGCTCGCAATCCGAGCCGCTCTTGAAGTCGTATCCTGAGAATAATTCGTCACGCATTTTGCGAAAGCCGTAGAGTTCGCCGTTGCAAACAACCGCGTCCCCGTTCCGCTCGAATGGCTGCATGCCGCTCTTTTCCAGACCCATGATCGTCAGGCGATGGAACATCAGATACCCATCCCCGACACTCAACATTCGCGACAGATCAGGTCCTCGTGAGATGGTCTTGTAAAATCCGTCGACCAGCAGATCCAGCGGGATTCGCTTGCCGAGGTATCCCATGATTGAACACATGATCTTTCGTTCTCCTGTTTTTGTTTATTATCTGACGTTGAAGAGCATATCGCCGTAAGAAGGATACGGCCAATCTTTCGTCGCGGTCAGGATTTCGAGGGCGTCCACGCTTGCGCGCAGTTCGCTCATCTGCTCCAGCACCTTCTCTTTGCAGATTTCGGCTGCTTTGTGCGCGTCTTCCTCGGCTCTCGCTTCGGAAAGTGCATCTTCCAGCGCCTTGGTGCTTTCGTAAGCGGCCTTGGTAAGCGCGGCTACGGTAACCAGCGTGTCGGTTTCATAGGTGCAGTCTGCCGCGGCAACATAGTTGCGCTTGACCGCGATGGTGTCCGCGAGCTTTTTCTGGAAGCCTGCAGATGCCGGCAGGATGTCTTTACGCGACATGTCGATCATCGTCATCGCCTCGATGCAGACGATCTTCTTGTAGTTTTCGAGCGCGATCTCGAGGCGGGCACGGATTTCGGTCTCGCTGAGCACCTTGTGTGAGGTAAGCAGCTCGATGTTCTTCGCGGAGACCATATAGGGCAGGCAATCCGGCGTGGACTTGAGGTTGAGGAGTCCGCGTTTTTCGGCTTCCTTGACCCACGCGTCGTCATAGCCGTTGCCATTGAAAATGATGCGCTTGTGCGCCTGCACAACCTGCAGGATCAGCTCGTGTACGGCGTTGGTGAAATCACTTGCGCCTTCGAGGATGTCCGCGTATTTGCGGAGGGACTCGGCGACCGCGGTATTGAGTACCACGTTGCAGTCCGAAACCGACTGGCTGGAGCCGAGCATGCGCAACTCGAACTTATTGCCCGTGAACGCAAACGGCGAGGTGCGGTTGCGATCCGTGGTGTCTTTCGGGAAGTGGGGGATGACGTGCACGCCGACCTTCATCTGCGTCTTTTCACGTGCGCCATAGGCTGAGCCGGAGTCAATCGCCTCCAGAATTCCGGAGAGTTCTTCACCCAGGAAGATGGAGACGATTGCCGGCGGGGCTTCGTTCGCCCCGAGGCGGTGGTCATTTCCTGCACTCGCCACCGAAACGCGAAGCAGGTCCTGATAATCATCCACCGCCTGGATCACCGCGCAGAGGAAGAGAAGGAACTGCGCGTTCTCAAATGGCGTTTCCCCTGGCTCCAACAGGTTGACGCCGGTGTCCGTCGAGATAGACCAGTTGTTGTGTTTGCCGCTGCCGTTAACGCCTTCGAAGGGCTTCTCGTGCAAGAGGCACACAAGGCCGTGCTTTTTCGCAACGCGCTGCATGATCTCCATGGTCAGCTGGTTGTGATCGGCCGCGATATTGGTCGTCGTGAAGATCGGGGCGAGCTCGTGCTGCGCGGGCGCAACTTCGTTGTGCTCGGTCTTGGCGAGAACGCCAAGGTCCCAAAGTTCGTCGTTGAGGTCTTCCATGAAGGCCTGCACGCGGGGCTTAATGGAACCGAAGTAATGATCTTCGAGTTCCTGTCCTTTCGGCGCGCGTGCGCCGAAGAGCGTGCGACCCGAGAAGAGAAGGTCGGGGCGGCGGTCATAGTCCGCCTTGTCCACGAGGAAATATTCCTGTTCGTTGCCGACCGTGGTGGTGATCCGGTTGACATCGGGGTTGCCAAAGAGTTTGAGGATGCGCATCGCCTGACGGTCGATGGCCTGCATGGCGCGCAGCAGCGGGGTTTTCTTATCCAGCGCTTCGCCGCCGTAGGAGCAGAACGCGGTCGGGATGCAGAGCACCTTTTCCTTTATAAATGCAAAGCTGGTGGGGTCCCATGCGGTGTAGCCGCGTGCTTCAAACGTAGCGCGGAGGCCGCCGGAGGGGAAGCTGGACGCGTCTGGTTCGCCCTGGACGAGCTCTTTGCCGGAGAACTCCATGATGATGCTGCCGCCGGGGGTGGGCGAGATGAAGCTGTCGTGCTTTTCCGCCGTGATTCCGGTCAGCGGCTGGAACCAGTGGGTAAAGTGCGTTGCGCCTTTCTCGATCGCCCAGTCTTTCATGGCGTTGGCGACCACATTGGCGACGGAGAGGTCGAGCCTCTTGCCCTCGCGAATCGCGGTCTGCATGGCCTTATACGTGTCTTTGGGCAAACGTGCCTTCATGACCGCATCGTTGAACACCTTACTGCCGAATGCTTCCGAAACCGTACTCATGGTGATTTCTCCTCCTATACCCTACTCGTCTTCTTGCATATCCTTTTCAACTGCCGCTGGCGCAACTCGCTCCGGAATACCGTTTTGCTGCCGTTTCGGCTGATTTTGTGCGGTCACCTTATAAAAAGAGGCAACGACACAGCGGTATTTCCGCGGCGCCTTTGCCGTTTGAAATAATATGCGGATAGTATACAGCGCAGGGTATCGCTTGTCAACCAGAAATTGTTGCAGGATTTCCTGCGAAAACACGCAAAAAACACTCTTGTATCGACAGGAATGAGGCTGAAAATATTTTATGTGTCCTTTTTTGCAGTTTGGAATTGTATATCATTCACAAGAACCTTGACACAAAATCCTATATTATGTATACTCGCAGGAACAAAGGCGTTCGGTCCGGGAGATATTCTGCCCGGCTTGGGCGCTTTTTGCGAAAAATCTGCGCGGTCAAAACGGCGGATGAAACGCATGAACTTGCGAAATCCGCCAAGAAACGCGAAAGATTCACCGGAATCTGTGCTAAACTAAGAAAAAAGGCTGACAACTGCGCATGATATGCGCAGAGAAACGCCGAAATTGATGCTCCGCCGCAACGGGCGGAGGGAAACGTTCTATTTACTATAGGAGAGGATGTGCGCGAAAATGATGTACACCGCACAGGAAATTGCCGACTATTGCGCGGCGGAGGATGTGAAGTTCATCCGGCTCGCGTTTTGCGATGTTTTCGGCGTGGCGAAGAATATCTCGATCATGCCGGAGGAGTTGCCGCGCGCGTTTTCGGACGGCATCTCAATCGACGCTTCCGCAATCCGCGGCTTTGGCGACGAGGCACACTCGGATCTTTTGCTCTTTCCGGACAGCGAGACGCTCACCGTGCTGCCCTGGCGCCCGAGCAACGGGCGAGTAGTGCGCCTGTTTGCGGATATCCGGCGTCCCGACGGTACTCTCTTTCCGCAGGACACGCGCAATATCCTGAAGAAGACGATCGCTTCCGCGCAGAACGATGGCGTAACCGTCAACTTCGGCACGGAGTTTGAGTTTTATCTCTTCAAGCTGGACGCGGACGGAAACGCGACGAACATCCCCTACGACAACGCGAAGTATATGGACATTGCTCCCCTTGACCGCGGGGAAAACGTTCGCAGAGAGGTTTGCCTGACGCTGTGCGAGATGGGCATCCGCGCGGAGAGCTCGCATCATGAGGACGGCCCGGGTCAGAACGAGATCGATTTCCGCTATGCCGACGCGTTGCGCGCAGCCGACAATGCGATCACCTTCGCTTCGGTCGTGCGCACGGTCGCGATGAAAAACGGCCTCTGGGCGGATTTCACGCCCAAGCCCATTCCGGACGAGAGCGGCAACGGTATGCACATCAATCTTTCGCTGGCGATGCCGAAGAGCGAGGGCGCGCGGGATGCGTTTATGGCGGGACTCATGGAGCATATCTGCGAGATCACGGTCTTCCTCAATCCCGTGGACGCGAGCTATGCGCGCCTCGGCGAGCACAAAGCCCCGCGCTACGTCACCTGGTCGCCGGAAAACCGCTCGCAGCTGATCCGCATCCCCGCCGCAAAGGGCGAGTATGAGCGGCTGGAGCTCCGTTCGCCCGATCCCGCTGGAAACCCGTATCTCGCGTTTGCGGTGATCCTCGCCGCGGGTGCGGACGGCATCCGCCGAAACCTTGTTGCTCCCCCGCCGACCAACGTGAACCTCTTTACCGCGGACGCGTCGATCACGGGCAAACTCCGCCAGCTACCGCGCACGCGCGCGGAAGCCGCGAAGGTCGCCAAAGAGAGCGCGTTTGTGCGCTCCGTGCTGCCCGCGGGCATCATCGAGGCGTACACGTCGGATCTGGATTGACCGTAACCCAGCCCGTGCACCGAAACCAACGAAGGAGACCTGCGTTTGCCATATACCGCCGGAAAGCAGAATAGCGTATTGGTCGTGTCCGGATCGGAACGCTCCCGCGAGACGCTCGCGGAGGTGTTCTCTTCCTCGCGCTATTCGCCGGTGGCCACGCGCGGCTCCGCGGCAGAGGCAAGAAGGTTCTTGCTGGATACGCCGTTTTCGCTGGTGTTCATCAATACGCCCTTGCCGGACGAACCGGGCGCGCAGCTCGCGCTCGACCTTTCGAACAGCCGCAACTGCTGCGTGGCGCTGCTGGTCTCCGGCGATAGCTACGATCAGATCAACGAACAGGTCGAGGACGCGGGCGTGATCACGCTGAGTAAACCCTGCTCCGCGCAGCAGCTCAAGCAGGCTGCGGCGATGATGAGCGCGACGCGCTTTAAGCTCGCGGATCTCGAACAGAAAACTGCGACGCTGGAGGAGAAGATGGAGGAGATTCGTCTGGTCAACCGCGCGAAGTGGATGCTCATTGAGCGGCGCGGCATGGACGAAGCCACTGCGCACCGCTATATCGAAAAGCTCGCGATGGACGCGCGGCAGACGAGGCGGCTGGTGGCCCAGACATTGATCCGCTCGCTGGACAATGATTGATTTCTTTAGAAAAAAGCTTTGAAGGCCTGTTGCGTAACCCCTGATTCGGCCGCTGGACAACGACGGAATTTCACACCCTGATTTCAAACAACTGCAATCAAAAAATAGAAAGAATGTGCGGGAGCAATCCCGCACTTTTTGTGGTACACTGGCGGTATCATTCGGACACAATTCTATGATAGGCTGCGCAATGGCGCGCAGGTGATGTTTCCAACCTGCCGGAGGTGCTTATGGAGCAATTTGATGTTTTGATCATTGGCGCGGCGAGTGCGGGCAGCTTTCTCGCGCGCAGGCTTGCCGAACGCGGGCACCGCGTACTCGTCATCGAGCAGCTCGCCAAGGAAAACCTCGGCCGCAGGTTTGATATCTTCCATGTCGCGAAGGCGGACTTTGCGCGCTTTTCGCTGCCGCTTCCCGAGGAGGCGGACGATCTGGCGTTTGAGTTTTCCCACGGGCGGACGTTTTCCGCCTTTGACCGCTACCCCAAGCAGAGCGATGTCGCGGTGGTCGGCATGCATATGCACCGCTATATCATGCGCCTGAACAATTGGGCGCGGGAGGCGGGCGCGGAGATCCGCTATCAGGCAAAGTTTGTCGATTTTCTGTTTGAGAACGAGGTGATCTGTGGCGCGGTCTACGAACAGGACGGCGTGCGGCACGAAATCCACGCAAAGCTCGTCGCCGACTGCTCCGGCATCGCCTCCGTCGCGCGCAGAAAGCTGCCGGACGGGTACGGTGTGGAAAACGCGGCGATTGCGGACGACGAAATGTTCTACGTAACCCTGCGCTATATCGTCTATCACGACACGAAGGATTACGTCTCCGGCACGCGCGGCTGGACGTATTATAAAACATGGGAAGCGCCGGAGGGCAGGGTGGATTGCGCGATTCTCGGCGTCGGCGCGACCGGCTCCTATGCGGAAGGCGAGCGGGTGTTTGCGAAGTTCCGCGAGCAGGTGAAGCTCCCGCGCTTTACCGTGTTGCGCACGGAGCGCGGCACGACGCCATACCGCAGGCCGCCGTATTCGTTCGTCGCGGACGGGTTTTTCGTCTCCGGCGACGCGGCTGCACTCACCAAGCCTTCTGCGGGCGAAGGCGTCACCTCGAGCATGGTGCAGCTGGAGATCGCGGCGGAGGAAATCAGCCGCCTCCTGACCGAGGGAGGAAAACTGACCCGCGCCCGGCTTTGGGGAATCAACACGCGCTATGTGGCGACCCAGGGCAAGGCCTTTGCAGGCCAGCTTGCGACGCTGATTGGAGCCATGTCCACCACGGCGGAGGAGAACGATTTCTTCTTCCGGCACGATGTGATCTTCTCCAACAAATCGTTTGCGGCGCTCTCCCGCGGGGAACCGCTGCGCTTTACAGCGGGCGAGATGGCGCGTATGGCGCTCGTTCTGCTGCGCGGCGTGCTCGGTAAGAAGGTTCGGGTTTCGACCATCCGCGCGCTCTTGCGCAGCATGAAAAACGGCGCGCAGGCGGAGGCGCTCTACGCGGACTATCCCGCGACGGAAGCGGACTACGACGCGTGGGTGCTCCGCGCGGAGCGGTTTTGGCGGGAATGCGGGAGTATGGCGGAGAATGAGGTAAATTAAACAAACACTTAGAGCAAGGAGTTCAATTACCAATGCCAAATGACAGTCGTAAACTGCCGAAGAAATTTCAAAAGTGGCTTCGCATATTGAGTGTATTCGGTTTTTGCAATGCTCTGGTTATGTTTATTCTTCTATTCTCAGGCCCGCATCTCATGCCGCGCTACTTTGCCGTTGACAGAGAGGAGCGCGTGTATCTGAGCTTCCTCAACGGCGTGTATCTTGCCGAGGGAGATCGCTTTTACCCCGTTATAAAAGGTACTCAGCAAGGCGCGATGATTGCCATCTCGGACGACAATGTGATGTATGTAGCGGATATGGGCGACTACTCCGCCATCGATCTGAACAGCAGCGTCCCCGAGGAAGGGATCGTTGTGAAACACACGATATCAGCTGACCAAGGGGATCGTATTTTCGTTGATAAAAGACCGGAAAGAGAAGAAACAGACGAGCAGGATGGGCTCGTTTACATATATCATGATTCATTGTTCGACTATGCAGTCGTTCGCCAAAGCGATGGCGGGGAACGGCTCCTGTTTCAGATGCCGCAGTCGGAATTTGTGCTGAATATGATTGTGAAGATCGGTTTTGCCATAGTATTTCTGTCCATTGCCGTGCTTGTACTGGCTACCTATCGTTATGCGGACAAGCATCCGGATGAGCATGCGCAGGATTCCGACCATATCCGAAACCGCAAAGATGAGAGGAACAATGGATAGACCAAACGACAGAATCACCCGAAATCGCTGGCTCGTGACCAGAGTTGTTGACCTTGGCAAGGTACCGATGAAGTTCTTTCTGATTTGGGGGCTCTATTCCGCTGTCGCAATCATCGCGATCATGGCGTTTCTGACGGCGTTTTCCTCCGGCGTTATCTTCGGTGTTCCGGGTGATTTTGCGGTGGACAGCGAGGAGCGCATCTATCTGAGCTACGACAGCGGTATTTATGTTATTGATCAAGGAAAGCGGCGTGCCATTTGGCCAAATGAAAATGGTACGCCTGCACTCTCGGTATCCGAGGACGACATGCTGACCATGGCAAATTTTTCATATGTGCGGGTCGTCGATTTGGCCAAGAGCGATTTTAACTCCGGTCGCCTCGAAGTTGTCCAATCCTATGTTGCGATAGACAATGTCCTGTACTCCATCAGCATGGATCAGCATCATTCCGACCCGCAGAACGGCATAACTTACCGGTACAAGGGGAACTCCTCTTACTTCGAAATCTTCCGCGAGGAAAATGGCAAGTCCGAATTGTTCTACTCTATGCCGCCTGTGGATCGCGCATGGACACTCGCGGCAAGGATTGGCTTTGTGATGTGGATTCCATATGTGCTCAGCGCGATTCTGCTCTGGAACGCTTACTTCAGGCGGCACCCGGAATACACGAGTGAAGCGCCGTATCTTTGGAAAAAGCGCTCAAACTAATCAAGGATAGCAATTTCCCCCGCAACAAACGCGGGGGATTTTTTTGCGCAAAATTCCTCTTGCGCTGCCAAATGATCGTGCTATAATTAAATCAATCAACAAATCATTCGTTTATAAATGTTTTATCTTACTCTTACATCAACCAAAGGAAACCGAATATGCGAAATAAACTCGACGAACAGATCATCCTCGACGCGGCGTTGAAGGTGTTTTCCCGCTATGGATATAAAAAATCCACGCTGGAGGACATCGCGAGCGAACTCGGCATGACCAACACCGCGATGTATGCCTATGCCGCGAGCAAGCGCGACCTCTACGAGCAGACGGTCTCGTATGTGATGAAGCGCTGGCAGGCGGGCGTGGTGCAGGCGGTTGCGGAAAAACAGACCGCGCAGGAGAAGATGGCGGCGCTCTGCGAAAGCGCGCTGTATTATCTTGCGCAGGATGTGGAGTTTTGCGCGCTCTTGAAGAACGATCCCTCGATCTTCCCGATGTTCCCGACGGTCGATCCCTATGAGGAGATCAACCGCGATTCCGTGCGGCTCATCGAGCAGGTGCTGCTTTTTGGTCAGGAGACAGGCGAGTTCCGCGCGGTGGACGTGCCCGCGGTCGGCGAGGTGCTGTTTTCGATCTACAAAAACTTCATCATCCACACGTATATCAACAGCGAAGAGGATTATACGAGCCGCTATCTGCCGATCACGATGGAACTGATCTTGAACGGGATTAAGAAGGTTTGAATGCGCGCTGCGCGCGCGGGCATTTATAGATACGAAAGCAAATCGATTGAATCATCATTTCTGAAAGCACATCGAGAGAAAATATTCTCTCCTAATAAAAAACCACATATCTGAAAGGAGCCTATCATCATGGTCAAGTATCTTTCCGAAGACTGGCGCAAAGAGGTCGAGACGCGCTTGAGTGCGCAGCTCACCCCGGAAAAGATGAACAACCTCACCTCCTCGATGAACAACCTCTATTTCAACTGTCCCGACGGCAAGAGTCACTATTTCTTCGTCGGATTCTTGGACGGAAAAGTGGACAGCGTGCAGGTTGGCGAGGGTGAAGGCCCCAAGGCGGAGTTTGTGATCTCCGGCGAGTACGAGACCTTCGCGAAGATCTCCCGCGCGGAGCTCGGCGCGCAAAAGGCGCTCATGGGCGGCCTGCTCAAGCTCAAGGGCAACATGGTCAAGGCGCTGAAGCTCGCGTCGCTGGTCGACCGTCTCAACAAGATCATCGCGACGATTGAAACCGAATACTGAGGGGGGAAAGACAGATGTTTGACAAGACAAGCCCGTTTTATATTGATTTCCCCGGCCGCATCAAAGCCATCCAGGCCGAGATGGCGAAGGAAAAGATCGACCTGTATCTGGGTTCGCGACTGCGCACGATGAGCTGGACGACGGACGCGTTCTTCCCTTGGCGCAGCTTTATCGTCATCCCGGCGGAAGGGCTGCCGACCGCGTTTACGTTCGTCATCGACGCGGCGCGCGCGGCGGACGACAGCTGGCTGGACGAGGATCACGTGATGGGCTTTGCGCCGATGGGCGGACAAGACCAGATCACACAGATCTCCGATCTGATCAAAGACTATCTCCCGCACGGTGGCAGAGTCGGTGTCGAAGCCGGCATGAGCAACTATCTGCCGGAAGGATACCTGACCTATTACGAATACAAGGCGTTTGAAGCAGCTCTCCCGGACTGCACGCTCGTCAACGCCCATCCGCTGGTGGATCGCCTGCAGATGATCAAGGACATCGGCACCATCAACCGCTTCCGCGAGGCGTCCCGCATCGTGGACGTGGGTCATGAGGCCGTGCTTGCCGCGATCAAAAACGGCGGATGGAAGGGCATGACGGAGACCGAGATCGCGGGGCTTGCGGGCTATGCCATGCGCAAGGCGGGCAGCACGTTTGAGTGGTCGTTCACCGGCGGAAACGAGATCGCCGCGGGCTACCGCACGGGTCTTGCGGGCGGCGCATGTACACCCGCCTCTACAAAGAAGATCGAAGCGGGCGAGCCGCTGATGGTGGATATCCACGCGCTGTTCGGCCTCGCCTGCGGCGACCACAGCCACAACTACCTGATCGCACCTGCGAGTGACCGCCAACTCTGGCATGCGAAGAACTTCGTGGACATGGTGGCACTGACGCTCAAGACGTATCGCGCGGGCATCTCGCCCTCGTCACTTGCGGAGCAGATGATGGACTTCGCCGAGTCGCGCGGGTTTGCGGACTTTATGGTGCCCGGCTTTGAGCATGGCATCGGCATGCTCGGCGACGAGTGGAGAATCGGCAAGCACGACGGCCCGTTCCCGTACTGGACCGATCCGGATCACGAGTATCTGGAGAACGAAGTGCTCATCTGCGCGATGCAGTACGCCTGCCCGGACGAGAACATCGGCTTTCGGTACGAAAACCCGATCCTGCTGACCAAAGAGGGCTGCGAATACATGAGCAAGTTCCCGCTGGCAATCGAAGTGATCGAGTAAAGTTCAAATTCATATCCACAAAAAAAGCACGGCTCTCGCCGTGCTTTTGTGTTGCTTTCGTTTACTCGATTGGCGAGAACGCACTCGCGGGGTTGCTGCAAATCGGGCAGATGTAGTCGTCCGGCAGGGTGTCGCTTTCCAATACATAGCCGCAGACGCCGCAGACAAAGCCCTTCTTGTGCTCCGGTTCGGCGGATTTCTCCGGTTCGGCTGCTTTTGCCGCTTCGGGCTTCTGCTCCGGTTCGGGCGTCTTCGCTTCCGCGGTAGAGCCGAGGGGGACAAACACCTCTGCGCCGTGTTTGCAGACGGGGCAGATGAAGTCCGGCGGGAGCACCTCATCTTCGTGGATGTAGCCGCAGACCGTGCAGAGCCAACCCTTTTTCTTCTGCTGCTCCGCAGTGGGCGCGGGTTTGATGTTCTTATGGTAATAGTCATAGGTCACGGAGGCATCTCCGTTGAAACGCCTGGCCTCGGTCAGGTCGGCGAGGAAGAGCGTATGCGTGCCGCAGTCGAGTGTGTTGATGACCTTGCCGCTGAGGAGCACGTTGACGCCCTCGGTGACATAGGTCAGCCCGTTGATGCTGCGCGCGTAGGAACTGTAGTCCGCAAATTTGTCGAAGTCCTTGCCGCTCTTGAGGCCGAAGCGCTGATAGACATCGAACTTCGATTTCTCGGTGAGGATCGAGAGGTTGAAAATGCCGGTTTTGAGCACCATATCGTGCGTCATGTTGGCTTTGCTGACCGTGAACGTGACGCGCAACGGCGTACTCGTCGCCTGTATGACGGTGTTGATGATGCAGCCGTTGTCGCGCTCGCCTTCCTTGGCGGTCAGCACAAACAGGCCGTAGCTGATGGCAAACAGCGCGGTTTTATCCAGCTCGCCCACGGGGACATCCTCATTCTTGGGCAGCACCATGGTGTTCGCAATCGCGTGCGCGAGCGCATCCACCTCGGAGAGCTGCTCCTCCTTGAGCGAGGAGCGGAGGCTGACGGTTTCGTCGAGCACGATCATATCCTTCAGCGGCGCGAGCGTCTCGCGCATGAGCTTTCCGCTGGTCGGCGCCCAGGAACCGTTTTCGATGAACGCGAGCGTGCGGTTCTGGATGTTGTGCAGCACGAGGTCGTGGATGAGCTCCTCCATCGTGATGAAGATACCCGCGTTATAGGTCGTCGCGGCGAAGACGAGGTGGCTGTAGCGGAAGCACGCTGCGACGATCTCCGACATCGGCACCACCGACACGTCGAACACCTCGACCTTGACGCCGAGCTCGCGCAGACGGCTCGCGAGGATTTCCGCCGCGTTCTCGGTGTTGCCGTAGATGGAGGCGTAGGCGAGCATCACGCCGGTCTCTTCCGGCTCATAGGTGCTCCAGCGCTGATATTTTTCGACATAGGCGGAGAAATCCTTGCGGTGAACGGGCCCGTGCAGCGGGCAGATCATCTTCACGTCGAAGTTTGCGACCTTTTTCAGCGCGGCCTGTACCTGCAGGCCGTATTTGCCGATGATGTTGGCATAGTAGCGCCGCGCCTCGCCGACAAACGTGTTGTAAAAATCCAGCTCGTCGGCAAACAGCGCGCCGTTGAGTGCGTTGAAGGTGCCGAACGCATCCGCAGAAAAGAGGATCTTGTCGGTCTTGTCGTAGGTGAACATGACCTCCGGCCAGTGCACCATGGGCGCCATGATGAACTGGAACTCGTGCTTTCCGGTGGAGAGCGTGTCGTTTTCCTTGACGATGATCGCGCGGTCGAGCACGTCCTCGTCAAAGAACTGGCAGATCATCTCGCTGGTCTTCTTGGTGCAGACGATCTTGGTGTCCGTATAGCGGCACAGCAGATCCATCAGCGTGGCGGAGTGATCCGGCTCCATGTGCTGCACGACCACATAGTCCAGCTTGCGCCCGTTGAGAACATGCGCAACGTTTTCAAAAAAGACCTTGCCCACGGCTTTGTCCACCGTGTCAAAGAGCAGGGTCTTCTCGTCGAGCACGAGGTAGGAGTTATAGGAGACGCCGTCCGGAATGGAATAGACGCCCTCAAACATGGCGAGTCTGCGGTCGTTTCCGCCAACCCAGGTGATATCTTCGTTTACTTTTCGCGTGCAATACATGGTGTTGCCCCTTTCGTGTGCCTGTCTATCGTAAAAATGAGTTATTCTTCAATGATGTATGCGGAAAATCCGCTGCTCTGCTGCTGCGTGCCGTCCGTAAGCACCCAGAGCGCCTCGGTATCCGGCAGCTTCTCGATCAGCGCCATGCCCTCGTCGATCGGCATGCAGAACAGTCCTGTTGTCAGCGCGTCGGCAAGCCCCGAATCGGAGGAGATGACCGTCAAGGAGTCGTAGAGAACGGACGGCATCAGCGTAGCGGGATCGATGATGTGGTGATACCGTTTACCGTCGACGGTGTAGTAGCGCTCGTACGTGCCGCTTGTGACCACGTTCAGCCCGTCCACAGCCACGACGCAGAGGTTCGCGTCCGAATACGGGTCCTGAATGCCGACCTTCCAGCCGGTGCCGTCGGGACGGGTGCCGATGGAGCAAACGTTTCCGCCGATGCTGAGGAGCAGGTTTGTCATGCCCTCCTGCTTCATCTGCTCGATGATCTTCTGACCGGCATACCCCTTGCCGATCGCGCCGACGTCGATCTGTGTCTCCGGATCGGTGATATACAGCGTGCCCGCAACGCGGTCGATGACGATATTGCCGACCTGCGCATGCTCGTTGGCCGCCGTCAGATCACTCATTGGCGGAAGCTGCGCCGCGTCGGGGTTTTCGGTTCCCGCGTCGCGGTATGTTTTCCAGATCTCGAGCACGCTGCCCATGGCGATGTTCATCCTGCCGTTTGTCAGCTCGTCCATCGAGATTGCGTATTCGACCATGTCGAGGATCTTTTCGTCCACCTTGACCGGCGCAATCCCCGCGTTTGCGTTCACGGTCGCAAGGTTGTTGATGTCGTCGTAGGTGTGGTAGATGTCGTAGAGCTGGTGATATTCCGCGAGCAGCGCTTCTATGCGTTGGATCGTATCGTTTGCGTGCTGCTCGTCTGTGTCGTAGACGATGATCGTGGTGACGGTGTCAAACGCGTCCAGATAAACCTGATCGTACCGCGTCAAGGTACTGCTCTTCGCGCAGCCGCCAAACAGCAGTGCCGTAAGCATTGCGAGAATCGTGATCAGCCCGATTAATAATCTCTGTTTTTTCGTGTGAGTCTCCTGTTAAATTGCACACGCTCACGCGCGCGCAAGACTAGTTGCGCCTGTCAGCATTATTCCATGTTTTGCACGTTTTTTCAAGACTTGCGCCCGTTCTCGTCGGCGTTTTTCGCGGAATGTGCGGCGTTTTCCCGTTTCGGGCGGAGTCCGCGGAAGGTATACTGCGCGATCAACCCCGTCAGTGTGCCTGTGATGGCGGCTGCGATGAGCAGAATCGGCAGATACGCAAGGATCGCCCGCGTTTCCACCACGAATATCGCGATCAGCATCTGGCCGACGTTGTGCGCAACCGCACCAAGTACGCTGACGCCGACGACGGAGAATCCCGGCAGCTTCCGCGCAAGGATCATCACCACGAGGCTCAGCACACCGCCCGCGAAGCTGTAGAGCATCGCGGCGGGGCCGCCGAAGAGAAGCCCGCTCACGCCGACCTTGAGGAACATCAGTAGTATCGCGCTCGGCACATCCAGAAGATACAGCGCGTAGAGCAGCACCGTGTTGGCAAGGCCAAGTTTCACGCCCGGAATGCCGGCAACGGGCAACAGATGCTCAAAATATCCAAGCACGATCGCAACCGCGGTCAATAGCCCTAGCTTTGCGATGGTGGAGGCGCTCCAGCGGTTGCTCATTGTCCGCCCTCCGCGCCCGTGACCTCGACGGAGACGCCGTTGGGCAGGCAGACGATCCAGTTGTCGAGCAGCAGTTTGTCCGCGTTCGTCGGATCGATGGGACTGTGATGCACGCAGATCTGGTTTTTGCAGGTGGCGGATTCCATATGCACGTCGTGCTCCGCGATGACAATCACGTTCACCTTTCCGTCGCCCTGATCCACGGTGATGGTCTGGTAGTCGCTTGCTGCGACCTTTGCATACTCTTTGCCTCCGACGTAGACGGTCACCGTTGCGCCGGAAGACGCGGGCGTCAGCAGGCGGGAGGTGGCAAACGCCGCCAGCGCGAGCACGAGTACACCGAGTATCAGCAGGAGATCCTTTTTCTTCATGCCGCACCGCCTTTTTTGAGAATCGTTACTCGTATTGTAGCATGAATTCGCGTGTTCATTCCAGTGCGATGCGCGGTAGACTGCCGCTGCAGCCGTGCGGATGAAAGAGGCGATGTTTGCGCCGTGTGATCTCGTTGCAGATAATTTGATTTTGTTTGATATAATAGGAATAGATTCTACACTGGAGGTGTGTGATATGAAAGTACTCATGATCGGCGGAACGGGATTGTTGGGCAGCCAGGCCGCGCGAGAACTCATCTCCCGCGGGCACAGCGTGCATTCCATCGCCCTGCCGCCGCTTCCGGAAGGCGCACTGCTGCCGCCGGAAATGACGCTGACGCTGAAAAACAGCAACGACATGACGGACGACGAACTCCGTGCGGCCTTTGCGGGCATGGACGGGTTTATATTCGCCGCGGGCGTGGACGAGCGGATTGAAGGCCCCTCGCCCATCTACGATTTCTTCAAGAAATATAATATTACCCCCTTAGAGCGCATGCTGCGCCTCGCCAAGGAGAGCGGAGTTAAGCGCACGGTCATCGCGGGCTCGTATTTCTCCTATTTTTCCAAGAAGTGGCCTCAGATGGAGATGACGAAATATCATCCCTATATCCGCAGCCGCATCGACCAGGAGAACATGGCGTTCTCGTTTGCGGACGATTCCTTCGCGGTCTCCGTGCTGGAGCTGCCGTATATCTTCGGCGCGCAGAAGGGCAGAAAACCCGTCTGGGTGTTCCTCGTGGAGATGCTGCTCAAGATGAAAGGCGCGATTCTCTACCCCAAGGGCGGCACCGCGATGGTCACCGTGCGTCAGGTAGGTCAGGCGTTCGCGGGCGCGCTGGAGCGCGGCGCAGGCGCAAAGGCATACCCCATCGGCTGGTTCAATCTCACATGGCGCGAGATGATCTCCATCATGAACAAGTATATGGGTGTGCCGGAAAAGAAGATCATCACCATTCCGAAGTTCCTCTTTGCCGCGAGCGCAAAGCAGATCGAAAAATCGCAGCGCAGCAAGGGCACCGAGGGCGGGCTGGATATGGCGAAGTTTGTGGATATGCAGACCAGCAACCTCTTTATCGACCGCTCGGAGGCCTGCGTACCGCTGGGTGTGACGGACGACGACATCGATGCCGCGATCGGCGAATCCGTGCTCCTGAGCATGGAGGTGCTGGAGCAAAAGGCGAAGGTCATCGACATGAAGGGTGAATAACCAACACTCCAGAAGCATAACAAAAAGTCGGGAACGATCCCGACTTTTTTTATGCCGTCTATTACGGAAATCAATCTTTTTTCGGTCCCTGATTCTGCGCGCGGAGGCCGAAGAGCGCCTGCATCTCAAGGTACCCCGGGTTGTCTTTGCGCCAGAGGCTCATCGCATACTCCGGGTTCTTATTGGAGGCTTTGATGGTCAGGTTTGGGAGCTTTGCCATCAGGGCGGCGTTCATCTCGTCCAGCTGCTCGTCGCTCAGCCCGCTGCAGCTGATCCAGAGCCGCTCCAGCAGCGGCAGCTCAAGCAGCGCATCATAGGATGTGATGTTATTGTTGTTCAGGTTGAGGTACTTGAGCTTCTTGAGGCTCGCGATCGGCGTAATATCCGTCAGATAGTTGTAGTTGAGCTCGAGAAACTCTAGCTCGGGCAGATTCGTGAGCACGGAGATATCGGTCAGATCGCACAACGAAATATCAAGAATGCGAAGCTGCGGCAGGTAAGAGAGGAAGTCGACATTCCCAATTTTGACACAGTGCCCGACATCGAGCGCGACCAGATCCGTGCAGTATTTGAGATTTTCAAATCCCTCGCTGTGAAAGCGCGAGTAGGAGAACTTGCCGCCGTCAAACCAGCCCGCGCCGTCCGGAAATTTTCTGCGCTGGCCGGTGCTGAAGCCCTTGATGTCCGTGCGAATGGTCCACTGATAGATCTGCGTATACCAGATGAACTTGATCGCGGGATAGCGCTCCCGCATGGCGGCCATCTCCTCGTCGACGGGGCCTGTGCCGCACATATCGAGGCGGGTGAGCTTCGGAAACAGCACGAGCTTGTCGGAGAATGCGGCGGCGTCCGGCACCTTATATTCCCGCAGGTCGAGGTCGGTAACGTCGCTGCGCAGTGTCAGATCATCCAGCAGCTGCACATTCCAGATAAACGCGACCGCGGGATACGCTTTGGCAAGCGCAATCTGGTCGGCAAGCGCAAACGCGTCGTCGCCGAATGTCACCTGCGTAAGGCTCGGCAGCCGCACAAGCTCACGCTGAAGGACAGCGAGATCGACGGGCTTTCCTGTGAAATCCAGCTCCGTCGTGTCTGCGGGGTAAACCGTTCCTGCGACGGTGATATCCCATTGATATTGCAGCGCGGGATATCGTTCCGCGAGAGCCGCCGCCGTTGCGTCATCCGGCGGGGTGGCAAGCGTCAGACTCTGCAGCGCGGGAAAATATGCGAGCATATCGGTCAAATCGTCTGTCGCGCTGTCGAGCGAGAGTGCGGTGAGGTCGCTGTCATAGCGTGCGTCTGCAATCGGCACGCTCCAGAGGATTACACAGTTCGGAAGCGCGGCCTGCAGCGCATCAAAGCTCTCGCGCGAGAGTTCGTTGCCGCGCAGATCAAGCTGGGTCAGCTGCGTCTGCTGCGCAAGGTCGGAGACATCCGTGAGTCCCTTGTTCCGCAGATCGAGAGAGGTTGTTCCGCTGTTCGCGGCGGCATCGTTTGCCGCGGTGCCGGGCGCGCAGGCGCAGAGCGCAAGCGCGGAGGCAACACAGAGCGCAAAAACGACGGGTTTGATCAATGTTTTTAGAATTTGTTTAATCGGCATTTATGGTTCTCCTGCTTGTTTGAAGATTGCCGGATCGCCGGAGAAAACGAGGCTGCGGCGCAGCCGCGCGAAAAAGCCTGTGCCTGTGTGATACAGGGCTTGATAGCATGATCGGCGCTTCGAGATATGGCTCATTATACCAACCGGCCGCGGGAAAGTAAACTCGACGCATGTCCAAACGGGAAAAGTCGCAGCCTCCGCGAGGCGGGGGACAAATATTACATTGCCTATTTCATCACGCATACAAAAATGGTAGAATCTACGTAAGAACTTTTCTAACTTGGTGCAAAAAAGCGCGTGCTTTGGGCATATTCTCTGTTCGACGGAATATAAAGAACGCAAGCCGACAATTGATTGGAAAACGGGGGGTGTATGGATGCAGATCGCATTGAATCTGGTGCTGAACACCACCCTTTTGCTGTCCATTTCCATCATATTCAACCAGTTTTATCTCAGGTTTTCTGCGCAGAAGGTCTGGTCCCGCATCATCGGCGGCCTGATTCTGGGCGTCGCTGGAATCGCCATCGTCACCATCGCCATCCGCCTGCCGAACAGCGTGATCTTCGATACGCGTTCGATTCTCTTAAGCGTGTCCGGCCTGTTTTACGGCGTACTCCCGACAGCGATCGCCGCGGTAATCATCGCGCTGTACCGGGTCTTTCTCGGCGGGCCCGGCATGTTCATGGGCGTTGCGGTGACGCTGTCCTCGGCGCTCATTGGCGTAGTCTGGCGGCTGATTCGCAAAAATCCTGAGAAGATGCGGCACATCGAGTTCTATCTGCTCGGTCTTTTGACGCATATTGTAATGATGCTGTGCTCCTTCCTGCTGCCGCAGGATGTGATTCTGCCGACGGTGCGCACCATCGCACTGCCCGTGCTCTTGATCTATCCGCTGGGGTCGCTCGTGATGTGCCGGATCATTACCTACGAGCGCAGAAGCATGCGCACGGAGAGTTTGCTCAGCGCGAGCGAAATCCGCTTCCGGAAGGTCTGCGAGCAGGCGCCGGTCGGCATACTCGTGGAGAGCTCAGATGTGGCTTCCTATGTCAACGGCGCATACGCGAAGATGCTCGGCATGACTCGTGAGCAAGTGCTGCGCATCAACTGGCAGACATACACACACCCGGATGATATCAACAAAGACCACGACCAGTTCAAGCGGCTGCTGCGCGGCGAGATCGACGAATACGACCTCATCAAGCGATATGTCCGTCCGGACGGCGAGATCGTCCGCGTGCACCTGTTTGTTTCGATTTTCAACCGCGCGATTCCGGTCGAAAAGAGCGACTATATCTGCATCGCGCAGGATATCACGCGCGACTTTGAGCGCGAACAGGAGCTTCTTGCAAGCGAACGGCGGCACCGCGAAACCAGCCGGTTTTTGACCACGCTTCTGGACAGCATTCCCGACCACATCTTTTATAAGGATCAAAACGGCGTTTACCTCGGCTGCAACCGCGCGTTTGAACAGGCCTCCGGCCTGACGCGCGCGCATCTGATCGGGAAAAACGACTATGAGATCTATGACCAGGACACCGCGGAGCTCTTTGTCAGCAAGGACGCGCAGGTGCTGCGTCAGCAGCAGGATATCCGCACGGAGGAAACCGTGCTCTTCCCCGATGGCCGCGCGGTCATCACGGAGACGCTCAAGACCCCGTTTTTCAACGACGAGGGAGAGCTCGCGGGGCTTATCGGCATTAGCCGCGACATCACCGACCGCAAGAAAAAAGAGGACAAGATCGAGTACCTCAGTATACACGATGTGATGACAGGCCTCTTCTCGCGCATGTATTTCGACACGGAGCTATACCGTCTCGACGCGGCAAACGACCTGCCGTATTCGGTGATCACGGGCGATATCAACGCGCTCAAGCTCACCAACGACCTCTTCGGACACAACGAAGGCGACAAGCTCATCATGGAGACCGCGATGCTGCTGCGCTCCAGCTGCGGGCAGGGCGTGGTTGCGCGAACCGGCGGAGACGAGTTCTCCGTGCTGCTCCCAAAGATAGGAGAGGAAGAAGCTAACCGGATCGTGACGAAGATCTACGCGGCGTTTGAGGCGCAGAAAGCCCTCCCGCGCGAGCAGAATTTCTTTTTGAGCATTTCGCTGGGCTATGCGACCAAAGCCCGCGAAGAGCAGACCATCGGCGAGATCCTCAAGACCGCGGAAGAGCACATGTACCGCAGGAAACTATTGGAGCACCAGAGCATCCGCAGTACGCTCTTGACCACCATCAAGCAGCTGCTGTTTTCCAAGAGCAACGAAACCATGGAACACGCGGAGCGCATGGCGCAGCTCGCGCGGCGGCTCGGCGCGGAGCTCGCGCTCAGCGAAACCGACCTCGTCTCGCTGGAGCTCATGGCGGTGCTGCACGACATCGGTAAGATCGGCATCAGCAACGACGTGCTCAGCAAGCCCGGACCTTTGGAGGAGCTTGAGTGGACGGAGATCCGGCGGCATCCGGAGATTGGCTACCGCATCGCGCTGACGATTCCGGAGCTGCAGGGCATTGCGGGCTACATTCTCTGCCACCACGAGCGCTGGGACGGCACGGGCTATCCGCAGGGACTCGGAGGCGAGGAGATTCCGTATATCGCGCGCATCATCTCGGTCATCGACGCCTACGACGCGATGACGGAGGATCGCTCGTATCGCAGCGGCTTGCCCGTGCAGCAAGCAGCGGATGAGATCATTCGCTACGCGGGCAGGCAGTTTGATCCGGAGGTCGCGCGCGTGTTCATCGAGCGTGTGCTGGAGCTGCCGTTCCGCCTGCCGGAGTAACCATTTTAGGACAAGATCATGCCGCTTACGATTGTACACAACGACATCACCAAGATGAAGACCGACGCCATCGTCAACGCCGCAAATGAGCGCCTCGCGATGGGCGGCGGCGTATGCGGCGCGATCTTTGCCGCGGCTGGCGTCGTCGCGCTGACGCGCGCGTGTGATGCGATCGGCTTTTGTGCGACGGGAGACGCGGTGATTACGCCCGGTTTTGCGCTGCGCGCGCGGTACATCATCCATGCGGTCGGCCCCGTCTGGCAGGGAGGCCGCGCCTGCGAGACCGATCTGCTCGCCGCGTGCTACGAGCGATCCCTCACGCTGGCCAAAGCGCACGCACTGAAGAGCATCGCGTTTCCGCTGATCTCGGCGGGCATCTACGGCGTGCCGAAGGAGATCGCGCTGTCGGTTGCGATCACGCAGATCAACCGCTTTCTGGAGCAAGAGGAGATGGACGTCTACCTCGTGCTTTACGACGGCGCGGATCTCTCGCTTGCCGCGGGCTGCGTGCGGTGCGCGGAGGCAGGAATCGGTCCTTAGAGAACACGGAAAAACATCGTGAAACAAAAAGCACCTTGCGGTGCTTTTTTGATTGCGTATTCGGTTTTTGGATCAAGGTTATTTTGTGACCTTCTCGGTGTTGATGATGCCGCCGAGCGCGGTACGCAGACAGATGCGGATATCGAGCCAGAGCGACCAGTGCTCGATATACCAGATGTCGTGCTTGACGCGTTCTTCAATCGAGGTATCGCCGCGGTAGCCGTTCACCTGCGCCCAGCCGGTGATGCCGGGGCGTACGAGGTGCTTGAGCATATACAGCGGCACGGTCTCCTGAAATTGCTCGACATAGTGCGGAACCTCCGGCCTGGGGCCGATGAGGCTCATATCGCCCTTGAGCACGTTGAAAAACTGCGGCAGTTCGTCGATGCTCGTCTTTCGCATCAGGCTGCCAAAGCGCGTCTTGCGCGGGTCGTCGCTGGTCGTCCAGCCGGTGCTTTCCTGCGTATTGACGCGCATGGAGCGGAACTTGTACATCTGGAAGAGGCGCTTGTTCTTGCCCACGCGCGTCTGCTTGAAGATGATGGGCCCGGGGCTGGAGAGCAGCGTGCCGACTAGGGCAAAGAGCATCACGGGGCTGGTCAAAACGATCAGAATCAGCGAGGAAACGATGTCAAACAGCCGCTTCATCATCGCATTGCCGGGAAAATCCAACGGCGTTGTCCTTAGGCTTAAGAGCTTGCATTCTCCGAGGGACTGTATCGTCGTGCTGGAGGGAATATAGTCGTTGTAGTGCGGGATGATCGATACCTTTGTGCCGTATTTTTCGGTGGCCGCGATGATCTGCGGCAGCAGCGTTGCCTGCTCGATATCGAGCGCCACGACGACCTCGTCGATTTCGGTCGATGCGAGGATTTCCATGCCTTTGCCGTCCCAGCTGCCGAGGCAGGGTAGGCCTTCGATTGCGCAGTTGTTTCCGATATAACCGTCGATCACATACCCGTATTGCGGCGCGCTATGGATCGTCTCGGCATACTTTTTTGCAAGCGGGCCACTGCCGATCAGGATCACATGCTTGAGGTTGTAGCCCTTGCTGCGGTATTGCGAGAGCACGACGCGCACGAGAATGCGCTTTGCGAGCACCAGCGCGCTGGCAAGCACATAAAACAGCGCAAGCGCCGCACGGGAAAAATCGGTGAGGCGCAGCAGATAGAGCATCATGCCGCCGCCCATGACGGCAACCGCGTTGACGAACAGCACCCACTTGACTTCAAAAAGGAAGGGTTTGCCGCGCACGGAGTCGAAGAGCTTTGCGATTTGGTACCCCAGTACGGCCACAGTCGCAAAGAGGAACGCAAACCAGAACATACTGTCTGGGTGCAGCGCGGGGTTAAAGGGATCGTGCCGCACAACGAGCAGCCAGAAATAGGTGGCGGCATAGTATGACACGCCGACCGCGACAAAATCGATCAGCCGGTTGATCTGGTTTAATACGCGCTGCCATCGTTTGAGCATGATTCACCTTTGTTTCTATAGAGTTGCGCTGACACCTGATCTCAGGCCGGCATCCACGCGGGATCGGGGCTTACCTGAAATAATCTTACGCAATCGGCGGCGTTTCGTCAACCGAATTGGAGAATTCTACCTTGGTCTTCGCTGTGGGATACGCATTCAAAACGTCATTTTGTTCACATAAACCGCGAGAGGATTGACAATTTAACGGGTTCGACGCATGATAAATAAAAGGTTGAATGGTGTTGAGAACCATTCTGATTTAGAGCTTGTGTCGAGATATGATCCAGAAAACCGATCGGTACAACAAAGGAATAGAAGCATCTGTTTCAGGACATTCAAACAATAGGAGGGTTTCATGATGCGTTTCAAGCAAACTACTCTCAACCAGTTACTTGCTCTTGTTTTGATGATGCTGTTTCTCTCCGGCTGCGCGTCCGCGGTTCAGCCGCCTGCCGACATGACGCCGGATCCGGAACCCACGGATGTGCCGATCGAGCTGCAGACCATAGAACCCACCGCACTGCCGGAGGAGACGCCCGTGCCGGAGGCGACCACAGGCGTTGAGCAGACCCCCATGCCAGAGGCGACGGAGGTTCCGGTGGTGGACTATATCATCGCGAAGGGGTCTGTCCACAGCTCCAAGCTCAACGTGCGCTCCGGCCCGGACACCACCTATAAGGTCATCGACACGCTGTATCGTGAAGCAAAGCTGTTGATTTTCGCGGTCGAAGGATACTGGCTGAAGGTGGAGTCGGTGGACTCCGGCGTGATCGGCTATGTATATGGAAAGTACGTCGGCCTTGATGGCGCGAGCTTCTCCGGCTACGGCTTCGGTCTGACGCTGGACGATGCACAGCTCTACGAGGACGCGACGGATCAAAGTGAGGTGCTTGGCGTGGTGCCGCGCAGCACGGGCCTGACGATTCTATATTCCGATGAGGTCACGGGATACTATTGCGTCTCGCTGCACGATTCGCTCAAAGAGGGATTCATCGCGCCGCTTTATATGAGCATTGTCTGCCGTGTCAAGCCGAGCGACGGCAGCATGGAGGACAAGACGGGATATATCAGCGGAAATCTCGTCAACATGCGCACAGGCCCCGGAACGGGATACCGCGTGATCGACAAACTCTACAAGGGCACCGAGCTGGTTGTGCTCAGCGTCGGGATCGATTGGTACAAGATACAGGTCAAGAGCACGGGCATCTCCGGCTATGTTTACGGCAAGTATGTTTCGCTCAAGAACCCCGGCTCGACGCCGACGCCGGAACCGCCCGTTTTGCCGGATCTTGGATCGCGGGGATTCATCAACGCGAACGGCGTGAATATCCGCAGCGGCCCTTCCGCGGATTACGACAGCCTCGGCACACTCAACAAGAGCGAACCGCTGAGCTATGAGGGCGCATACGGCAACTGGTTCAAGGTTTCCGCGCTCTATGCGCGGCTGGTTGGCTGGGTGTATGCGGACTTCATCGATTTCCCCGACCCGACGCCGACGCCGGAGCTTACGCCGCAGCCGAGATAGCATTGCACCGATGAAGGTCATTAACAAACAGAAAACGGCAAGTACGGGGGCTGCTCCATGCGGGCAGCCCTTTCACATGGCAGAGGTAAAAAAGCGTCTCGCCAAGAAACCCTGCAACTTCAAAAATTGCACATTTTTTCTTGCAATTTTTGTGTAAAACACTCGCCCTCTTCCGAAAGATAGAGTATGATGTTCTGGATATTGTGAAATATGCGCGCCGGCAGGGGATTTCCGCAACGGTGGATCTGGATGGAAAGCGGCGCAGCGCAAGAGGAGGAATGATTTTTTTGGATGCAACGTTAAAAAAGCGGTTGGAGCGCACAGCGCTTGAAATCCGCATCGGCGTGCTGGAACAGTTGAAAGCGCGCGGATTTGGCCACGTCGGCGGCTCGCTGAGCATCGCGGACGCGCTTGCCGTTCTCTATGGCTCGCAGATGCGCGTGGACCCGAAGAACCCGTGCTGGGAGGAGCGCGACAAGCTCGTCTGCTCCAAGGGACACGCAGGCCCCGCGGTCTACGCGGCGCTCGCGCTGCAAGGTTTCTTCCCGTATGAAATGCTCAAGACGCTCAACCAGCCGGGCACACTGCTTCCGAGCCATTGCGACCGCAACAAGACGCCGGGCGTGGACATGACCACCGGCTCTCTGGGTCAGGGCACGAGTTTGGCCGCCGGCATGGCGATGGGCGAAAAGCTCCGCGGCAGAGATGCGCGTGTGTTCCTCGTCGTCGGCGATGGCGAAGCGAACGAAGGCCAGGTCTGGGAAGCGATGATGTTTGCCGCGGCGAAAAAGCTCGGCAACCTCGTGCTGCTCTTGGACGTCAACGGCAAACAGCTCGACGGCTGCACCAAAGACATCCTCGACACCCTCGATTTGCCCGCAAAGGTCGAAGCATTCGGTTTTGACACCGTCAGCATCGACGGAAACGACATCGAGCAGGTTTACAACGCGCTTGAGCGCACGAGAAACGGCGGAGACAAGCCTTACGCCATCGTGCTCAACACCGTCAAGGGCAAGGGCATTGCCGCGGTGGAGCAGGCAAAGAGCAACCACAGCATGGCGGTTTCGACCGAGCAGTGGAACGAATGGCTGCTGTCGCTGACGGCGCAGCTGGACTGAGGAGGGAATCGATATATGGAACTGATCTACGACGGAAGCATGGATTCCCGCCTGTTTAAGGATATTCTCGGCAAGACGATCCGCGAACTCAGCGAACAGGACAAAGACTTCATCTATCTGGATGCGGACTTGATGAGCTGCATCGGCACCAGCGCATGGGCTTGCGAAAACCCGGAGCGCGGCGTCAACTGCGGCATCTCCGAGTCGAACATGATCGGCGTTGCGTGCGGCCTTGCCGCCACCGGCTTTAAGCCCCTGGTGCATACCTTCGGGCCGTTTGCCTCGCGCCGCGTGTTCGACCAGGTGTTTCTCTCCGCGGGCTACGCGAAGAACGACATCACCGTCATCGGCTCCGACCCGGGCGTGACCGCGACCTTCAACGGCGGCACGCACATGCCCTTTGAAGATGTTGCGCTCTACCGCACGATCCCGACCGCAACGATCATCGACATCACGGATGTACCGATGCTGATCAGCGTGCTCAAGCAGTGCAAGGATTTGCCGGGCGTGAAGTATATCCGCGTGGGCAGAAAGAACGCAGCAAAGGTGTTTGCGGACGGCACGGAGACGCCCATCGGCCCCGCGATCACCCTCCGCGAAGGCAAGGATGTCGCAATCTTTGCCAGCGGCATCATGGTGCACGAGGCGATGCAAGCCGCAAACAAGCTCGCGGAAAGCGGCATCAGCGCGGCGGTGGTCAACTTCTTTACGATCAAGCCGCTGGACACCGATGCGGTCAAGAAATACGCAAAGCAGTGCGGCAACGTCGTCGTCGCGGAGAACCACAACCGCATCGGCGGCCTCTACAGCGCAGTCTGCGAAACCCTCGCACGCGAGAACACCGCGAAGATCGACGTCGTCGCGGTCAACGACGAATACGGCGAGGTCGGCCCGCAGGACTACCTGCAGAAGCGTTTCGGCCTGACAGCGGATCATATCGTCGAAGTCGCAACAGCGCTGGTCAAGTAAGCCCAGAATGTAACCCTGAAACAACATGCGCGGAAAAGAGCGGGAAATACCCCTCTTTTCCGCGTTTTTTTGTGAAATTAATGAAATAATCCCCAAGAAGTGTTGATAAGCCGATGCACTTGATGTAATCTGAATGTAACAAGCAATCTTACGAGACAATTTTACATGATATCCGAACATAGACTGTGATCCGAAATCGGGTTGGATGCGGCAGAAGGTGCACATGGAATTTTTGATCGAACCGGGGCGTGTCTACGCCGTCGATGAACAGCAGCAGGTGATCGCCGAGGCGACGTATGATTTCGTCCGCGACTGCGTTGTCGATGTTTGTCATACCTATGTCAGCCCCGAGCTGCGCGGGCAGGGCATCGCGGGGCAGCTTATGCAGGCGGTTGCGGACACCCTCCGCAAGAACGGACTGAAGGCCGTCGCAAGCTGCTCCTACGCGGAAACGTGGTTCACGCGGAACCGTGCGGCCTGCGCGGACATCCTCGCTGAAACATAAGGTCGCCTTGCGTGATCCGCGCGGGGGATTTGATCCGCGCGCAACGCCGGAAAATTCACGCCGCTATTCTGTGAACGAACTTAAAACTATGCGCTTTTCCGCGCAGGAATCACCCATTTTGAGCCATTCATCCGTCCCACGCGTGTTGACAGCATAACTCGAACCAGACTACAATCAATTCAGGTTACAGAGTGACGGCTGCGATGCGCGGAAGATTTCAAAATGAGCGCATCGGATTCCGTCTTTCTTTGCTTCTCCTCAGCGCACCCGCACAAGGCCGGGTTGGAAACAGAGGGCTTCTGCATGCGGTCTTCCGATTACCGTACCTATGACAATCCCGCCGATCGCTGGGCGTATGAACGCGCGCGCGAGCCGCGCAAGAAGAAACAAAAACACGCCTCCAATACCCTGATCGTCCTCTTCGTCGTGCTGCTGGTCATTCTGGCGGCGGCGACGCTCTATATCCGCCAGTATACCGTCACGGGAGACTCCATGGAGCCGACGCTGATGGCGGGAGACCGGGTGTTCTACGTCGGATTCGTGCAGGCGGATTACGGCGATCTTGTCATCTTTGACGCGGGGGACCCCTACGGGCTTGTGATCAAGCGCGTCGCGGGACTGCCGGGCGACCGGATTGAAATCACCGCGGACGGGCATCTCATCCGAAACGGCGAGGCCGTGGAGGAGGGCTACATGGTGCCCGACGCCTACGGTAACAGCGCCATGGCGGAGGTCACCGTCGAGAGCGGCAAGCTCTTTGTGCTCGGCGACAACCGCGCAAAGTCCATCGACAGCCGGGATGTGCGCGTGGGACAGGTCTCCATCGACTCCGTCCGCGGCATCGTCACGCGGATGCTGCGAAATACCGTTCCCGCGGATGCGGAGTAAACGAGCAGAGAACGCCCGCGAGATTCGGGCGAATACAAAAAGGATCAACGAATGAGGCAAACGAACCGGAGAATCGTAACATGCGCCATCGTCCTGCTGCTTGCTGCGGCCTTGCTTTTGATGCTTGGCTGCACGGGCGAGACGGTGCGCGCGCTGGACTATTCTCTGGAGAACGATCTCACCACCGGTGCGCCGGAGGCGACGCCCGCAGAGCAGACCCCGACGGAGACGCCGATGATTCCGGAAACGACGCCCGAACCCGAACCCACGCCTACGCCGGACGCGTCTGCCGCAACGGCGACGCCGGCAGGCGACGCGACGCCGCTTCCTGAATCGACCGACGGCACGGCAACCCCGCTGCCCACGCAGACGCCGGAGCTGCACCGCCTGATCGTCTATGTTGAGGACACCGGAGCCGTGGCGGTTGCGGGTGCGCGCGTGACGCTCTATCAGGACGGCGCAGTGCTGTTCTCCGGCATGACCGGAAGCGACGGCTACGTCTCCTGGATGCTCCCCGTGGATCACGCCTATCGGGTGAAGGCTTCCCTGTCCGGCTATGAATCCTCCGATCCGGACGGCAAAACCTGCGAGATGACGCAGGAAGTGTTTTTGAAGATGACGCTCGTTCCGGTGAATTCCGACGGAACCGCCGCCGCAACGCCGACGCCGCTGCCTGTGCCGGAAGGCGCGCCGGGCAGGGTTACCATCACGTGCCCGGATGTGGCGATTCAGCCGAGTCAGGCCGGGTTCACGCTGCTGGATCTGGTGAGTGCGCAGACGGAGTTCGGGGAACCGGTCGCGGTCTGGGTCGTCGATAACGGCGGCTTCCGCGCGGACACGGCCGGCAGTTATACGGTCACCTACGGCGCGTTTGAAGAAGGAAAGCTTGTGACGGCATCGCGCGTCGTCACCGTCGAAGGCGCTACGGACGAGTCCGCCATGCTCGACGAACCGGCGGCACCCACCGGAAGCAGTCAGGAACGGTATGAGATTTTGCTTGCCTACCGCGCCGCGGTCGGCGACCAGCTCAGCGAGCGCATCGCCGCGCTGAACGAGGAATACGAACGCCGGATCAACGAAGCCCTCACGGTGAACGAAGAATCGCGCATCCTCGCGCCCTCCGCCGCGGAAAACGATACGGACGATATGACCACCGCTGCGCAGGATGTGCAGCAGACGCAGAGTGCCAAGGTCACCAACTGGGCGGATGTGCTCGCGACATTCCTTGCGCTCAACGCAAAATATGAAGATTACCCGCTCAACGCGGCGAATTTGGCGGAGATTCCGCTGGACAAGCTCGACAGCGTGTTCTGGGATATGAACCCCATCGAGGTATTCCGCATGGACGGCACTGCGAACGTGCTGCTCAGCGCAAAGACATATGAGGAGATGGCGGATGTCTACGGCATGAGTGCCGACCGCAGAACCTTCCTCTACGAGCTCATGCAGCCGGAGTTTCGGCGTACGTTTGCCTCGCTGACAGGCAGCACCGCGTTTACGGAAGGCTCGAAGGAGTCGCTGGAAACGCTGCTCTCCGCCCTGCCGGAGGACGCCAGCGTCCAGCGGCAGCAGGTGGTCGATACCGCGCTGTCTCTGGTCGGCAAGGTTTCCTATGTATTCGGCGGCAAATACAACAAGCTCGGCTGGAACGACGAATGGGGCAACGCAAATGTCGCGGAAACCCCGGGCGAGGTGCGCATCAACCGGCAATCCGGCCTCGATTGCAGTGGATTTGTCAGCTGGGTGTTCATCAACGCTTTGGGCGACCGCTCTGCGCTGAAGGTCATCGGCAACGGTTCGGGCCGCCAGTGGAACGACTCCGAAGCGATCGGATGGGACGAAGGCCGCGTGGGCGATCTCGCGTTTTACTGCGTGCCCGGCGAGCGGCAATACAACCATGTCGGCATCATCGTCGCGGTGGACGACGACGGAAGCTACCTCGTCGCGCACTGCTCCTCGCTGCAGCACGGCGTGGTCGTGACAGACGGCTGGAGCACGGGGTTCCGCTATTTAAGAAGACCCGCGTTCTTCCAGTAAAAAACATGGTTGCATTCCCGTAGAAACAGTATATAATTACATGTAAGTCGACAATGTAACGGGTCTATGTATGTAATAAATAACGCATATGTAGCAAAAAAGCGAAAAAACGACGTTATCTGCGCGAAACTATTACGATGTAACAACGTTATACGGCATAAAAGACTGCATAATCACTTGACATTCATTTATAATTTTGCTACTTTTAAGTCCGGATACACAACGCTCGTTCACCAGCTTTGCGATTTGCCCGATCCGAACAGCCGCCTCAAAGACTGTAAATGAATTATGAATTTTTTCGGAAATTTATGCAAATTGCGTTGAGTTCGGTTAAGATAGAGAACATAGTCATCGGTTTGAAATCCTGCGCACGAATCGCTCTTTTCAAACATCCGGCTATGTGAAACCCCGTGAATATTTGATAGCTGCAGCGCCTCGCGCCATTGTGAAATTTTATACGACGCACGCGCAAAATACGGCAAGTATCATGGTATGGCTGCAGCCGGAAAAGAGATTCATATACCGCGATTTCGGACGAATATTCGCTGGCCTTTGTGGTATATACAACAAAATTTCATACAGAATATAGCACACAACTTGCGTTTCCCTTCCGCCTGACGGCGGAGCGATAGAGCAAAGCTACGAGCAATCCGTGTTTTGCGACAGTGAATCAGGAAGTTCTCCGGCACCTTGATAGCCGAATATATGTGCGATTCTTCCCACGCAAATGGCACAACCCGCGAAAGCGGGCGTCGCAAAGCTATAGGGCCTAACGGCATGCATGCCCACGGCAGCCAGTTTCCGAATGAAGAACTCACGTTTGACACGAGGGCCGTTTATCGGCTTTGTTGTGTTCTTAAAAAACGGCGCCGGTTCAGATTCAAGTATTTGGGATTTGAGCCGTTTATTTTTTATTTGAAACACGGGATTCCTGATAGCTTTGCAAGAATTACGATCTGTTTAGGAGATAAAAAACATGCAGGCATGGCTGCCGGTGGTATACGGCATCGCTCTGGGAGCAGCGCTCTCGTTCCCCGTGCGGCTGCTTTGCTCCTTCTTGCTCAAGCAGCGCGGGTTTGACCCCGCGATGGAGCGGAAACATTTTTGGATGCTGCTGGGCGCGCTCGCGCTCATCGGCGGCGTGATCGGCTGGCGCGCGGGCGTCTCCTTCCGGGGACTGTACCTCTTGCTGATCCTGTTTGTTGCCGCCTGCGCGTTTTACATCGACGCGAAAAACCGCGTCATCCCCAACGAGCTCGTGCTCGCGGTTCTGGTGCTCGCCGCAGCATTCGGCCTGACCGGAACCATCCATTTCCAAATCTGGCAATCCCTTCTTGGGCTGGTTGTCTGCTTTGTCATCTTCTTCATCCCCGGCCTGTTTGGAAAGCAGGTCGGCGCGGGAGATGTCAAGCTCGCGGCATCCATGGGGTTTGCGCTCGGGTTGACCGGAAGCCTCTACGCGATTGCCGCGATGGGCGCGCTGGTATTGCTCTATACATTCCTCGACAATCGCTTGCCGCTCGCCGAGCGGCTCAAGACCATGATTCCGATGGGACCGTTCCTCGCTCTCGGTCTCGTCGCGGTGTCGATCATCCTCGTGTAACGCGGCTATCGTGTTTCGCGAAGCTGGACGACAGTACAACACCCGCGCTTCACTTTGATCACAAGATGCTGCCCGCCTCACCGACGGCACATCGAAAGGATTTCGCAGCTTTCATCCAAACAGGAGACTGGTCTTTTGCAGGCTGGAGACACCACTGGCAGAGGCTCGCGAAGAATCTCGCGGAAAGGAGGATTATTCGAATGAAAAAGTTTATCATGAATGAAGAAGGCCAGGGCATGGTGGAATACGGCCTCATCATCGCGCTCGTCGCGGTCGTCGTCATCGCAGCCATCGCGCTGCTGGGCAACGGTGTGAAGAACACCTTTGGCAACATCACCAACACGCTGAAATAAGCAATCCGGTGAAATTTAAAATGAAAGGGGTTTGATAACATGAAACGTCTCTTTCAGAATGAAGATGGCCAGGGTATGGTGGAATACGGCCTCATCATCGCGCTCGTTGCGGTCGTCGTGATCGCGGCCATCGCGCTCTTGGGCAACGGTGTCAACAATACCTTCGGTAACGTCACCAACACGCTGAAGTAAGCACTAAGAAAACTCATGGGAAGAGGATGCGGAACGATGGTGGATTCCATCATGAATGAAGAGGGCCAGGGTCTGGTCGAATACGCCTTGATCATCATGCTTGTTGCGTTGGCCGTGTTTGGCGCGCTCACGCTGCTTGGCACAAATACGACCGGTTTTTTCTCCAATTTCGTGAATACGTATTTGAAGTAAAAACACGGCAGAGTTTTTGTCGGCTGCGGTGCCTTTCGACAATGCGAACCGCGGAGAGCCGCCTTCATTCAGCGCAAGCAATTGTGCTGTGGTTCCACTCGTTCTGTCAATCTCCCGGAGTGGGAGGATTCCAAAACTGACCTTGTTCCAACCTGCGCGCAAAAGGTGCAAGCCTGACTGCGAATGCAGGGGGTAAACAAGATTTCCGGAATGGGAACGACTTGAAAAACAGGCCGTTCTCATTCCGGCACTCATTCGTTTTTGGGGTTTTCGACATCCGTGACGCCGTGGCGAGCTTTTTCGCGGCGCGACGGATTTTGAAGACACATGACTTTATTCTTGAAAAGAGGAGGGAGAAGCCGTGAAACGACTCCTTCGGGTTCGAAAAATAAAAGGGAAACGCCGCGAAGGCGGACAGGCTACCGTCGAGATGGCGCTTACGCTTCCGCTGCTTCTTCTGCTGATCTTCGGCATGCTGGAGATGGGGTGGCTTGCCTCGACGAAGCTATTGCTGGACAACATCACGCGCGAAGGCGTGCGCACGGGTATCGTCGCGACCAGCGCTTCGCAGAATACGACCGACGTCACCAACCGCATCAACAGCATGAAACCCTCGTACATGAAAGGCACGATCACCATAACGATCACCTATTCGAATGCCTCCAACTTCCGCGACGGCGATATCACGGTGGTCTCTACCTATAATCTCGCGCCGCTGACACCGATTACGGCATTTTTGACACAGGACGGTACATTCCATCTGCGATCATCGTGCACGATGAAGATGAGTTAGCGCAGACAAGCAAGCGGATCGTACTCAGAGAGGAAGCGTTATTATGAAAGCGTGGGGCAAACAATTTCTCCACCGATTTCTTACGCATGAGAGCGGACAATCGCTGCTGATCATCGTGTTTGTGGTTACGGTGCTGATCGGCACCGCGGCTACCGTCACGGATCTTGGTATGGCGTACGTCAAGACCGCGCAGACGCAGACGGCGGTTGACGCCGCCGTGTTTGCAGCAGGCATGTCGCTTCCGATCAAACAGGGCGACACAACGGCGATTGCAAAGGCGACCGCAGTTGCCAAGGAATATTTGACAAAAAACGGCGTGACCGACACGACGAACGCCACCGTCACACTTGGCGATCTGACCGACGGCACGTACTATTCCATCTATGTCAAGCAACCGGCCGCTTCTGAAACGGCGTTTGCCAAGATCTTCGGTATCAATACGGTTACCTTCCAGCGTGACGCGCGGGCAAAGGTCGTTCCGACCTCCGCTCTGTCGGATCTCGTGCCGCTGTCGATTCAGGAGAGCATCCTCGACGAGATCATCGCAAACGGCAAATCGCAGCACGCGATTTTGAAATACGGCCTGAAGGACGACAACGTGAATAACGGCGCGTTTGGCGCGATCGACCTCGACGGCGTCAAGGGCGGCGGCGCGAACGACTACACCAACTGGCTTGCTAACGGCTATCAGGCAAAGCTCAAGGTCGGCGATATCCTGCCAATCGAAGCCGGCAACATGACAGGCCCCACCTATGCCGGCATCGTAGAGCGCTATAACGCCTGCACGCATTATCCGTCCGACGGCGGATGCAAGATCACCAAGTACGTAGACGACTGTCCGCGTGTGATGAAGATTGCGGTCATCGAATATACCGACAGCTCTCACAAATACGTACGCATCAAGGGCTTTGCCGCGTTCGTTTTGGAGGACTACACGACCTATGCGGACAAGGGCTGCGTAATCGGCTCCTATGCAAACATGGTCAACGTGGGCGCAGCGGACGGCGACCTGACCGGAACGCAGTCTGCGTTTGGCGTCTACAGCCTGATTCTGACAGACTAAGGCCGGAAAATCCCGCAAAGGACTCCGGCTTAAAACCATTTCGGAGGATGCATGAAAAAGGTAGTTTTATTCGCGATCATCGCGGCGCTCTGTGCGGGCGCCTTGCTGTATTTTTATCTGGGAAATCTCGAACAGTCGAAGGAAGTCAAGACGGAATATGACAACGTGGTGGTCGCCGTGGCAGATATTCCCGCCTACACGCCGATCACGGTCGATATGGTTACCTTTAAGCAGATTCCGGCAGGATACGCGCATCCGCTTGCCGCGCGCACCGTTGATGAAGTTGTCGGCCTCGTGACGGACAGCAAGATCATCGCAGGCGAGGAGATCTACCCCTCCAAACTCAAGCAGTTCGGTGAAACCGACAGCGGCATGTCTTATGTCGTGCCGGACGGCATGCGCGCGGTGACCGTCGCAGTGGACGAAGTCTCCGGCGTTGCGGGATTCCTGCAGCGCGGCGATTATGTGGACGTGCTCGCGTACACCACGGCGACCGTCCAAATGGTCAAGACCGAACAGGGCGCGGACGGCACGTCCCAGACCACACAGACGGCACAGTCGGTCAGCACGACCATCGTCGCGGCGCAAAACGTCCGCGTGGCTGCGATCGGCATGTCGCTTTCGGCGGGTGATACGGCAGCGACGGATGGGCAAACCGCGGTGACCTACAACAGCGTTACTCTGCTGCTGACGCCCGAAGACGCGATGCGCGTTGTACAGGGAGCAAAGAGCGGCGCGATTATCATTACGCTGCGCGCCTCGGGCGATCATGTGCCCAACACCGAAAAACCCATCGTCAACGAGACGCTGCTTGAGCAGGCGAAGTAAAGAGGTATCATGAACAGTGTTCGCATCATGTTGGCGGCGCATTCCGCCGACGACAGAAAACTGATTTCGAGCTTACTCACCGACGAAGCGCTCCGCGTCGTCAGCTCCTTCCGCCCGGACGCCGACGGACTGAAGAAGGCGTCCTCGCAGCCGGCGGATGTGCTCCTCATCGGCACGCGTGCGCAGCCCGCGCAGGAGCTCGATTTTGCCGAGCGCATGTTTACCACGCGCAGCGACATCACGATTATCCTGCTTGCGCCCGCGCTGGACAGCCGGACGCTTGCCCGCGCGATGGAATGCGGCATCGCCCGTGTGATCGACATCAGCAGCAGCGAGCACGACATCTGCGCGCACATCACGGCGACCGCGCACCGCGACCAGAACCGCAGAAATACCACACAGAAGATCGCAAGCTACGACTCCAAGATCGTGGTTTGCTATTCTCCCAAGGGCGGGGTTGGCAAAACCACGCTCGCGGTCAACCTTGCCTACGCACTCGCGACCATGAACAAAAAAGTTGCGCTGATCGACCTGAGCCTGCAGTTCGGGGAGGTTGGCGTTTTTTTGGATATCGCAAAAGGCGATACCATCGCGGACATGGTGGAGGAGCATTCCTTTGAGCTCTCTACCATCAAGAGCTATCTCATCCGTCACCAGAGCGGCATCCAGGTCATGCTCTCCAGCAGTTCGCCGGAGTATGCCGAGCTGATTCAGCCAACGCACGTCAACGCGATTCTTGCGACGCTGCGCACGGAGTTTGACTATGTCGTGGTTGACCTCGGCGTCGCCTTCAACGACTGCGCCATCGCCGCGATGGAGACCGCGGACAGCATCCTTCTCGTGGTCAACGAGGATATCGCCTCGCTGCACGACGCAAAGCGCAGCATCAAGGTTATGGAAGCTCTCAACCAGCAGGATAAGCTCAAGATCGTCGTCAACAAGGACGGCATCTCGACCATCACGGTCAAAAACGTGGCAACGCTTCTGGAGGCGACGCCTGTTCTCATCATTCCCTTTGATATCAAGTCGGCGATGCTCGCGGTGAACCGCGGTATTCCGATGCTCAGCTGTGCGCCCAACTCCAAGGCCAGCAAAGAGATTCGCGCCTTTGCCCAGGCCATGATCCGGAGGATGTAAGAAATGGGACTGCTTGAGCGGCTCGATAAAAAAACACCGGCGCAGCAGGTCGGCTCGGCTTCGCAGGCAGAGTCGGACGAAAACGCCGCGCTGCGCGACAAAGTACATTATCAGGTCGTCGAAGCGCTCAACAAGCGCGACGAAAAGCACAGCGGAACAAGCGAGGCGGAGACAAGGCAGATCATCGAGTCCGCGCTGGAGCAGCACGCCTCGAGCATGGCGCGTCCGGAGCGCAATCGCATCGCGATAGAGATCTATGATTCCATCCGCGGCCTCGGCCCGCTGGAAAAGCTGCTGGCCGACGAGACCGTCAGCGAAATCATGGTCAACGGCGCAAAGCAGGTCTTCGTGGAGCGCCGCGGCAAACTCATGCAGACCGACGTTACGTTCTATGACAACGAGCAGCTGCTCAACGTCATCGACCGTATCGTTTCCCCGCTGGGACGCCACATCGACGAGGCAAACCCCATGGTGGACGCGCGCCTGCCCGATGGCTCGCGCGTCAACGCGGTCATCGCACCGCTCTCGCTAAAGGGGCCTCTTCTCACGATCCGAAAGTTTTCCAAGGTGCCTTACACGGTTCAGAACCTGATCGATTTCGGCAGCTTGACCCTCAAGATGGCGGCGTTTCTGGAAGCATGCGTCAAAGGAAGACTGAATGTCGTCGTCTCCGGCGGTACCGGCAGCGGTAAAACGACGCTGCTGAATGTGCTCTCCGCCTATATTCCGTATGACGAGCGCATCGTGACCATTGAGGACGCGGCGGAAATCCAGCTCCAGCAGCAGCACGTGCTGACGCTTGAAGCGAGGCCAGCCAACCTCGAGGGCACGGGGCAGATCACCATCCGCGATCTCGTGCGAAACGCGCTGCGTATGCGCCCCGACCGCATCATCGTCGGCGAGGTTCGCGGCGGCGAGGCGCTGGATATGCTGCAGGCGATGAACACTGGCCACGACGGCTCGCTGACCACGGGTCACGCAAACTCCTCGCGCGATATGCTTGCGCGTTTGGAGACCATGGTGCTCATGGCGGGCATGAATCTTCCGATCACTGCCATCCGCCAACAGATATCATCCGCAATCGACATCATCGTGCAGCAGTCGCGTATGCGCGACGGCAGCCGTAAGATCATCGGCATCTGCGAGGTGCTGGGCATGGAAGGCGATGTAATCGTCACGCAGGATATCTTCACCTATGATCAAGGTGACGGGCGTAACCCCGGCAGATTCCGCGCAACAGGCATCAAGCCGCGCTGTGCGGAGAAGCTCATGGCGGCTGGCGCAGGGCTGAAGGACGAATGGTTCCATTGATCCGCGTCAGGACCAAAACAACGATTCAGATTTATTCGGAAAGGAGACGGAACATATGATCAGAGCGTTGGTTGTCATCGTGTTTGTCATCGCCTGCTATTTCCTCTTCTATCTGATCGCACTCGTGCGCACGAAGGATAAGCGCAAGATGGAAGACCGTGTGCGCACGCTCTTCGACCTCGGCTCGGAAGAAAGCGGGAGCCGCCGGATGCGGGACGCCACATCCAGGAAAAACCCGCTCAAGCTTGAGCAGATTGCGGAGGAGCTCTATGTCGCGGGCATCGCGCTCCGTGCGGAGGAGTTTATCACACTCTGGGTTATGACAGCCGGCGTGATTCCCGCCATCACGCTCTTTCTCGGCGCGCCGCTGATCCTCTGCATCGGGCTGATCATCGTCGGCGCTGCGTTGCCGGTCTTCTGGGTTTCAATCAAGAAGAACAAACGCCTGGCTCAGTTGGGCAACCAACTTTCGGATGCGTTTGCAATCATCTGCAACGCCCTTCGCGTCGGCCAGTCATTCCAGTCTGCAATGAAGAGCGTCGCCGATGAGATGGAGGAACCCATCTCGCGCGAGTTCATGCGCGTTTACCGCGAAACACAATACGGCATGCCGCTGGAAACCAGCCTCGGCCGTCTGGTCGCGCGGACGAAAAATCCGGATTTGGAGCTGATGTGTTCTGCCGTCATCATCCAGCGGCAGATCGGCGGTAACCTTGCCATCATTTTGCAAAACATCTCGGACACGATCAATCAGCGCATCCGCCTGCGCGGCGAGATCCGCACGATGACATCCGCAGGCCGCATGAGCGGCTATATCGTCGGCGCGCTGCCGGTGTTCATCATCCTGATTCTCATGTTCATCAACCCCGGCTATGTCACGATGTTTTTTGTGACGAGCACGGGGCGCATCATGCTCATCGTCAGCGTGATTCTGGAGATCATCGGGTTTTCGATCGTACAAAAAATCGTCAACATCAAGCTCTAGGGAGGGGGAAACCGAATGCGTCTTGCGGTCCTGTTCTTTACCATATCGGTGTTCCTTACCCTGATTGCGCTGCTGCAGGGGCTTGGCACCAAGAGCGACCAGATGAGGAAGCGCTTCACACAGGTCGTTGAAACCGAACGCACCTACAGCGATGAAGAACTGAAAAAATCGTTCTCCGAGCGCGTGATCAAACCCATGATGAAGCGTATCTCGGACGGGGTGAAGCGCTCCGCCGGAAACCGCAAACCGGTCGCGCCGAGCAAAGCTTCCATTAAGCTGGAAAAACAGCTGCGCGCATCCGGCCTTGCGATCTCGCTGCAGGAATACAATCTCATCAAGAGTATTCTTCTGCTGGTTTGCTTTGTGATCGGAATTGCGTTGTTCTTTATTCTGACGGTCAATCTGTTCTTCAAGCTCATCATCTTCATGGTGCTGATCAATATTCCGCTGTTTGGATACAGCAAGTTTCTCAGCTCCCGCGTGAAAAACCGCAAAGAGGCCATCCTGCGCGAGCTGCCGGATACGATGGACGTGCTGGTGGTCAGCGTGGAAGCGGGACTCGGTCTCGACGCCGCAATCGTACGCCAGTACGCAAAGAACAAGAGCATTGTGCTGACCGAGCTCTACAACGCCATTCGCGAGGTGCAGATGGGCGTGCCGCGCAGAACGGCGCTCAAGGAGATGGCGGATCGCTGCGACGTCAAGGAGCTCACCGCGTTTATCACGGCGCTGCTGCAGGCGGATCAGCTGGGCGTGCCGATCAAGAGCGTGCTCGATGTGCAGGCGGAGCGCCTCCGCGTCGAGCGCAAGCAGCGCATTCAGGCGCAGGCCGCGAAAGCGCCGATCAAGATCATGCTGCCGACGGTTGCATTCATCTTCCCGGTCATCTTCATTATCCTCTTGGGACCCGCGGCGGTGAGCATGATCTCCAACCTTCGGTAAGCAAAAGCAAACGGTAAATAAGCGCAGGTGCGCATTTAAAATTTTGTTTCGGCGTTCACGCCGAACCGGAACGAGGCAAGGTAGTGAAAATAGTCGAAATTCGGAAAAACGGAGAGGCCATCGCAAAGGTTTGGCACGCAAGAGGCTATTTCGCCCGCTTGCGCGGACTATTGGGGCGTACGATTCCGGAAGGCGGCGGCATGCTGCTCACGCCCTGCAACGCGATTCACACCATCGGAATGGGTTACGGGATCGACGCACTTTATCTCGACAAAGAAGGCCGTGTGCTGCGGGTGGATGAAGCCATCGCACCCGGCAAAGTGATGCCGCTGCAGCGCGGCGCAAAGCATGTTCTGGAGCTGCCGGAGGGCTGCGCAAACCGGCGCGGCATTATGGCCGGAGACGTCTTGGAGGGTATCCGATGAACGAGCGTATCGAGCGAACCGAAGCGGGAATTGACTCCCTGCGCAGCCGCATGGATGCGGACGCGCGGTTCCGCCGGGCAATGTCCGGCTATGACCCGCGCGATGTGCAGGCCTATGTGGAAAATGTCAAACGCATCTTTGCGCAGCAGACCAAGGCCGCAAAGCAGGAGCAGGATGACCTGCTCGCCCAGCTGGACTCTGCCAAGAGCGAGATTCAGGCGCGCAACTGCGCCATCAAGAAGCTCAAGGACCTCCTGTATGAGCGCGAAACCCAGCTCAACACCGCGAGCACGCGCATCAACACGCTGCTGCAGTCCGTCAAGGCGCACGGCGCGGAGCGGGAAGAGCTGGAGCGCCTCCGCGAAGAGGTTGCAGGCAGCGGAAATGCGGAACGTATCCGCGCGCTGGAGAAAGAGACCCAGCAGCTCAGATCCGCGGTTGCACAGGCTTCCAACCTTGTGAATACCTGGAAAGCCGAGCGCGAACGCCTCATCGAAGAAAACGACCGCTTGCGCGAGGAGGTCTACTACCTGCGCGCGGTGACCACGAAGCCCGCGGAACAGGAAGCGGTGTTCGGCTACGAGCAGATGCTCCCCACATACGAGCAGCCCCCGCGCGCCGTGCGGCCGGAGGTGATCACCGCGGAGAACCGGTTTGTCCAGCAGCCGCCGCAGCCGCCGCTTCAGGCGCAGCAGCCCGTGCAGCAGGCGCAGCAGCCCATGCAGCAGATGCAGCAGCCCGCACAGAATACCGCATCCCCGCAGCAGAAAGAATTCGCGCAGGTTGCGGATAAGCTCGCGACCATGTTCGCCGAGGCATATCAGCTGATCAGCCAGTTTAAAAACAACCTCGGAGCGCAGCAAGAGCCGCCGCGCCAGCAGCCGCCGATGCAGATACTGCGGCCGGACACGGTCAACGCGGACGTGTTCTATCCCAGACGCTGACGGCAAGAACCGCCCAACGGATGTAAAAAAGCCAACACAAAAGCGCAAAAGCTCCGGCTGACGGCAGCCGCGCGATTGCGCTTTCTTTCTGGAAACGGTTGTGGGTGTAACGAATTTTTAGGATTTCTTCTCGTGATAGCTTTGCTCGGTATTGACGCTCCAGACGTTATCGCGGCGGTTGACGCCGGAGACGATGTTCTCCACCGCCTCAAACGCGGTCGCCATGGAGTGATCCATATTGTTGTAGCGATGCTGACCGTTTCTGCCGAGGCAGTAGAGGTTATCGATCGTATCGAGATACGACTTCACTGTGTCGATCTCGTCATAGGTATCGAAATAGGCGGGATACGCCTTCTCCACCCGCTCGCGGCAGCTGTCCAGCACGGGGGTATCCGCGCCGATCACGCCGATCTGGATGAGTTCCTTCACCGCGAGCGCGACGCAGTCCGCCTCGGAGAGCGACCAGAACGAATCGCTTTCCGCGCAGAAGTACTCCAGCCCGATCCAGACGGTGTTCACGGGGTCCTGCACCATATAGGGCGACCAGTTGTTGAAGATCTGGATGCGGCCCAAGAGGACGCCCGCGTCCTGCACATAGATCCAGCAGTCGGGCACGATATCTCCGAGCGTCGGCATGCCGGTCGTGTTCTTGAGATTCAGGCGGTTGACGAGAAGGCCGACGGTCACAAAATCGCGATACGGCAAACCGTTTGCAACGCGCCTTGCTTCTTCCGGCGCATTCGGCAGACCCGCGATCAGCGCGCGCAGCGGCATCGTCGAGAGCACCAGATCGCAGGCAAAGGATTCTTCGCCGCAGCGCACCGCGGTGATACGGTTCCCATCGCAGGCAAAGCCCGTCACCTGCTTTTGCGTGAGCACGGTGCCGCCACGGGCGACGACCTCGTCACAGACGGTTTCCCAAAGCTGGCCGGGGCCAAACTTCGGGTAGGAGAACGACTCGATCAGAGAGGTTTCCACCGTGCGGCGGCCTTCGGGCAGCAGCCGCTGGAGGATGTTTTTTAGGAGCGCGAGGAGAGAAAGCCCCTTGACGCGCTGCGCACCCCAGTCCGCGGAGATATTGCGCGGGTGTCTGCCCCAGACCTTTTCTGTGTAGCTCTCAAAGAACATGCCGTAGAGCACCCGTCCGAAGCGGTTGATGTAGAAGTTTTCCAGCGAGGTCTCTGGCAGCTTGCGCACGCAAGCCATTAGATACGATAACCCAGCGCGGATGGTGGTGAGAAGCCCCATGTTGCGGATGGTAGACCACTTGAGGCTGATCGGATAGTCATAAAAATTGCCGCCGAAATAGATGCGCGAGACGCGCTGGCGGTTGAGCATGACGCGATCCTCCGTCTCGGGATCGGGGCCGCCGGGAACGAGGTGCGCGGTTTTGTTCAGCAGACGCTCGTCCAGCGCGGGCGCACCCTGCGTCGGCAAGATTTGCTGCCACCAGGCGGTGACACGCTCATCCTTGGAGAAGAAGCGGTGCCCGCCGATGTCCATGCGGTTGCCCGCGTGGCGCACGGTCTTGCTGATGCCGCCAAAGCGGGTATCCGCCTCCAGAATCGTGACCCGATAGGCATCCGGCTGCTTGAGCAGTTCATACGCTGCGGTCAGCCCCGCGGGACCCGCGCCGATGATGACCACATGCGTTTTTGCATCTTGTGACATGATAGCTCCTTATGCGCGACGGCAAAGAGATCGACAAATAGACAGGGCGTGTAACAAAGAGTATCATACCATTTTTCGGGCGTGAAAAAAAGGCGCAGCGCGGTTTTCCACGAGAAATGCGCGGCACAAAACAGAGAAGAGGACAACGATAGATGGAATCCGGCAAACAGACAAACGAGAAAAACAACGCGGAGAAGCTGCGTGCAATCCGGCTTCCGAGCGCGAAACAGAAACAGACACGATGGATCCTGATCGTGATGATGTTTCTGCCGTGCTTTGTTGTAGGGCTGGAACTCGACAACGACATTTGGTTTCTGCTCGCGAGCGGCAGATATGTGCTCGCTAACGGCATCCCGACCATCGAACCCTTCACGCTGCACCAGAATTTCAGCTTTTTGATGCAGCAGTGGCTGTCCGCGGCGGTCTTCTGGAGCGTCTATAGTAAGCTCGGCGCAGCGGGACTGCTCGCGCTGCTGTTTCTCGTGTATGCGGCGATCGTGTTTGTCGTCTATCAGCTCACACGCCTGATCTCGGAGGACAACCTTGCCGCGACATTTATCGCGACGCTGTTCACCGCAGCTGCGTTAAAGCCTGTGATGTTCACGCGGCCGATGATTTTCACGATGCTGATTCTGCTATGCGAGCTGTATGCGGTGGAACAGTTCATCCGCTCCGGCAAGTGGGGATATTTAATCCCGCTGCCGATTCTCTCTGCGCTGCAGATCAACCTGCACGCGGCGATGTGGCCGATGCAGTTCATCATACTTTTGCCGTACATGATCGACTCGTTCCGCTTCAAGCTGCTCTTTCTCGAAGGGCAGGGCTTTGCCAAGCGTTACTTTTTTCCCGCGATCGGGTTGATGTTCCTCGCGGGGTTCCTGAACCCCTACGGCCTCAGTGCGATGACCTACGTCTTCCGCTCCTACGGCTACGCGGAGATCAACATGGTCATGGAGATGATGGCGCCGGATATCAACCTCGGCTCCGGCAAGTTCATCTTCGGCGTGTTCCTGCTGGTGCTCGCGATCTACCTGCTCAAAAAAGAGCGCAAAACGCGGCTTCGCTACGCGCTGCTGCCGTTGGGTACCGCGGTTCTCGCGCTGTCCTCCGCGCGGAGCTTCGCGCTGTTTGCGGCCTGCGGCATCTTCCCGCTGGCATATGTGCTGCGGGATATCGTGATTCCGGAGGGTAAAATCAAGTCCCAGAAAAACGTGCTGCTGTTGCGTGCGGTGCTGGTTTCTCTGGTCGTGCTGGTCGCGGGCGGGATGTTTGGCCAGCGGGTGGTCAAGCTCGTGCAGGAAGGGGATGCGCCCGCTGTTGCGCAGGCGGTAAGCTACCTCGACGAACACGAGAATCGGGACGGCATGGTGCTCTATACGGGCTATAACGACGGCGGCTATGCGGAGTTTATGGGCTACAAGCCCTATATCGACCCCAGAGCCGAGGTGTTCGTCAAGAAGAACAACCATCAGGCGGATGTGATGAAGGAGTATTGCGAGCTTCAGTACGGCAAGCTCTACTACAAGGATGTGCTGGATCGCTACGGGTTCACGCACCTGTTGATCTCCACAAACGACATCCTCGCGGTCTATCTGCCGCACGACGCGGCATATGAGAAGGTCTATTCTGACGAGAATTATCAGATCTACCGCCTCAAGACCGCAGGAGAATAAGGGTTTAACAAACAAAAAAAAGAGGATGCTGAGGCATCCTCTTTTTTTTGTTCTTACGATTTTTACTTTTTACCGTCCAGCACGCGCCGCAAAAACGGCACCTTGACCTGAATCGCGCGCTCCGGGCAAAGCTCCTGACAGCAATAGCAGCGGATGCAGCGGTCATACTGATAGCTTGGCGGATTGCTCTTATTTCCGTCGTGCCAGTCGACAGCCTTCGGCGTCACAGGGCACATCTTGACGCAGATGCCGCACTTGACGCAACGTTCCGCGAGAATATACGGCCTCGGCGTCAGCGCCTGCTTCATGAAGTTCGGCTGCGGACGCTTGCTTGTTGCGGGCTCCGGGTCGCGGTTGACGTTGTAATCGTTCGCGATAAACCCTTCGATCGGGTCGCCCAGCAGGCGGATGTTCTCCGCGTGGTAGGTGCCGACGCCCATCTCCTCGCCCGCGCGGTTGGTCAGCACCAGCGCAGGATCGAGGTTCATGAGCCGGCACATCGTCGCGTCGATCGCGATGGGATCGGCGGAAAGTAGCAGCACGCCCATCTTGCGCGGGTCGCCGCCGCGCGGGCCGTTGCCCTCCATCGCCATGATGCCATCCATAATGTAGAGCCGCGGATGCACGAACGCGTTGAGATCAACCAGCATCTTGGCAAAATCGTAGGTGTCAGGAACCTTGACGTGAAACTCGCCCTTGAGCGCGCCGGGCACGCAGCCGAACTGGTTTTTAACCGCGCCCGTAACGCGCTGGAACGCATGCGTCTTCATCTTGGGTAGGCTGATCACGCCGTCGTTCTCCAGCACGGCACCCACGACCGTGAACTTCTTGTTCTGCCTGCCTTCGGAAAACAAAATATCGCTCCCGTTGCGGAAATCTCCGAGCGGGATACCGAGTTCTTCGGCAACCTCGGCGCAGCCGGTCTTCTTTGCGGCGGTGTCGGGGGACTGAAACCCCGGCGAGTCACCGTAGGAAAGTTTTGCGCCCGCTGTTTGCAGCACGCGGGACACCGCGCGGAACACCGCGGGATGCGTGGTCACGCATTTTTCGGGCGGATCACCCGTGAGCCAGTTGAGCTTGAGGAGGATTTTCTCCTCGGGCTTGACAAACTGCTCCACGCCGCCGAGCAGAGTGAGTCCCCGTTCGACCGCCGCGAGCACCTCGGCGTCGTCATAACTCCCGCAGGAGATGATTGCTACATCGGACATGATGATTTCCCTTCTTATGTGTGAATGATTCCGGATAATGTTCCTTTGGCGCATTGCGCCTGTATGAGAACAGTTTAACGCGCAAAGACGCGATGTACAAACAAAATATTCCAAAGCCACGGTGAACAAAAAAGATGCTGCCGGAACCCGACAGCATCTTTGATCGCAGTGATAAAGCAGTCTCAGTGTTTCCCCTGCCCATAATAGGCGTCCTTGCCGTGCTTTCTCAGATAATGCTTGTCCAGCAGCGCGGGGTTGAGCTTTGCGTTGGGCGCGAGCGCGAGCGTGTGCCAGGCCATCATGGCGGCTTCTTCGAGCACCGCCGCGTGATAGACCGCCTCACTTGCATTTTTTCCCCAGGAGAATGGGCCGTGCTCCTGCACGAGAATCGCGGGCATGGCGATCGGGTCGATGCCCTGCATGGTCTCGACGATGACGTTGCCGGTTTCCAGCTCGTATGCAGTCTGGATCTCGCTGTTGGTCAGCGGGCGCGTGATCGGGACATCGCCGTAGAAGTAGTCCGCGTGGGTGGTGCCGAGCGCGGGCACGGAACGTCCCGCCTGCGCGAAGATCGTCGCCCAGCGGGAGTGCGTGTGCACGACGCCGCCGATGGTCGAAAACGCGCGATACAGCACAAGGTGCGTCGGCGTATCGGAGGAGGGTTTCAGCGTTCCCTCGACGACCTTGCCTGTTGCGAGCTCGACGCAGACCATATCTTCCGCGCGCATCTCATCATAGGTCACGCCCGAGGGCTTGATGACCACGATGCCGCTCTCGCGGTCGATGGCGCTGACGTTGCCCCACGTGAACGCGACGAGATTCAGTTTCGGCAGCTGCAGGTTTGCTTCCCAGACCTGCTGTTTGAGTGATTCCAACATGCGTTTGCCCTCCCGGACCTGATGAATTCTTTAGTATGCCTGAACCGCCGCGCTTTCTACTGCGAGGCTCTTTTTATATGCGTCGATGAACGCGGCAAATCCCGCGGCTTCCGTTTCGCTCGCCGCGACCGTAACGCTCTTTGCGCCACGGAAGACTTTCCCCGTAAGATAGTCCGAAAGCGATTCATTCGCGGACTTGTTCAACAGATACGCTGCAAGCACCGCCATACCCCACGGGCCGCCTTCGCCCGCCGTTTCCATGACGGTGACCGGCGTGCCGAGCGCCGCGGACATGATCTTCTGCCCGATGCCCTCCGCCTTGAAGAAACCGCCGTGGCCGGTCATTGCGTCTAGCTCGACGTGCTCCGCGGCAAGGATATCCATGCCGATGCGCAGGGACGCGACGGCGGAGGTCAGGTGCGCGCGCATCACGTTTGCGAGGGTGAACGCGGCATCCGGTTTGCGGAAGAGCAGCGGACGACCTTCGTCAAGGTTGGTCACAGGTTCCCCGGAGAGATAGTTGAACGCCATGATGCCGCCGCAGTCCGGCGCGCCTTCCAGCGCTTTTTTGTACATGGTCTGATAGAGCGTACGCTCATCATACTCCGCGCCCAACGCAGTTGCAGCCTCGCCGAAGAGGCGAATCCACGCGTCGATATCGCTTGTGCAGTTGTTGCAGTGCACCATCGCGACCGGATCGCCCGCGGGCGTGGTCACCATGTCCACCTCGGTATAGTAGCGGGAGAGCGATTTTTCCAGCACCAGCATCGCAAACACGCTCGTGCCCGCGCTGACGTTGCCCGTGCGCTGGCGCACGGCGTTGGTCGCGACCATGCCTGTGCCCGCGTCGCCTTCCGGCGGGCAGAAGGGGATGCCGGAGACAAGCGTACCCGTCGGATCTACGAGCTTTGCGCCGTCGGCGGTCAGGCTGCCCGCTGGGTCGCCCGCGAGAAGGAGCTTCGGCAGCACGGCGGAGATATTCCAGCCGTAGCCGCTTTCTTTGACGATCTGTTGGAAGGAGTCCAGCATGGCTGCGTCATATGCCATCTTCACGGAGTCGATCGGGAACATGCCGGAGCCATCGCCGATGCCGATGACCTTTTCGCCCGTAAGGCGATAGTGGATGTAGCCCGCGAGCGTGGTTATAAATGCGACGGAGCTCGCGTGGCTCTCGCGGTTGAGCATCGCCTGATACAGGTGCGCAATGCTCCAGCGCTGCGGGATGTTGAAGCCGAAGCGATTTGAGAGCAAATCTGCCGCCTGACCCGTCGTGGTGTTGCGCCAGGTGCGGAAGGGAGCCAGCAGCTTGCCCGCAGCGTCAAACACGAGGTAGCCGTGCATCATCGCGGAGACGCCCATCGCGCCGACGCGGGTGAGCTTCACACCGTAGGTCTTTTCTACGTTTGCCGCGAGCTTGGCGTATGCGTCCTGCAGACCCGCGAACACGTCCTCCATCGAGTACGTCCAGAAGCCGCCTTCGAGGCGGTTTTCCCAGTTGTGCCCGCCGGAGGCAAGCACGGCGTGACTGCTGTCAATCAGCACCGCCTTGATGCGTGTGGAGCCGAATTCGATGCCGAGATACGTTTCTGCGCCGCTGATCTTTGCGGCAATGCCCATTTCCTGCGTCATAACATGCCTCGATTCTAAAAAATTAAAATATGATTACCCGTTTATATCCGGCTGCTGTCTTTTTCGACCAGCGTCCAGCGAAGCGAAGTGGATTGCGCGGGTTTGCCCGCGATGCGATTGAGCAGCGTCTCCGCGGCGACATGGCCGATGTTCTGCCCGCCGTAGGAGAGCGATGTGATCTTGACCGGGCTTAAGTCACTTAGGCTGCTGTTGTCAAAGCTCACAATCGCAACATCCTGCGGCACGCGAATGCCGGAAGCGAGCAGCAACGGGATCAGGCGGAATGCGATCTCGTCGTTGTAGCAGACGACCGCCGTGCATTCGGCGATCTTTTTCGCGTGCTCCCCGGTAAAGAGCTCATCCCGCGTCTCGGTCGTGTACCAAAAGACAAGGCTGTCGGGAACCATCCGCCCGGCGTCGCGGAGCGCCGTGATATAGCCGGAGTACCGCTCGTGACCCTGAATGTCGTCGCTCTTGAAGATGCCCGCGATCTTCGTGTGTCCTTTTTGCAGCAGGTGCTGCACGAGCTCGTAGCCGCCGCCGAAGTTATCGGCATAGACGTTGACGGAGTCCGGCAGGTCTGCGTAGAAGCCGTTGAAGAACACGATGGGGATATTGCGTTCGGTGAGCTTTTGATATAGATCGAGATTGGGGTTTGGCAGCGCGGTCTTCGTGCCCTCGACGAGGATGCCGTCGATGGGCTTGTTGAGTAAGTCCAGCAGGATTTCGCGCTCGTGATAGACGCTGTTCCGCGTAGCTGAGAGAATCGCGGAATACTGGTTTGCGGCGAACACGCTCTGCGCCTCGCGCAGGATGCCCGGGAAGATGTAGTCGCTGATATAGGTGGCGATGACCGCGATGTTGCCGCTTCTCGGCGGCAGCTGTTGCGCGCGTACCCGCGAGCCGCTGCCGCGCTGCTTCGTGATCAGCCCGGCTTCGACCAAAATGGACAACGCCTGCCGGATGGTTTGGCGGCTCGCGGAAAAGCGCTGCGTGAGCGCTTCCTCCGTCGGCAGCATAGCGCCTTCGGCAAGTTGCCCTGTTTTGATTTCGTCCTGAAGTTCAGAAGCGATGCGCTGATATTTCGGCATAAACCCTCGCTGCGCCGCGAATCCGGCGCGTTAGCAAAATCATAGCGTGATTGTTTTGTTGCGTCAATACAAATATGGTATATCTCGAACGGATATGGTTGAATAATCAAGCGATCGAGTCGTCAGATGCGTGAGAAACGTGGTTTGTTTAAGAAAATTTTAGCACGATCTGATCTAAAATTCAATACAACTTTTAGAATGCTTCCATTAAAACCGTACAAATCATAGAATCAGGGCGAAATTTATGCCCGAATTTGGGACAAATTTGCCCGATGGAATATTGACAGCGGGTTTTTCCGGTGGTACGCTTCTTCTAACAGGACAAATTCAATACAAATCCAGTACAAACGCAAAACTCGAAACCGAAATCATCATACAAGTTATATAAGGAGAGATCACATGAGCCTCAAGACGAAGGAAATCTGGTTTATTGTCGGTTCGCAGTTCCTCTACGGCCCGAACGTGCTCGAGACAGTTGCCGCGCGCGGGCAGGAGATGGCGCAGTATATCGATTCGCAGAAGCAGATTCCGTGCCGCTTTATTTACAAGGGCACGATCAAGACCGCGGATGAGATCGAACAGCTCGCAAAGGAAGCGAATTATTCCGATGCCTGCTGCGGTATCGTCACCTGGATGCATACCTTCAGCCCCAGTAAAATGTGGATCAACGGGCTGAATCTGCTGCAAAAGCCGTATTGCCATTTTGCGACGCAGTACAACCGCGAGATCCCGGATCTCGAGATCGACATGGATTTCATGAACCTGAACCAGGCGGCGCACGGCGACCGCGAGCACGGCTTTATCGCCACCCGCATGCGCCTCCCGCGCAAGGTCATCGCCGGTTTCTGGCAGGACAAGAAAGTCCTCGACGAACTGGGCGGCTGGATGCGCAGCGCAATCGGTTATCATGAGAGCAAGCATCTTCGCCTCGTTCGCTTCGGCGACAACATGCGCGAAGTGGCCGTCACCGAAGGCGACAAGGTCGAAGCGCAGATCAAGCTCGGCTGGCAGGTGAACACCTGGCCGGTGGGCGAGCTCGTCGACGAGATGAACGCCGTCACCGAAGCGGAAGTAGACGCGATGGTTGCGGAATACAAGGCCCAGTATGACATCGCGACCGATCAGATCGACTCCGTGCGCTATCAGGCGCGCGAAGAAGTCGCCATGGAGAAAATCTTCAAGCGCGTGGGCGCAATGGCGTTTTCCAACACGTTCCAGGATCTTGTCGGCATGCGCCAGCTTCCGGGTTTAGCGAGCCAGCACCTGATGGCGAAAGGCTACGGCTACGGCGGTGAAGGCGACTGGAAAGTCTCCGCGATGACGCGCATCGTCAAGGCGATGACCGAAGGCATGGACGGCGGCACCGCCTTTATGGAAGACTACACCTACCACCTTGCGGAGGACGGCGCCTATTCCCTCGGCGCGCACATGCTGGAGGTTTGCCCGTCGATCGCCGCAAGCAAGCCGCGCATCGAGGTGCACGCGCTCGGCATCGGCGACCGCGAAGCCCCCGCGCGCCTCGTGTTTGAAGGCGCGGCTGGCCCCGCCGTCGTCGCGTCCTTAATCGACATGGGCGGCAGAATGCGCCTCATCGTGCAGGACGTCGAGGCGATCAAGCCCATCATGGCGATGCCGAATCTGCCGGTGGCCCGCGTCATGTGGCGCGCCATGCCGGATCTGACCACGGGGCTCAAGCTCTGGCTGCTCGCCGGCGGCGCGCATCACACCGTGATGAGCTATGCAGCAAGCGCGCAGATGCTCGCCGACTGGGCGGAGATGATGCAGATCGAGTTCGTGCACATCACCAAAAACACCACGGTCGAGGCGTTCAAGCAGGAGCTGTTCCTTGCCGACCTCGTCTGGAAGATGAAGTCCTGATCACTGACTGTATCGCTGAGAATCGGCTTTTTCATCGTGTTCTTTCCTCTCTCCGCCAAGAGGGGCGGGCGGTTGCAGGCCCGCCCGCCCCGCAAAGCGGCCTATCACGATGACAGCCCGACCGGCATCGATGCGATGAACAAACCCGGCTTTTACGAGTCGGGTTTTTGATTTCGGGTGAGACCTTTTCCCGCATTTGGCAATAAGAAGCATACCGAAAAAACAAGAATTCTGCAGCAACCGAAAAAAACCAACCGTTCTCAAAAAATATCCTATTGGACTATACGGAAAAATGGTTGATAATGAATGGGGCAGAATGCACTTCTGATTCTGATGTTCACACGTCCAAAACAGAAGGGAAGATCCGATGTTCAAGGTCTTTCTTGTCGAAGATGAAATCGTCGTCCGCGAAGGGATTCGCAAAAATATCCAATGGGAACAGTATGGCTTTTCGTTTGAAGGCGACGCGCCGGACGGAGAGCTTGCTTTGCCGTTGATCCGCCAGATTCAGCCGGATGTTCTGATCACCGACATCAAGATGCCGTTTATGGACGGGCTCGCACTGAGTGAACTCGTGCGAAAGGAACTGCCGCGCACCAAGATCGTCATCATCAGCGGATATGACGACTTTGCCTATGCGCAGCAGGCGATTCGCATGGGCGTGGAGCAATATCTGCTCAAACCCGTGATCAAGGAAAAGATGGTAGAGCTGCTCATTTCGCTCCAAAAGAAGATGGAGGCGGAGCAGCAGCAGCGGGAGTATCTTTCGATGTTCCAGCGCGAGGCGCAGGAATACGAGGCGTTTTCACGCAGACGCTTTTTTGAGCAGATCGTCACCGGCGGCATGAGCGTCTCCGAAATCTCCGAATCCGCGAAGTCGATGGAGATCGACCTCAACGCCACGGGCTATAACATCCTGCTCTTTTCGCTGAGCAGCGCGGAATACGACGGCAGCGCGCCGGAAGGGTATACCGCGGCGCTCGCGAAGCTGCAGGATCGTGTGACACACTATTTCCTCTCCCGCGCGGAGCTGATCCTCTTCCGCTGGAACATTACCACCCACGCGGTGCTGATCAAGGGCTGCGCGGAGGAAATCGAAGCGCGCACACAGCAGTGTGTGCGGGATATTCAGGCGCTTTGCGAGGAAGCAGGGCGCGAGGTCAACTGGCACATCGCCTGCGGCTCTCCCGTCGCGCGGCTCAGCGCCCTGCCCGTTTGTTTCTCGGAGGCAAGCCGTATTCTCTCCTACCGCTATCTGTGCCCCGCGGAGCACATCCTCACCGAGGAGAGCATACAGAATATTCAAAAGACGCGCACGGGCGAGCCCGCGCCGCGGAAGCCGGAGATCGATCAGGAGCGCGTGCGGTGCTTTTTTAGCAGCGGCTCTGCGGAGGAGATCGACCCGTTTATCGACCAGCTGTTGCACAGCGCGGGCGAGGACGGCGTTCCGCTCGCGATGTTCTGCCGCTATCTGACCATGACGGTGTTCTTCGCCGCGGCCGCATATATCGACTCCATCGACAGCCACGCGGACAACAACGTGCCTCCGGAACTAAGGCCGAAGGACAATATCGCTGCTCCTGAGGAAGCGCGCAGCTATATGCACCGGATCATGACGCACGCGATTCGCCTGCGCGACCGGGAGAGCAAAAAACAGCAGCGTGATCTGCTCAACAAAGCCATCCAGTTCATCGACGAGCACTACGCCGAGGAGACGATCTCGCTCGACCGCGTGGCGCAGAAGGTGAATATCAGCCCGAACTATTTTTCCGCGATGTTCAGCCAGGAGATCGGGCAGACGTTTGTGGAATATCTCACCGGCAAGCGCATCAGCGAGGCAAAACGCATGCTCCGGCAGACGGAGATGCGCTCCAGCGAGATTGCATACGCCGTGGGCTTCCGCGATTCGCACTATTTCAGCTTTGTGTTTAAAAAGGTGACGGGCAGCACGCCCAGCGAATACCGCAAAGGGGACAAACGGTGATCGAGAACATCGGCTGGACGGCGAAAACCGCGAAGACAGCCAAGACGACCATGCAGAAAAAACTCTGGAAGATGATCCTCATCGTCACGATTCCGTTGATGCTGATCATCATTCTTGTCGTGGGCATCGGCCTCGGCTACGGGCTCCAGTACAACTCGATCCTCAACAACGTCACCACCGCCTCGGACTTCAACCGCGAGTTCACGGACAACATCAAGACCAAGATGTACTATTACGTGATCGACAGCCAATATTCCGAAGGCATGCCGACCGAGGAGGTCAAGTCCGCGGAAGCCATCGCGAAAAAGCTCATCGAAACCACCGGAGAGAGGGACAGCCTCCGCGCCATCAACAGCGTATTAAACCTCTGCCACAACCTCGAGGACAAGATGCAGGAGATTGCGGCCACCGAGGGATACGATTCTCGCATGACGCAGCTCAACGACAACATCTACGTCATGGCGGACCTCATACAGGAATATATGTACACCTACCTCTATTATGAGGCGGTGCATCTGGACGCCCTGCAGTCGACCATGATCACAAACATGGTGGTACTGATGGGCGTCGTCGTCGTTCTTGCGCTGACGCTGCTGTTCTTCCTCTTGAGCTATTCGCGTAAGCTCAGCCGCCGCATCGTCGATCCCATCGATATGCTTTGCGACCGCCTCGTCGCCATCGGACGCGGGGGCTTACTGGTCATGGAGCCCATTCAAGCGGATGTCGAGGAGGTGCAGCTGCTCTCCGACGGCATCGAGAGCATGGTGGGACACCTCAAGCGCCTCATCGAGCGCAACACCGAGCAGGAAAAGCAGCGCAGAAAAACCGAGCTTGCGCTGTTGCAGGCGCAGATCAACCCGCATTTTCTATACAACACGCTGGATACCATCATCTGGCTCATCGAGTCCGGTGAGATCAGCGAGTCGGTCGCCATGGTCGGCAGCCTCAGTAACTTCTTCCGGTTCTCGCTCAGCCGCGGGCAGAACGTCATCACGCTCAAAGAGGAGCAGCAGCATATCCGCAGCTACCTTGAAATCCAGCACATGCGCTACCGCGATTTGATGGAATACGAGATCGACATTCCGGAGGAATTTGACGCGGTCATCCTCCCGAAGCTCACACTCCAGCCGCTGGTGGAAAATGCACTCTATCACGGCATCAAGATCCGCAGGCGGAAGGGGCTGATCCGCGTCTCGGGACGCAAAGAAGACGAGCTTCTCGTGCTCGAGGTGGCGGACGACGGCAGCGGCATGACCGAGGAACGGTTGGAGGAGCTGCGCGCCTCCCTCGTAGACGGCAGGAAGGAAGGCTTTGGCCTCCGCACCGTGCACCAGCGCATACAGATCCTGTTCGGCCTGGAGTACGGGCTTACCATCGAGAGCACGCCGGACATCGGTACCAATATATTGGTCAAGATCCCCATGCGGACGAGTGAAAAGGAGGTGGGCGAATGAGCCGGAAGATCGTGAAAACGGGTTTGATTCTGCTCTGCACCGCTCTGATCTTCGGCTGCGTGCCGGGGCAGAACAGCGCGCAGGAGCCGGAGGAGACCGCCGGAAGCCCGATCGTGGTCGGCTTTTCGCAGGTCGGCGCAGAGTCGGAATGGCGCGTCGCCAACTCCGAGAGCATGAAGAGCGCGCTGAGCGAGGAGAACGGCTTTGAGCTGATCTTCGACGACGCGCGAAACGAGCAGGAGAACCAGATTCGCGCCATCCGCATGTTCATCCAGCAGGACGTGGACTACATCGTCTTCTCGCCGCGCGTGGAGACGGGCTGGACTTCGATCTTGCAGGAAGCGCGGGACGCGGGCATCCCCGTGATCGTCATCGACCGCGATATTCAGGTCGAGGATCGCAGCCTCTACACCGCGTATATTGGTTCGGACTTCCGCAAAGAGGGCGAAACCGCCGCGCGCTGGCTGGAAAATCTGCTGCACCGTCGCGGCAGGACGGACGATCCCGTCCGCATCGTGCACATTCAGGGAACCATCGGCTCCTCTGCGCAGATCGGGCGCACCGCCGCGCTGGAAGACGCGTTGACGCGCAACCCGAACTGGCAGATCGTCGCGCAGGAGCCGGGCGATTTTACGCGCGCCAAGGCGTATGAGGTCATGGGCTCGATTCTTAAGCAGACCAAGGATATCGACGTGGTCTACTGCGAAAACGACGGCGAGGCGCTGGGCGCCATCGACGCGATGGAGGAAGCGGGGCTGACCTGTAACGCAGGCGACGGCGTGATCGTGATCTCGTTCGACGCGACAAAGCTCGGACTTACCTACTGCCTCGAGGGCAAGATCGCGCTCAACGTGGAGTGCAATCCGCTGCAGGGGCCCTATGTTGCAGATTTGATCATGCGGTTGGAGCGTGGCGAAACGGTCGAGCAGGTCAAGCACGTCGACGAGACCGCGTTTGACAGCTTTACCATCACAAAAGAGATGATCGAAGGCCGCGGATACTGATTATTGACACGAGCCATACAGAAAGAAGCCCGAAAACGGGTTTCTTTTTTTACGCTGTCACCGCGAAACAGCAGTGCGTTTTTTTACGCCGCCTGTTTGAAAAATTACTGTTAGAAAACGGTCAAATTTGCGGCAACCGCGTGCGCGGTTTGTAAAATCATCGGGTTGGTTGACATTCTTATGCGTTTGCCCCAGGGCCATTGGCGCGCGGTTGTCTATATGATATAAGAGACTTGTTGGTCATATCTATTCTTTACCGACACACAAAGCACATCTGAAAAAAGGAAAGGAAATCGAGACCATGAAGAAATTTATTACTCTGCTCCTCGTTGCCATGCTCGCAATCGGCATGATTGCTTGCGCAACTGCCGCTCCCGCCGCAACGGAAGCCCCCGCTGCCGCAGCCGCAACGGAAGCCCCCGCAGCAACGGATGCCCCCGCGGCGCCCGCGCTGATCAAGGTCGGCATCATCAACAACCCGCCGGCAGAATCCGGCTACCGTGCAGCCAACGTTGCGGACTTTGAGAAAGTCTTCACCGAAGCGAACGGCTATGCTGTCTCCACCTTCTACAGCCTGAAGAACGACGAGCAGCTCAACGCTGCCACGCAGTTCATCACCGATGGCGTAGACTACCTGCTCATCTCCGCCGCCGCCACCGACGGTTGGGACGCAGTCCTCGCCAGCGCCAAAGAAGCCGGCATCAAAGTGTTCCTCTTCGACCGTATGATCAATACCGACGAGAGCAACTATGAAGCGGCAGTCGTTTCCAACATGGCCAATGAAGGCGTCACCGCTGTCGAATGGCTCAAAGCGCAGAATCTGGATTCCTACAAGGTTATCCACATTCAAGGCGCCATGGGTTCCGACGCGCAGATCGGCCGCACCGCCGCGCTGGATGCAGAATTTGCAGCCGGCACCATGACCAAGGTTGTGCAGCAGACCGCCACCTGGGATGAAGCAACCGCAAAGACGATCGTCGAATCCGTCATCAACAGTGGTGAAGAATTCAACGTCATCTATGCCGAGAACGACGGTATGGCCAAGGGCGCAGTCGCGGCGCTGGATGCAGCGGGTATCACCCACGGCGTCGGCAAAGCGGTCATCGTCATGGGCTTCGACTGCAACAAATGGGCGCTGCGCGAACTGCTCGCCGGCAACTGGAACTATGACGGTCAGTGCAGCCCGTTCCAGGCTCAGGTTATTGCGGACATGATCCAGACGCTCGAAGCGGGCGGAACCCTCACCGAGAAGAAGGTCATCTCCGAAGAGCGCGGCTTTGATGCCACGACCATCACGCAGGCGGACATCGACACCTACGGTCTGGGCGAATAAGTCCATCCGTTTGGGTCGCCCCTGATCGGGGAAACCGAATCACGAATGACGGTGACGAGTATGCGGATCAAACCGCATACTCGCACCGTTCTGTTTCCACCACATCTGCAACGCACAAAGGATGGTACTCATGCCGAACGATATCGTTTTATCCATGCGCAACATCTCAAAATCCTTTCCCGGCGTGCGCGCGCTGCACAACGTGGACTTCACGCTCCAAAAGGGCGAAATCCACGCGCTGATGGGCGAAAACGGCGCGGGAAAGTCCACGCTGATCAAGGTGCTCACAGGCGTCCACCCGAAGGACTCCGGCACGATCACGATCGACGGCGGCAGCAAGGATGTCAACATCAAGTCTCCGCAGGAGGCGCAGAATCTTGGCATCAGCACCGTGTATCAGGAGATCACGCTCTGCCCGAATCTGACCGTCGCCGAGAACATGTTCATTGGACGCGGCAAGTATTCGCTTGTGCACTGGCAGAAGATGCGCCAAAGAACCACCGAAATCCTCGAAAAACTCAACATCCCCGCCAGAGCCACCCAGCAGCTTTCAACCTGTTCACTCGCCGTGCAGCAGATGGTCGCCATCGCGCGAGCCGTGGATATGGAGTGCAAGGTGCTCATTCTCGACGAGCCAACCTCCTCGCTCGACGAGCGCGAGGTGGAGAAGCTCTTTTTGCTGATGCGGGAGCTCAAATCCCATGGCGTCGGCATCATCTTTATCACACATTTTTTAGAGCAGGTCTACGAGGTGTGCGACCGGATCACCGTGCTTCGCAACGGCGAGCTCATCGGCGCATACGACGTGAAAGATCTGCCGCGCGTGCAGCTCATCTCCAAGATGATGGGCAAGGAGCTGGACGACATCACCGACCTGAAAAACAGCCGCGTGTCGCATGCGCGCACAGACGGCGTGCCCGTGTTTGAGGCAAAGGGCCTCTCCAGCGCGGCGGGTACAAAGGCGTTTGATTTCAGGATCGATCAGGGAGAAGTCAACGGGTTCACGGGACTGCTGGGTTCCGGCCGCAGCGAGAGCGTGCGCGCCATCTTCGGCGCGGACAAGATCACGGGCGGCAAGGTCACGGTCAATGGCAAACCCGTCAAGATAGCAAAACCCAAGGACGCGATGAAGCTCGGCATTGGATATCTGCCGGAGGATCGCAAGCAGGACGGCATCGTGGATGATCTCTCCGTGCGGGAGAACATCATCCTGGCTCTGCAGGTCATGCGCGGTTTCTTCCGCCCGTTCTCCCGCGCCGAGTCGGAAAAATTCGCGGATGAATACATCAAACTGCTTGGCATCAAGACCGCCTCAACCGATACGCCGATCAAGTCTCTCTCCGGCGGCAATCAGCAAAAGGCGATTCTCGCGCGGTGGCTTCTCACCAAGCCGCAGTATCTGATACTCGACGAGCCGACGCGCGGCATTGACGTCGGCACCAAAGTCGAAATTCAAAAACTCGTGCTCAAGCTTGCCGAAGACGGCGTGAGCGTAACGTTCATCTCCTCGGAGATCGAAGAGATGCTCCGCACCTGCTCGCGGCTGATCGTCATGCGCGATCGCAAGATCGTCGGCGAGCTGATGCAGGACGACATGACGCAGGCAAAGATCATGCACACCATCGCGGGGGAGGCAGTGCAATATGAATAGTCGATCAAACGGATTCTTCAAATCGCAGCTGGTCATCCCGCTGTTCGCGCTGGCGCTGCTGGTGCTGTTTAATCTCATCCGGGATCCCGGATTCTTCTCTCTGAACATCATCCTCAACAACGACGGCAACCCCGTGCTCTCGGGCAACATCATCAGCATCCTCAACAGCGCGTCGGAGCTTGCGATCATCGCCATCGGCATGACGCTGGTCACCGCGAGTTCTCGCGGACAGGACATCAGCGTCGGCGCGGTCGCGGCTATCGCTGGCAGCGTGTTTGTGCGCGTGCTGCGCGAGCACACGATCAACTGGCCGATCATCCTGCTCGCATTCGTGCTTGCGGCGGGCGTTGCGGTGCTCTGCGGCGCATTCAACGGCATCCTCGTGGCGGGTTTCCGCATCCAGCCGATGATCGCGACCTTGATCTTACTCACCGCGGGCAGGCCGATTGCCTACTGGATCAACGGCGGCGCTACGCCGACCGTCGAAAGCCCGCTGCTGGGCTATATCGGCAGCTTTATTCCAGGCATAGCGATTCCGACGCCGATCCTGATCGTCATCGTGTTCGCAATCTTCGTTACTCTGGTGCTCCGGCTGACGAACCTCGGCCTCTACACACAGGCGGTCGGCATCAACGAAAAATCCGCGCGGCTCAATGGCATCAACGCGTTCGGCATGAAGATTCTCGCGTTCATGATGCTGGGCGTGTGCGTGTCCATCGCGGGTTGCATCGGGGTGAGCCGCATGGGCCTCATCAACCACGAAACGCTGCTTCTTGACATCGAGATGGATGCCATTCTCGCGGTCGCGATCGGAGGCAACGCCCTCAGCGGCGGCAAGTTCAGCATCACGGGATCGGTGATCGGCGCGTATATCATTCAGGCGCTGACCATCACGCTCTACGCGATGAAGGTTTCCTCCACGGCGGTCAAGGCGTACAAGGCGATCGTCATCATCGCCATCGTCGTGCTCGGTTCTCCTGTTGTGCAAAGCTATTTCCTCAAACTGCGTGACATGATATTCCCCAAACCCCAAAAGGAGGAGAAGCAAGCATATGCGGAAGAATAACAGCGCCACCGAATTTCAGAGGCTGCAGCCGCGCGAACCGATCTCCAACACCAACCTACTGCTGATCATCACGGTGCTGACGTTTGTCGGCATGTACGGCATGGCGATGTCGGTCTGGGGCGGAGGCTTCCTAAATCCGCAGCAGTTTCTCGACCTGTTCAACAACAACTCGTTCCTAATCGTCGTTGCCTGCGGATTGACGGTCGTCATGATCGCGGGCGGCATTGATATCTCCGTCGGCGGCATCACCGCGCTGGTCACGATGGCTTGCGTGGTCTACCTCGACGACAAGGGCGGCAGCGTCGCGGGCTCTATGGCGCTCGCGCTCGGCATCGGCACGGCGTTCGGCCTCGTGCAGGGGTTCCTCGTGTCGTATCTCGAGATTCAGCCGTTCATCATCTCGCTCGCGGGCATGTTCTTCGCGCGCGGCATGACCACGATTGTCTCCGTGCAGCCCCGTACGGCGGAGCATGCGCTCTTCCTTGCGCTCAAGGAGTTCCGCATCGTGATCCCCGGCATCGGCTCCTATGGCAAGACCGGCAACTTCATCCCAGCGCGTATTGAGCTGGGTGTGGTGATCGCGCTTGCGGTCGTTCTCGCGATCTTCATCATTCTGAAGTGGACGCGCTTCGGCAGGAACCTCTACGCCATCGGCGGCAACAGCCAGAGCGCCTTGATGCTGGGCATCAACGTCAAGCGCACGCGGTTCTTCTCCTATCTTCTCTGCGGCGTGCTCTCCGGCATCGGCGGCTATGTGTACCTCCTGCATACGGGCGCGGGCAACGCGAGTAACGCGACCGCGGCGGAGATGCAGGCCATCGCCTCCGCAATCATCGGCGGCACGCTGCTCACCGGCGGCGTGGGCAACGTCATCGGTACGCTATTCGGTGTGCTTTCGCTCAAGACGATCAACAACATCGTCATCGCGTCTGGCTTACGGGAGCCATACTGGCAGAGCATCACCACGGGACTCATGCTTTGCTTCTTCATCCTGCTGCAGAGCGTGATTCTGACGATTCGCGAAGGCAGCATGAAACGCGACTAACCGGCTAACGAATGCGGCTTCCCTGAGCAATCGGGGAAGCCTTTTTTCAGGCCTGCGGGAAAACAGCCCGTCAAGCGACGCAGAGGATCGATTACGGCGCGTGGTATAATTA
>DATMYE010000034.1:0-5497 GCA_035561095.1 Clostridia bacterium | reverse complement strand
CTAGATAATAGTCTGTTGAATACTTCAAAATTATGAGGTCTGAATTTTGCCAAAAAACGTAAGTTGTCAATTCCTACGCTTGATATTCCATACTTATTACAAATATCATCAAGATGAAATCTTAATATAAGAACATCTGATGCGGCAACTTCCTCTGATGCTAAAGCTTTAAGGATATGTTCGATTTGCCTGTTTTCATCTTGTAATTCATAGAAAAATTCTGACTTTAAGAGCACAACTTTACATAGGTTTCCTTCTTTCTCGATCTTATCACATATTTCAATTAGCTTCTTTAGAGTAGCCTTCTCATTACTAAGCAGACCATCAAGTTCTATACATGAACACAATATGGTTTGAGTCTTTTCAGCGGAGGAATTTTGAAAAGCAGCAGTTATCGTAGATATACAAAATTCCCATAGTCCGCTATGCTCTTCTTCTTTGTTTTCAAGTGAATTGAAGTAGTCTGTTTCGTCAAGTTTATCAAATAAAGTGGAAATCGCTTCTCCATCAGCGTATTCATATGCCTCACTTAAAAGGTTTGATATAACATCATGATCTTTTGACGAAAGTATTTGCTCCATATAATACTCCTAGACAGATTAGTTTACTGTTTATTTTAACATAACAGTTTAAAATATTCACCACGGACTATTGTGCTCCTAACCTTATCTCCTCTCCCCCAAAAACCCCGCCAACTCCTCCAGCGCCGCCTGCGCCTCCGCCATATTCAACCGCACCTGAAACTCGTGCATCAGCGGGAAGCCCGTCGTCGTCGGAAGATAGCTCACAACCTCAACCCCCTGCGCCGTGAGCGCCGCAATCATCTCCTGCGCCTGTGTGATGAACGAATCCTTATCCCCGCAGTCGATGAACGTACTCGGATAATCCGGCGTCACCCACGCGACGGTGTTCATGCTCACGGCCTTCTCGGTGCCCTCGTATTGCTTCTCTCCCGTCATCATCCAAACGGAGTCCGCAATCATCGGGAAACCCGTTGCGCGCAGGGTGTCGATGTTGTAGTAGCCGCAGTGCAGAATCACGCCGCGCAGCTGCTCCTTCGCGATCGCGGGTTCGCCGCCGATGCGCTGTTGGAACGCGGGATTGGTGTAGTACAGCCCCATCTGGGAGCTCAGGTGCCCGCCCGCGCTGTCCCCGCCGATGAAGATTCTCGCGGGATCGATGCGGTATTCCTCCGCGTGCGAGAGCAGGAAGCGGATCGCTTCGTTGGCCTGCAGCATCTGCGTGGGGTAATGCGCTTCGGGCGCCAGCATGTAGTTCATGTTCGCGACAACATAACCCCGCGACGCGAGCGTCTGGCAATAGTAGCCGAAATCGGCCTTGTCGTCGCCGACGTAGTAGCCGCCGTGCGCGTAGACGATCAGCGGCAGCGCATCTGTGCCTTTCTCAGCGAACACGTCGAGCGTGCCGTTGTCAAACGCGCTTTCGTAGGACACGTCCGTTGCCAGCGTGTCGATCTTCGCGAGCACCGCGTCGTAATCGTCCGGCTTGACGCCCGCGTTGCCCGCACAGAGCGCGCGGATAAACGCCTTTTGCAGAAACGTCGTGTTGGCGGTGATGACCCAAACCGCCAGAATGATCACAAGCAGCACAAGAAGCACAATCATCCACCAACGCATAATTCATCCCTCGCTTACCAATTTTCGATGTGTATTGCCTTTATTATACACGGTTCTTCCGGCCGTTCCCAGAGGGTTGCTGCGCGTATTCGGCGCGTGGAAAACCGCGAAAGAATTGCGCTTCGCGCCGTAAAAGGGTATACTATTGCTATTCTTGTTGGGAGAGTACTGCATGCTCTATACGATTTTTCCGATACCGCACACCCTCACCTGGATGCTCATCAGCATCCTTTTCGCGTTTATCCTCACCTTTGTCGCAATCAAAGTCGGCATCGCGCGCCTGCCCAAGGATCAGGGCAGAAAGTACGCCGTCAACGGCGAAGTCGCCAAGGGCAAACCCCGCGGCGCCGGCCTCATCTTCAGCATCACGAGCGTACTCGTGTTTTTGCTGTTCGTGCCGTTCCGCTGGGAATACGTGATCTATTGCGCGCTGTTCCTGCTCGAGATGCTCTCGGGTTACCTCGACGACCGCAGCTCCGCCTCCTGGAGCGAATGGAAAAAGGGCTTACTTGACCTCGTCGTCTGCCTGTTGGCTGCGGGCACATATCTCGCGTTCAACGAGAGCAACAGCCTCGCGCTCTTTGGCTGGACGCTCGTGCTCCCGCCGTGGGTATTCCTGATTGTTGCGACGTTTGTACTCTGGATCTCGATCAACTTCACCAACTGCACGGACGGCGTGGATGGCCTGCTCGGCAGCGTCTCGATCGTCTCGCTCGCGTCGTTTGCCGCGATCTTCCTCTTGATGGGCAACTCCTCCGATCTTGCGCAGATGTGCTTTATCCTGATCGCGTCGTTGCTCGCCTACCTGCTGTTCAACGCCTCGCCGAGCCTGATCATCATGGGCGACGCGGGTTCGCGCATGATCGGCATCTTCCTCGGCATCATGGCGCTCAAGACGTATAACCTCTTGTACTTCATCCCCATCGTGCTGGTGATCATTCTCGACGGCGGCATCGGGCTGTTCAAGCTCCTCTTCATCCGCATCACGAAGATCAAGGGCTTCCTCAAGTCCGTCCGCACGCCGCTGCACGACCACGCGCGCAAAAACCTCGGCTGGTCGGACACGCAGGTCGGCTACCGCTTTGCGATCATCCAGCTGCTCGCCAGCTGCCTCTGCGTTGCGGCGCTGCTGCTCCGGCGGTAAAGCCAACACAATTCAAGCAAACTGCGCCACCTGTTCGGGTGGCGTTTTTTTGCGCCCGAAATGATCGTTTTGACACGCAAATATCGCTCCTTTCCGGTATCTTTTTCCGCACAAAAGGCGTATAATCATACAAAATGTCGCTCGATTCTGTTGAGTTATACCGCGCGGCATACGCGGAAAGGACCCATCTATCATGCTTGGAACCATCGTCAACGCCGCTGCCATCCTCATTGGCGGCGCAATCGGCCTCCTCCTCAAAAAAGGCATACCGGAGCGCGTTTCCGGCGGCATTATGCAGGGCCTCGGCCTTGTGGTCATCTACATCGGAGTCAGCGGCATGCTCAAAGGCCAGAACCCCCTGATTGCGACCATCTCGATCGTGGTCGGCGGCGCCATCGGTATGATTCTCGACTTCGACGGCCGATTCAACCGCTTTGTCAACGGTCTGGAGCAGAAGCTCGCGTCCAAAAGCGACGATGGCTCCCGCTTCAGTGAGGCTTTTATCACCACCACGCTCCTCTACTGCGTCGGCGCGATGGCGGTCGTGGGCTCGCTCAACAGCGGACTCACCGGCAATCACGAAGTGCTGTTCACCAAGAGCATTCTCGACGGCGTGAGTGCGGTCATCTTCGCGAGCACACTCGGCGCGGGCGTGCTGCTCTCCGCAATTCCGCTGTTTTTCTATCAGGGCGCAATCACGCTTGCCGCGCAGTTTCTGGCGCCCGTGCTCAGCGACGCGGCTGTCGCCGAGATGACGTGCGTCGGGTCGCTCCTGATCCTCGCCATCGGCCTCAACCTCCTGAAAGTCACCAAGATCAAGGTGCTGGATTTTATCCTCGCGATCTTCCTGCCGATCGGGCTTGTGCTGTTCATGTAAGTGTTCTCTTACGTTATTGACACGCATGCTCAATTCGGAGGAACGTATGGAACTTTGGGATCTCTACGACAGCCAGCGCAACCCCCTCGGACGCACACACCGGCGCGGCACGCCCTGCGCACGCGGGGAGTATCATGTCGTGGTCTCCGTCTGGACAGCGGATGCGCAGAGCAATGTCCTGTTAACCCTGCGCGATCCCGCAAAGGAGAGTTACCCGAACCACTGGGAGAATACCGGCGGTTCCGTGCTCGCGGGGGAAACGAGTCTTTCCGCCGCCGTGCGCGAGCTGGAGGAGGAAACGGGGATTCTCGCGACCGGGGACGAGCTGATCCTCGTCGGCAGCGAGACCACGCGGGACACGTTCGTCGATCACTATCTGCTACGGCGTGATCTTCCGCTCAACGAGGTGCGCCTGCAGCCCGGCGAAACCGTGGACGCAAAGTGGGTCTCCCTTGCGGAACTCGACGCAATGATCGCTGACCTCTCTCTCGCCAAACCCATCGGGGAGCAGTTCAAAGAGATAAGAGATCGCTTTTTACATTTCTTGCAAGAAAAGTAGTAAGAACAGAGCCTTCTTACTTTTCTTAAAAAGAAAAGTAAGAAAAGAATTTTCACGCTTACAAAAGGCACGAAATTACGTGCCTTTTTTATTTTGAGTACACAAAAAGAGGCTCGCGTGAGCGAGCCTCTTTTCTGTTGTTTCTCTTATTTGTCCAGGATCTCGGTGACGACGCCGGAGGCAACCGTGCGGCCGCCTTCGCGAATCGCGAAGCGGAGGCCCGGCTCGATCGCGATCGTCGTGATCAGCTGGATGTTCATGTCGATGTGGTCGCCAGGCATAACCATCTCAACGCCCGCGGGCAGTTCGATGGAGCCGGTCACGTCCGTCGTACGGAAGTAGAACTGCGGACGGTAGCCCGAGAAAAACGGGGTGTGGCGGCCGCCTTCTTCTTTCGTCAACACGTACACGCGACCCATGAAGTGGGTGTGCGGGTGGATCGAGTTCGGCTTCGCCAGAACCTGACCACGCTCGATATCCGAGCGCTGCACGCCGCGCAGCAGAAGGCCGACGTTGTCGCCTGCCATCGCCTGGTCGAGCTGCTTACGGAACATTTCAACGCCGGTCACGACGACCGAGCGGGTGGATTCCGCGAGTCCGACGATCTCAACCGTTTCGCTGATCTTGACCGTTCCGCGCTCCACGCGGCCCGTCGCGACCGTACCACGACCCGTGATCGTGAACACGTCTTCAACCGGCATGAGGAAGGGCTTATCCACAGCGCGCTCAGGCGTCGGGATATAGCTGTCAACCGCATCCATCAGATCAAACAGGCACTTGCACTCCGGCGTTTCCAGAGCCTTTTTGCCCGCGATCAGTGCTTCCATCGCCAGCAGCGCGCTGCCCTTGACGATCGGAATTTCGTCGCCCGGGAACTCGTACGTGCTCAGCAGTTCGCGGATTTCCATCTCGACGAGCTCCAGCAGTTCCGGATCGTCGACTTGGTCAGTCTTGTTCATAAACACGATGATGTACGGCACGCCGACCTGACGCGCAAGCAGGATGTGCTCACGGGTCTGGGGCATCGGGCCGTCCGCCGCGCTCACAACCAGGATCGCGCCGTCCATCTGGGCGGCACCCGTGATCATGTTCTTGACGTAGTCCGCGTGGCCGGGGCAGTCGACGTGCGCATAGTGGCGCGACTTCGTCTCATACTCGACGTGCGCGGTGTTGATCGTGATTCCACGCGCTTTCTCTTCCGGCGCCTTGTCGATTTCGTCATAGCGCATCGCCTTGGCTTCGCCCTGCTGCGACAGCGCCATCGTGATCGCCGCCGTCAA
>DATMYE010000033.1:0-51539 GCA_035561095.1 Clostridia bacterium | reverse complement strand
GCTCTCCTCGCTGGAGACGTCCGTCTTGACCGCAACCGCGCGCTCGCCGAGCGACTCCGCGACCGTCTGCGCCAGCGGCTCGTTCAGGTCGGCAATCACGACAAACGCGCCCTCACGGTAGAGTTCCTCCGCAATGCCCTTGCCGAAACCCTGCGCGCTGCCCGTCACCACAGCGATCTTCCCGCCGAGGCGTCCCGCAACTTTCTTTCGATTGTGTATCTCTTGGGAAGCGATCTGCTCCCATTTCGTCATGTCGATCATGGTTTTCTCCCGTTTGACTCTTTGCGCACTGCGCCTTTCTTATTATAGAACATGCCAATCCCGGTTTTGGGTTCTGTTTCCATCCATCTTTTCCGAGCGCTGCACCGTTTCCACAGATGCAAGCGCGCGAATGCTCATGGTTTCTGCATCAGGGAGAGCAGCTTTGCGTAAGCGTCCTCCCACTGCTGCGTGCGGCGGCTTTCGTAGGTTTCCGTCGCGAACGAGGCGCGGACGACCGCGCGCGCTTCCTCGACGTTTTTCAGTTCGCCCAGCGCTACCGCCTGCATGAGAAGATTTCCCACGCACGCGCTCTCGATTGGACCCGCGACAACGGTTCGCCCCGTCGCATCCGCCGCAAGTTGATTCATGAGCTTGTTCTTCGTGCCGCCGCCGACGATGTTGAGCTGGTCGATGCACTTGCCGCGATAGCCCTCCAGCGTCTCCAGCGCAAAGTGGTACTTCAGCGCAAGGCTGTCATAGATGCAGCGGGCGACCTCGCCCACCGTCTGCGGCACAGGCTGGTTCGTACGCTCGCAATACTGTTGAATCTTCTTTTGCATGTTGCCCGCGGCGTAAAAGCTCGTGTCGTCGGAATCAATGATGCTCACAAGGCCGGGGCTCGCCTTCGCCTGCGCGTCGATCTCGTCGTAACTCAGGAAATTCCCCTGCTTCTGCCAGTCCCGCCTGCATTCCTGCACGAGCCAGAGCCCCATGATGTTTTTTAAGAGGCGGAACGTGCCCTGCACGGTGCCTTCATTGGAAAAGTTCGCGTCGAACACCGCCTGCGTCTTCACCGGCTTCTCGCTCTCCGCGCCGAAGAGCGACCATGTGCCGGAGGAGCAGAACGCAAAGTTCCCCTCGCCGGGAATCGCCGCGACGGCGGATGCCGTGTCGTGCGAACCCACTGCCGCAAACGGCACGCGCGAAATACCGAGCTCCTCCGCAACCGACTCACGGATGCGCCCGCGGAGCGTGCCCGCGAAGTCTACGCCGGTAAACACGTCCTCCGGAATACCGAGCGCGCGCATGGTTTCTTTATCCCAGCGGCGGTTTTCGCCGTCGTAGAGCATGCTCGTGGTCGCGATGGTGTATTCCGTTTTCTGCTCACCCGTGAAGAAATAGCCGTACAGATCGGGCGAAAAGAGCAGCGTCTTTGCCCGCTCCAGCGCGGGATCGCGTTCCTGAATGCGCGCGTAAAGCTGATAGACCGTATTGAATGGCATGCTCGCGATGCCCGTATGCGCAAACAGCGTCTGCTGCGGTACGACGGCGTGGACATTTGCCATGCCCGCCTCGGTGCCGTTTCGATAGCAGCGGGGGTTACCGAGCAATGCGCCGTTGTGATCGAGCAGCCCGAAATCCACACCCCAGGTGTCTATGCCGAAGCAGTCCGCCTCCTGCCCTTCGTGCTTGAGCTTGAGGAAGGACTCCTTCAGGTTGCGATAGAGGCCGAGCGCGTCCCAGTAATACAGGCCGTTCTGCTCGACCATGGGGTTGTCGAAGCGGTGAATCTCGTTGAGTTCGATGCGTTTGCCGTCAAACGCGCCAAGCACAGCGCGGCCGTTGGATGCGCCTAGGTCAAACGCGAGCAACCGCTTTGTCTTCATTTGATCACGCCTTTTTGCAGGATGATGTTGGCATAGATCGCCTCTTCACCGGTCTGGACGATCACGGTGCAGGCGTTCGCTTTTTCGTAAAAGGCATAGCGCTCGTACTGCGCGACAGCTTTTTCGCCGCGCGGGTCATGCTTTGCCACGATCGCGCGATAGGTGTCGTGAATCGGAATCTTCATGCCCTTGTCGCGCACGTCCACGTCCATTACCATCGCCGGTTCGTCGGTATACAGATCCAGCGGCATCATGGTCAGAATCGCTTCCAACAGCGCGGGCACGCCGATGCCGTCCGCGCGCAGAAAGGTGGCGCCGCAGTGCTCCGCCGCGCTCTTGCCGGGGTAGTTTGCGTCCGCAAGCAGGATTTTGTCGCCGTGGCCCATCTCACAGAGGGCCTTGATCAGGTCGGGCGAAAGGATTTTCGGTACATTGAGCAGCATACTATTCTCTCTCCTTCTAAAAATGTTCGCGCCGTCGGATGCATAACGCAGAACCGGCAGCGCGAACGCATACTACGATTATTATACTCTATTTGGTCAGTGATGCGAGTAATCTGCGCGACCTGAGCGGATTACTTGTACGTGGGTCCGTAGGCTGCGCAGGCGCGGTAGTCCGCACTCTCCAGATCGTCCGTGCCGAACGCACTCCACGCTGCGGGACGGAACACACGGGAGGAATCGACGTTGTGCATCGAAACGGGGATGCGGAGCATCGACGCCATGGTGATGAGTAGATCGCCGATGTGGCCATAGCAGAACGCGCCGTGGTTTGCGCCCCAGTTTGCCATCACGCTGTAGACATCCGTAAAGGAACCCTTGCCGGTCAGAATCGGGGCAAACCAGGTGGTGGGCCAGGTCTTGTCCGTGCGCTCGTCAAGCGTCTTGTGTACATCGGGTTCGAGTTCACAAGTATAGCCCTCCGCGAGCTGGAGCACCGGGCCTAAGCCCTTGACGATGTTCAGGCGCGCCATGGTGACGGGCATGTCGCCGCGGGTGCCGTGGATGTAGTGCGAGGAATAGCCGCCGCCACGGAAATAGAACTGATCCGCGGCGCACCAGTCGGTTTCCTTCAGGCATGCCTTTGCGTCCGCATCGGTCATCTCATAGAAGGGTTTGATGACAGGGTTGCCCGCTTTGTCGCTCACCGCGCCCGTTCCGTCGAGGGAAGCAGCTCCCGAGTTGATCAGGTGGATGATGCCGTTTTTTGCGTGACCCTTGAGCTCTTTACCCGTGACGCGCTTGACCGCCTCGGGGCTCCAGTAGGTGCGCACGTCGGCAAAGATGCCGGGACGGTTCGTCAGCAGGTGCTCAAAGAGCATCGTCATGGCGTTTAATGTGTCGTTCTCTGTGCCGACAACGAACGCTTCTCTTAATCCGTTCCAGTCAAACTGGCTGTTGAGCATGGCTTCGAGGAAATCGAAGTTCGGCTTGTAGTCCGTCCACTGGCGCTGCCCCTGAATGCCGCCGACAATCGCGTTGTGACCATCGGCCTCTTCGACAAAGCCGAGCTCCGCAAGACGCGGGTTACCGATCATCAGGTCACGCACGATCATCATGCTCTTGACCACGAACTCCCACTGCGCGTCTTTTTCCGCGCGGGAGTACTGGATGTCTGCGGGGTTTTTATCGATGCCTTCGCTGCAGTTTTCCTTCGTCCACTTCAGCGCGCGCTCAAATTCTTCGTGATCGTAGATGCCGTTGTCGATGCGGCGGAGAATTTCGGTCTCGTCTACGCTCTCGCTGCGAAGGCCGAAGTACTCATACAGCGTCTGCTGATCGAGAATGCTGCCCGCGATGCCCATGCACATCGAACCCACCTGCAGGTAACTGTTCTGGCGCATGCCCTTTGCCGCAAGCGCGGACTGCGCGAAGAGCAGAATCTTTCTCGCGACATCTTCGGGGATTTCGGTATCCGTCGCGTCCTTGACGTCGTGGCCGTAGATGCCGAAGGCGGGCAGACCCTTCTGCGCATGTGCAGAGAGCACCGCAGCAAGGAACACAGCGCCCGGCCGCTCGGTGCCGTTGAAGCCCCAGACAGCCTTGACCGTCTGCGGATCAAAGTCCATGACTTCGGTGGAATAGCACCAGCAGGGAGAGACGGTCAGCGTGATGGTCACGCCGGCTTTCTCAAACTTCGCCTGGCAGGCCGCAGCTTCCTTCACGCCGCCGATGGTCGTATCCGCGAGGATGACTTCGACCGCTTCTCCGTTGGGGTAGCGGATGTTGTCAGCAATCAGCTTTGCAGCGGCTTTCGCCATATTCATGGTCTGCAGTTCCAGACCCTCACGTACACCGTTTCTCCGCCCGTCGATGCAGGGCCGGATGCCGATCTTCGGCAGGTCAATTGCGTAGCGGTTCATGTCCATTCTCCTTTTGATTGTCGTATGATGAGAAGATTGCTCTATTCTTCTTTATAAATACGGTTGTGCAGATAGCTTTTGAGGCGGATGACCTGCGGATGCGGGAGCGTTTCGCCCGCCATGCGCTTGAGGAGCACCTCGCCCGCCTTTTGCCCCATCATCTGCGTCGGCTGCTCGACGATGGAGAGCGGCGGCGAGACGATCCGGCAGAGATCGACCGCGTCGAACCCGACAAAGCCGATGTCTTTTCCGAGGATGATGTTGCGCTCATGCGCTGCGGTGACCGCGCCCATGGTCATATCGTAGTTGGTGACGCAGAGCGCCGTCGGCGGGTTTTCCATATCCATGAAGTTGTTGAACTGCCGGTATCCGCTCTCAAAATCGTATCGCCCGATCTGAATCAGTTCTTCGTGTTGTCCGTCGCTTCTGCGCGGGCCGGTTTCGATCGTAATGCCGTAGTCCTCCAGTGCGCGGCGGTAGCCGACCATGCGCTCGTTTGCCGTGGAGATGTCCAGCGGACCCACGATGATACCGATGTGGCGGTGCCCCGCGTTGATGAGCTGCTCCACCGCACCGTAGGTGGCGTTGAGGTTGTCGATGACGATGCTGTCGCAGACGAAGCCGGAGATGGTTCGGTCGACCAGCACCATCGGCATCTCGCTGCCGCGGGCGTTGCGGATCTCGTTGAGCTCCCGCGCGGAGACATACTGCGCGGCGAGCACGATGCCGTCTACATTGTTATTACAGAGCACCCGGAGCTTTTCCAGCTCCAGATCGCGGTCAAAATCATAGCTGCAGACAAAGGAAGTATATCCTGCCTCGCGGAGGGTTTGATCCAGCGCGGAGATCACGCTTCCGAAAAACGGCACGGACAGTGTCGGCATCACGACGCCGACCGTCATCGTGCGGTTGGTCTTGAGGCTTCGCGCGTTGCGGTTGACGCGAAAGCCCAGAGCCTCGACCGCCTGATCGATTCTCTGGCGATTTTCCTCGCGAACGTTGCCGCCGTTGAGGTATTTCGAGATGGTCGCAAGCGACAATCCCGAATATTTGGAGACATCTTTGATGGTTGACAATGTGTTACCCTGCCGTACCGCGTTGGCGGTCTTCTCTGTTTGAATTCAGTAAACCGGTGCTGATCCGTCTATCTGCGGAAAGGGGGATTGGAGACTTTCTGGCTGTTTTGCTCCGATTTCTTCGAAATGATGAGCGAAATTTCCGGTTTTAAGCGAACCGTTTCGCGCTGATCATACTCGATATCCGGTTTTTTCTCGTACTATTGGGTGTAAAAGTGTATTATTTCGGCAATACGGTCTGTTTAGCTGCTTGAAATGAATCAGACAATAACGAAACGTTTTAAGTTTCGGCTTATTCTAGCATTCTGCCGCGTGCCGTGTCAAGCAGAATCTATCGTTCCGGAGCCGCTTATACCATCATAACACGTTATATAGTTGTTATAACATCTCTTTTACAAATGAACGGCACTTAAATTGGGTCTTGACTTCAAAATTCGCAAGTGCTACAATGCAAAAAGATGAAACGTTTCGCTTTCGTCTTTCAAGCCGCCCATTCAACGAAAACCCCTATCCTATGCGGAAAATCACCCGATTTTCATCTGATCGTCCGGCCGGAGTGCCGCATATTTTTCTCCGGATTCTGATTTCTATCCCATATGACCTCCGAAAAAAGACAAAATGCGAACAACGATGTTCGAAACACACAGGCAAGCGCATCCATAACGGTTTTTCACGAAGACGCAATCCCCGCAGAAATGCGGCAGCAAACGCGATAACCCGTTCATTCCTTTATAAATGCAGTTGATGAGGTGATACTTTGTCTGAAACCATCTTACAAATGACAGGGATTCAGAAGTTCTTCCCCGGCGTGCATGCGCTCGACGGCGTAGACCTGACGCTCCACGCGGGCGAGGTGCTCGCGCTCGTCGGCGAAAACGGCGCGGGCAAGAGCACGCTGATGAAGATTTTGACCGGCATCTACGCCAAAGACGGCGGCACGATCGAGCTCTTCGGCAATGAAGTCGAAATCCATTCCCCCGCAGAGGCACAGCACCTCGGCATCAGCATCATCCACCAGGAACTCAACCTCTTAAAGGATCTGACCGTAGCGGAGAACATCTTCATCGGACGCGAGTCCACGCGCGGCATGTTCTTAAATAAGAAAGAACAGAATCAAAAGGCGCAGGCGCTGCTCGATTCACTGAACCTCAAGCTGGACGCCACGACGCCGATCAAGCGCCTCACCGTCGCCAAGCAGCAGATGGTCGAGATTGCAAAGGCGCTGTCGTTCCCGAGCACGCGCATCATGATCATGGACGAGCCCTCCGCGCCGCTGACGGACTCCGAAATTCAGGAGCTCTTCACCTTTATCCGCGCGCTGAAGGCAAAGGGCGTCGGCATCGTGTATATCTCGCACCGCATGGACGAGCTCAAGCAGATCTCCGACCGCATCACCGTGATGCGGGACGGGCACACCGTCGGCAGCGTGGACACGCAGGAAGCCACGATGGACCAGATCATCAAGATGATGGTCGGCCGCGTGATCTATGAGGACCCGAAGTCGAAGTCCAATGTTTCCGAGGACAGCGAAGTCGTTCTGGAGGCGAGAAACCTCCGCTCCGACGACGTGAAGGACGTCTCCTTCACCCTGCGTCGCGGCGAAATCCTCGGCTTTGCCGGGCTGATGGGTGCGGGACGCACCGAGACCGCGCGTCTGCTCTTTGGAGCGGACAAGCGAGACGGCGGCGAAATTCTCGTCAAGGGCAAGCGCGTCAACATCACGTCTCCCGTGGACGCGGTCAAGGCCGGTATCGGATATCTCTCCGAAGACCGCAAACAGTTCGGACTCTGCCTCGGGCTCTCCGTTTCGGACAACACCGTGCTGCCCACGCTGGAACACTTCACGAAAGGCCCGTTCGTCAAAGGACGCGCCATCGCGAAAGCAGCCGGCGAGTATGTCGATAAGATCGGCGTCAAGACCCCGTCTGTCAACACGCTGATCAAGTCCCTCTCCGGCGGTAACCAGCAGAAGGTCGTCATCTCCAAGTGGCTGCTGCGCAACTGCGACATTCTGATCTTCGACGAACCGACGCGCGGCATCGACGTCGGCGCCAAGAGCGAGATCTACAAACTCATGAACCAATTGGCGGCGCAGGGAAAATCGATCATCATGATCTCGTCCGAACTGCCGGAGCTGCTGCGCATGAGCGACCGCATCGCGGTCATGTGCGAAGGCCGTTTGGTCGGCGAACTCACGATTGAATCTGCAAGCCAGGAAAACATCATGTCCTACGCAACCATGCGGGAAGTGGAGTAAACCAATATGGAAACGATGAAAAAGAAATGGAATCTGCAGGCGCTGCTGGCTCCCCTTGCGCTGGTGATTCTTTACGTATTCTTCTCCTTCTTCGGGAACAATTTCTTCTCGGTGGATATGTTCAAAAACATCCTCGAGTCGAGCTACTACATCGGCTTTATGGCCTTCGGCGTGACGTTCGTCATCATCACCGGCGGCATCGACCTTTCCATCGGAACGGTCATGATGTGCTCCGCGCTGCTGGGCGCATTCGTCTTCAAAGAACATTCCTGGCCGCTCTGGCTCTCCCTCGTGCTCACCGTCGGCGTCGGCACCGCGTTCGGCTTTGCAAACGGTCTGCTCGTGGCAAAGCTCAAGCTCCCGCCGTTCATCGCAACGCTTGGCACGATGATGATGTCCCAGGGCATCGGCTCGATCATCACCAAGGTGCAGTCCCAGACCTGGCCGACCGCAACCGCAGAGATCGGCGGCTGGTTTAAGAAGCTCTTTATCCGCAACACGTTCTATCTCGGCGACGCCAAGATTTCCGCGTTCCCCATCGGCGCGCTTTGGCTGATTGCGTTCTTCGTCATCGCGGCGCTGCTGCTGCACAAGACGAAGTTCGGCCGCTACACCTTCGCGCTCGGCTCCAATGAAGAAGCAAGCAGACTCTCCGGCATCGACGTGAGCAAATGGAAAGTACTCATCTACACGGTCTGCGGACTGTTTGCGGGCTTGGGCGGCATCTTCTACGCCGCGGCGTACACGACGATCACGCCGGGCACGGGCAACGGGCAGGAACTTAACGCCATCGCGGGTGTCGTCATCGGCGGCACGTCGATGAGCGGCGGCGCGGGCACGATGGTCGGAACCCTCATCGGCGTGTTCATCATGAGCGTACTGAAAAACGGCCTCAGCTCCTGCGGCCTGCAGGCGCCCTGGCAGACGTTCTTCACCGGCGCTGTGGTCATCGGCGCGGTGCTTCTGGACATCCAGCGCACCAAGGCTGCCAACCGGGTGAAAAAAGGATAAAGGTTGGTTGCGGCTGCGCCGCATGCAAACCAAAAAAGTATTCGCTTTCTAAGGCAAATGATCTATCCAGTACTTATTGGAAGGCTTACAGCTATCAAGCTGTGCTGAATCCCCTGTTATTGCGGCTTTCCTGCCGCAATAGCCCAATCTCAAAGGCTTACAGCTATCAAGCTGTGCTGAATAAAAAAAGGAGGAACACTCATGAAGAAACTGGTCGTTATTCTTTTGACCCTCTGCATGGTGCTCAGCATGTTCGCATGTGCAGCGCCCGCAACCACCGAAGAACCCGCAGCGGCGGAAGCAACCGAAGCCCCTGCAGCGGAAGCAACCGAAGCACCCGCGGATGCCGCGCCGATGTACATCCCCGTCATGGCGAAGGGCTTCCAGCACCAGTTCTGGCAAGCAGTCAAGACCGGCGCAGAAGCAGCCGCGAAGGATTTCGGCGTAGAAATCTACTTCGATGGCCCCGCCTCTGAAACCGAAATCGACGCGCAGGTCAACATGGTCAAAAACGAGCTGGCGAAGAACCCGAAGGCGATCGCGCTGGCCGCTCTCTCCACCGAGGCTGTCACCGAGATTCTCCAGGAGTGCGCAGACAAAGGCATTCCGGTCATCGGCTTTGACTCCGGCGTCCCGAATGATCAGACCGGCGCCGTGAAGGCCACCGCCTCCACGAACAACGAAAACGCAGCAGCGCTCGCCGCCGAGAAGTTCGGTGAGAACGCCGACCTCGTCGCCAAGATGCAGGCCGCGACCCCCGAGAACCCCGTCGTCATCGGCTGCCTGAGCCAGGATGCGGTCTCCGCCTCCGTCACCGGCCGCACCACGGGCTTCGTCAACAAGATGAAGGAAATCGCAGAAACCTACCAGCCGGGCAAAGTCTCCGTCGAAGGCCACACCAAGTGGGAAGCCAAGGTTGACGGCGCCGCCATCATCATCCGCGTGGAAGTTTCCGCGACGACCGAAGCAACCTCTCTCCAGACCTCCGCGAACTCCCTGCTCGCGACCAGCGGCATCGCCGCGATCTTCTGCTCCAACGAAGGCGCAGTCGTGGGTCTGCTCGCAGCGACCGCTGACGGCGAAGATCTCGCAGACGGCGGCAAGTATGCCGACCTCGTCGTGGCTGGCTTCGATGCCGGCGCCGCACAGAAGAACGCCATTCGCAATGGCTGGTTCTACGGCTCGGTCACCCAGGATCCGTATCAGATCGGTTACAAGGCCGTTGAGCTCGCCGTCAAGGCCGCCAATGGTGAAGCCGTTGCGGACGTCGACACCGGCGCGCAGTGGTACAACGCAGCAAACATTGACGATCCGGCCATCGCGCTGCTCGTCTATGATTGATCCTGACTCCTCCACATAAGAAATGACCCGTGTGAAAACGGAGGGCGTACCCCCTCCGTTTTCCTTTGTCTCAAACTTCTTATTAATAATTGCCTGACGGCAATCGACGGAGGGATCCCCCCCCGTCTTTTTTATGTCTCTTTCAATTCAACCCGCCTGCTGCGGCAGCAGCACCCCCCCCTAAATCCTCAATCGCGGATTTCCTTCATAAAATTCGGAGTTTGCATTTTTTCACGTTCGAAATTGCAGGATAAATTGCATAAATTCCTGCATCGCAAAAAATTGCCTTTTTGCTGAAATTTTTATCGGAAAAAAATCCACGAAACATTTGCCTTGCTTGATAAATCAGTGTATCATATATTTGGTGAAGATTGCGCGCGATGCACACTCGATGCGGTTTTTTCGAGCCGGACGGCCTGTTTGAACACCCGCTTTTCGGCTGAGATCGGCTGATACCGACCCGGTTTCAACTGGTCTCCCGCCCGTTTTTCATCGTTTTTTGCAATTTTGCACACACAATCCGTCAATAATATATGTTTTCGAAGTTGCTTTTGAGCCAATATTACAGTTTACCATAAAACCATACTGACAGAGAAAGGTGCCGAAAACAATGACAAACAACAAAAAGCTGCTCGCATGGGTCAAGGAATGCCAGGACATGTGCGAACCGGACCAGATTTACTGGTGCGACGGTTCTCAGGAAGAAAACGACCGTCTGCTCGCCGAAATGGTGGCCAGCGGCATGGCGACCCCGCTCAACCCCGAGAAGCGCCCGGGCTGCTACCTCTTCCGCAGCGATCCTTCCGACGTTGCCCGCGTGGAGAACAGAACGTTCATCGCGAGCAAAAAGCAGGAAGATGCCGGCCCCACCAACAACTGGGTCGATCCGGTCGAGCTCAAGAAGACCATGACCGAGCTCTACAAGGGCTGCATGCACGGCCGCACGATGTACGTCATCCCGTTCTCGATGGGCCCCATCGGCTCGCCCATCTCCAAGATCGGCGTTGAAATCACCGACAGCCCCTACGTTGTTGTCAACATGCGGATTATGACCCGCATGGGCACCAAAGTGTTGGAATCCCTCGGCGACGGCGAATTCGTGCCGTGCCTCCATTCCGTCGGCGCTCCCCTGGAGAACGGCGCGAAGGACACGACCTCCTGGCCGTGCGCCCCGATCGAAAAGAAATACATCAGCCACTTCCCCGAAGAGCGTCTGATCTGGTCCTACGGCTCCGGTTACGGCGGAAACGCTCTGCTCGGCAAGAAGTGCTTTGCGCTGCGCATCGCGTCCGTCCAGGCGCGTGACGAGGGCTGGCTGGCCGAGCATATGCTCATCCTCCGCCTCACCGACCCGCAGGGCAACAAGACCTACATCACCGGCGCGTTCCCGAGCGCCTGCGGCAAGACGAACCTCGCCATGCTCATCCCGACCATCCCCGGCTGGAAAGTCGAAACCGTCGGCGACGATATCGCATGGATGAAATTCGGTGCGGACGGCCGCCTCTACGCCATCAATCCGGAAGCCGGATTCTTCGGCGTCGCGCCCGGCACCTCCGACAGCTCGAACTTCAACGCGATGCGCAGCATCGACAAGAATGCCATCTTCACGAACGTTGCCCTCACGGACGACGGTGACGTGTGGTGGGAAGGCATCGGCACCCCCGCGCCCGCGCATGCCATCGATTGGAAGGGTCAGGACTGGACGCCCGAATCGAAAGAGCTCGCAGCGCATGCCAACGCCCGCTTCACCGCGCAGGCTTCGCAGTGCCCCTGCATCGCACCCGAATGGGAAGATCCCGCTGGCGTGCCGATCTCCGCGATCCTCATCGGCGGACGCCGCCCGCGCACCATCCCGCTCGTCCACGAGAGCTTTGACTGGACGCACGGCGTGTTCGACGGCTCCATCATGGGCTCGGAAATCACCGCAGCCGCCATCTCCGCGAAAATCGGTCAGGTTCGCCGCGATCCCTTCGCCATGCTGCCGTTCATCGGCTACAACGTGTGCGACTATCTGCAGCACTGGCTCGACGTCGGCGCGAAATCGACGGCTGACAAGCTGCCAAAGATCTTCTACGTCAACTGGTTCCGCAAGGGCGAGAACGGCAAGTTCCTCTGGCCGGGCTTTGGCGACAACAGCCGCGTGCTGAAGTGGGTTGTCGAGCGCGTCAATGGCAAAGTGGACGCAGTCAAGACCGCCATCGGCTACCTGCCTAAGAAGGAAGACCTCTACCTCGAAGGCCTCGACGTCTCCGACGCGGCGATGGAAGAGCTCTTCCACCTCGAAAAAGAGGAGTGGCAGGCGGAAGTCGAGTCCATCAAAGAGCACTACGCAAACTACGGCGAGAAGATGCCCAAGGCGCTCAAAGACCAGCTTGCTGCTCTGGAAGCCCGCGTCAACGCGATGTAAGCGCGAAAACAACACTTGTATAACAAGCAGGGAGCGCATATCATACAACGATATGCGCTCCTTTTTCGCCCAAATCGGGGAAAACAAAGGAAAAACAGCGTCTGTATATGCAAATTATAAGATTGTTATCATGAAATAATTGACACGCGAAAATCTTTGTGTTATAGTCATTCAGTATTCAAAATAATTGCTTTGACCGCACATGTTTGCTGATCATCCGTTATTTGATGATTGGTCGCATGTGTTTTTTTGATAAGAGCACATTGGCGCAAGTCAACACGGCAAATTGATAGGGTCGAGGGCATCTTGGTCTCGCGAAAACAGACGATCCTTTTTCGTTTCTTCCAGAGCCTCAAGCCGCCAACCCAAGCAAGGATGCAACCATTCACGAAAGATGAATGTGATTGAACGGGTACACCAGAACCAAAACCAACAAAAAACGAAAGAGGTATTTCCATGTTCAGCGACAAAACCATCGTCTGCAAAGATTGCGGAGCCAGCTTCACCTTCACCGCCAGCGAGCAGGAATTCTACGCGGAAAAGGGTTTCACCAATGAACCCCAGCGCTGCAAGAATTGCCGCACCGCACGCAAGCAGAGCTCTCCCCGTGGCGGCGGCGACCGTCAGATGTACGATGCAACCTGCGCAGGCTGCGGCAAGCCCTGCAAGGTTCCGTTCCAGCCCCGCTCCGACCGTCCTGTCTACTGCAGCGACTGCTTCCGCAAGTAATTGATCTGAAGCACAAAACGCTCCCGCAAGGGAGCGTTTTTTTGTGCTTTCGCGCAAGAAAATAAATATCATAGGAAATAAATTTTCTATGATCGAAAAGCGCAGCGACTGCTCCCAACTTGAATTGAACCAAAGCATCCGCGCTCCCGCAAGGGAGCGTTTTTTTATTAAATAGCCGAATGAAAGGGGTGCAACGCACCCCTTTCATTCGTTCTTCATCCCCCGCCACACAAACTTTTCTTTACAAATACGAACATGTGTGCTACTCTACCAAAGTATTGTGATGCAGCACCCCTGAAAAGAAGTGCAGGGGATACAATTTGACTCGAAACGATACCCAAGATTTTCGTACGAACTCCCGTTGTCTGTCGCATTTATGATACGCCCTGGCAAGAAAATACATCACTTGCCATACGGCTATGAGCGTTCCGGCTCAGACGTATCAATATCGATTCGACGACAGGACAACGGTTTTACGGAAAAACTATGCTTTTTCGATAAGACGGTGCCCGCTATGGTCGGCATGGTCTTATTTTTATGCCATCACGGAACAGAAAGAAACGGAAATGAAATACACAGAACTCCTTACCCCCGAAATGCAGCAGACGCTGGCGGATGCCGGCTACGAAACCCCGACCCCCATTCAGGAGCAGAGCCTTGAAACCCTGCTCGCAGGACAGGACCTCATCGGCGTCGCCCAGACGGGCACGGGCAAAACCGCGGCGTTTGCGGTGCCGATCATTGAAAAGATCAATCCGGACAACCGCAAGCCGCAGGCGCTGATCCTCTGCCCGACGCGTGAACTCGCGCTGCAGACCACAGCCGTGTTCAAAAAGCTCTCCCCGCACAAGAAGATGCGCACCGTGTCCATCTACGGCGGACAATCGGTTTACACGCAGATTCAGGCGCTGCGCGGCGGCGCGCAGGTCGTCGTCGGCACACCCGGCCGCGTGAAGGACCTCATCGGCCAGAACGCGCTGAAGCTCAGCAATATCCGCTACGTCGTGCTCGACGAGGCGGACGAAATGCTCGATTTCGGTTTCCTGCCGGACATCAAGTGGATCCTCAGCACGATTCCGGACGAGCGCCAGATGATGCTCTTCTCCGCAACCATGAGCAAAGAGATCTCCGGCATCGCGCAGAGCTATCTCAAGACGCCCAAGACCGTCGAGGTCGGTGAGCGCAACGAACCCACCAAGACCGTGCGCCAGATGAGCATCCATACGCCGGAATCCGGAAAGATCACCACCGTGAACTTCCTGATGAAGGAGACCGATCCGCGGCTGACGCTGATCTTCTGCAACACACGCCACAGGGTCAAGACCGTGACGGGCAAGCTCAACGCGGCGGGGCTGACCAGCGCGTGCATCCACGGCGACCTGAGCCAGAGCCAGCGCAACAGCATCATGCGCGATTTCCGCGCGGGCAAGACGCCCGTGCTGGTCGCAACCGATGTGGCGGCGCGCGGCATCGACGTGGACAACATTGACCTCGTCATCAACTACGACGTGCCGGATAAACCGGAGTACTACGTCCACCGCATTGGCAGAACCGGTCGCGCGGGCCACAGCGGCTTTGCTGCAACGCTCGTCAGCGAGCAGGACATCCCGCGCCTTCGCGTCATCAAGAAGCAGTACAACGTGCTGACGAACTGATTTCCCGGGGAAATTCTCCAAACAAGCAGAGCATTCGGAATATATTTTTCCGGATGCTCTTTTTTACTAAAAAAACAGAAGTTTTGTTACATATCCGTTATTTCTTAATTTTTAATCTTGTTGCATATGCGTTACTTTTACTTCGGAGCAGATGATTCTCTTCTCGCTTCAGCCTGTCACACCGAAGAAAGGATCGTATCCTGCGCGTTCTGCAAGTTTAAAACCCCATACCAATGTTTCATCCAGCGCCGAAAGCCAAAAAAATACCGAATTTCCTACGACAAATTTCAGTACGAACCAAATCCCAATCGATTTCACGCATTATTTCCACGTGATCAAAAATTTTTTTTCTTTAATTTTGTTTGTAACGGATATGTAATAAAACATGCGTATTCTGATGACATAAGATTGATGAAGAGGTTCTCACGATGAAAAACAAGGTTCTCCGCACGGTTCTTCTCGCTCTCGGCTTTCTGATGATCGCACTCGTCGTCTTCCTGATGGGCGGTTCCCCAGTCAACGCCGTGGTCTCCTCCACGCCGGTGTACGCGTCACAGTCCGTCGACGCTGAGAATGTCGAGACCATCGCGGACGCCGATGTCCCGCTAGCAGCGCCTGCGGACATCCAGCAGCTTGTTCTCACCGTTGAAGAAGTGCAGTATCTTTCGCCGGTAGCGGAAATCCCTGTCATCGAGCAGCCAGTCATCGAGCAACCCGTCATCGAACAGCCTGTCTCCGAAGAACCCGTTACCGAAGAGCCCGTCTCCGAACAGCCTGTCTCCGAAGAACCCGTTACCGAAGAGCCTGTTTCCGAAGAGCCTGTTTCCGAAGAGCCCGTCTCCGAAGAACCTGTTTCCGAAGAGCCCGTCTCCGAAGAACCTGTTACCGAAGAACCTGTTACCGAAGAACCCGTTGTGGTGACCTCCGCCGCCATCCGCCTGCTGGAGCGCGCAAACACGCTGCTTGCGCAGTACAACGCCTGCACCACCATGGCGGAGAAGCGCGCCCTCCTCGGCGCCAGCAACAACAGCCTCGGCAACGACGCCATCCGCACAAAGCTCCTCGCCGACATCGGCGGCAGCTGGGAACAGCTTGAATCCGAAGTTGTGGAAGCCACCCAGTATCAGCAGGGCAAGACGCTCTATGTGCAGGTTTACATGAGCGGCGTGAGCAGCGACTATGTGCCCGTGGTCTACACGACGCAGAATTCTGACCGCAGCGGCAACCAGTGGGCGACCAACCTCGTTTACGACGCGGACGACGCGCTGTGGATGGAATACACGCAGAAGCACGCCTACAACAGCAGCCGCGTGGGATTCTACATGACGACGCTCTACAACAACGAAGACGGTTGGGAAGAGCTCGAAGCCACCATGGAAGATAGCTCCGTCTGGGAACCGGTCGAAGTCACCGTAGAACCCTGATCTTTTTCGCCAAACGGCTTGAAGCAGCCGGATGGCGCAAGGATAGATTCACAGCGAGCAAGATCCGTTTTTTCATCCTCCTCCTTTTGCATAAGCAGTCCTGTTGAGCGCCGGGCTGCTTTTGTTTTTGAATCGCGGGTTTGATACGTATGTTTGTTTTTCAACCGCTGTACGCGATGTGATATAATGGCCTCAGAGCGAATTCCCTGCCGCAATGCGGCGGAAACGGAGCAATAACACATGGATAAATCGGAATCGTTGGAGAATATCGCGGTACTGATCGACGCGGACAACGCGCAATTAAGCAAACTTTCGCTGATCCTTGAGGAGCTTTCGACCTACGGGCGCATCGTTGTCAAGCGCGCCTACGGCAACTGGAAGGCGAGCGCGCTCAAAAACTGGGAAGAGCAGCTCAAAACCCTCGCCATCAAGCCGGAGCAGCAGTTTGCTTACACCACAGGCAAGAATGCGACCGACCTCTCCCTCGCCATCGGTGCCATGGATCTACTGCACACGCAGCGGTACGACGCGGTCGCGCTGGTCTCCAGCGACAGCGACTATACCCCGCTTGCGATCCGTCTGCGCGAGGCAGGCATCTACGTCTTCGGCGTCGGCGAGGAGAAGACGCCGCTTTCCTTCCGCAACGCCTGCGACAACTTCATCCTCACGCAGAACCTCGGCGAACCCGAAAAGCCCAAGCCGGTGCAACCGGAGGAGGCAAAGCCCGCCAAGAAATCGGAGAAGCCGAAGCCTGTGACCGACATCGCGCCCATCCACGGCCACCTCAAGACCGCGAGCGAGCGCTATCAGGACGCCGACGGCTGGGTGAACATCTCCTCTGCGGGCGGCTACATCAAGCGCGTCATGCCGGACTTCGACAGCAAGACCTACGGCTTCACAAAGCTCACCGACCTGATCAAGGCGTTTCCCAAGCTCTACGAGACCAAGACTTATCCCGGCAAGGGCACGGTGACGATCTTCGCCTACCGCTGCATCCCATGCTAGAGTGTGTTTGTCACACTGGCACGTTGATTTGCGCGGCCTGAAACGGTTAAGATCATATCAGAGTACTTCCGTTCTGTTTGGGTTCACCCAAATCAGAAGCCGGATCGTATGAGGAGGATGTTATGGAACCCACACAAAAACCCCGCAAACGCGCGGGGAAATATATACTCCTGGCACTGGCTGCACTGATCCTTTTTCTCGGTGTCGCCTTTTTCGCCTATGTGAACGACTACCGCCATGCGGACGAGACCGCGACCGCGCTGCTCAGCAACCCGAACATCCGGCAGGAGGGCAATCTCACGATCCTCACGCCGGACGCGGGGAAAGAGACCGGAACGGGATTCATCTTCTACCCCGGCGGCAAGGTCGAGGAGACTGCCTATCTGCCGCTGCTGGAGCGTCTGCGGGAGGGTGGCATCACCGTCGTGCTCGTGAAAGTTCCTGCACGCCTTGCGGTGTTTGATGTCAAAGCCGCGGACAAGGTCTACTCAGCCGTTCCCGGCATTTCACGCTGGTATCTCGGCGGGCATTCACTCGGCGGCGCGATGGCAAGCAGCTATGTCGCAGGCAACGAGGAAAAGCTATCCGGTCTGATCCTGCTCGGCGCGTATCCGGTCAACGACAGCCCGATCCCGACGCTCTGTATCTACGGCAGCGAGGACATCCAGCTCGACAAGGCGAAGCTGGAAGGCGTCGCGAATCTAGTCAAGATCGACGGCGGCAACCACGCACAGTTTGGCAACTATGGCCTGCAGGAGGGCGACGGCACCGCCACGATCTCCCGCGAGGTGCAGCAGAATATCGCCGCGGAAACCATGCTCGCGTTCATGAACGCCGCATGACAACTGGCTGTTCAGATGCGTGATCGCGTTTTGATGTTTGGAGGGAAAATATGGAAGTGAAAAAAACATACAGCTTGAAATCCGCGCTCTGGTTCGTCTTCGCCTTCTCTCTGGTGATGGTCGCGGCGACCTATTTACTCTCGCCGCTGCTTGCGCCGTTCCGCGCAACCCTGCTGCCGGACAGCGGCGCGGCTTGGTACTACTGGAAACTGCCGCATCCCGAACTCTGGGCGTCGATCACCATGTGGGCGCTGTATCTTGGTCACCAGATCACCGTCTGGGTGCTGATCGCAAAGTTGAAGAGTGCGCCGCGCCCGGAGGCGGACACCATCGGCAAATACAACCTGCAGCTGCTGATCGCAAACGCGGTCTTCATCGTGCTGCACCTTGTGCAGACCGTGCTGTTCTACGACGCGCTGGCGCAGTTTACGCCCGTGATGAGCTCGCAGGGTTCGGTCATCGTGATGCTCGTGATGATGCTGATCCTGCTCAACAGTCGCCGTGGACTCTTCTTCGGCAAAAAGGTCTCTCTGCCGCCGCTGGGCGTCACCGCCACACAAAAAGTACACGGCTTCTACATCTCGTGGGCGGTGGTGTTCACCTTCTGGTTCCATCCGATGGAAGGCACGCTGGGTCACCTGCTTGGTTTCCTGTACCTCTTCCTGCTGATGGGGCAGATGTCCCTCGCGCGGACGACGTGGCACACGAAGATCGGCTGGCTGACGTTCCTCGAGGTATTCGTCGCGATTCACGGCGCGGTGGTCGCCATCGTGGCCGGCAACGGAATGTGGCCGATGTTCTTCTTCGGATTTATGATGATGTTTATTGTCACGCAGATGTTCGGCATCCTCAAGAACAAAATCGCCATCATCGGCGTGATCGCGAGCTATGTCGCGCTCGTGCTCGTGACCTACAGCGGCGCGCTCGGGAATCTCTTTTCCGGCACGCCCGTCGGCTGGTCGGATATCCACCAGATCACATGGATTCCCGTGATTCTGTACGGGCTCGTGTTCGTGCTCGCATGGGTGTTTGCAGGAGTCTACACGCTGATCAAAAAAGCGAAGAAGTCTTAACGTGAATCTTTAGATTCAAACACATGTACAAAATGCCGCAGCGCAAGCTGCGGCATTTTTATGCGCCCATTTATCGTCAGAAAATATCCGATTGACAACAGTACAAATCGGATTATAATTGAATCTGCAACTGTTGATTTTTCAACAGTAAGACTTTCCAAAGATAAAAGTCTCCTTCAGGAGGAAGCGCATGGAGTTTTCCAAGCTGAATATGCTCATCAAGCTCGGCAGAGAGTTTGGTCACGAGCAGATCCGCGACGCCGGATTTTCGGACACCGAGCACGCGATCTGCACATTCCTCTGCTTTCACGATCAGGTCTCGCAGGACATGATTGCAAACGCGTTGATGCTCGACAAAACCACCGTCGCAAAGGCGCTCAGCGCGATGGAGGGAAAGGGTCTCGTCATCCGCGAGCAGGACGGGCAGAACCGCAGAAAGAACATCATCCGCGTGAGCGAGACCGGCAGAGCCAGCGTCAGCGCGAGCATGCACATCTACGACAGCTGGTTTTCCGGCGTCTGCGCCTGTCTGAGTGAAAGCGAACAGCAGCAGCTCGGAGAATCGATCGACAAAATGATCAAATGTGCGCTGCAACTCCGCGAACAAAAGAAATATAAAAACTGAGAGGAATATTCGCGTGAATCAAACATCGAATTCCGAAACAAACAAGAGCCCGAATGCCCTTGCCCGCATTTGGTCGGGATTAAAAGCCTATCTCACCGACTGGCGCAACCTGCTTGGGCACGCGCTGCTCGGCGTCGTGTTCGTGGTCGTCGCCGTTTGGGCGCCGATCACGCTCTGGCTCAAGCTGCTGATCATCGCCGCGCTGATCACGTTTAACGTGCTCCGCATGCGCAACAAGAATCAGAAAAAATCAGCCAAGGAGGCGATTTCCGAATGAGCTCATTTCGTGATCTTCGCATTGTCGATAACTTTTACCAGACGTCCGCCTTCTTCCCGATGCCGACCGTACTGGTCTCCACGCTGACGGAATCCGGACAAACCTCGATCGGCTCTTATTCGCTGTGCTTTCCGTACTATGTCGCGGGCAAGGATTATTATGCGATGCTGCTGGAGTGCCGCAACAGCTCCAACACCGCGCAAAACATCCTCCGCAGCGGCACCTGCGCGCTGAACTTCATCGAAGACAGCCGCGCAAACTTCAAGGAAGCGGTTCGCCTTGGCTTCCCCGGCGAAACCAGCGAGGAGAAGATGCGCAAATGCAGCTTCACGCTCGAAGCGGGGCAGGCAGGCGGAGACGCGCCGCGTCCGCTCGTCGTCAAGGAGGCGTATCAGGTGTTTGAATGCACCTGGCAGAGCGATCTGGAGAACGCCTTTGAGGATATCCCGAAAGTCGGGCAGCTCGACGGCGTGGAGCCGCCATACCGCAATTTCAACGGCATCACCAGCAAGTTCGGCGTGCACTTCATCCTCAAAGTGGATAAGATTTTGATGAAGGAGCGCTTCTACAACGCCATCGTCGGCGGCGTAAAGGCAAACGCGTTCCCGCGCGTTCCGGTTGACTACGGCTACCGCGATAACACGCATTTCTGGTATACGCGCTTCATCCGCCCGATTGCGGAGCGCATCCCCGCGGCAAAGGAAGCGGATCTTTCCACGGTCACGTATGCCGCCTGCCGCATCGATCCTGAGGTTCAGTTCACCGACGAAGCCTGCAAGACGCTGGTCAAGGTGCCGCGCGTGTTCCTCAAGACAGCACTGCAGGGCTGCGTAGACTGGGCAAAGGAAAACGGCGTGACCTTGATCGAAGAAAAGCACATGGCGATCATCCGCGATAAACGGAATAAAGAGAAGAAATAGAACGAACAAAAAAACCGCCTTTCGGCGGTTTTTGTATGTGCAGCGAATTTCGCTTACGGCTGCATCGCGCCAAAGAGCACGAGCCACGCGAGAAGCGATTTCGCGACGAGGCTGAGAATAATGTAGCCGCGCTCGCCGTGGACGTAATCCGCCCATTTGCCGACGCGCTTGTATTGCAGGATCATGTTGATCGGGAAGGTATTGAACGCCACAAAGTACGTCCCGACAATCGCCCAGACGAACCAGGGCACCATGTCGAAGTTACCGTTGCCGAACATGTACAGCAGGATCGCTGCCCAGGGCGCAAGCCCCGCGATGGAACCCCAAACGAACGGGCCCCACTTGACGTTTTCTTTCTGCGCGCCGCTATTGAGCTGCTCCATGACGAGCCCGAAGAGGTTCATCGAAGCATTCACCACGAAGATGAGCACGAGTGACGCGATGTCGTAGATGCCGAAGAGTGTGCTGATGAGCACGATCATGACCGACGAGCTCAGCGCATATTCAAACCAGCGGAATTTGTTGATGCCCGCGCGGATGCCGTCCAAATATTTCTCCCCGCTGAGATAGATGATCAAATGCGCCAGCGCGGAGATGAGTAAGAATGAGGCCACAAGTATGCCGAACGGCAGGGTAAACAGCGCGTTGCTGGTGAGTTCAAGCGAGCGAGTCGCCGTGTTAAAGGTCAAGAAGTTCTGTGTGATCACGGGCTGAAATTCCGCAATCTTCTGGATCACGTTCGTCGCGAGAAATAGCATCGCCACGCCTTGAATCAGATGAAACGCTCCCATAATCAGATTGAAGCGTCTGAGTTTCATTAGCTTTATTTCCATTTTATTTTGCACCATCCTTTATAGTTACAATCTACATGAATCATGCATGATAAACCGTGATAAATGCACAGAACCACCCGAAAACCGGACAAAATCGCCAATAATACCTGCCTTTTCTTGCCTGACACGCGAAAATGGTGATATGATAACAATTACCAGTTAGGAATTCGCGAAAATCGTACAAGGAGAACGCATATGCTGGAGTTTAAATTTGACACCCAACTGCTGCTCGCGGGCGAACAGCTCAGCGAGGACGAAATCTTCGACTACATCACCGCGACCTTCGAGGGAGACAGTCTCCTTGCCGTCGGCGACGAATCGCTGATCAAGCTCCATTTCCACACCAACAAACCTTGGGAGATTCTCGAATACTGCGCGTCGCTCGGCGAAATTTTCGACATCGTGGTCGAGAACATGGAGCGTCAGGCAGCGGGATTGCAGGGCTGAGATCGATTGTTCCGCCTCGCAGCGCGGAGTTCTGGCGGCTTGACCGCCAGTTTCTTTTCCGTTCACCTTTCGGGGTATACTGAATATAGTGGGCGCAGTCTGTGTCCCGCTTGTTGTTTCCCCGCTTGGGTGGAAAGCGCTTCGTCATCATTGTATTTGAGGGTAAGTCATGTTTCAGATACTCGTCGTCGAGGACGACACAAACGCAAGAAAGCTCATGAAGGCCGTGCTGGAGCGCGCGGAATACTCCGTGTTGACCGCGGTCAACGGAGAGGAAGCGCTCGCCGTCATGGACACAAACCATGTCGACTTGATCCTGCTGGACATCATGATGCCCGGCATGGATGGCTATGCGCTGACGGGCGACCTGCGTGCGGCAGGCAGCACCGTGCCGATTTTGATGGTCACGGCAAAGCAGCTGCCCGCGGACAAAAAAAAGGGGTTTCTCGTCGGCACGGACGACTACATGACAAAGCCCGTGGACACGGAGGAAATGCTCTTGCGCATCAAGGCGCTCTTGCGCCGCTCCCGCATCATCAGCGAGCGCAAGCTGACCATCGGTGCGGTCGAGCTGGACTACGACGCGCTGACCGTCACCCGCGGAGACGATCACCAGACCCTGCCGCAGAAGGAGTTCTATCTTCTTTATAAGCTGTTGTCCTATCCCGACAAGATCTTCACGCGCATCCAGCTGATGGACGAAATCTGGGGCATGGAGTCCGAGAGCGGTGACACGACCGTCAATGTACACATCAACCGCCTGAGAAGACGATTTGAATGTTATCCGGAATTCGACCTCGTGTCCGTGCGCGGGCTCGGCTATAAGGCGGTGAAGAAGGCGTGAAACACGAGAAGAAAAACCCGCACGGTCGATTTGGGTTGACCGCGCTGTTCTCCGCGATTGTGTTCCTGATCCTCTTGATCACATCGGTGCTGATCTTCTTCATCGGCGTGCTGATGATCCGAACAAACGCGTTAAACCTCGCGAAGCTCTCCCGGCAGGAACCGCTGGTTCCGATCATGGTGCTGCTCATTATCAGCGTCGTGGTCGGCACGGTGGTCTCGTTCATGATCAGCCGGATACCGCTCAAACCGCTCCGCCGCGTGATCGACGCAATCAACCGCCTCTCGGCGGGAGACTTTTCCCCGCGGCTGCACTTCTCCGGCTCAAACTCGTTTACCGAGCTTTCTACGAGCTTCAATCGCATGGCGGAGGAACTCGGCAGCATCGAGATGCTGCGTTCCGACTTCGTGGATAGTTTTTCCCACGAGTTCAAGACCCCGATCGTCTCGATCAAAGGCTTTGCCGAGGAGCTCAAGCACGATGACCTCGCGCCGGAACAACGGCAGGAATACCTTGACATCATCATCCACGAGTCCTCGCGCCTCGCGCAGCTCGCGACAAACGTATTAAACCTCTCCCGTGTGGAAAAGCAGGCGATCCTCGCCTCCCGCGTGCGATTTGACCTCACGGAGCAGGTTCGCAGGTGCATCCTGTTATTCGAGAGCAAGTGGGAGCAGCGCGGGCTTAAGCTCACAATCGAGCTTGACGAGGTAACGCTCGAAGGCGACGAGGAGCTGCTCAGTCAGGTTTGGCTCAATCTCATCGACAACGCGGTAAAGTTCACGCCCGAAGGCGGCAGCGTCGAAATCCGGCTGCAGCAGCGAGACGACGACGCGGTGTTCCTCATACGCGACGACGGCTACGGCATCTCCGAGGAGGCGCAGCGGCACATCTTCGATAAGTTTTATCAAGGCGATCCCTCCCGCTCCGTGGCGGGCAACGGCCTCGGCCTCTCCATCGCCAAGCGCGTGGTGACGCTCCACGGCGGCACAATTCGCTGCAAGAGCGAGGAAGGCGCGGGCACGGAGTTTATGGTGGAGCTGCCGCTGCGTTGAGGCGTGTTTCACGAAAATGACAAATTTACTGTGATTCAGTTTTTGTTGCGTTCACGTTCGATCAGTACGATAGGCGCGTAAAAACGAAAAACCCGCTCCGGCAAGGCCGGATGCAAACGAAAGGAACAATAAATCCTATGCAGAACAAGAAGAAAAAGACGCGCGTCTGGCTTTGGGTGCTGATCGCGGTGGTCGTGACCATCGTCGTCGGCCTGCTTGTGATCTCCAACGCGGTCAGAAGCGCAGCCAAGCCCGTCTATACGTCCTATACGGTCGAAAACGGCACGGTCGAGCGCACCATCACCGGCAGCGGTCGCCTCTCCTCGGCAGACAGCGAGACGATGCAGCTGCCCGCGGGCGTGCTGGTCGATACCGTTCCCGCAAAGGCCGGCGACGTCGTGAAAGCGGGCGATGTGCTCGCAACGCTCAATGTCGACTCCCTGCGTAAAGCTGCGGCACAGGTCAGCACGGAGCTGAGCTCCTTGGACAGCAGCATATCCTCCCGCAGCGACGTGACGCAGATCAAAGCGCCCGTGCGCGGCCGCGTGAAGTATCTGCCCGCGGCGGTCGGCGACGACGCACGCACCGTCATCAGCCAGTATGGCGTGCTCGCGCTGCTTTCGAGCGATGAGCGCATGCAGGTTTCGATCGAAACCGACGCACAGCTCAAGCTATACAGCGATGTCTCCGTCCGCTGGGACGGCGGCAAAGTCAAGGGCATGGTCTATGAAAAGACCGACACGGGCTATCTCGTCACCCTGACCGACAACGGCACACCGTACCTTGCCAAAGCGCAGGTCTATGACGGAGACACGCTCCTCGGCGAAGGCACGCTGGAGATCCACGCGCCCGTCGCGGTGCTCGCATCCGGCGGCGAGATCACGGATATCACCGTGGAGGAAAACTCCCTCATCTACGCCAACCACAAGATGTTCTCGATCGAGAACGCGCCGGCAACTGCGAGCTATAACACCTCCTTTGCCGACCGCACCGAGAAGGCCGCGCTCTATGCGCAGCTGCTCTCCTACATTCAGGATCCCCGCGTGCTCGCTCCCGCGGACGCGACGATTCAGGACGTGAAGATCACCAAGAACACCGACGTCCCCGCGACCACCTCGACGGACGGGCTTTCCGACGCGTTTGTGCTCCATACCGGGGGAGCTGTGAAACTCGTCATCGACGCGGACGAGCTGGACATCGACTCTGTTGCGGTGGATCAGACCGCGACCGTCACCCTCGACGCCTACCCCGGCGAGAGCTTTGACGCACTCGTGAGCCATATCTCGCACATCGGCACCGTCAGCGGCAGCATCACGACCTACCCGGTCGAGGTCACGCTTGGCTATGAAGCGCGGCTCTTGGAAGGCATGAACGGCAGCGCCGTCATCCTCACGGCGTCAAAAGCGAACGTTCCGTTGATTCTGGTCAACCTCATCATCGAGGACTCGACCGGCACCTATGTCAACGTGAAAAACGCAGCGGGCGAGATCGAACGCCGCGACATCGTGACCGGACTTTCCGACGGCACCAACGCGGAGGTCGTCAGCGGTCTTGTTGCGGGAGACGTGGTCTGGTATGTCGACGAAACCGCGGTCACGATTCCCGGCATGAACTTCGGCGCAAGGCGCATGGATAACATGCAGCAGAGCGATACCGCGAATGTTGGAGGCTGATATGTCTTTCGAACAGCGACCCATCATCTCGATGACCGGGATCACGAAGGTGTACTCGGTCGGCGGAGAGGAGGTGCGCGCGCTGGACGGCGCGAACCTGACCATCCGCGAAGGGGAATTCGTGAGCATCATCGGGCCTTCCGGCAGCGGCAAGAGCACGCTGATGAACATTATCGGCTGCCTGGATGTTGCGGACAGCGGCGAATACATCCTCGACGGCCAGTCCATCGAGCAATATACCGAAGAGGAGCTTGCGAAAATCCGCAACAAGAAGATCGGCTTCATCTTCCAGAACTTCAACCTGCTCTCGCGCATGAACGCGCTGGCAAACGTCGAACTGCCGCTGATCTACCAGCGGATGCACCTTGGCGAACGCAAGGAACGCGCGATGCAGGCGCTGGCGCGCGTGGGACTAGCCGATCGCAGCAACCACAAGCCCACAGAGCTCTCCGGCGGCCAGCAGCAGCGCGTGGCAATCGCCCGCGCGCTGGCGACCGATCCCGCGATCCTGCTTGCGGACGAACCCACAGGCAACCTCGACAGCAAGACCGGCGACGATATCATCGCGCTGTTTCACGAGCTGCACCAGGCGGGCGACACCATCGTGCTCATCACGCACAACGAGGATATCGCAAAGCTGGCGCAGCGTCGCATCCGCATCATGGACGGCAAGGTCACGGAGGTGGGCGCATGATTCTGCAATCGGTCAAGATGGCATGGGAGGCGATTACCTCCAATAAGCTGCGCTCGTTTCTGACCATGCTCGGCATCATCATCGGCGTGGTCGCGCTCGTGGTGCTGGTTTCCCTCGTCAACGGCGCAACCGGCGCGGTCACGAGCTCCATCACGGCGCTCGGCAACGACATGGTCACCGTCAACATCTCCGACGACAAGGGTTCGCCGATTCGTCTGGAGGATCTGGACGAAATCGCGGCGCTGAGCGCGGTCGGGGAGGCGGCGCCTTCCGGCAGCATGAATGCCACGGCAAAATACGGCTACTCGGATGTCACGGTCTCCTTGTATGGCACGACCCCGGCGTATTATAATGTACAGGGACTGCATCTGCAGTACGGCCGATTCCTCAAGACCACGGACGTGGAGAATGCCTCCTATGTGACCGTGCTTGCGTACAATACCGCGCAGGAGCTCTTCGGCAAGGCGGATGTCGTCGGGGAGCAGATCACCATCGGCGGACGCAGTTTCGAGGTCGTCGGCGTGCTGGAGGAGGACACCTCGCTGTTTGCCTCCATGCTCGGCGGATATTCCGCCTATGCGCCGTTCACGGTTGAGTCCCGCATGGCGGATATCCCCTATGTCACGGCGGTCTCCGTTTCCCCCGCGGGCAATACGGACGACACCGAAAGCCAGGTCAATACCTTCATGCTCACGCGGTTCCATCAGGACGAGGACGCGTTCCGGCTCATGAACATGAGCAGCATCTCCGACGCGATGAGCACCGTCACCGGCACGCTCTCGCTGCTATTGGGCGGCATCGCGGCAATCTCGCTGCTTGTCGGCGGCATCGGCATCATGAACATCATGCTGGTTTCCGTCACCGAGCGCACCAAGGAGATCGGCATCCGCAAAGCCATCGGCGCGGGCAAGAAGAGCATCATGATGCAGTTCTTGATTGAAGCGCTCATGGTCAGCCTGTTCGGGTGTCTGCTGGGACTCGCGTTCTCGTGGGTGATCCTCGCGATTGCCACCGCGATCGCAAAGACGATCGCCTTCTCGATGTCCATCGGCGTGGTGCTCCTCGCGGTAGGGTTTGCCTCCGTGATCGGCCTGATCTTCGGGCTGTATCCGGCAAACAAGGCCGCAAACAAACACCCGATCGAAGCGCTCCGTTACGAAGGTTAATACGTTTTCTACTGCCGCATATGCGGCGGACGAAAACGGAACCCGAATTCGAAGATAGATCCCCATTATCCCAAGCGTGCAACTTCGCAGGGCGCATCGCCTCTCCCATGGCGCCTCCGCCTGCGAATCCGCATGGTTGCGCGGCGGGAGTAACCTCCCCCCCCTCTTTCCACTGCCGCCACGCAACAGCATAAGCCCGCAGCGCTCTTTCCCCCCATCGAGCCTGCGGGCGTTTTTTTATAAAAAAAGCGGGCGGATGATATCCGCCCCTACAAAGATCATCTCGAATTTATGTAATTTTCGTTGTTTAAATCTGAATAAATTCGCCGCGCCCGAAGGGCGCAAACGCCTGTAATCCCCGCGCTCAGAGGGCGCAATTCGCCATCATGTCAGTTGCTCATAGAGCTCCTCAAACGCTTTATTATGGGTGATAAAAAGCTCCACCAGTGTCGGATCAAAGTGCGTGCCGCTTTCCTCCTGAATCATCGCAACCGCATCCTTGTGCGTAAACGGAGGCTTGTACACGCGCTTGGAGCGCAGCGCATCATAGACATCCGCCAGCGCCATAATCCGCGCAGAGAGCGGGATTTTCTCGCCCTTGAGTTCGGCCAGATACCCGGTGCCATCCCATCTCTCGTGATGATATCGCGTGATATCCAGCCCCATCTGTAAAAATGCGTTCTTTTGATAGCGCTTGTCGATGTTTCTGAGCGTCTGGTAGCCAATCTCGACGTGGGTTTTCATGATTGCGAATTCCGCCGGTGTGAGCTTGCCGGGTTTGAGCAGAATCAGATCGGAGATGCCCACCTTGCCGATGTCATGCAAGGGGCTTGCGCGGTAGATCGTCGCTACATAATCGTCGTTGATGATCTTGGCATATTGCGCCAGGTGCCTCGCCTTTTCCGCGAGCAGACGGCAAAAACTCGCCGTGCGCTCGATATGCGCGCCGGTTTCGTCATCCCGCGATTCCGCGAGCTTCACCAATGCAAAGATCGTCGCCATCTGGGACTCGGAGATCTCCTTGACCTTCTCGGAGACCATCTCCTCCAGATGCTTGTTGTAGCGCTCCAGTTCGTCTTCGACTTCTTTCATCGCTGTAATGTCCTGGAGCGTACCATAGCTGTGGATTGCTTTGCCGCTCTCGTCAAAATCGGTGTGCAGACGAACGTGTGCCCAACGTATTGTTCCGTCCGGCATCAACAGACGATAGCGATCCGTCCACGGCTCCTTTAGGACAAGTAATTTCTGCGTCAGCTCTTCAATATGTTCTCGATCTTCCGGATGAATGCGCTGCAAAAAAAGAGCGTTGCTGGGCGCCTCTGAACGATCAATCTGCAAGATTTCGAAAAGGGAGTCCGACCAATACCGCCTATTGATACGATAATCGATATCCCAGCGACCGATTCGTGCAATCTGTTGTGCCTCAGTCAGACGTTTTTCACTTTCCGCAAGCCGCTGATTCGTCTCCTCCAGATTACTGGCGATATCCGCGTGGCTCAGCACAAGATTCCGCAGCAGCTCGTTTTGCATCACATTGTCAACGATGATCGCGTAGCTCTCCAGCGCATAAATCGATAGCGTCGGGTCTTCCAGCGCCAAAATATCGCGATAGATTGCGCCATCCCGCGCGGCATCCCAGCGTTTCATAGCTTGTTCTCCGCAATCAGGTAATCCACACCGACGTTTTCGATTTTACGCAGGAAGCGTATGACCTCCTGCACATCATGTTTGTCCTTTACAACGCTTCCATGCTGCGGGGCGATGCGCTCAACATCCAGCGACTCGATGACATCCAGCGCGTGACTGAGCGCTTTATTGGACGTCATGATGCGCTTGTGGAACTGGTCAATGCCGTAGAGCGGGCATTTTCCTCCGGTAGCCGAGCAGGTGCGGTGTGTTTGGCACGCACCACAGTCGGTGTTCAGCTCCAGATAAAGCGCCCAGTTTGCGTCATAGCTGCCAAACAGATCGCTGGAAAAAAGCGTCTTCGTTTTCTCGTCATAGGTCATGAAGCTGCCCGGAGAATGGCAAAACGGCGTGGCGTGGAAGGTCAGCCTCCGCCCGGACTGAAAAACATATTCGTTGTCCAGCGCGCGGAAGTCCAGTTTTGGCGTTTTCTTGGAGTAATAGTGGATAAAGACGTTGTTCTCCATGTGGGAGATGATGCGCAGCTCTTCCGTGTTGATGATGGACTCCAGCTGCGGCAGGCTGCCGCAAAGATCGGGATCGTAATGCTGGTAGATGAGCCGCTTGATCTGAGCAGGCTTGAGTCCTGTTCGCAAAATCTTCAGCATCACATAGCTGAAGTCGTCCCGGCTGCCGCCGTCGATGAGCACCGCCTCATCGCCATCGTGAATCAGATATGGGTTGCAGTGCAGCCCGACGTTGTTGTTTGTATAGCCCAGCCATTCGATTCCGTCCGCGATCTCGATCGGGTTCAGATTCAGATTTTCCAAGCTGTCCATATTGGCTCCTCTGATTCGGTTCACTTCTGCACGAGCATACAATCTGCTTGCTACCTAGATTGTACAAATGTTATCCCTGTTTCGCAAGACAGTTTCGATCTATATTTTTACACGACTGGTCCGTTTTCACACATGATCAATCGAATCAGACAAGAAACGAGGTGCCGTCAGGCAATTCCGTCTGAGCAATTCTGATCTCATCCGTTGTCTGTTTCCATGTTCTTTCCTGCCCGTAGACGAACCAGCAGATCCCGCGCGGTCTGCTTTGTGTACCAGCTCAGCAGGTCGCCGGATAATTGCAGCTCGAACAGCGCGCATGCGGCAGCTTCATCTATGATCGCCTGCGCTTCGGCATCGCTTGCATTCAGCAGGCGTTGGTTCAGCGAGAGAAGCTGCTCCGGTGTCAGTATAAGTCCACGCACAGGCGCGCCAGCCAGCGCACAGAGCGTCGCCATCTCCGCAGCGGGCAAATACAGATTCACGAGCAGATCGACATAGTCAATGTAGTAGTTTTCATAGAGCGCGCGCAGCGTCTCCGCGGAAAACACACGCAGAAACGCACTCTCCGCAAGCAGACGGCGCAAAAAGTCCTGCATATATTCCGCGCCCAGCACCTCTTCTGAAACCGGCTGGCACAGCGGGTAGTCAAACGAGCAGGGAATCTCCTGCGCGAAGAAATCCGGGTCATAGTTTGAGAAAAACGCTGGCAGCGCTGACAGCGTGTCGCAGTACCCTGTGTTGGTCAGCGGCGGAGGCGTGCGCTGCGCCTGCAGCAACAGGAGCCTCGCGCGCTTGGCGATGCGTTTGGATGCATCTACGCCCGACTGCCATCTCGCCTTCATCGGAGCGGTGTCCGGCAGAGCGTTCTTGCCCGCTCGTTTTTGCACATCGAGGCAATAGAGGATTGACTCCAGCAACCGCCGCGCGGTGTCCACGGGTATGGACGAGCTGTCCCCCATCGTATACCGGCGGATGCGCTCCTCCAGCAGCAGATAGAGGATTTCCGGATTCTCACTATAGCTTGGCGCGTCCGGCGCCAGAGCTGCCAGCGCGCTACTCGTCGTCTCGTTCGTCATCATCGTCCTCCAAGTCCTCAACGGCTGCATCTTCCGTAAGCCCGAATCGGCGCGCGCGGCACATCGCCTCCAGCGAGGTACCGATGACCGCTTCCACGGAGCCTGCGTATGCGTCATATCGCTCCCGCATTGCCTGAATCAGCTCGTCGTCGGTGAGCTGGTCACCGCAGGCGTTCTTGAAATAGTAAAACGCATCGACGAGCTCCAGAAGCGTTGCTTCATAGTCGTCCTGCAGCAAGAACGGCGAGTCGCAGAACCCGTCCACGATGCTCTTCACCGCGCTTGTGCCGAGCTCCACGCGGCCCTGATCGAACAGTGCGCGTGTTCTCGCCTGCGCAATTTCCTGCATACCCCGTTCACTGAGCGTCAAGCCATAGCGTGAGGAGGTCTCGTTGACTGTTCGCAGTTCCGCCAGGAATTGCTCCCGCAACACCAATACAAGTCCGTTTCCATTTTCCTGTGCCATCATCGCGCACCCCCTCTTCCCGTTAAGCATAGCCCCGGCAAGCCTAATCGCGCAAGACTTGTAAAATACCGCCAAATGTGTTATAGTAACGTCAGAAAAAGAGAGTTGCGGGCATTCCGCAACTTTTTTTGTTACGATTTGCTCTGTACGCGATGCAAAAGCTGTGCTACACTCCGTTTTATGAAACATCAACCGCAACTGGAACAATTAACCCCTTGTAACGACATCGAGGCCGTGTTTGCCGCGGCCTGCGACGACGAAACGGACATCGAGTTCACACTCTTTGAAAACCTCACGCTCGAAGGCGGCTCCTATCCTGGACTGACGTTCCGCAGCTGCCGCTTCGTGGGCTGCAAGCTCGCCGGTTGCTCGCTTGCGCGTGCGGCGTTCATCGACTGCGCGCTGGAGCAGTGCGATCTAGCCAACGTGCAGATGCAAAAGGGCACCATGCAGCGCACGCAGCTGACCGACTGCAAGCTGCTCGGGCTGACGCTTACGGAATCCTTCCTGCTCGACGCAGGGCTAACGGATTGCGTCGCGCGCTATGCAAACCTTTCCGGCAGCAAGATCCGGCATGTGCGCTTTACGGGCTGCGATTTCACGAGCGCGTCGCTCTCCGGCTGCTCGCTCTCCTCGACCGTATTTTCGCGCTGCCAGCTTACGAAGACGGAGCTGTTTCAAACCGCGTTCACCGGAATCGATCTTTCGGACAGCGAGCTTTCCGGCATCTCCATCAGCGGAGGAGAGCTCCGCGGCGCAAAGGTCAATCTGGAGCAGGCCGCCATGCTCGGCCAGCTGCTCGCGGGCGTGATACTGGCAGATCAGCTGCCGCAGAAACCGTAAGAGCGCGAATATCATCCCAAGCAACAAAGCCCCGCATTGTGCGCAAGTCACAATCGGGGCTTTTCGATACTGTTCAACCATTTGTCCGAGTGATAGAATCAATCTATGGTTTACAAGCGCGTCATCGCGCGCAATCAGCAAGGCTGATTGTTTCTATCTCTTTGAACACGACAAAAGGAGGAATTTCGATATGAAAAAGATAGTCTCTCTGGCACTTGCCATGCTGATGTTTGCCTTTGTGCTGACCGGATGTGCCAAAGCGAAGGACGCCGCAGAAGCGGCCGCCTCAAACGCGGTCACCACAGGCGAAAGCGCGGACACAGCCGCGAACGACAGCACCGCGCAAAGCGACGCACAGCAAAACGCGCCCACCGGCGGAAAGAATGACACCGCTTCGGAATTCGTCAGCGCGTATATGGAAGCGAAGTCCGCCGTACTGACGAAGCTCATGGACGGCCTCGGCAATAACCCCGATACTTCGATGAACGCCTTTGGTTTCCTCGGCCTCACGATGAGCGACCTCTATCTGCTGCCCGCGATGTATTTCGGACTCGGTGAAGGCTCCGTTCAAACCGCGCTTGCGATGATGGGCGCAAAGGACGTCACCTACAACGAGCAGGGCAACACATACACCATCAGCTACAAGAATGCGGACGACAAGATGGAGACGATGGTCGGCACCTATGACAAGGGCAGATCGCTGCTCGCAACCGGCTCCACAGACGGTGTTGAAAACAATTTCTTTGAAGCATACCGCACATCGTTCGGCTACGTCAGCCAGTTCTACTTCATCTCCGAAGATGGTGTTGGAACGGTCTATCAGATCGCCATCAGCGGTCAGGACGGCATCTTCAGCATCGCAAACGATGCAAGCCGCCCCGCAGCGCTTTCCGGCAACGAGGCAGCCGACTTCCCCAAAGCCACGAAGGAATGGTACGCCATCACCGGTAGCACCATCACGGGCATGACCGCGGACGGCAAGTCCGTCAGCTTTGAATACGTTCCCTCGGAAAACGCGGGATAACGCACAACCTGCAGCAAAAGCGCCGTCTCCGGGATGGGAGCGGCGCTTTTTTGTGCAGACCTGTAACAGAATCGAATCAAAAATGCGGCAGTTGAGAACGGTTCCTGTCTGCGCCTTGCGAGGTCACAATCCGTTTCAAATTCGTAACATGCTGTTGATGCCTTGTTCACGATTCTCTGGTAGTATATACATCGTTGGGAGCATACGGCAAGCGGACGCGCCGACATCATCCATCTTTACGTGACAGATTTCTATACCGCAGGAAATGCAAAGATCCTGCCGCATGATCCCGAAATAAGGACGCCCCGAGAGGGGTGTCCTATCGATTTTTGGGAGTACTAGTTCTTTCTTTACACCCCCGATCAAGTTCGCTTTCACGCAGTCAGCGAATCAACATTTACAAAAAAGAGGCAACCCGCCAGGGTTGCCTCTACGCTACGCTCGATTGTTAGGGTAGGATTTCTTAGAACAGATGCAGGGTGAGGAACAGCGTGCTCATCAGAGATGCCACGAGCGACACAACCGTGATCTGCGTGTTGATGGACGGACCTGCGGTATCTTTGAACGGATCGCCGACGGTATCGCCAACGACTGCCGCTTTGTGCGCGTCGCTGCCCTTGCCGCCTTCGTGGCCGCTCTCAACATACTTCTTGCCGTTGTCCCAGAGACCGCCGGAGTTGCTCATGAACAGAGCAAACAGCAGACCGGAGACGATGTTGCCGCAGAGGAAGCCGCCGATGGCCTGCACGCCGCCGATGAAGCCAACGACGAAGGTCGCGACGATTGCCATGAGGCCGGCGGGAACGAGCTCTTTGAGCGCGCCGTCGGTGGCGATCTCAATGCACTTGTCATATTCCGGCTCAACGCCTTCTTTGCCTTCCTTGAGGCCGACGATTTCCTTGAACTGACGGTGGATTTCCGCGACCATGCGCTGCGCGTTGCGATCAACGCCGAGCATGAGCATCGCCGAGAACACAGCGGGAACCGCCGCGCCGACGAGCAGGCCGAAGAATACCATCGGGTTCATGATGTCGAAGTTCTGGATGCCGGCGACGCCGAGTTCGGCAGCTGCGGTGTTGACTTCGCTCATGAACGCGCCGAGCAGTGCGATGACGGTGAGACCCGCAGCTGCGATCGCAAAGCCCTTGGTGACGGCCTTGACGGTGTTGCCTGCGGAGTCGAGTTCGTCGGTAATGGCAAGGACTTCTTCGCCGAGGTCGCCCATTTCAGCAAGACCGCGCGCGTTGTCCACGATGGGGCCGTACGCGTCGTTGCTGACGATCATGCCGACGATAGAGAGCATGCCGACGGCTGCCATGGAGATACCGAAGAGAGCATACTGAATGCCGCCGAGCGGTTCGCAGAGTTTGTACGCGGTGACTGCCGCAACGCCGATGCCGATCATAGCCGGGAAGACGGACAGCAGACCATAGGAGATACCGGAGAGGATCGTGAACGCAGGGCCGGACTGGCTGGCATGCGCAACGAAGTGGACGGGCTTCTTGGAGTCATCCGTGAAGTAGTCCGTGGTGAGGCCGATGATCACGCCAACCGCGAGGCCGACGATGCAGGCGCCCCAGATTCTCCAGGAGTAGTTGAGCAGGTAGGTCGCACCGGCGGTCAGCACGGCGTAGATCGCGGTGGTGACATAGGTGCTGGAGTTGAGAGCCTTGGTCGGGTTGCCGTGCTTGCCGATGCGCGCGGTCATGACGCCGATGATGGAGGCGAGAAGACCGAGTGCTGCGAACACGAACACCATGTCGACGTTGTTTGCGCCGAGCGCGCTGCCCATAACGAGCGCCGCTGCCATGGAAGCAACGTTGGAGTCGAAGAGGTCCGCGCCCATGCCGGCGACGTCGCCGACGTTGTCACCGACGTTGTCCGCGATGACGGCCGGGTTACGGGGATCGTCTTCCGGAATGCCCAGCTCGACCTTACCAACAAGGTCCGCGCTGATGTCGGCAGTCTTGGTGAAGATACCGCCGCCCGCTTTGGCGAACAGAGCCAGGGAGCTCGCGCCGAAGCTGAAGCCGAGAACGGTGGTCGCGTCTTTGGTGAGCAGGTAGACGAGCGTTACGCCCAAGAGGCTTGCGCCGACAACCGCCATACCCATGACGGCGCCGCCGCGGAAGCCCGCCATGAAGGAAGGAGCGATGCCCTTCTTCGCGGCTTCTGCGCTGCGGCCGTTCGCGATGGTGGCAACTTCGAGGCCGATCTTGCCCGCGATTGCGGAGAAGCCGGTACCAAAGATGTAAGCCACGAGCATCTCGATGTTGTGGAGGATGCCGCCCTGCCAGATGGGCTTGGGAAGGAACACAAAGATGAGGACGGCGGCAACTGCGGCAAATCTTGCGAGGACGGCGTATTCCTTGCGAAGGAAGGTACGCGCGCCGGCGCGGATGAGTCCGGTGGCCTTGAGGATCTTCTGGTTTTCGCAGGGTTGACGCTTGACCCAGAGGTAGAGCCAAACGGCGAACGCAAACGCCAGAAGGGCGACGAGTATAGACCCGTACAGAATGAGGTTTTCCATAGTACTATCTCCCTTTAACTAATCCGCCTTGCAGCGGTCGTATGAGTGTCGGCGGCCGGCCTTTCGGCCAACCGCCGGAACGCTTCCGAAGCTTAGGACTGCTTGCCCTTTTTCTTGGGGGAAGCCAGGAGGTTGAGTAGTGTGATGGCAATGATGATGCCGGCCGTGACAATGAAGATGCCCAGCATGCCGAGGCCGAGGATACCCAGTGTATCGGAGAGAGGTGCAACAGCTTCGAGATTCATGACAGTATCTCCTTTCCCTTATTTCACAATGAGGCTCAAGAGCACGCCGCCCGCGATGACGGACGCGATCTGACCCGCAACGTTTGCGCCAGCCGCATGCATGAGCAGGTGGTTGGTCTTGTCTTCCGCGAGGCCCATCTTATGCACCACGCGGGACGCCATCGGGAACGCCGAGATGCCGGCCGCGCCGATCATCGGGTTGACTTTCTTCTTGGTGAAGAGATTGATGACCTTGCCGAAGACCACACCGCCCGCGGTGTCAAAGATGAACGCCACGAGGCCGAGCGCGAGGATCATGAGGGTTCTGAGCGTGAGGAAGGATTCCGCCTGCATGTTGGCGGCAACGGTGATGCCCAGCATGAGGGTGATCAGGTTCGCGAGCACTTTCTGCGCGGTGTCGGAAAGACTGCCGAGCACGCCGCACTCACGGATGAGGTTACCGAACATCAGGAAGCCGACGAGCGCGACCGAGCGGGGCGCGAAGATGCCGGCGATGACGGTGACGACGATCGGGAAGAGGATCTTGGTCGACTGCGAGACACTGTTTCCGCTGTATTCCATACGGATTCTGCGCTCATGCTTGGTGGTTAGCAGCTTGATGATCGGCGGCTGGACGATTGGTACCAGCGCCATGTAGGAGTAGGCCGCGATGATGATCGGCCCTAGGAAGTTCGAATGCAGATAGTTGGCAACGAAGATGGAGGTAGGACCATCCGCCGCACCGATGATGGCGATGGAAGCCGCGTCCTTGAGCGGGAAGCCAAGGAGGGATGCGCCGACCAGGGTCGCGAAGATGCCGAACTGCGCAGCCGCGCCGAAGAGCATGAGCTTCGGGTTGGTGAGCAGCGGCTCGAAGTCGATCATCGCGCCGATGCCGATGAACAGCAGCAGCGGGAAGAGCTCGTTTGCGATACCGCCGTCGAAGAGGACGTTCAACACGCCGATCTCTTTCGCGCCGTCGATGATCTGCGTGATCGCGCCGGACATGGGGATGTTGACGAGAATCGCGCCGAAGCCCATCGGCAGGAGCAGAGAGGGCTCCATATCTTTGTTGATGGCGAGGTAGATCAAAATGCCGCCAATGGCCCACATGACGACCTGCTGCCACGTCAGATTGGAAAAGTTTTGAAAAATTGCGTCCATAACGTCTGCCTTTCGTGAAACATTTGTGAAGCGGATATGTACCAAATTTGGTCTTTTATATCATAACATATGCATTTGGAACAGTAAATCCCTATTTTTTTACGATTTTTTTGCATTTTTCAGTGTGAAAAATTGCACCGACGCCGATTTTTGCGATATTTTTCCCTCAAATCGAGCTGTTCAACAAGCAGATCGAATTTTTATGCACGCAATCCTGCAAACGCAACACGCGTTGTCCCGTTTTCAGGCGCGCACGGGAATTTTTTTCACACTTCACAATGTCCATTCCCGCTTCACAATCGGGCGGCAAATCATCCAACCGCCCTGCGCCGGAATATGGTCTCTCCCGACCAAAAAGAAGACCGCCCCGAATTGCTTCGGGGCAGGTCTTCTTCAGCCAGGCGCGGCACATGCAAACACATGAATCCCGCGTCAGATCGAATCACGGTCACATCAAAACCGCGGTTCAATACACAAACAGTATCAAATACGCTCCCGCGCGTCAAGGCATCCGGCGCGGAAAACCGAGCATTCTTGCAGGGTTTTTTAGATTTTTAACGACAATCCGGCGCAGGATTGCGCGCGATGCGCCTCTCGCCCAAGCACACGCCATCGTTAGGTCTCAGGCGCTGCCTGATACGCCGCGCTGCGAGCGTAGTAAAAGATGTATTGCTGGAGGATGCCCGCGGTGTCGGGATATCGTTCGGTCGGGAACGCGCCGCTGTATTCGCGCGCCTCGATGCGGTTGATCCAGACATCGCGCGGGAAACGGTCGAGCCGGTGGTAGCCAAAGAGCATAACGCAGTTTGCGACCTTCTCGCCCACGCCGGATACGGTCAAAAGCGCATCAAACAGCTTTGCGTCGTCCAAAGTTGCGATTGCGGAAAGATCCAGCGCACCGGAGGCGATCATCCGCGCCGCAGAGAGCACATACTTCGCGCGATAGCCGAGCGAGCAGGCGAGAAAGTGCGTCTCGTCGAGCTGCGCAAGCTTTTCCGCGGAGGGAAACGCGAAGAAGCGTTCCCCGTTACTCTCGATCGATTCGCCGTAGCGCGAGCAGAGCGCCTCCACGCAAAACTTGATCGCAGGAATGTTCTTGCGCTGCGAGATGATGAAGCTCATAAGCATCTCCCAGGGCTCCTGCCGGAGCATACGGATGCCCGCGCCGTAGTCGCACGCGCGCACGAGAAACGCGTCGCCTGGATCGACCCCCGCGCGGATTGCAGCATAGTCGGTACCCAAGTCAAAATAGTCCTGCCAAACGGCGTCAAACTCCCGCTGCGTACAGTCGATCTGGCAACCGTCCGCCGTGTCCCAAAGGCGCAGCACGCGCCCTTTCGCAACGAGCGTATACCCGCCGTCTGTGTTCACATTCAGGCGGAAGCTCTGTCCGCTCTCCGCGATTTTCCGGATGTTGAAATCCGAGCTTTCAATGGTGATCATGCTTCTATTATATCGCATTTGAATCGTCGCATGTCGGTAGAACAAGAGCGCCCTTGCGGGCGCTCTGTGTATCATGCCTAGTTCAGACGCGGTCGAAGGCCTGTGCGAGATCGGCGAGGATGTCGTCGATGTGCTCGGTGCCGATCGAAAGCCGGATGGTCGTCGGCTGAATGCCGGCGTCCAGCAGCTCTTCCGGGCTCAGCTGCGAATGTGTAGTGGACGCGGGATGGATCACCAGCGACTTCACGTCCGCAACGTTCGCGAGCAGCGAGAACAGCTCCAAAGATTCTGTGAACTTCTGCGCCTGTTCGCGTGTGCCGTCGAGCTCGAATGTAAAGATCGACGCGCCGCCGTTGGGATAATATTTGTCATAGAGCTCTTTTGCTCTGCCGGTCGCGAGAGAAGGATGGTTCACGCGCTTGACCTTCGGGTGCTTGCCGAGGAACTCGACGACCTTCAGCGCGTTATACACATGCCGCTCGACACGGAGGGACAGCGTCTCGATACCCTGCAGAATCAAGAACGAGTTGAAGGGCGAGATTGCAGCGCCCGTATCGCGCAAGAGCGTTGTGCGAAGCTTGATGATATACGCAAGTGAACCCGCAACATCCGTAAACACTGCACCGTGATAGGAGCCGTTCGGCTTGCTCAAGCCCGGGAATTTGTCGTTCTGCGCCCAGTCGAATTTGCCGCCGTCCACAATCACGCCTGCGATCGCGGTGCCGTGGCCGCCGAGGAACTTCGTCGCCGAATGGACGACGATGTCCGCGCCGTGCTCGATCGGGCGGAAGAGGTACGGGGTTGAAAACGTGCTGTCGATGATCACGGGAATGCCGTTTTCATGCGCGATTGCGGAGATGGCTTCCAGATCGAGTACATCCGAATTCGGATTGCCAAGGGATTCCAGGAACAACGCCTTGGTGTTGGCTTTGATCTCTTTTCTGAAATTCTCCGGGTCGCTTCCGTCGATGAACGTGGTCTCAATGCCGAGATCTTTCAGCGTATGCGCAAAGAGGTTATAGGTGCCGCCGTAGAGCGTCTTGGAGGAGACGATGTGGTCGCCCGCTCCCGCAATGTTGAGAATTGCGTAGGTGATCGCAGCCGAGCCGGACGCGGTGGCCAGAGCGGCGGCTCCGCCTTCCAGCGCCGCAATGCGCTTCTCAAATACATCGTTCGTCGGGTTCATGATGCGCGTATAGATATTTCCGCCTTCGGTGAGGGCAAAGCGGCCCGCCGCCTGTGCGGAATCTTTAAAGACGTAGGAGGTCGTCGCGTAGATCGGCACCGCGCGGGCGTCGGTCGCGGGGTCGGGTTGTTCCTGTCCTACGTGAAGCTGAAGTGTTTCGAATTTATATCCCTGTGCCATTGTTGTTGTTTTCCTTTCCATTCTTTCTGTTTTGGTGCATGAAGTTCGCTGATTGCGAATCAGGTGCTTGGTCTAAGGGTGCTTTGTTTGCAAGAGTAACATCAACAGCACATTCGATCCAGTCGGCCCAAGGCGGTGTAGCCCGCCCGATGTCTGGGTGATTGTCTATCCCAACTGATCTGCTTCATCCGCAAATCCCGCCTTTCCGACTTCGTTGAAAGGATTATACGGTTCTAAGAATACTTTGTCAATAGGTTTAATATGTTTTCTATATATTATTTTTGGCGTATGCTTCCGTCTCAGGTCAAGGACATATGAAACGCGCCGTCCGCCTCGCTCTCGCGGAACACCGTCGTCCTGTTCTTGCCCTTGTTCTTGGAGGCGTACATCGCGCGGTCGGCTTTTTCCAGCAGAACATCCAGCGGCGCCGCACCTTCGATGAGGCCGATGCTGAGCGTGATATGAAACGCCGTGTCCCCTCCGGTAAACGACAGCTCGCCCGCGCAGGAGCGCACACGCTCCGCAATGCGATACGCTTCGTCCACAGATATATTTTCCAAGATGATGACAAACTCGTCCCCGCCGAATCGAATCGCGTCGTTGGCGATGCGGACGTTGTTTTTGATGCAGGCCGCGAGCTCGCGGAGCACCTCGTCGCCCACCAGATGGCCAAAGGAATCGTTGATGGTCTTGAAGTCGTCCACGTCGATGAACAGCAGCGCGGTGCGCACGGCGCTCGCGTTGCTATCCAGATACTTTTCGCGCAGATAGTGCTTGTTGTAGAGCCCTGTGAGCTGGTCGATGGTGCTCTTCTCCAGCAGCTCCTCCTTCTCGCGATCCTGCCGTTCCCGCGCGATGGTCAAATCCGAAAGCACGAGCAGCTTCGTTGTGTCGCGCTCCCGCTCGTCGATGGGATATTGCGTCATGGAGAGATAGCGCGTCTCTCCACCGCGCGTGTACTCAAACCCGTGCTGGACATAGTCCGTGTCAAAGCGATAGTCCGGCAGATAGGCGCAGACGAGGTCGCCCGCATCCAGATGCTCATCCTGCAGCAGCTCCCTTGCCGCGCGGTTGACACTGACGATGCGCCCGGTGCGGCTGACGATCAGGATGCCCTCCGTCGCGTTGAGAAACAGGCTCCGGTAGATATAGTCCGAGCGAAGGTTGAGGAGGCGATAGCGCATGATGGAGACGAAGATCGCCACGACGAAAATCGCGATGGCGGAGTGCATCAGATACAGCTTCTCATCGACATGGAACACGGCGGGCAGCAGATATTCGGAAAATACACTGATCACCAGCGCAAGGCCGATGCCGTAGAGGATGTAGTTGAGCTGCGCGCGCTGCCGCTTGTCCTTTGTGGAGATGACCTGCCGGAGCACGAGATAGAGCGCATAGATCGCAGGAAGGCTGAAGGAGAGCGCCATCAGCGGCGCCACGACCGGATCGTCCATGCGCCAGAAGGTCGGGTCTGCGTAGTCGATCGGGTAGCAATAGCGCAGCACAACCATCAGCGTGTTGAGCGCCAGTGCCGCATAAAACAGCCAGTCGATCTTCCGCTTCAGCAGGCGGTAGACAAACAGCAGGAACGTAATGGAAAGGTACATCATGCTCAGCCAGTAGACGGTCTTCGTCGCGAGCGTGACCACCGTGCCGTCGCCGAAATCGTTGAGATTGTTGAGCACCATCCAAACGAGGATATTGCTCAGAAAGATCAGAAACGACTGGTTGATCTTGTCGTGACTGCGGTTGAGATAGACGAACGTCCAGATAAACATCAGGACGCCGTAGATGGCAACAAGCGAAATCAGCTGAAACATAACGCAAACTCCCGTATATTCCGGAAAAAATCATATCCTTTAGTATAGGCGAATGGGCGCGAATAAGCAATCTTGCAACATGCGCAAGGCCCGAAATTGCCGGCACCCCTCTCCGAAGCAAGAGACGACAAGCTGACTTCTTGACGCGCATCTGCCGCGACCGTATACTCAAGGCGCAATCTGTGTTTGCTGTTCTGGGGGGAATATGAAGAAAACGCTTGCCTTGTTGCTCTGTCTGCTTCTGTGTCTCGCGATGACGCCCTTCTCCGCACGCGCGGAGGAGGAAGACAGTCTCTCGCAGCACACCCGCGACCGCATCGACGCGTATGTTGCGCGCGAAATGCAGCGCGCGCATATACCGGGGCTTTCGCTCGCGATCGTACGCGGCGATCAGGTTGTCTACAGCGCGGGCTACGGTCTCGCGCGCGACGGCGGCGAGGCGGTCACCGCAGACACACCGTTTGTGCTGGGGTCGATCTCCAAGGCGTTCACCGCGCTTGCTGTGCGCCAGCTCGTCAATGAGGGAAAGCTCGACTATGCTGCAAAGGTGACCGCATATCTGCCGTGGTTCCGGACGACGGACAAGGCACAGTCCGATCAAATCACGATTCTCGATCTGGTCAACCACACGAGCGGTTTTTCTACCGTGTCCGGCGGCGGGCGGTATCTTGGGGATCACTATACGCAGGAGGAAATGGTGCGCATGCTTTCCCGCGTTGCGCTCAACCGCCCTGTGGGTCAACGTGAGGAATACTCCAACCTCAACTACCTTGTGCTGGGGCAGGTGATTGAAACCGTCTCCGGCATGCCATATGCGGACTATATCCAGCAGAATATATTTACTCCGCTCGGCATGACACACAGCTACACCAACGAGCCCGCGGCGCAGGCGGGCGGCCTCGCAGCGGGGCATCGCTATGTGCTCGGATTGCCGCTGCAAACGCACATTCCGTTTCCGGACGGCAACCTTGCGCACGGGTTTTTGATCTCGTCCGCCAACGATATGGCGAAATTCATGCTGCTCTATCTCAACAACGGCTATTATGGCGATCAATCGATCATACCCGCCAACGAACTGGCACGACCGGCCGACCCGCTGCGTCCGTTTGCCGCGGGAGAGCCGTTTTACGACGTCTACTGGAAACCCGCAGACATCGAACTCGGCTACTATGGACACGGCGGCGCGACGGTGAACTATCGAACGGATTTCATCGTCAGCCAGAGTTCGCGCTATGGCGTCGTGGTGCTCTCCAACGTGATGGGTGATTATTACACGCCGGTGGTCGACGCGTCCACCATCTCCGCAGGCATCACGCTGCTGCTCGCCGGGCGCACCATGCCGGAGGCGGGTGCGCTTGCGCCGAGCCTCAACGCGTGGATTACGATGCTCGCGGGCGGCGCGTTTGTCGTGTTTGCGTTGCTGCGCCTTGTGTTCACGCGGCGCTTCCTCGCGGGCGTCCGCAAGGGCGATTGGCGGAGGGGCATGCGCATCGGGCTGATGGCCGTTTTTGACCTGCTTCTGCCGCTTTCGATCATCATCGTATCCCCACTGCTGCTGCAGGCCTCGCTGGTCTACGCGCTGCAGGCAATCCCCGATCAGGCGATTCCCATCGTGCTTGGCATTTTACTACTGCTGATCACGGGCGTCCTCAAACTCTGCCTGCTCCTGCGGGAGCACAAGCGCCTCAAGCAAACCAACTAACCCGCACATCAAAACGGCACGCAGGAAACTTTCCGTGTGCCGTTTTTTTTTGTGTTTGCACTAGATTCGGTAGATGACCTCGAAGTCCTCGAACACCACGGGCATATCTTCCGTGAACTCGTACCCCATCTCCTGACAGTCCATCAGGAAGAAGTGCCTGTGCCCTTCCTGCCAGGTTTCGAGGCACTCATCTTCGCCCTCGCGCGAGCAGATTTCATAAGTCATCTCATTGAACGGAATCACTTGCACGGCCTTCGTCTCGATCACGCAGTGCGGGTTTCCGGCAAAGTCCGTCACGATGGAAAGATATCCGGGCTTGGGACCTTCTCCCTCCGCATAACAGAGCTTGCTGCTCGACGTCGCGCGCTTTTTTCCCGAAAGCACAAGCGCAAGCAGCTCGTTTGCAAGTTGCTCCTCATTTGTAAAATGAAAGCACTCAAAATACGTTGTGTTCGGGTCTCTCCCCGTCGTCTCTAAGAACGTCTTCCAGAACTCCTGTGTTGTCATTTTTGTCCCCCCAAATCTCAAGTTGCGATCCTACCGCACCCGAGAAATATCCTATCAAACAGGGATCGTCTGCGCAATATCCGTCGTTGGCATTTTGCTCCGTGACTTGGTTACGGATTGATCGGGCGAAATACTTTAATCTTAAGAAAATAAGTTACAAAATGTTCATTGTGAGGTATTTTGCTTGAGTAACAGTATTTGGAGCCAGCTGTTCGGCGGAGAGCCGGAGAAGAAACCCGTTTCCGAAAACGCAATCATCCGTGTGAACCCCGCCCGTTGCCCCCAGAACCATCCGTGCCCTTCCGTTCGAGTTTGCCCCGTGGAGGCGCTCTCGCAGACCGGCTACCGCGCGCCGAAAGCGGACATGGACAAGTGCATCAAGTGCGGCAAATGCGTTCGCTATTGTGCAATGGGTGCCATTACGCTCGCATAACCGAACATTGCCGAAGGAGACACCCTTATGAAGAAGATTTTTTCGTTTTTTGCCATCGCGTTTTCGTTTTTTACGCTGTCCGCCTGCGCAGCCTCAGCGGCTGCGGCAGCACCGACCCCGACCGCGAAGCCCGCGGAATACCGCAAGATTTCCGCAAAGGACGCCAAGGCGCGCATGGACAGCGGAGATACAATCATCATCCTCGACGTGCGCACGCAGAAGGAGTTTGACGCGGGGCACATCAAGGGCGCGATCCTCGTGCCCAACGAGACCATCGCCGACAAGCAGCCCAAGCTGCTGCCCGATCTCAACGCGGAGATTCTCGTCTACTGCCGCAGCGGCAACCGCAGCGCGCAGGCGGCGAAGAAGCTCATCGCCATCGGCTACACGAATGTGGTGGATTTCGGCGGCATCATGGACTGGCCTTACGACGTCGTCAAAGACTAAACTTTTTTGAACCTACATCCCCCAGAGTCGCCCCCCATGTTGTTCCTATCTCGCAGAAAACCGCCCAAGTGATTGGGCGGTTTTTTGTTGGTCTTAACATTTTGGTTTGTTCTTAGAACTTGGCCGTTTTTTTACTGAGCAAATTAAAAAACCATATTCTTTTATAAAGTAATCAAATCTTTCTCATAGTCCTTGACGAAATAGCGCTTTCCCTTTTGGATGATAGTATGTCCTTCCATCTCCAGTCGTTTTTTCTGTCCTTCAATGCCTTCGGGGTATTTTTCATTGAGCTCGCCATCCTTCTTGAGGGTGCGCCAGAAGGGCGTTTCATCCGTCTCCCGTTCCAGCGAAGCCTTCGCGACAATGTTGATAAAGATACCCGCAGTCAGCGGGCAGGTATTGTCCGCGCCAAAACTGGTTGCCAGATGGGCGCGAATTCGATCGCTGGTGATCAGTTTTCCCGCGGGAACCTTGCGCATCAGTTCGTCATACGCGATCGGCGGTGCAATCAAGAGCTTTGTTCCGCCGTTTTGCGCAATCGCTTTCGGTTCTTCCAGAATTGAAATCTTCGGCATATCTGCACGATCGTGCAGTTTGTCGTTGAAAGATCGTTTTGTCATACGCTTCCTCCCTTGTCAGTGATTCAGCTGTGTCGCTTGATCGCAATCGGCAGCAGCCGGTTCGTCTCCTGCACGTAGCGGTCAAAGCCTTCCTTGTATCCTGCCATGCGGGTTTCCGCCATCGGGATGCTGATAAAGAGGAACATCAGGGTGTTGACAAGCGCGCCGAAACCGAGGAACCAGAGTTTAGGCTGAACGGAGACCAGCACCGCATACACACCCCACCACATCAGGATTTCACCGAGATAATTCGGGTGCCGCGCGTGCCGCCAGACGCCGCTGCGGATGATCTGGCCACGATTTGCCGCGCGGAGCTGAAAACGATGCAACTGGATATCCGCGACGAGCTGTAGCGTCGCCGCGCTCAAACACAGCGCAAAACCCAGAATCGTGATCCAGTTGACCCCGCCAACTTGCACATAGTGCAGCGCGGGCAGGAGGCAAAGATAGACCACCAGCGAAGGAAAGAGCATGATGCCGAACAGGCTCACGACGGGATACAGTGTGCCCGCCTTCTCGCGGAGCATGCTGTAGCGCCAGTCCTGATGGTTGTAGCCATGGAAGGTATATGCCCAGTTTGCGGTCAGGCGGATGCCCCAATACAGCACGCAGCCGACGAGCGCAATCGTGCCCGCGTTCCACACGCCAAACGCCGAAACGAATATTGGCAAAATCACGATGGGCGCCACCGACCAGTAGGGATCGTACACCGAAGCGTTGTCCAGCGGCAAGCTGATCAAATACAGAAACACCGTCGCAGCGACGTCCGCCGCGAACACGCGGAAATAGATGCTCCCGCGCGCGCGGTCAAACACATACATGCCGACGGCAAGCGCCAGCGCGTAGACGATTACTGTGAATAAGAAACTCAGTTTTCTGCTCTGCTTCAAGATATACCCCCGATCTATCCTGATGTTATGCGCGTTCGAGCGAACGCTTTGCCGCCTCCACTACGTGCGCCATGAGCACGGATGTGGTAACGGTTCCAACGCCACCGGGCACGGGCGTAATCGCGCTCACGATCGGCTCTACGGCGGCAAAGTCCGCGTCGCCGACCATCTTGCCCTCGGCGTTAAAGTTGATGCCGACGTCGAGCACGGTCTGTCCCGCGGAGACATACTCCGCGCCGACGACCCCCTCACGGCCGGCTGCGACGATCAAAATCTCCGCGCGCCGGGTCACAGACGGCATATCCTTCGTCCTCGTGTGGCAGATGGTCACGGTCGCGTGCTTTTGCAGCAGCATCATCGCGACAGGTTTGCCGATCACAAGCGATCTTCCGATCACGACCGCGGTTTTGCCCGCGGGATCGATGCCGTAATAGTCCAGTATCTCCATGCAGGCCTGCGCCGTGCACGGCGGAAAACCGCGCTTTGTGCCCGTAAACACGCCCGCGAGCGAGCCGTCCGTGATGCCGTCGATGTCCTTCTCCGGCAGTAGCGCTTCCCGCGCGCGCTGGTCGTCGATGTGCTTCGGCAGCGGGCGCAGCATCAGGCAGCCGTGGATGGTATCATCCTGATTGATCTTCGCGATCTCGGCAAGCAGTTCTTCCTGAGACACCGTCTCCGGCAGCACGATCTGCTTGACCGCGACGCCGACCGTCTCCGCGCGCTTGATCGCGCCCCGTTCGTAAGCGAGGTCGTCCGGCTTTTCGCCCACGCGCAGAATCGCGAGCGTGGGTGTGACCCCGCGCAATTGCAGCGCCGCGACGTCTGATTTGATCTTGTCGTTCAGCGCGGAGACGACCTCCGCACCCTTGAGCAGCTTCGCCATGCGAGTTCCTCCGCTTCTATTGCTTAAAACAGTCCGCTGATCTTGCCGGATTCGTCCACGTCGATGCGTTCCGCCGCGGGCAGCTTCGGCAAGCCCGGCATGGTCATGATGTCGCCCGTGAGCGCGACGATGAATCCCGCGCCCGCGCTGACTTTGAGCTGGCGCACGTTGAGCACGAAGCCCCTCGGCGCACCGAGCAGGGTCGCGTTATCGGAGAACGAATACTGCGTCTTCGCCATGCAAACAGGCAGGCTGCCAAAGCCGAGGTCGGTGAGCTGCTTTGCCTGCTTCTTTGCCTCTGGGCTGAAGGACACGCCCTCGCCGCGATAGATGCGCTTGACGATGGTCTCGATCTTCTGCTCGATGGTCAAGTCCAGTTCATAGCTCTGCGAAAAGTGGTTTTCACCCTCCGCGATGCGGCAGACCGCCTCCGCGAGCGCGACGCCGCCTTCTCCGCCCTTCGCCCAGACTTCCGAGAGGGCGACAGGCACGTTCAGCGCGCGGCACTTCTCTTCGACCAACGCGAGTTCGGCGGTCGTATCCGTCGGGAACGCGTTGATCGCAACTACGCAGGGCAAGCCGAACACGGTCTGGATATTCTCCACGTGCTGCAACAGATTCGGTAGTCCCTTCTCCAGCGCGTCGAGGTTTTCCGTCGTGAGCTGATCCTTTGGCGAGCCGCCGTGGTGCTTGAGCGCGCGCACGGTCGCGACCACGACCACCGCAGCGGGTTTGAGGCCCGACATGCGGCACTTGATGTCGATGAACTTCTCCGCGCCGAGATCCGCGCCGAAGCCCGCCTCGGTCACCGCGTAGTCGCCGAGCTTGAGAGCAAGGCGCGTCGCAGTCAGCGAGTTGCAGCCGTGCGCGATATTGGCAAACGGGCCTCCGTGCACAAACGCGGGCGTATGCTCCAGCGTCTGCACGAGATTGGGCTTGAGCGCGTCCTTTAAGAGCGCCGCCATTGCACCCGCCGCCTTCAGGTCGCCCGCCGTGATCGGCTTTTCGTCGTAGGTGTAGCCCACGATGATCCGGCCGAGGCGCGCCTTGAGGTCGGTGATGTCGGAGGCAAGGCACAGCACCGCCATGACCTCGCTCGCGACTGTGATATCGTAGCCGTCCTCGCGCGGGGTGCCGTTGACCCTGCCGCCGAGGCCGTCCACGAGGAAGCGAAGCTGTCGATCGTTCATATCGACGCAGCGTTTCCAGGTGATCCTGCGCGGGTCGATACCCAGCGCATTGCCCTGATAGATGTGGTTATCGAGCATCGCTGCGAGAAGGTTGTTGGCCGCACCGATGGCGTGAAAATCTCCGGTAAAGTGGAGGTTGATGTCCTCCATTGGCACGACCTGCGCGCGTCCGCCGCCGGCGGCTCCGCCCTTCATGCCGAACACGGGCCCAAGCGACGGCTCCCGCAGGGCAACCACCGCGCGCTTGCCGATCTTGCGCAGTCCGTCCGCAAGGCCGACCGTGGTGGTGGTCTTGCCCTCGCCCGCGGGCGTCGGCGAGATCGCGGTTACGAGAATCAGCTTGCCGTCGGGTTTGTCCGCGAGGTCGCGGAGCAGATTATAGTCGATCTTCGCCTTGCTTTTGCCGTATTGCTCGACGTAACGTTCGTCAATCCCGAGTGCGCTTGCGATCTCGTGGATCGGCAGCATGGGCGAAGACTGTGCGATTTCGATATCGGTTAATTGGCTCATCCGGTTTCTCCTTATGCGCGGTCGCGTTTTCGCTCCGTTTTATGTGTAGTGGCTGGGTAAACGCCGCTTGCGATGCGGGGTTTCATAAATAGTATTGTATTATTATGCGAGCATGCGCGTCAACGCTTTTGATCTGCGCGGCTGCACCCGCCGGGGCAATCAAAAAGGCGCATCCCGTTCGGACACGCCCTGCTTTCCTTATTAAGATCATTCGTCGATCGATTTGTCTTTCAGCCGCAGCAGCCGCGCCATGAAATACGCAATCGTGCTGAACATGATCGCGAGAAACGCAAGCACATACCAAATCGGAAGATTCCGGCTTTGCGCGGAGATCAGCGTCAGGCTCGCGAACAGGATCATGACGAACATCTTGACCATCGCCATCATGTTCTTTAAGAGGCGGTAGACCGCGTCGCGGTTGTTTTCGGTGATGAACACTCCCGTATTCCAGACCTGCGGGAAGCGCTCCACAAGCGTCATCAGCCCGTAGAGAAGCCAACTCACGATGGGAACCAGCAGCAGCGAGCGTTTGCCGCCCATGCTGTCGATCTCGCCCGCGGCGTTGAAGTGCGTCGGAACCTGATCCGGTATCGTCCGCCACGCGAAAAACAGATACGCCGCCACGCCGACGAGGCAGCTGAGGCTGACGATGGTTTCAATGACGTCCAGCGCGTTTCGCTTGATTTGGATGGGTTGATCCATGATTCGCTCCTTTTGCGGATACACCGCTGCGCACCATGCTAGCACGTTCTGAGCGAAAAAGAAAGATCGCTCACGGCATGCCGCGAAAAATTCTCTTTCCCCGCAAACGAAAAAGACGCACGAAAGCCGCGCATCTTCATAAGATCAATACCGTTTTTCCGGGTCGTACTTCTCCAGCCACAGGGAGAGCAGCACGTCCAGATCGTCCGCAAACTCGCGGTCGGTCTGGGTGCTCTTTTTCTCCAGCTCCTCCAGCACGGAGAACGAGAACGACGCGCTGCCGAAGCGGTTTGCGTCCTGCTGGAGCTTTGGGTGGAAGCAGCCGCCCATCATTGCGGAGAATTCATAGCGCTTGCGGATGCCGCCGATATCGGCAGAGGCCAGCACGAGGGCCTTGCCCGTTTGCGTGTTGGTGACGGCATAGATGCCGCCGATCTGCGTGCGCTGTTTGTAGGCCGCGATGAGGTCTTTTTTGTTTTGTGGGTTCATGGGGTTCTCTCCGTGTCCGGCGCGGGGATTTTTCGCGGGAGTGCGCCGACAAGGGTATTATACATCAGGTTGGGTGGGTGTGGGGTCTACGGGTCGTGGAGTGGGGTTGGGTTACTGGAATTTAATGCTTGAATGCGAAATTCTCTCCACATTAGTACAATTCCCTAAATAGGCAGCCCATTCTTTGATATTATTAACTTTCGGTCCAAACATAACCTCTTTAAACCTTAAATCAAAACTCAACTCAAGATATAGGTGAGGTGGTACATCCTTTGGGTTAATTGTGCTCTTTAGTTTTGAGGAGTCTTCATAATCCGTTTCAATTACCCTAACCTCTTCCTCAGTTTTGTAATCTGCACTTTTGAAAAGGTATCTTACTTCATCAAGCATTCCTGTGATAATTGAACTAATGTTCTTGATTGTGAAATATTGCTTCAAAGAGATTAATAGTTTTGCTATCCTTTCACATATTTCAAAAATTCGTTTATCTTCGGTGTTCGTATCACTGTAATTGTAATAAAAAACACGATGCAAAACAGGACGATATGATTCTTTTCCAAATTCTGGGTTTCTAGCTTTAATTGCTTGCTTTTCAATCGATCTGTCTTTACGTCCGAATAGGGAGGCAGAAATTGCGTAACAACACCCGTGGCCATTATTAGCATATTGAACCCACATTGGTAAAAAATCACTTCTGAGAGAGAAGCTTGACAAGTAAGTTCTTCTATAAGTTGTATTTTGGCTGCCGTATAGTTCTCCCATAAGTTCTGAAACTTTTAAATCTTTGCAAAGCATATCGAGCATATCAGTGAAAACATCACCTTCAGCAGGATCATTCATGTATGCTACGTTGCTCAAATGAAATCTAGATACTTCTCCATTTCTGAACTTGCATAAATGCGTTATCGAATCCACGCAAGAATAGTGAAACACTGTAGTATTCATCGCAGTATCGAGTCGTAATTCTTTTTTTAAAGAAACAACCCTATTATATAAGCACAACAGATTTAGCCGTATTTCACCGCTATTTTCAATATTCTTTGTCTCGTCGATTATCCGTTGAAAGAAATAGTCAGAATCTGAAAATAGAAATGTGCTTTGTTTATCTGTAATCTGAATATCATTCAAACTCTTAGTAAGGAAATCAGGGCTCACTTGTGT
>DATMYE010000032.1:0-14345 GCA_035561095.1 Clostridia bacterium | reverse complement strand
TGGTCGTGCTGTCAAGTAATCCGAGTTTTCCCTTTTCGTTTGACATTTCAAACCCCCTGCTTTCTCGTATTTTTTTGTGTGCCTTATCTTATGGCGCAGCTTGGCCTGCGCCCTAATTCGGATGATTGGTGTGTGCGCACTTCGCGCGCACACGGTGGAGTTTCGCAGCTTGACCTGCGCCCTAATTCAAACTGGTCCAATCGAGAATACGGCAAATAAAATCCAATGCACTGAAACGAAAAACAACCATTAAAACGAAGTTCTCATGAACATTTTGTCATTGAGTGATTTCATTATCTTGAAGTCGTCGTTTGGGGTCGTTACATATTATTAGGAAGGATTGCTTTTCTGATTTAAAAATGAGCGAAGTAGCTTTATGGATGAAACAATAGACGTGTAAATCGATCTGGTTTAGGCTGCGGAAGAGTGCTTGCGCACTCTTCCCGCCCGGTAAGTAGGAGTATCGACAGTTGATTTATTTACATCAATTCAAAACGATGTTTAGGATAGAGTATCCGTTACAGCTCCACCAGCACGCGGAAGGTTTCCGGATCGATCGCGCGGGTAAACGCGTAGTCGATCTTGTCCAGCGGAACGACTTCGGAGATGTAGTGGGAAGGATCGATGATGCCGAAGCTCAGCATACGCGCTGCCGCGAGGAAATCGCTCGTATTCTGGTTCACGGCGCCGGTGATGTTGATCTCGGTGGAGTGTACGCTGTTGACATCCAGCTCAACCGGCTTGTTGGCCGGGAAGGAGGAATACATCACGACGCGGCCGTTCTTTCCGGCCATGTGAATGCTGTCGTCCGCCAGCTGCGGCAGGGCTGCGGTGCAAAACACGACGTCCGCGCCTCTGCCTTCCGTGATCTCTTTGACCTTCTCAATCGCGTTGGTCTCTTTGGAGTTGATCAGGATATCCGCGCCGACCGCTTTGGCAATCTTGAGCCGCTCCGGATCGACTTCGCAGACGATCACGCGCGCGCCTTTGCGCTTGGCGAGCTGAATGTGGAAGTCGCCCATGATGCCGCCGCCGATCACGACCACGTCGTTGCCGAATTCGATTCCGGCGTTGTTGACGCTGTGCACGCAGCAGGCGAGCGGTTCCGTCAGCGCGGCATAGCGCAGATCGACAGATTCCTCCATTTTGTAGACAGCCTTCGCATCAAGCATCATATACTCCGCAAAGCCGCCCGGGCCGCCGATGCCCTCGTGGATGTCCGCCTTGAACGAGATCACGCACTGGTTTTCCCGCCCGCTGCGGCAGTAGTAGCACTCTCCGCAGGCGGTCAGCATGCGCACGGATACCTTGTCGCCCACCTTGACGCTCTTTACCTTTTCGCCGACCGCTGCGACCGTTCCGGCTGCTTCGTGTCCGCCAGCGAAGGGGTAGCGCTTCATGATGCCGGAATAGATGCGCTGCTCCAGCGTGCAGATTGCACAGTAGCTGACCTTGATCAGAACCTGGTTTCCCGTGGGCTGCTTGAGCTCTTTTTCAACGATTTCGACCTTGCGTTCGCCCGTAAGAACCGCGACTTTATATGTATCCTGCATATGCATGCTCCTCAACTATTCTTTCTCTGGTTTTGTCCGCGAATTGTAAATCGCAGCTCTTAAAACTTCTTGTTCAGCTCTTTCAGCGCGGATTCCACGCTGCAATCCTCATGGATGATCTTCGCAATCGCGCTCGCATAACGCGCCGGGTTCTCGTGTCCCCAGATGTTGCGGCCCATCGCGATGCCGGCACCGCCTGCCGCGAGGGCTTCCTTGATCTCTGTCAGCAACTTTTCTTCCGAGACCTTCTTGCTGCCGCCGAGGATGACGACGGGAACATAGACGCTCTCGCACAGCTCATGGAAGCTCTCCGGTGAACCCGTGTACTCGGTCTTGATAACATCCGCGCCCATCTCCGCACCCATGCGGCAGGCAAAGGTGATATTCTCCGGCGTGCGGGAATCCTCGCCGCCCTCAAACCCGCGCGGCAGCATCTCGGCGACCAGCGGCAGGTTCCATTTGTTGCAATCCATGATGTTGCGGGAGAGATTCTCCAGAATCTGGTCTTCCCACTTGGAGCCGGGGAACCCCATACTGATCACCGCATCCGCGCCAAGGCGAAGGGCATCTTCGATGCCGACCACCGTCTGCAGAGGCTTATCTTTGGAGCCGATGAACGAACAGGAGCCGTCCAGCCGAAGGATGATGCCTTTTCCGTGGAAGGAATCTGCGAATTTATCTGCGAGGCCCACCGTTGCCAGAAACGCATCCGCACCGGCGCGCGCCACTTCACTGATGATTTTGCCGGGATATTTCATCGCGGGCAGAACGTTGAATCCGTTGCCGTGATCCATCGCCATGATGAACGTCTTTTTATCTTCTCTGAAAAGATGATTGATGCGGTGTGTTTTGTTTGGCATGTTTCATTCCTCCGTGCTTTCTTTCCATTCGCTCGTGATGCGTCAGGCTGTCACAGGCATTACATTTGCTCACTCATTGTTCTTTTGTAACCTTCGCATTGAATTTATCACATTCCGTTTATTCTGTAAATAGCAATTCCGGACATTTTTCGCATTTCTTTTCCGGAAACCGCGGAATACAACAGAATACACAAAAAGCATGTAAATATTGACTGTCCGGGCATAAAAAAGACAGCCTCTGATCGAAGCTGTCTCATGTGGAAGCCATATTTTTATATCAAATATCGTATATCGGCAGGCTTTAGCCCGTTTGCCTCGCGCTCTATGTGCCCGTTAGAATGCCTGCTGCAGCTGGTTCGCCGTTTCCAGATCGGTGACCAGCACATTGATCAGCTTGCCTTTGATCGCGCCGATGATCGCCTGCGTCTTTTCGCTTCCTCCCGCGATGCCGACGCGAACCGGAATCTTCATGTAGCTGTCATAATCGATTGCGAACACCCTTTCGTTGATGCCGCTCTTGACGATTGCGCCTTCTGCGTTGAAATAATGCGTGCAGATTTCGCCGATGGCGTTGCTCCGCTTGAGCTCCTGATACTCCTCTTCAAACATAAAGCTCTTGGGAACAAGCCCGGTCTGATTGGTGAAGTTACCGACGCCGACCACCGCAACCGTGCATTTTTTCATCGTGTCATACACCTGCGAAAAGAAGCTCTGGCTCAGCATGGAGTCGCGCAGCTCCTTGTTTTCCACGATGATCGGCGCATACATGAAGCAGGGTTTTGCCTGCAGAATCTGCGCGCTGTCGCGGACGATATTGTCGGAGTTTGTGCTTGTCTCCTCCGCATTCAAGCCGCCCACCAGCTGCGTGACGGTCAGGTTCTTCCGGGCGGTCGGCAGGAGGTTGCTGACCAGATGGGACAGCGCGCGCCCGCGCGAAAAGCCGATGATGTCGTTGTCCTTCAGGATGCGCTCCAGATAGGCGGAGGCAGCCGCACCGAGGGAATCGTTGAGTTCCTTCATGTCGCTGCTGGAGATGCACACCTCGTTTAAGCCTGTTCGCTCTTCCAGCTGTGCCTCGAGCTCGACATGGTTATTGAAGTTTTCACGAATGGTGATGGTGACGATGCCGGTCTCCAGACAGCGCTTAATGATTCGGTTCACACGCTGCCGCGACATCACCATTTTTTTCGCGATCTCGTCCTGCGTCATGCCGACTTTATAGTAATAGTATGCGACTTTCACATATTCATTGTTGCGAATTGTTTCAGCCACTAATCCACCTGCTTCTCGTAACCATTCTTATAAACGATTATACCATTAATCCTGAAGTTTTCCAGCACCATTCAGACCCTGTTTTGCAAAAGAATCGCGCGTATATCTGATCGTCCGGTCTCGTGTTCTCCTTCCTCATAGCCTCCGGCGAATACCGCCTCAACCTCATGCATTTTCTCGTTCGAACTCAACTGCCCCCTTGAGCAAAAAGGCTCCGCTCGAAAAATGTTTCTTCAAACGAACGAATTTCTCAGAAATTATGGATTGACATTGATCGATATTTGTGCAAACTAAAAGTACTGTTTCACATCTTTTTTTTCAACTTGACAGGAAGGAACTGCATATGGATAACTTTACGTTTTTCGCTCCTACTTATTTCGCGTTCGGAAAAGGAAGCCAGGAGAAAATCGGAAGCCTGGTTCGAAAATTCGGCGGGACAAAGGTTTTGCTGCACTATGGCTCCGGTTCCGTCAAACAGAACGGCGTCTACGATGCGGCGGTCAAGTCGCTCAGTGAGAGCGGCCTTGCTTATGTTGAGCTCGGCGGCGTACAGCCAAACCCCAGAAGCAGTCTGGTTTATCAAGGAATTGAGCTGTGCCGGGCAGAAAACGTCGATTTTATCCTCGCAATTGGCGGCGGCAGCGTGATCGATTCTGCAAAAGCGATCGCTGCAGGCGTTGTATACGAGGGTGACTTCTGGGATTATTTTCCGCACAGGAAAAATGTTGAAAAAGCGCTTCCGGTCGGTACCGTTCTCACCATTGCGGCGGCAGGAAGTGAAGGATCGGAGAATTCCGTCATCACGCGGGATGAAGGCATGCTGAAGTTCGGCGCTCACGGCGAAGCGTTGCGCCCGAAGTTCTCCATACTGAATCCGGAATACACCATGACCTTAGGCGCATACCAAACCGCATGCGGTATTACCGATATGTTTATGCACGTCGTTGAACGATATTTCACCAACGTAAAAGATGTCGAAACGACCGATCGACTGTGCGAAGGCGTTATGAAAGCAATCGTCGAGGAAGCACCGAAGGTCATGAAAAATCTCTCGGATTATCAGGCGCGCGCCAATATTATGTGGGCCGGGATGGTTGCACACAATAACATCTGCGGCGTAGGCAGAATCAACGATTGGGCCAGCCACGGCCTCCAGCAGGAATTGGGCGCATTCAATGACAGCGCGCATGGAGCAGGGCTGGCAGTTGTAGCCCCTGCATGGATGAGATATGTGATTGATCACGATGTGCTGCGTTCGGCACAGTTTGCGGTCAGAGTTTGGGGTTGCGACATGAACTTTGCCAATCCGAAGGCCACCGCACTGGAAGGAATTGACCGGTTCAGAAGTTTTCTTGACATGCTTGGTATGCCGCGAACACTCAATGATCTTGGCGTGCGCCGGGAAGATATTGCGCAGCTTGTGGAGCACGCAAAACTCTGTTGCCCGGGCGAGCTGATCTTTGGGAACTATGTAAAACTCTACGCAGAAGATATCCGGAAAATTTACGAATCTCTGTGTGAATGACCAGAACCAGTCTGCGGATTGCAGGATGAAACGTGCAATATTGGGTGAACTTCCCTTCCAGGTACGGGGTTGTTCAATTTGGTCTTGTGAATCATAGACAGTACATTGTTGTTGCATCAACCGGTCAATGTTTCAGTGATTATACGGCGGGTTTCTTGCACGATGCAATGCTGTTGACATTTTGTTCCGGTTGATTGATCCCGGTCCCGGCGTATTACAACTGCGCAAATGATTCGGAATGAGACTATGCGTCTTTCTTTCTTTTCGACCTGCGCCAACTAAAAACAGTCTACTTAAAAAGAGAAAAGAACTGCGAAATCGAACATCTTCCTTGTTGCACCCAGCTGAACCCACCCTCCAGCAATCTCGCGTTTGTCTCACTTCGCGAGGGTTTATTCAAACAAAAAAACCACCCGTCGGGTGGTTTTTTTGTTTGGCGCGAAAAATGCGTTACGGATTCACGCGGACACATTCAATGCCCATCAGAACCGCAACCTTTTCAAACAGCGCTGCGTTATGCCCGACGCTCATGGCGCAATGATGCGTCGGCGCCGCCTTGAACCATGCGTCCATATATGTATCCAGATCCACACCAAAGTCTACATGCGTCTGCGTGTTTCCAATGGTCAGAATCTCAAATTTTTTCGCGATTCCTTCGCTAACGATGAACCGCAGATTGCCGTTTCGCAGCTGCGTGACGCCGAGCATCGTGATCGGCCCGCTGATTACATTTGCTTCCACAGAGATGCCGGAGCCCTTTTTCCCGTGATAGACGCCCAATCCCCGCAGCATGGGTTTGCCGTCCGAAATCGAGATATGGAACGGCCCGTCGTGACCCAGCAGCATGGTGTTGTGGACATAATCCATCGCGACGATCTCGCAGAAACTGCCGCCTTTGCCGAGAATATCGCAGATCTTCATCGCAACATCGGTCTTGATATCGCCTTCTCCCGCGCAGGGAACGCCCTTTGCGGTCAAGAGCGAATGGCCGACGATGAAGCCGGACTGCACTTGCTCGTAGTGGTTTTCGTTACTGCCGTGATAATAATAGCTCAGCGCATCCAGATCATACGCCTCCACCATGCGCTCCTGCGCGGCGGCGACGGTTGCCGACCAGTTGAGCTGTTCCTCGGTCGGCGCCTTGACCCGCGGGTCGGACGGGGAATCGCCGGAAATCTCGAAGAAGGTTTCGATCTCCCTGCGCTTCTCTGCGACATCCTGCGGCGTCACGGCTTCGAGGTTGCGATCCAGGTCGCACATTTCCAGCAGCTCCACATGGAGCCCCAGCTGGCTTTGCAGCATCGTGAAGTCGCTGTACATGTCCAGCATGCCGGAGTAGTTGTTGCCGAGGAAACCGAATCTTGCGTGCTGCATCGTGCGCTTCACGCCCGCTGCCTTCACCCACTGCTCAATTTCGCTCCAGGCTTTCTTTGCCTGCGGCAGGTGCGCGGTCACTTCGTCGGTCGCGCTGATGGCCGGCGTTTCACTCAGCCCCAGCAGTCCGTTGATGATTGAAAGCGAAATGCCTGCGCGTTCAAACGCGTTGACCGCTTCGGGTATCGGACATCCGACGCAATGTGCAAGCCACTCGCCCGTGTTTGTTGTCGCATATGCCATCTGCGCCGCAGGCTGCAGATTGAGCATCACCGTCGGAGCTTTACAAATCTGATGCAGCGGCAGCACGCAGGAGCTTGTAAAATACGTTCCCGAGTGCGCGAGGATGATGTCTACATTATGCGCGTTGAAAAATTCTCCCGCTTCTCTGGCCGCCGTCTCCGAATCGACAAGCCCAAAGTTGAATACTTCGCCCCATTGATTGACGCGATCTTCTATAAATGCATTGTAGCCGAGGATGCGGTCGTGCAGGCCCGCAAACTGGTTCCAGTATGCATGCAAACCGGCGCTGTATAGTCCAACGCGCGCCCGCTTGGTTTCTTTCTGTTTCATATGCTGCGTTTCCTCTCGTAACATGATTCGTCGGATCAGAACAAGCTCCGCTGAGCAAATCATTCTTTGTGAACTGAGAAAATTGTGTATTTGTTTCCGGATAGATCAAGGGGACAGGCAAGATTGCCTGCCCCCTTTTCGCATGCAGATCGGTTTGATTAATAGACGGTCTTCCACTCCGCGATGTTCTCGGCGGTGAAGGCAAACGGAGGCCCAATGATGATTTCCGTGCCGCCGTCGCCTGCTTCGGTAACGGTGTAGGTGGTGCCATTGGCAGCGGTGAAGCTCTCGCCGAGAGCGCCGGTCAGCTTGCCATTGACCATTTCAACCAGCGCGTAGGCTGCAACGCGGCCGACATCGATGGGGTTCCAGAGGAACATGTACGGGCAGGCAACATTGCCTTCACCCATGAACTCCGCCATTTCGGACGGGAGACCGAGGCCGGTCACGATGACTTTGCCCTGCAGGCCGGCATCCGTGATGACCTTGGAGGCAGCGGCGATACCGACGGTGGTCGGCGCGCAGATGACCTTCAGGTTCGGGTAGTTCTGGAGCAGAGCCTGGGTCTGGTCGACGGACTTCTGATATTCGTCATCGCCGTAGGCAACTTCAACAAGGTTCAGCTTGCTGTATTTGTCGCCCTTCATGATCTCTTTCTGAGCTTCGATCCAGGCATTCTGGTTGGAAGCGGTGGAGGTCGCGGACAGGATTGCCCAGTCGCCCTCGCCCTTGGTCAGATCAAGCACGGCATCCGCCAGAGCCTGCGCAACCTGCTGCACACCGGCCTGGTTGATGTGGGTCAGGCGGCTCGCGGGATTCACGGAGGAGTCCAGCGACACAACCTTGATGCCAGCGGCCATTGCGGCCTTCAGAGCGGTTTCCAGCGCGTCCTTGTCGTTGGCGGCAACGGCGATGCCGGAGACGCCCTGGGCGACGAGCTCGTTGATCAGGGTGATCTGTGCTTCCGCGGTGATCTCAGCAGGATGCTTGATGATCGCGGTGTAGCCAGCCGCTTTGATTGCTTCTTCAAAGCCGGATGCTTCTCTCTCGTTGTAGGGGTTGCCGGCAGACTTCGTGATGATGGCGTAGGTCTGCGAGGCATCGCCGGCCGCAGGAGCTGCGGTGTCCGTGGTGGCAGCGGGCTGCGCGCAGGCAACCAGGGCAAACACGGTGAACAGACAGAGAGCAAGTGCAATCAGTTTTCTCATGATTTGATTCCCTTCCTTATTTTGATTTATATGAACGCCCTTACGGCGGCCATACCATGCATTGCATCACAGGGGTTGATTCTGCTGCCGTTTTTTGATATTGGAGAACAAAATCCCAAGCCCCGCGATCCGGTGCGATTCTTCTATGCGGTTTCCGTTTGTCTTCAGGTGCCAAGGTCGTTCCGGTCAGTTCTAAAAGTGACGTTATGTTTCGGATAAATCCGGCTTAGCAGCTCTTTGCGCTCGGCTTTATGGCCTTCATCACATTCTTCTGCGTGCGGATATTCGGAATGGTCACGACGACAATCAGGATTGCGCCGATGATCATCAGGATGGTCTGAGAGTTGACATTGATCAGGCCGAGACCGTATTTCAAGAGCCCGATGGTGAAGATCGAAATCACGGTTCCGGGGAAGTTTCCTTTGCCGCCCGCGGTAGAAATGCCGCCGAGAACGACCATGGAGATGGCCTCCAGCTCATATCCGGTTGCGATATCGAAGCGGACGGTGCCCATCCAACTTGCATAATAGATTGCCGAGATGCCGCAGACGAAGCCAACGAGCGTGAAGCAAATCAGGCGGATGGTCTGCACCGGAATGCCGGAATAATGCGCCACCACGCGGCTGTTGCCGATTGCATAGAGATATCGACCAAAGGTGGTTCTGTGCAGCACAAACCCAAACACAACCGCCAGAATGCAGAAGATGATAAAGATATAAGGGATCCCGGCGATTCGCGCGTAATACAGGTTATAAAACCACGTGACATTCTGCAGGCCGCCTGTGCTCTGCGAGCCGAGGATCATCTCCGCGATGCCGCGGTAGAGCGTCATGGTGCCAAGGGTAACAATCATTGCGGCGAGTTCGGTAAACTTTGTCAGGATAATCCCGTTGATCAGGCCGCAGAGTGTACCGCACAGGATCGCGATGACGACCGCAACGCCCATCGGCAAACCTGCATTATAGGAGACGCCGAGCAGCGTTGCGCTCAAAGCGACCGTGGAGCCAACGGAGAGATCGATATCGCCCAGCACGAGGATGTATGCCATCGGAAACGCGATGAATCCTTTGACCAGGAACGTGCTGATCGCCGTAAACAGGTTGGAGGCGTTCAGATAATTCTTGGAGATGCTCGCGTTCATGATGTTTACGACGATAAACAGGATGATCAGCAGCGTCTCCCAGCGCAGGAAGAGGGATTTCAGCGATTTCTCTTTTTCGATGACGATGTTGCGTTTCACTTGGGTAGTCATACTCAGATCTCCCTCTCTTTCAAGGCATTCTTCCGCATCATCCGCTGCGTGAGCACGTTAATGATGATCGCGGTCAGTATGATCAGCCCTTTGATCGCAGTCTGCCAGAACTGTGAGACACCGATAAGCGGGAGTGCTTTGCCGATAACCGCCATGGTGAGCGCGCCAAGCAGCACGCCGACAACGCTTCCCTGCCCGCCGTTGAGGCTCACGCCGCCGATGACGCAGGCTGCGATAACGTCCATTTCCATGCCCATACCCATGTCGCTCTGCGCGCTGGCGTAGAGCGCGGTATACATCGCTCCGGTCAGGCCCGCAAAGGCACCGGCTATGCTGTACACGGCAAACTTGATCGCGCTGATGTTGATGCCGCTCACGGATGCAGCCTCGGGATTGGAGCCGACTGCATAGATTCTGCGTCCGAATTTCGTCCATTTCATGATGACAAAGAAGACTGCGTAGCAGACGATCGTGATGAACACAAGGTTGTTGACGAGTCCGAGCGACAGTGTGTTCGTCTGTGCGAATTGTTTAAATCCGCTCTGGAACTGATAGGCCGATACCCAACGGCTGCCGGAAACGATATAGGTCGCGCCGCGGAAGATATTGGTTAAGCCGAGCGTTGCGATGATGGGAAGCACCTTTCCCTTGGTGATGACCAGACCTACCACCATGCCGCAAAGAAGTCCAATGCCGACGCTGACGAGGAACATCACAAGCGTGGAGGAATATACGCCGTCGCGCATCATCAGCGACGCACACATGCCCGAGAAGGCAAGCGATGAGGCAACCGAGATATCGATACCGCCGATGAGCAGCACGCTCATCATGCCAAGGGAGAGTGTGATCGTCGTGGAATAGTTCTTGAGCATGTCGTTGATGGTCTTCGAGGTTAAGAATGTATTGTTTCGAAGCTGCACCGCGATGCAAAGGATTGCAAGCACCAGAAACAGGCTCAGCTCACGAGAACTCCTCAGTTTTTTGAATAGGCTCTTCATCCGGGTTTGCATGTTCACTCTCCTTGTGCATGGGCCGCGTGATGGCTGTGTTTCGCCATCGCCAGCTCGAGGATGACTTCCTGCGAAGCGACTCCCCTGCCCAGCTCACCGGTCACTCTGCCGTCGCACATGACATAGACGCGGTCGCTCATTCCAAGAATTTCCGGCATTTCCGAAGAAATCATGATGATGGCAAGACCCTGTTTAGCCAGTTCACCCATGATTTCGTAAATTGCGGCTTTCGCGCCGACGTCGACGCCCTTGGTCGGCTCGTCCATGATCAAAAGTTTCAGATCACTGCCCAGCGCCTTTGCAACGACGACCTTCTGCTGGTTGCCGCCGGAAAGCGAGCTTGCCTTGTCAAAGATCGTAACGGCTTTGACATCGACACTCTCTGCGAGCTGTTTGGCAGCCACGTTTTCCACTTTTTCATTGGTGACATGGCGCTTTGCATATTTCCGGAGTTCCGGAAGCGTGATATTCGCGCCGATTCCCCAGTCCAGAATCAATCCGCATTCCTGTCGGTCTTCGGTCAGAAGGCCGATGCCGCGGCGCATCGCGTCCTGCGGCTTACGGATATGAACTTCTTTTCCTTCAAAGAAAATCTTGCCGGAATCATACCGCTCGATGCCGAAGAGCGTTTGCACGACCTCGGTGCGCCCTGCGCCGACGAGTCCCGTAAAGCCGACAATCTCGCCCGCGTTGACGGAGAAGGAAACATCGCGGAAATAGCCCGCACGGCTGAGATGCTCTACGCGCAGCACTTCCCCGCCGATCTCCACCTCCGGCTTGGGAAAGAGTTCTTTGATCTCGCGGCCGACCATCGCCTTGATCAGCTCCGGCGGCGTAATATTTGCCACGTCATAGGTGCCGATATAGTTGGCATCGCGGAATACGGTCACGCGCGACGCCAGGCGATACATATCCTCAAGGCGGTGGGAGATAAAGATGATCGATTTGCCGTCGTCGCGCAGCTTTTCGCTGATGCGATACAGCTCCTCGGATTCGCCTCTGGTCAGCGCCGCGGTCGGCTCGTCCATGATGATGATTCTCGCGTCCATTGAGAGCGCTTTTGCGATCTCGACCATCTACTGCTGGGCAACCGAGAGGGAGCTCATCAGTGCCGCAGAGGAGAATTCCGCGTTCAGGCGTTTGAGAAGCGCATCCGCGCGCTTGTGCATTTCTTTCCACTGAATCATGCCGCCTTTGACGTCCTCATGACCCATGAAAATATTTTCAGCCACGCTCAGGTGGGGATAGCTGGTCACGTGCTGATAGATTGCGGCGATGCCTGCGCGCTGCGCATCCAGCGGGGTTTTAAACTCTACCTTCTTGCCGTCAAGGAAAACCGTTCCTTCTTCCGCATGGTGCACGCCGGTAATCACTTTAATAAACGTAGATTTTCCTGCGCCGTTTTCGCCCATCAGCGCGTGAATTTCGCCGGCTTTCAGTTGAAAATTCACGCCGTCCAGAGCCTTGACGCCCGGAAAAATCTTCGTAATGTTGCAAAGTTCGAGAATGTTTTCTGACATTTCATGCCCTCCGAGATCTTTGGGGAAATCGCCTTTGGCAGCCTGCCGCTCAGCCGTGTAAAAACACCTGGCGCAGCATCTGCGGTTCTCCGGTTGCCGGGTCCGTCGCCATCACCATAACGTCCTTCATATAGACGTTCCAGCGGGCAACTACCTCGCTCTCCCGCTGAACCTTTGCCGCAAATTCGACACTGTCGCATTCATAGTATCCAAAGAGTTCCTCGCCGGTCGTCCAGATGGTATAGTTTCGAATTCCAGCCTCGTTCAGCACCTGCGTCATTTCCGGCCAGATTTCGTCATGCCGTTTACTATACTCATCCAGCATGCCGGGAAGAATAAATGCTTTCCACGTGAAACGTTCCATTGTATCACCCACTTGTATTAGATTGCAGAATATTGGTATGATGGTGTAGATGATTTTTATGTTGCCGGTCGGCAAAGCGATACTTGTACTTCTTTGAACATAGATAGTAAATGATCTATTAACACTAGAATATCCGTTCTCTGAAACATTGTCACTTCCCTGAGTTGGCGTAAGATTACGGTATCTTGACAAGGAGAACACCATGACTCAAGTTTCATTAAGCTTTCAGCTCGATCTGGATGACCACTCGATTTGGATCACCGCGACACCCAGCCAAACAGCCAAGAGCGACCTTGCATATGTGCAGGAACTTGGTGACTTTATCGCGGGCCGAAACTATTTTACCCGCCGCGCAAACCTTCCTTCCTACCTGATCAAATACTGCATTTCGGGCGAAGGAATTCTCGAATATGAAGGCACCGTATATTCGGTAAAACCAGGGCAGTTATTCTGGATTGACTGCGAGAAACCGCAATACTATCGCACCTCGCCCGAGAAGGGAGAATGGCGCATTCTTTGGGTGCACTTCTACGGGCAGACTGCAAAGGCATATTATGAGCTGTTCCTTGCGCAAAACAACGGGAACTCCATCATGAATATCGACGCAGATGTTGCCGTTCGCAGCACGCTGGAAAGCCTGATCGGGCTCTACAAAAACGGCGACAACAACCTACTGGACGATATTCAGGCCTCTGGGCTATTGACCCTGCTCATGACGCGCTGCATCAGCGCCGCGTCGCACCAGAAAGAGACAAGCCGGCTTCCGGAGTATATCATCGAGGTGCGCTCCTACATCAACTCCCATTATACCGATCAAATCACGCTGGATGTATTGAGCAAAGAACTTTCCATCAATAAATTCTACATCCAAAAGCTGTTCAAGCGCTATATGGGTCTTTCCCCGAACGAATATCTGATTCAAACAAGGTTGACCCGCGCAAAGCAGCTGCTGCGCACAACAAAGCTATCGATCAGCCAGGTTTCCATGGATGTCGGAATCTCCAACATCGGCCATTTCATCGGGCTCTTCAAGCAGCACGAAGGCATCACGCCGGGCGCATATCGGCAGCGGTGGTATCAGGGCACCGAACCCGCCCCATACGAAACCATGGATTGATCCGACCGGAACACACCATCAAAGCAGGGATGACCGCCGTGTCATCCCTGTTTTGCTGTCTTATTTCTGCAGCTGGCTCAACAGATACTTCTCCGCCTCAGGGCACCAGAGTCCGTTGCAGCCGTTGACGATCTCGTCGAGTTTTTTGAACATCGGGTCGCTCTTGCCCTTTTCGGCAAAGTCCGCAATCGCGGTCAGCGGAAGGTCGATCTGGGTGTAGATCAGCTTTTTGCCTCCGGGGATCTTCGGAAGATTTGCCGTGGTCTCGACCACGCAGTCGAGGCCGCCGATGTGCGTGATCATCGCGGCGGGGCTGAGGCGCCCGTCGTTCATCATGGCGATCGCCTCGCGCATGTCGTCCGTGTTGCCGTGCGATGTTGCCGCAACGTGCGTGCGGTTGTAGTGCACGTTGTAGAAGTTCAGCGGCGCGGTGAAGGCGGGGTCGCCCGGGCCCGCGAAGAAGTTCAGGCAGCCGTCCACCGCGAGGATGCCGTCGCTCTGCTCCACGACCTGTTTCACCGGCGCAAAGCAGATCACGTCGTCGTAGCCGTCACCGCCGGAGAGTGCACGGAGCGTTTCAATCGGGTTTTCGAGCTTGCCGGTGTTGACGTAGTGCAGGTCGATGCCGCACGATTTTGCATGCTCGACGGTATAGATCGAGGCAGCGCGCGCCAATCTCGCGTCGTCGATGTCGGTGACGACGAGCAGGCCCGGTTT
>DATMYE010000031.1:0-81542 GCA_035561095.1 Clostridia bacterium | reverse complement strand
TTTTTCTGCTTGTTTTTTCGTTTTGTTCTGTATATTATTTATAAGGAAGAGGGTTCGCGACATGGATTTGGAATTTCTGCAGCGGCTCGCCAAGGCGATTACGTCTGAATTCGGCGAGAGCAGCGAAGTCGTCGTGCACGACATCTCCGGCGACGACACCGAGCACACGATCGTTGCGATCGAAAACGGGCACGTCTCTCACCGCCAGGCCGGCGGAAGTGCCTCCCGCGTGGTTCTCGAGGCGATTCAGCGCAAGAACGACCCGACCCTTGTGGACGAGCTCGGCTACCTCACCAAGACCCGCGACGGCAGAGTGCTCAAATCCAGCACCGTCTACCTTCGCAACAGCGAGGGTGTGATCGAAGGCGTGCTTTCGATCAACTACGACATCACAGAGCTTTTAATGGCAGAGCGCGCGATTTCCTCCGTCCTCCGCCACAACAGCGAGCCCGCGATGCCGGAACGCATCCCGCAGAACGTCAACGATCTTCTCGACGACCTGATCGAACAAAGCGTCGCCATCGTCGGCAAGCCCGTCGCGATGATGACCAAGGAAGACAAGATCGCGGCCATCCAGTTCCTCTATCAGGCGGGGGCATTCCTCGTCACCAAGAGCGGCGACAAGGTGTCGAAATATTTCGGCATCAGCAAATACACCCTTTATTCCTACATCGACGCAAAAAAGGACTGACCTAGGCCGCTCGCTGCGGCACGGGCCACAGCAGAAGAAAGGAAGTTCACGCACCATGGATTACAGCAAGGTCAAACAGGCGGCGCAGGCTTACGAAAAGCAGATGACGAAGTTCCTCCGCGATCTGATCGCAATTCCCAGCGAAAGCTGCGAAGAGGAAGGCGTCGTCAAGCGCACCATCAAAGAGATGGAAGCCCTCGGCTTTGATAAGGCCGAAATCGACCCCGAAGGAAACGCCCTCGGCTGGATGGGTACCGGAGATAAGATCATTGCCTTCGACGGCCACATCGACACCGTCGGCATCGGCAACATCAACAACTGGGAAAAAGACCCCTACGAAGGCTATGAAACCGACGAAGTGATCTATGGCCGCGGCGGTTCCGATCAGGAAGGCGGCGTGGTCTCTGCGGTTTACGGCGCGAAGATCATGAAGGATCTCGGCCTGATTCCGGAAGGCTATAAAATCCTCGTCACGGCGACCGTTCAGGAAGAAGACTGCGACGGCCTCTGCTGGCAGTACATCCACAACGAAGACAAGATCAAGCCGGAGTTCGTCGTCTCCACCGAGCCGACCGACGGCGGCATCTATCGCGGACACCGCGGTCGTATGGAAATCCGCGTCGACGTCAAGGGCATCTCCTGCCACGGCAGCGCGCCGGAGCGCGGCGACAACGCGATCTACAAGATGGCGGATATCCTCAAGGACGTCGAAGCCCTCAACGCCAACGGTTGCGAAGACAAAGACCAGATCAAGGGTCTCGTCAAGATGCTTGATCCCAAGTTTAACCCCAACCACTACGAAGACGCGCAGTTCTTAGGCCGCGGCACCTGCACCGTCTCGCAGATCTTCTTCACCAGCCCCTCCCGCTGCGCCGTTGCGGACAGCTGCTCGATCTCGATCGACCGCCGCATGACCGCGGGCGAAACCTGGGAAAGCTGCATCAAAGAGATCGCAGACCTGCCCGCGTGCAAAAAGCACGGCGCGGTGGTCAGCATGTACATGTACGACCGTCCCGCCTGGACCGGTCTTGTGTACGAAACCGAGTGCTATTTCCCGACCTGGATCAACAAGGAAACCGCCGGCCACGTGCAGGCGCTTGCCGATGCGCACAAGGCGCTCTACGGCGAAAAGCGCATCGGGCCTGATGGCTCCATGCACCTGCGTAACCGTCCGCTGATTGACAAATGGACGTTCTCCACCAACGGCGTCGCGATTCAGGGCCGCTACGGCATCCCCTGTGTCGGCTTCGGCCCCGGTGCGGAGAGCCAGGCGCACGCGCCGAACGAGATCACCTGGAAACAGGACCTCGTGACCTGCGCCGCGGTCTATGCGCTGGTTCCCTCCATGTACAAAGGCAAGGGCGACGAGGATGTCTGCCAGTTCCGCGCAGGCGGCACCGACACCACCTCCGACAAGTCCGCCTGCTGATTGGGTGCGACATGCAGAGCGGGCTGCGCCCGCTCTGCATTTGTTTCTCTTAACCGACCAACATACGGTTTCCACACCACAAACAAGAAAATTTTAGGAGTGAGTTTATGGGTAAAAAGGAAGACATCAAGCAGTTCACGAAGGAACTGGAAAACCTGAAGTTTGACAAGATGTACGAAGGCGACTTTTTCCTGACGTGGGAAAAATCCCGTGACGAGCTGGACGCGGTGTTCACCGTTGCCAACGCGCTGCGCAATCTGCGCGAGCGCAACATCTCCACAAAGATCTTCGACTCCGGCCTCGGCGTCTCCCTCTTCCGCGATAACAGCACCCGCACGCGTTTCTCGTTCGCGTCCGCCTGCAACCTGCTGGGCCTCGAAGTCCAGGATCTCGACGAAGGCAAGAGCCAGATCGCGCACGGCGAAACCGTCCGCGAAACCGCCAACATGATCAGCTTCATGGCGGACGTCATCGGTATCCGCGACGACATGTACATCGGCAAAGGCAACGCCTACATGCACGAGGTTGTCGACTCCGTCAAGCAGGGCAACATCGACGGCGTGCTCGAGCAGAAGCCGACGCTGGTCAACCTCCAGTGCGACATCGACCACCCGACGCAGTGCATGGCCGATATGGCGCATTGCATCCGCGAGTTCGGCGGCGTGGAAAACCTCAAGGGCAAGAAGATCGCCATGACCTGGGCATACAGCCCCAGCTACGGCAAGCCGCTGTCCGTCCCGCAGGGCGTCATCGGCCTCTTCACCCGCTTTGGCATGGAAGTCGTTCTGGCTCATCCGGAAGGATATGAAGTCATGGACGACGTCATCGAAGTCGCCAAGCGCCAGTCCGCGGAGAGCGGCGGCAAGTTCACCGTCACCAACAACATGGCGGAAGCATTTGAAGGCGCGGACATCGTGTACCCCAAGAGCTGGGCGCCGTTCAAGGCCATGGAAGAGCGCACGGAGCTCTACGGCAACGGAGATTCCGACGGCATCAAGCAGCTCGAGAAGAAACTGCTCAAGCAGAACGCCGAGCACAAGGATTGGGAATGCACCGAAGAGCTCATGGCCAAGACCAAGGACGGCAAGGCGCTCTACCTGCACTGCCTGCCCGCCGACATCACGGGCGTGAGCTGCGAAGCGGGCGAAGTCGCCGCGACGGTCTTTGACCGCTACCGCGATCCGCTCTACAAGCAGGCTTCCTTCAAGCCGTACGTCATCGCCGCGATGATCTTCCTCGCGAAGATCAAGGATCCCGCCGCCATGCTCAAGAAGCTGGAAAAAGCGGGCGTGGAACGCCAGATGGGTCTGGAAGACTAATTCCAATTCAACGCAAGCAACACAAAGGGCGCACCGGAAACGGTGCGCCTTTGTTTTATTTGAAAATAACATCTTTATGAAATGCTTTTTTCATGCGGGCTGGAATAAGATTCTCAGGAGAGTAACCCAGTTTCAACCTCTATACTGATCAACTCCAGCGAAGGCCAGCTCATCGAAACTGTATAGACCTTGCCGTCTCGCGTCACAACATAATAGGTGCGCCCGAACTCCCGAATCTTTACGGGCGGTATCACTCCATTGTTTGCGTCCAGTAGAATCAGGTGATTATCGTTGAACTTTTCTTTTGCCCAATCAAAGCAAGCATGCGTCAACGCTTGAAGTGCATCCATATGTTTCTCTTCCCATTCCGCAGTCTCCATATATAGCTCGTCCGCCTGCCTCTTCTGTTCATCCGACAAACGAACATTCACATTGCTCTGGTATGCATAGATCACCTCGCCCGTGCTAGCGATGACCAAAGCCTCATACTTGGTCATAGTCGTTGCCAGAGGTAAGCGAACAAAATAGATCCAGCGCTCCGAGAATTCGCTATCTCCGCTGGTAACAATTGCGCCAGACGCATCGCGATAGCATTCCTGCTTCTCTAGTGTGATCTCGGCTTCGGTTTCGCTCGTATCAAACATGTTGTTGATATAAGCCAATCCTATCTCTTTCGCCTTCGCTTCGCCGATGTCGCCCTGTTTGCAGGCGGAGAGCACAAGGGAAAAGGAAAGCAGAGTTGCGGTTAGGAGAAGAAGTTTTCGTTTCATGTTGTCCTCCTTCGTCAGTATTCCTGATTGCAGAGATAGACGTCCGTCACATCCATGGTTGGCCAGCAAACGTCAACGCTATAAATCGTTCCATCGACAAAAACCACAAAGCAACTTACGATGAAGAGCGGGAAATTTACACCGTCCGTCATTGAGCTGTTTGGAACTGTGCGCAATACAGGAGTATCCGGCTCAAAATGCGCGCGCACCCAATCTTCAGCTTGCTGCAGAGCGCCGGGTTCGTCGACTACATAGTTTTCAACGGGTAAATCGTCTCCCGGCTTCAACGCGGCAGCTTGTGCCAGCTGTTCCTCTGTTCGAGGAATGAGTGCAATGCTTTTATTCGCGCGATAGGCAACGCCTGTCTTCGCATTGACTTCGGCGTAGTAGTCCGAATTTCCGATTTCGTCCGGGTTTACTTTGATCTCGTAAAATCGAATTGGTTCCTCCGTGCCATATTGGATAGATTCTCCTTTTTGATAGGTCACGCCAGGACGTTCCCGATACTCGACCGTCACCACTGCGTCCGTCAGGTCAACCTCAAACGCTTGCTGAATCATCGCATGCCCCGCCTCCTTTGCCTTCGCTTCGCCGACAAGACGCGGAGAGCAACCAGAGAGCAAAAGCGCAATGCAAATGAAAAAAACAAAGATTCTCTTTTTCATCATGGCATATCTACCGTCGGTCTGGTTTGATTCAAAATCGTGATTTCGGTGACGATCATATGCGGCCACTCTACCGTCATGTGGTAGATCGAACCGTCGCGGATCACGATGTAGAAGTTGCAGCTTGCGCCACTGGTATCAAACATGCTGCCGCTATCCACCATGCCAAGGATTCCCGCTTTCAGGTCGAATTTTTCGGCAATCCATTCGCGCCCGAAGATATAGCAGTCACTGGTCAGCCCACCCCAATCAGCGGACTCCGCATCGCCGCCTGCATATGCTTTTTTCCACTTGTCGTATTCCTTGTACGTCATACTCGGCACAAGAGAAAAGCTCTTTTCGGCGGAATAGGCGACGCCAGTTTCCGCGTTCACAAAAGCCATATAGTCAGACAGACCATATTGATCCGGCGGGGTTGCGACAACATAAAACGTGATGTGCTGCTCATTCCCCGTCTCTTGATATTCCCCGTCCACATACGTAGCCCCGGCTCGTACGCCCTTGGTTACGATGACCTCGCTTACATTTACATCGAACACATGGTTGATGAACGCAAGGCCAGCCTTTTTCGCCTCATCCTCGCTGATGAGCTTCGGTGAGCTACCGGAGAGCAGAAGCGCAATACAAAGAATGACAATCAAAAACCTCTTTTTCATTATGGCAGTTCCTCCATTGGACGCGTTTGATTCAGCACCGTTACGTCGATTACCGTCAGCTGCGGCCAGGCAAACGTGACGTGATAGATCGTTCCGTCGCGGATCACGATATAGAAGTTCGCGTTCGCGCCAGCGCGCTCAAGCGCGCCTCCGCCTTCCACGAAACCGAGTATTCCCGCCTGCAGGTCGAATTTATCGGTAATCCAATTTTGCGCGGCATGTTCGCAGTCGGAAAAAATTTCATTGTAAACAACAAGTCTGTCGTTTCCGATTTTCAGCGCTTCATCCAGCGCTTTTTGCTCGGCTGGCGTCAGCGCAGGCGCAAACACGGTGTTCCGAAATGCCGCGTATGCAACCCCCGTTTCCGCATTCACATGTGCATAATACAGATAGTCTCCATCCGCTTGTTTGCCTGCGGCGATGACATAGATAGAGATCGGCTGTTCTTTGCCCGTGACCTGATAGTCACCCTCGACAAAGGTAGCACCCGCCAGCTCTTGATAGGTAACAACCGCCTCTTTCTCGCTTACATCAAACACATGGTTGATGAACGCAAGGCCAGCTTTCTTCGCCTCATCCTCGCTGATGAGCTTCGGTGAGCTGCCGGAGAGCAGGAGAAACAGGCAGCTGATACAAATGAATGCTGCGACTACTCTCTTTTTCATCCTTATGACCCCTTTATGACCGGTTGACTCAAGATTTGAATCTGAAAGATCTGCGCCGTCGGTAGTATGATTCCAATGACATACACCGCGCCATTCTCAAACATCACATGACAATCCATCGTTACAATATTCTCATCGATGAGACCTTCTGTCATTTTGCCATACTCGACAGTCATGATCTTCGACTGCTTCTCAAACCGCGCGGACATCCAATCATGGATAGTTTGCGGCAGCTGTAGTTCGTACAGGCGGCTCATCACTTCCGTTTGTCCATATGGGAGTTTCACAAGCTCTTCTGCCTGCTTGATCTGTTCGTCTGTCAACGGCGGAATCGTTCCCGCGAATCGCTGCGCGCTATATACAAAGCCGCTGATTGCGTCGACTTGCGCATCATACAGAACCTCGTCTGTGTGCTCCTTCATGACGGTGACCGTATAATACCGCATGTCAGGGACATCTCGCTTCAGTTCTGCGCTCTGGGCTTGCGGCTGTACATCAACCGAATACTCGCCATAGAGCACCACCGCTTCGGTTTCGCTCACATCAAACACCATGTTGATGAACGCAAGCCCGGCCTCCTTCGCCTTTGCTTCGCCAATGAGGCGCGGCGCGCAGCCGGAGAGCACGAGATAAGCGCAGCTAACCGCCGCCAGCAGGATTGCTGTCAATTTGGTTCGATTCATCTTCATTCTATTTTCCCTCTAATACCTGCACTTCGTTGAGATCCATCGCGGGCCACGAGAACCCGACGCGATAGAGCGCGCCGTCGGCAAACGTGACGATATAGCCGATGCACGCGCGGGATGAATTCGCCCCGCCGCGGCAGCAGCCCTGCGGCGAGATCAGCGCGACTTCCTTTTGGAATCGGTGCATGACAAAATCGCAGGCCTCGCTTTTTGCGCTATCCTCCTGCAACGACTTGTTTTCATCTGTGGTTTTTGAATCGGTTGCATCCTGTGCCGGAACCGGCGCAAGCAGAAATTCGTTCTTGGTTGCGTAGTAGGCGACGCCCGTGACGGCGTCTACCTCCGCATAATACAGGTCGGCGCCAATGATTGAATCTGAGATCGTTACGATGTACATGCGGTTCGGCGTCGCGCCGCCCGGGTGAACATCCGCGTTGTCCACCACGCTGGTGCCCGCGCGCTCGAAGTATTCCACATGCGCGTCGGTTGCCGTCACCCCGAACGCCTGCCGCAGCAGCGCGAGGCCGGATTGTTTGGCGCGCTCCTCTCCAACGAATTCCTGGGAGCAGGCGCACAGCATCGAGAGCGTGAATACAATCAGGATCAACGAGAGCGAACGCAAGATGTGTTTCGACATGCCCGGTCCATCCTTTCAGCCAAAAATACAGTATCTATATGGTAAAGATGGGACCTTTCACACATAATACCATACATTACACGATTTGGTTGTGAACCGGCTGTGAATCTCCCGCGAACGGCGGGTTAAGAAATCGCGAACTGTCAGTACGTTTTGATCACAATGCAACACAACAATTTGCCTCTGTCGCGCAAGTGGATTTTGTCGGATTTTTGCCTGCGGCACCGTGTAAAATTTTTGCTGACTCGCGCGCGCATTTGCCTTTTTCCACTGAAGTGTCGTAAAATGTGGATAACACAGTGCGTAATTCGGAGGAATCCATATGATACACATCTATTGCGGAGACGGAAAGGGCAAAACCACCGCGGCGGTCGGGCTGATCGCGCGGCATGTCGGCGCGGGCGGGAAGGCTGTGCTCGCGCAGTTTCTCAAGAGTCTGCCGACGGGCGAGCTCGCAAGCCTCAGGTCTCTCGGCGTTCCGGTCTACCGGAACGAGCTGCCGCACGGCTTCTTCCCCAACATGAATGAGGAAATGAAGAAAACCGTACGTGAGATGCACGACAAAACCCTCGCGGAGGTCACGCTGCTCGCGCGATCAAACATGTGTTCGCTTCTCGTGCTGGACGAGCTCTGCGCCGCGCTGTCGCTGGGGTTGATCGACCGCGAGGCGGTGCTATCGTTGCTGGACGACCACGGCAACGCCGAGCTCGTCATCACCGGGCGCGACCCGGACGACGCGCTGCTCTCCCGCGCGGACTACATCACCGAGATGAAGCTCGTCCGGCATCCGTATGAAAAAGGTGTGCAGGCGCGGAAGGGGATAGAGTTTTAAGAGAATCCTTGCAGGGGCGGATATCATCCGCCCGCAGAGTTACCCTATCAGTAATGTTCTTTGAAGAATGTTTCACGGGAAACAATAAGGGAATCCGAAGATTCCCTTTTTCGTTATTCCCGATTCGATCAATTTCGTAATATAACGAAAAGGATCTACACAAACAAACTATACGTCACAATATCCTGATATTTCCCGAACTTCATGCCGACCTCCGGCACCGTTCCGCAGAAGTCGAACCCGAATTTCTCGTGCAGCTTGCAGCTGGCTTCGTTTCCGGCGGTGATGACGGAGACAACGGTGTGCGTGCACGGGTCGGCCTTCGCGAGGTCGAGGATGTATGCCATGAGTTCGGTGGCGATGCCGCGCTTACGGAAGTCCGGCGAGATATAGATCGAGAGTTCGACGGTGGACTTGTAGGCTTCCTTCTCGCGATAGGACGAGAGGCTGCTGTAGCCCGCGACGCGGCCATCGATCTCCGCGACATAGAGCGGATGATTCTCGACATTGTGCCTGTCGAGCCAAGCTTGCCAATCGTCGAGCGTGCGCGGGTTGAGGTCCAGCGTGGAGACGCCGTTGACCACCTCGTAGTTATAGATATCCAGCAGTTCCTGCAGGTCTTTCTGTTCCGCTTTCCGAATCAACATTGGCTACACTTCTCTCTTTAAATCTTTGATTTGTTTTATTATATAGAAAATCGAATCTTTTGCAATGAAAAAAGCCTTTCTGTTCAGAAAAGCTTTGATTGGTAATCCCAAAACGTATAAGTTCTTTTGCCTACTTTTCTTTTAAGAAAAGTAGGTGATGCGGCTGAAGGGAGACACGCGGAGGCGGAGCACCGCCTGAATCTGATCGAAGGGAATGCTGCCGACGGAGGCTATGCGGCTGTCGTACATCTCATCGCGATTGTCGCCAAGCACGAAGACGCTGCCCGCGGGGATTTCGACAGGCGGCATGTCCCCGACATAGTTGACGGAGTAGCTGCTCTCGTCGAGCGGAATGCTGTTGATGAAAACATGTCCCTCCACGATCTCGATGGTCTCGCCGGGCATGCCGACGATGCGCTTGATGAAGAGCCCGTCCTGTGTGGAAAAGAGCACGATATCCCCGCGCTCCGGCATGCGGACAAACTTGCCGATCCGGTCGCAAAGCACGACCTCGCCGCTGTTGAGCGCGGGCGCCATGCTTTCATCGACGATCTTGAGCGGATAGAGCCAAACAAAAAACACAAGGCACAGGACGGCGATCGTGACCAGCACGGAGAACAGCCATCCGAGGCGTCTTGCGTTTCGATAGGTTCGCGCGCGCCCTTCGCTGCGGCGGCGCTTGCGTGTTTCACTCACTTGTAGGTCACCCGGGAGAAGGATTCAACCTCGTTGAAGGGATAGACGACGGCGACCACGCGGCCAACCACCTTGGCATACGGAATGCAGCCGACGGTCGGGTTTCTGCTGTCCTTGCTGCCGTTTCGATTGTCGCCGACGACGAATATCTGCCGATCTCCGACGGTTATGGGATTCATATCGCCAATGATCTCGCCGTTCCAGTACTGGCTCTCGTCGAGCGCTGTCCCGTTGATCAGGATCTTGCCGTACTTGACCTCGACGGTCTCGCCGGGCAGACCGATCACACGCTTGACGCAGCTTTCCGTGTAGCCGGGATAGTAGACAATCGCGATGTCCCCGCGCTGCGGCTCCTCAAACCAGTAGCTCATCTTTTCCACAAGCATGTCTTCGTTGTGGATCAGCGTCGGAATCATCGAATCCCCGTCCACGCGGATGGGTTCGGCGATAAACGAGCGGATGGTGAGCGCCACGAGCACGACCAGCGCGATATACAGCAAAAAGGACACGTTCCTATATGAACGTGAACCCCGCATGTTTTCATATTGTTCTTCGGCGCGGTCGCGCAGATATCGAATCTGGCTCTGCGTAAAATCTTTACGCTTCACTCGGTTGTTCCTTTTTCACCAATATTTTTTTGCCCATCCGCACAAAGTCCGCGCGGTCGAGCATCACGATGCGCCCGCAGTGGTTGCATTTGATCTTCACATCCGCGCCGACGCGGATGATCGTCCACTCGTTTTCCCCGCAGGCATGCGGTTTTTTCATGAGCACCACATCGCCCAGGTCAAACGCCGCGATCATTCCTGATCTTCCGCGAGGTTCTGGGTATAGCGGTAGACGTCGTAGCTCGGCACGGCCGGCGGGATATAGCTATAGAGAATCTCTAAAAGCTTCATCGGCGCTTCCTCCTGGAGGAGGTGGCCTGCGTTGCGGACGAGATAGTATCTTCCCGCGCGCAGCACGCTCTGGAAATACACGCTGCCGGCCGGCGGATGCCAGCGGTCGTTCTTGCCCCAGAGCACGAGCACCTCATGTTCCACGGGCAGCAGTCCTTCCGCGATGGCCTCCTGATCATAGTTGCGCAGCGCATACATCAACGCCTCGCGGGAAAGGCCGTCCGAAACCGGCTCGTAGTATTGCTTGACCACATAGTCGTCGATCAGCGCGGGATCGGTCACGCACTCGAGGAGCATCTTTCGCACGTCGTTTGCGGTGTAGAGATTCCGCGCAAAGGTCGCCACCAGCGGCTTTTGCATGTTGTGGATGAGCTTTGGCATGTGCTCCGTGATCCCGCCGGGCGAGATTGCGACGCAGTTTGCCACGCGCTTGGGATAGAGCGAGAGAAAGCGCATCATGTACATCGCGCCAACGGAGAAGCCCACCATGTGCGAGCTCTTGATGTTGAGCGCATCTAAAAAGCCGTTGAGAATGAAAGCAAAGTTGTCCGCCGTATACTGGAAGGTGTCCGGGCGGGACGAATATCCGTGCCCCGGCAGGTCGATGGCGATGACGCGATAGTTGTCCGAGAGTTCCGCAAAGACGTTTCGCCAGGTATAGAGCGACTGACCGAGCGAATGAATCAAGAGCAGCGGTTCGCCAACGCCTGCTTCCAAATAGTGGATGCGCGCAATTTCGCCGTCCTCATCCTCCCCGGCTGCGGGTAGGGTGATTTCGACGAAGTCGCCCACCTTTTCGGAGTTAATGAATAACTGACTGCGCAGCGATTCTCCCACGGGCATATTTCCCCCGATTACTATATTCTTCTATTATTGTAAACCCTCAAAAGTGGCAATGCAATCAAACGGAAGGTTTGTCACAGATTGTTAACCCATTACCAACAAATTTATGCCTTTTTTGCCAAAAAGTGGGGAAAATACTGTTGTTTTACGCCTTAAATGCGTTTTTGAGAATTCTTTTATTTTGTTTTCCCGGAAAAAGTGGATTTTTGGCCCGTTTTACGCCCAAGGCGCGTGAGAAAGCGTGTCTTCGAAAAAGCGGGTTTTTGACCCGATTTCCGCCGGAAATCGGACTGCATACCGCGATTTTTTATGCTTTTTTCTGCGGCTTCCAACGTGCCGCTTTTGATGCATACGAGGGAAAACCGAAACGCGGGACTGTACAGCCGCGGCGTAAGCGCGGCTTGTAAAACGGTTCCATTTTTGCTATGATGATGTGTAATATAGGGGGTATGTCACTATGGATCAACTGCAATCGATTTGGGCGGCCGCGCGGGAGAATATCCGTCCTCAAATGACGGGGCTTTCTTTTCACGCGTGGATCGACGTGATCGTCCCCCTGACGCTCTCCAAGGATGTGCTCATCCTCGAAGTGCCCACGCCGGATATCCAGAAGACGCTTGAGGATTTCTATTTTGAAAATCTGAGGGACGCGGTCAAGGCCGCGAACGAGACCATCTCCGACATCCGCATCATCCTGCCGGAAGACCGGGATATCTACATCAACCCAATCAGCTCGGAACCCATTAACGTCTTCGCGCTGAACCCGAAATATACCTTTGAAACCTTTGTCGTCGGCGGCTCGAACCATTTCGCGCACGCTGCGGCGCTCGCAGTGGCGCAAAACCCCGCGGCAGCATACAACCCGCTGTTCCTGTACGGCGGCGTGGGTCTGGGCAAGACCCACCTCATGCACGCCATCGGTCACGCGGTCAAGGGCAACGATCCCTCCGCGCGGGTCATGTATGTCACCAGTGAAACCTTCACCAACGAGCTCATCACCGCGATCCAGCTGGATAAGCGCCTCGAATTTCGCAAGCGTTATCGCAACGTCGACGTGCTACTCATCGACGACGTGCAGTTCATTGCCAAGAAGCAGTCCGTGCAGGAGGAGTTTTTCAACACCTTCAACACGCTCCATAACGCCAACAAACAGATCATCATCAGCTCCGACCGTCCGCCGAAGGAGATCAGCAGCCTCGAAGAGCGGCTGCGTTCCCGTTTCGAGTGGGGTCTGATTGCGGACATCCAGCCGCCGGACGTGGAAACGAGAATCGCGATTCTTCGTAACCGCGCCAGGCTCGATAATCTCGACGTCGACGACGAGATCATCCAGTTCATCGCGGAGCATGTGGTCAGCAACATCCGTGAACTCGAAGGGTCATTAACCCGCGTGGTCGCGTATTCGCAGCTGCGCCGCCGTCCGCTCACGCTGGAGCTGACCATCGAGGCGCTGCGCGATTTATTACCCGACGTGAAGAAAAAAGAAGTCACGCCGCAGATCATCAAGAGCACCGTTGCGGAATACTACTCGATCCCGATCGAGAGCCTGCTTTCCGAGCGCAGAGACCGCGAGATCGTGCTGCCGCGCCAGATTGCGATGTATCTCTGCCACGACATGCTGGGTATTCCCTACAAGCGCATCAGCACGCTCTTTGACAAGAACGATCATACGACGGCCATCAACGCCTGCAAGCGCGTGGAAGAGATGATCGAGAGCGACAGCTCGTTTGCCTCCGTGCTGGAAGACGTAAAAAAGAGAATGGCATAGGCCATTCTTTTTTGAAACAAACGTTTCCGGCAGCGGTTTTTTGTCAGGATATTCTCTGAAGGATCTTTCGAAAAACAATCCCCGCGTTATCCACAATTTGTGGACTGCGATTGTGGATGCAATGTGTACATTGTGGAGTCTATGGAGTGTGTGGAAAAGCCGGGATAACCGATAACGGTTGTCCACGAAACGCTCCACAGTCAAAACCGCGCAGGTTTGCGGAAAAACGCGGTTCTCCACACTGCCCACAATACACTACTTCTACTGCTTCTGTATTACTAGTTATCATAAACACACTTTCACGGCCCCGCGTGTGGATAACCCGAACGGAAACACGATGAAAGACGCTTTCGTTTTTGATCCCATCCGGCGTTTTGAAATACTTTCCAGAATACCGCGGCTGCTTCATACACACAAAACCAAAATATAAATTTAATTGTATCAAATTTAAATAGTCGTATCAGAAATAATGTTATCTTATAGTATAAGAAGTATTCTAAGCATAGAACCATCATCCGAGCGCTGAGAAAGGAAGTTGAACCATGCATTTTTACATTGACTCGAAAGAATTGACAGAAGGCGTTCTCTCTGTCATCAAAGCGCTTCCCGTGCGAACCACGATGCCGATTTTGGAAGGCATCTACATGGAGGCGACGGCAGAGGGCGTCAAGCTCAAGTGTTCGGATTTGATGCTCCAAAAGGAGTGTTTATTGCCCGCGACCATCGAGGAAGAGGGCTTTGCCATCGTGCCCGGTAAGCTGTTTTCCGAGATCGTCCGGAAACTGCCGGAATCCATCGCGGAGGTCACACTCTCCGGCAAATCGCTGGATATCTCCTGCGGCAGAGCAAAGAGCAGCCTGCAGTGCGTCGAAGCCACGGAAGAGTTTCCGGAAATGCGATTCACGGGAGAAACCTTCACGGTCAAGATGGATCATTCCGATTGCCGCGATATGATCAACACCACCGTGTTTGCCACCGCGCAGGACGACAGCAAGCCGATTCTGACCGGCGTTCTCATGGAGCTCGGCGAGGAGATCACGATTGTCGCAACCGATGCGTTCCAGTTTGCAAAACGTTCCATGCCGCTCAAGAGCCCGGTGCCGGAGCGCAACGTCGTCATCCCCGGAAAATCCATGATGGAGATTTCGCGCATGATGGACGAGACGGAAGCGGACGTCGAACTCACGTTCACCAAGACGCACGTCTGTGTGAACATCAAGCATTCGCGACTGGTCGCCCGCCTGCTCGATGGTGACTACATCAAGTATAAGAACATTCTGCCGAAGGATCACACCACGCGCGTGATGATCGACAAAGCCGAGCTCATGGAGAGTATCGACCGTGCGCAGCTGATGGCACGCGAAGGTAACAACAATATCGTGATGAAATTCCACAACGGGAAACTAACCATCACGGCGAACAGCTTCGCGGGAAAGATCAACGAGGAGATGGATGTCCAGATCAACGGCGAGGACATCGATATCGCGTTCAATCCGCGTTTCTGCATCAACGTGCTCAAAAATGTTCCGGATGATAAAATCTATATGGACTTCACGACCAGCATCAGCCCCTGCGTGATTCGCCCCGCAAAAACGGAAGGCTACTATTATCTAATCGTTCCGGTGAGAATCTATTCCAACTTCTAAACAAATCTATTGATCAGAAGCTGTCTGACAAGGCAGCTTTTTTTATTTAGAAATGTATAACAATGTTTCACGTGAAACATTTCTCCATCAATAAAAGATTCATAATATCTGAACAAAACGAATCTATAGTAGATAATCAATCATTCAAGCACAATCTATTGTTTCACGTGAAACATTTTGGAAAAATGCGAGATGAATAAACAAAAGAATACCGTCCGATTAATCAGAAGTTATCCGTTCATCAAGGTTGTTTTACCGCAATTGTTTCACGTGAAACATTGAATCGATACCCTGTTTCTGCTAGAATGGCGATAGCGGTCAAAAAACCGCACATGAACAAAATGATCTCTAACACAAGAGACGTGAATATCGGAGGAAATATCTCTGTCATGAAAATCGTAGCCATTGCCAATCAAAAAGGCGGCGTCGGAAAAACGACCACCGCCGTGAATCTCAGCGCGTGCCTCGCGGAGCAGGGCAAGCGCGTTCTTCTCGTGGATGCAGACCCGCAGGGCAACAGCACCAGCGGTCTCGGCATCAAAAAAGAAGGCGACGGAAAATCCATCTACGACGTGCTGATCAACGAAGTCACGGTCGACGAAGCGACCAAGGACACCATGATCGACACCCTCAAGCTCCTCCCCGCCCACATCTCCCTCGCCGGCGCGGAAGTCGAGCTGGTCAACATGATGGCGCGCGAACAGATATTAAAGCGCGCGTTGAACGCGACCAAAGGCGGATATGACTATGTCTTTATCGACTGTCCCCCGTCTCTGGGTCTTCTGACCCTCAACGCCCTGACCGCGGCAAACACCCTGCTCGTTCCGATCCAGTGTGAATTCTACGCGCTGGAAGGACTGAGCCTGCTCATGAACACGGTCAAACTCGTGCGCAAGAGCCTCAACCCGGATCTCGATGTCGAAGGCGTCGTGCTGACGATGTTCGATTCGCGCACGAATCTTTCCATGCAGGTGGTCGAGGAAGTTAAAAAGTTCTTCAAAAACAAGGTGTACGACACCATCATCCCGCGCAGCGTCCGCCTCGGCGAAGCGCCGTCGTTCGGGCTGCCGATCTCGCGATACGCGCCCACCAGCGCGGGTTCCACCGCATATACCTCTCTTGCCAGCGAGATGATCGCGAAGGAGGGCAAATAATGGCCGCGCAAAAGACGGGATTGGGCCGCGGCTTAGACGCGCTGCTCGATCCGTATTCCGCAACCGTTGAGGAGCAGGTGAAGTCCGGCGCGGGCATCCTCACCGTCAACGTCCGCGATATCGACACCAACGCGCTCCAACCGCGCAAACAGTTTGAAGAAAGCTCTCTCAACGAGCTCGCGGAGTCCATCCGCGTGCACGGCATCGTGCAGCCGCTGATCGTCAAGCAAAAAGGCAGCCGCTACATGATCATCGCGGGCGAACGCCGCTTCCGCGCGGCGCGGCTCGCGGGGCTTTCCGAAGTGCCGGTGTTGGTTGCGGACTATGACGAGGCGCAGATCCACGAAGTCTCGCTGATCGAAAACATTCAGCGCGAGAACCTGAACCCTATCGAAGAAGCTGCCGCCATCCGCTTTTTGATGAAACAGCACGACATGACGCAGGAGGAAGTCTCCGGCCGCCTCGGCAAGAGCAGACCCGCAATTGCCAACGCGCTGCGGCTTCTGCAGCTGCCGGAAAGTGTGATCGACCTGCTCAAAAGCGGCGCGCTCTCCGCGGGTCACGGCAGAACCCTCGCGGGACTGACCGACAACGTGCAGATTGAGCAGCTCGCCAAGGAATGCGTCGAGCGGGAATATTCCGTGCGCACGCTAGAGGAGCGGATCAAAGCCCTCTCCGAGAAAAAGAAGTCGAGTTTACCCGCGAAAAAGGAAAAACCGCGCCTGCCCGCCGAGCTTGCCAATCTCGAGGAATCCTTCCGCGAATCGCTCGGCACCAAGGTCTCCCTCGCGGGCACGAACACGCGCGGCAAGATCACGATCGAATACTTCTCCCGTGAGGATCTCGAGCGGGTGTTTGAGAAGATTTCGGGCAGAGAGTAAGCAAGATAAATGCAATAGAAAGGGCTTCTGAAAAGAAGCTCTTTTTTGAGAAAACGCGAAAAAAGTCGTCATAAAGAAGGAAAACATGGAAACAAAAGAAAAACAGCCTCAAATAAGCCAGCAAAAGCGGCTTGTGGTATACTGCATCCTGATTTTTGTGATCTATGTCTTGATGTTCTTCTTTTTTCTGTTTTCCAACGTGCTGGAGAACGGCACAGGTCTTTCCGAGTTCGGCATCGATTTTGCCGACTACTATACGGCGGGACACATGGCGATCTCCGGCGAACTGGACAGCGTCTATTCGGTTCCTGCGCACAGGGCGACGATGGAGCAGGTGCTCGGCGTCGTGGTTCCCTTTACGCTACCCTGGCGCTATCCGCCTGTTTTCCTGCTGGCGATCATTCCGTTTTCGCTGCTACCTTTCAAAATCTCCATGGTGCTATGGCTTGGCGTGACGCTGGTCCTGGCGGCTGTTGCAATCTTTCGCATGCTGCCGGAGAAGCGGTGGCTCGGCGCGCTCGCGCTCGGCTTTCCCGGCGTGTTCATGAACTTCCGCTGGGGGCAAAACGGTTTTCTCAGCGCGGCGATTCTTGCGGCGGGCGTTGGTGCGCTGGAGATAAACCCCGTGCTCGGCGGCGCGATGCTGGGGCTTCTGGTCTATAAGCCGCAGTTTGCTGTGTTTCCGTTTCTAATCCTGTTGTTGACAAAGCGCTGGAAAGCACTGCTCTCGGCAATCGCCTCCGCGCTCGCCATCTCGCTGGCGAGCATGGCTCTCTTCGGCGTAGACCAATGGATCGAGTTCTTCCGTTCGCTGTTTGTCTCTTCAAGCAATCTGATGGAGGCCGAGAGCGCAACCATCGCCGCGATTCAGGTTTCCGTCTATAATTCCATGATGGTGCTGACCGAATCCCCGCTCGCGAGTATGCTCGCGCAGGGCATATGCAGTTTGGGCGCGATCATTGCCGTCTGCTGGATTTTCCGCAAATCTGACAGATTCGCGCTCAAGGGCGCCGCACTCGTCCTTGGGATTCCGCTGGCGATTCCCTATTTCATGCAGTATGACCTGATGATCCTTGCCGTGCCACTGGTGCTGCTGGCGTATGATTATAGCAAGTCGGGCTTCCGCAAGAATGAGTTGATAATCACAACGCTTGTCTGGTTTCTGCCGGTGATCAGCTGGCCGCTGATGCGGAACACAGGGATTCAAATCTGCCCGCTGCTGCTCGCGTTCCAGATTTTGATGATCTTCAAGCGTGTCAAACGCGAAAACACCTTGCCTGCGATTCTGCTGCCTGCACAAGACACGAACTTGCCCGTTGACATTCCGCCTTGTTCGAACTAGAATAAGTCAATTCCATTCAAAGGAGAACCCGCCGTGCGTATGATCGTCGTCAATCTTGACAGCGACCGACCGCACTTGAGCCGATAGCGTAAACCGCATCCGGCTCGAGTGCAGCCTTTCTGCGCCGGCCGGTAAGCTCATCATATGCGTTTCTATATTCAGGAGCGCAACAGAAAGAACAACCGTCCGGCAAATAAGCCAGGCGGTTTTTTGTTTTCACGAAAGGAGGTGATCCTATGCGGCAGTTGGATGATGCCGGTCTGGACGCGGGAAACTGCCGTCCACACTGAACAAAATAAAAGGAGAAGAATATGAAACGGATTTTGATTCAACAGGCTCCTCTGAATGAGCCGGTCAGGATAGAAGGGTTCCTCGAGCGCATCCGCAACACGCGGCATATGGCGTTTCTCGTCGTGCGGGATCGCAGCGGCAGCCTGCAGGCGACCATCGAAAAACAGCAGCACCCGGAATGGGAGCAGCTGCTGGAATCGCTCACGACGGAGTCGGTCGTCTCGCTGGAGGGCGTGATCCTCGAAAACCCGCAGGTGAAGTTATGCGGACGTGAGCTGATCCCGACGAAACTGGAGATTCTCTCGCTTGCCGCGCCCTTGCCGCTGACGCGCGAAGCAAACATCGACACGCGGCTGGACTACCGCTGGATCGACCTGCGCGGAGAAAAGGAGCGGCTGCTGTTTGAGGTGCAAACGTGCCTCGTTGCCGCCATGCGCGAGTTCTTGTTACAACGTGACTTTCTGGAGATTCACACACCGAAGCTGATCGCCGCCGCGAGCGAGAGCGGCGCGGACGTGTTCGAGGTCGGTTATTTCGACAAGAAAGCATATCTCGCGCAGAGCCCGCAGTTCTACAAGCAGATGGCGATGGCGGCAGGCTTTGAGCGGATCTTCGAAACTGGCCCTGTCTTCCGCGCGGAGAAATCCTACACCAACCGCCACACCACCGAGTTCACGGGCTTCGATTTGGAGTTTTCCTATATCGACTCGTTCCAGGACGTGATGCAGCTGGAGGCGGAGCTTTTGACCTACGCGCTTACATGTGTGCAGGAACGCTACGGCGAGGCGATTCAGAAGAATTACGGCGTCGAGGTCGTCGTGCCGAAGTTGCCCTTCCCCGTCATCGCCCTGCCGGAGCTCTACCGTGAGCTGGAAAAGCGGTACGGCTATTCTCTGCCGGAGAACGAGCGCGGGGACACAACCACTGAGGCAGAGCAGCTGAGCTACCGTTTCTCGATGGAGGAGTTCGGGCACGAGTTTCTCCTGATCACCGATTTTGCCGCGGACAACCGCGCGTTCTACCATATGCGCAAGGAAGGAGTGCCGCAGGGCTACGACCTTGTCTGGCGCGGCGTAGAGATCACCACCGGCGCACAGCGGGAGCACCGCTACGACGTGCTCTGCCGTCAGGCGGAGGAGCGGGGCTTGGGCGAGGACGTGAAGTTCTATACGGAGTTTTTCCGCTATGGCTGCCCGCCGCACGGCGGCTTCGGCCTTGGTGTCGACAGACTCACGATGCTGCTGCTGGGCGTCGGCATCAAGGAGGCGATGTTCCTCTTCCGCAGTCCTGGGAGACTCACGCCGTAACTTCTTTTTCTCGTGAGAAAAAGAAGCAAAAAGAGCTTACACGTTTTTTGGATTGACATTCTATTAGAAGAAGCGAGCAATAAAAAAAGAACCTGCACTCACAACAGGTTCTTTTTTGCTTCGCTCTCCCGAAAGAGAAGGAAGGAAGATGGTTATTTCGTGATGACGGTGCCCGCGGCGCCGTGGAGCGCTTCGACCGCTTTGTCCAGCGAGGTGATGATTGCTCTGCGGCCGGCTTTGCTCTTTGCAAACTGGACTGCCGCCTGAATCTTCGGCAGCATGGAGCCCGGCGCAAAGTGCTTCTCGGCAATGTACTGCTCCGCTTCCGCAACCGTGATGGTCGAAAGCCGCTTCTCCTCGGGCTTGCCGTAGTTCAGGCAAACCTGCTCAACGGCGGTGAGGATCAGGAGCGCGTCCGCGTCGAGATCTTCCGCAAGCTTCTCGCTCGCGAGGTCCTTGTCGATGACAGCCGCGGTGCCGACGAGATCGCCGTTGTCCTCGCGGATGACGGGGATGCCGCCGCCGCCGACGGTGATGACCACGAAGCCGCCTTCGATGAGGCACTTGACTTCCGGCAGCTCGACGATTTCAACGGGAATGGGCGAGGCGACGACTCTGCGCCAGCCGCGTCCGGCGTCTTCCTTGACGGAATAGCCCTTCTCTGCCTGGAGCTTCTTGGCTTCTTCCTCGCTGTAGAAAGGACCGATGGGCTTGGAGGGCGCAAGGAACGCTTTGTCGTTCTTGTCGACCACGACCTGCGTGACCACGGTGGCGGCGCCGGTGTGGTTGCCGCGTGCGCGCAGGGCTTTCGTCAGCCCCTGCTGCATGTGGTAGCCGATCATACCCTGACTCATCGCGCCGCAGACGTCAAACGGCATCGCGGGGGTGATGTTCACGGAGTGCTCGTTCTGCAGCACGATGCGGCCGACCTGCGGACCGTTGCCGTGCGCAAGGATAACCTGATATCCTTTTTCGATGATGTCCGCGATATAGGCGGACGTCTTTTCTACGACTTCCAGCTGCGCCTCGGCGGTTGCCGGGCCGTTGCCTTCCTGCAGCGCGTTTCCGCCCAGGGCGATGACCAACTTTTCCATGGAATTCCTCCAAAGTCTAAAAAAAATAGAGAAATGCTAAAATTACTTTAGCATGCGCTTATGCGCTTGTCAATTCATTCCTTATAATAATTGCGGGTTTCCAAATAATATATTTGAAATGAAAGTTGCATCATCCTGCAATGCAAAATAGCGTAATCCGGATTTTATCCCGCAAAACGAAAAGAATGCCTGTTTTTTGTATGTTTTTCACGAAAACGCAAGGATTTCATTGGTAAAAACTGCCAAACGCACATTTGCATTTTGCAAGCGATGCTGTGTTTTGCTGCACGAAGGCATGTATGATAGATCGAAAGTCGCAAGTTTTCGCGAAAAAATTCTCTGAATAAAAAACGGCGTCCCGTATAATTGCACATTTTTTGTGGTTTCGCTTCCGAAAGCACGAGTCGGGCGTGCCGCTTGACTTATTTTTGTTCTTCCGATAGACTTATCAACGTATGCAAAAGGAATGGTACGAGATCAAAGGCGGTCAGCGGCTCGAAGGAACCGTGACCATCAGCGGCGCGAAAAACGCCGCGGTCGCCATCATACCTGCCGCAGTTCTCGCCGCAGAAACCTGCGTGCTCGAGAATCTGCCGCATATTCAGGACGTCCAGAGCCTCAAGGAAATCTTGGAGGAGCTGGGCGTTACCGTCGATTATACCGCGGGCGACTGCATGCGCATCGACTCCCGCACGCTCACCAACACCAAAGCACTCAGCGAGGCGGTCAGTAGCATGCGCGCCTCTTATTATCTTCTAGGCGCGCTCCTCGGTCGTTTCCACGAGGTGGAGCTTGCGCTCCCCGGCGGTTGCGTGATCGGCGCGCGACCCATCGACCAGCACCTCAAAGGCATGCGCGCACTCGGCGCGGAGGTCGAGCTCGACTGCGAGCGCAACATCGTCCGCGCAAAAGCGGAGAAGCTCGTCGGCGCGGAGATCTACTTCGACGTGGTCAGCGTGGGTGCGACCATCAACGTCATGCTCGCCGCGAGTATGGCAGAAGGCACGACAGTTTTGAGCAACGTCGCAAAAGAGCCGCACGTCGTCGACGTCGCAAACTTCCTCAATATGATGGGCGCCTCCGTCAAGGGAGCCGGCACCGACGTCATCCGCATCAGCGGCAGGCCGAAGCTGCACGGCTGCGGCTATGCCATCATTCCGGATCAGATCGAAACGGGAACGTTTATGGTCGCCGCCGCCGCCACCATGGGCGACGTGATCATCAAAAACATCATCCCGACGCATATGGAAGCCGTCTCCGCGAAGCTCATGGAGAGCGGCGCGCGCGTCATCGGCGGCGACGACGGGCGTGATTTCTTCATTCGCGTGATCATGAACGAGCGTCCGCGTCCCATCAACGTCAAAACCCTGCCGTATCCCGGCTTCCCGACCGACCTGCAGCAGCCGATGATGGCATACCTCTGCTCCAGTGCCGGGGTTTCGACCATCAACGAGACTATCTTCGAAAACCGCTTCAACCACGTCAAGGAGCTTCGGCGCATGGGCGCTTCCATCAGCCTCAAGGACAACAACACCGCCAAGGTCAAAGGCATCCCCTCGCTGCATGGTGCGGATATCAGCGCCTCCGACCTCCGCGCCGGCGCGTCGCTGATCGTCGCGGGTCTTGCCGCAACCGGTACCACCAACGTGCACAACATCCATTTTATCGACCGCGGCTATGAATACCTCGACAAAAAGCTCCAGGCGCTTGGCGCCCAGATCGTGAGAAAAGAAAAGTAAGGGCTTTTCGCTTCTTTTCTTAAAAGAAAAGAAGCAAAAGAATTTTCATCTTTGTTAAGGGTTGTCATTTTCGAAAGAAAAGAAGCAAAAGAACTACTTCTGATGGATTCAAAAGATTTCGGGATTGAAACGTGAAAGTAAGAATGAAAGAGAAGGCTTCCGGAGGAAGCTTTTTTTGTTGCAGGGAAAGCAGATTGATTTGCAGGAACGTAATAAACGAAAATCACCCCGCGGGGTACTGTAAATTGTATATCATTTTTTACAAAACGCATGGTAAACGTGCATATTCATTGTATTCGACAGGAAAATTTGACTTATACACATACCAAAATGCCCAAAACCCCAATTCTGTGGATAACACGGTGGACAATGTGGATAACCCTCTGTGGATAACTCATACAGTTTTTGTGAATACGGAGACTGCATGAAGTGCTTTCACACATGGTAAACCCGCTTTTTTGCCCGTTTTTTTGCAGGATGGGCTTCAATGTCCGGAAAAGCGGACGCACGATTCTTACAATATACATTCCGATAAATTAGTGCGAGACGTCCGGTTTTCGGCGGACTGCGGCGTTTTTCTGCGCACAAATACAGCCGGAATTCTGCCTCCGCTCTGGCAAAACCGGCCAAAATTGTCTATACTACAACTGACACCAAATCCTGCAATCACCTTCCCCGCCAAGAAAGGAACCGTACCCATGCGCCTGTTTATCGCCATTCCCCTGCCGCCGGATCTCACGCGCGCGCTGGCCGCGGCTCGTGTTGCGCTGGAAGCGCACGGAGCAACGGGTAAATTTGTCCCGCGCGAGAACTATCACATCACGCTGCACTTTTTAGGCGAGACGGATGCGCTCAAGGATATCTCGGATGCGATGCATCAGGCGGTGCGCGATATCAAGCCGTTTGTGCTGCGCCTGCGGGACTACGGCTCGTTCAAGACCGACGGCTCGCACACGGGTTTCGTCAACGTCTCCTGCGACAGCGAGGAGCTAAACCGCCTCTATGAATCGCTGGAGTCCGCGCTGTGGGAACGGGGCTTTTCAAAAAACCGCGGCAGGCTCACGCCGCATGTCACCCTCGGCAGAAAAATCGAAGGCGACGAAGGCTTCGTGCTGCCGCCGCAGAAGGCCGCGTTCACGGCGAACACCGTCGTACTCTACGAAAGCCACAGCGAACGCGGGCAGATGGTGTATTCAGTTGTTCACAAGGAGTCGCTGCTATGAGCGGCAGGCTCCATCTGATCCTGGGCCGCGCGGACACGGGCAAGACCGCACGCGTGGTCGCGGCCTTGCGCGCGCACCAGCAAAACGGCGAGCGCGCGATGCTCATCGTGCCGGAACAGTACACCTATGAGGCGGAGCGGCTGTTAGCGGATGCGCTCGGAGGCTTAATGGGTGTGCAGGTATTCAGCTTCAATCGCCTCACCGAGCGCGTGCTCTCCCTTTCGGGAAGGACGCGCCCTTTTTTATCCGCGGAAGGGCACCGCATGGTGATCCGCCGCGCAATCGACCTCAACAAAGATCGTCTCCGGCTCTTTTCGCGCGCCGCCGAAGGCGCGGGCTTTGCGGAGGAGCTGCAGACCATCTTTCAGGACATCAAGCGCGCGGGGCTGACGCCGGACGCGCTGGATGCGCTGATCGTCCGTCTGCCGGAGGAGCTGCCGCTGACCGAGAAGCTCTCCGACATCTCGATTCTCTACCGCGCGACGGAGGATTATCTGCAGGCGCGGTATATCAGCCTCGACGACGCGGCGACGGAGGCGGCAAAGCTCTTGCCGGAATCGTTCGCCGTGGGGCAGCCGGTCTATATCGACGGCCTCGACCGCCCGAACCGGCAGGTGCTCTCCCTCATCGGCGAGCTGCTGATGGTCTGCCCTGCCGTGACCGTCACACTCCGCATCGACTGTGTGCAGAACGCGGACGAAGAGGTGTTTGAGCCGGAGCGCGAGGTGCTCCTGCAGCTGCGCGAGGTTGCGGAGCAGGTTGGCGCAATCGTCACCGAAGAACGCCTGTGCGAGCAGACCAATCGCGCCGACCCGTTGATGCGGCACATCGAGTGCAATCTCTTTGCCTACCCCGCCGAGACCTACCACGGCAACGCGGAGAAGCTCACGCTCTTCGGCGCGAGCGACCGAAGAGCCGAGGCGGAATCTCTCGCCGAGGCGATCTTATCGTTTGCACGGGATCGGGGCATCCGCTATCGCGACATGGCGGTGGTGGTCTCCGACCTCGACGCCTATGCGGGGCTGATCCGCAGATCCTGCGCGCGCAGAGGCATCCCCATCTTCCTCGACCGCAAACGGCCGCTTTCCGCGCACGCGGCGGCGGACGCCGTGCTCTCCGCGGTGAACTATGTATCAAACGGCTTTCACGCGGACGATCTGCTGCGCTATCTCAAGAGCGGCTACGCAAACTGCGCGGAGGCGGACGCGGAGGAGCTCGATCTCTATCTGCGCAGGACAGGTCTTCGCGGCAGTATCATCGGAAAACCCCTCACGCGCGGGAATCCCGCGGAGGGCGCAGAGCGTGCCCGCGCTTGCGCGGCAAGCGTGCTGGAACCGCTGCAAAAAGGGCTGGCTCGCGCGAGCGTGCAGGAGCAGGTGCGCGCGCTCTACCAATTCTTAATACAAATTGAGCTGCAAAAACAGCTCGAAACAAGAGCGGAAGAATTACAACAAGAAGAACGCCTTGCGGAGATGCAGGAGCACGCGCAGGTCTGGAACCTGCTGGTGGCGCTCCTCGATCAGTTGAGCGAAATCTTGGGCGAACTCAAGATCGGCAGAGCCGGATTTTCCCGCTTACTTGAGGAGGGCATGCTGGGTGCCAGCATCGGCGTCGTGCCGGGTACCGCCGATCAGGGCGTGGTCGGCGACGTGGTGCGCACGAGAAGCCGCCGCGTCCGCGCGCTGTTCGTCGTAGGCGCGAACGACGGGCTTTTGCCACGCCCGCAGCAGAACGACGGCATCCTCGACGATCTAGAGATCAAGGAGCTGCAAAACCAGGGCGCGCCCGTGCGGAAAACCTCCGCTGAATTGACCGCCGCCGACCGACTCGATCTCTACACCGCGCTGAGCAAGACCGACGAATATCTCTACGTCAGCTACGCCTATGGCGACGGCGGCGGCGAGCTCGCGCCGAGCCCGCTTGTGGAGCGGCTCAAGACGCTCTGCCCCGGCTGCACGCAGAAAAGCGATATCGAAACAAGCGACCTGCTGCCGGACTGCGCGGCGGAGGCGCTGACCATGACCGCAAGCGATCTGCGCAGGTTTCGTGACGAGGGAAAATCGACCGAACGGCTGCCTGCCTTAATCGAGTGGCTGACCCGCCGGGACAGCACCCGCGCGCTCACGCAGCGGATGATCGCGGAAAGCGCGGCGAATTTTCTCCCGCTCTCGATTCCGCGCGACACGGCGGGCAAACTCTACGGCAAATCTGTGACCATGAGTGCAAGCCGCCTCGAAAGCTTCAATAACTGCCCGTTCCAGCACTTTGTGCGCTATGGCCTCCGCGCCGCCGAGACGCGGGAGTTCACCGAGCGTGCGGCGGATCTGGGCGAGTTTTACCACGCCGCGCTGGAGGCGTTCGTCCGCGCGGTCAACGAGAAAAAGCTCGTCTGGAAGCTGCTAAAGGATACAGATGCGCTCGCGATATTAGACGAAGTGCTACCGGACGTGATCGCAAACCATCACGACGGCATCCTGCTGGAAAACGAACGCATGCGCGCCACGCTGTTCCTGCTCGTCGAGACCCTGCGGCAGAGCGTGCTCGCCATCGTGAGCCAGATCCGCGCGGGCAGCTTTACCCCCGCGCTGACGGAGGTGCGTTTCGGCAACGGTTCGCCGTTTCCGCCGATTCGCCTCACGCTGCCCGACGGCAGCGAAGCGCTGGTCGGCGGCGTAATCGACCGTGTGGACAAGGCGCAAGCCGGCGGGCGGGAACTCCTGCGCATCGTGGACTACAAGACCGGCGGGCGCGACTTTGACTTTGCGGGCGTGCTGCAGGGGCTGACGCTCCAGCTGCCGCTGTACTTGCTCGCGGCGGCAGAGCGGGCGGAGACCCGCGCGGGATTGTACTATATGCCGATTTCGCAACCGGTGGTGTCCGACGCGGAGGAGGATATCGAAAGCGCGGTCGCGGAGGCGTTCCGGCTCAAAGGATTGACGCTGTCGGATGCCGCGGTCATCCGCGCGAGCGACAACGCGCTCTCCGGCGGAAAATCCGCCGTGCTGTATAAGGTCGAGCAGACAGGAGACGAGGAATACGCGGGCAGCGTCTGTTCGCCCGCGCAGATGGAGTCCCTGCTCGCGCTCGCGCAGAAAAAATCCGAGCAAACGCTTTCGCGCATGCTCAACGGAGAGCTCGCGGCCTCCCCCGCTGCGCGGAAAAAACGGCAGGAGGCATGTATCTATTGCGACTACAAGAGCGTCTGCCGCTTTGATCCCAAGCGCCCGGGCTGCCGCGTGCGCATGCTCAAAACCATCAAACAGGACGAGTTTTTCGAGTTGATCGGAGGTGACGCGGATGGCGCGCTGGACAGCTGACCAGCTGCTCGCGATCGAAAGTGAGGGCAACCTGATCGTTTCCGCTGCGGCGGGCGCGGGCAAAACCGCGGTGCTCACCGAGCGTATCGTCTCGCGTATCCGCGCAGGCGCTCCCGTTGAGAGCCTGTTGGTGATGACGTTTACCAAGGCCGCCGCCGCCGAGATGAAGAGCCGAATCGCGAACCGTCTCAACGAGCTTGCGGAACAAGTCGAGACCATCGACGAAAAACGCTATCTGCGCTATCAGGCGCGGAATGTGGACAGCGCGTTTATCTCGACCATCCACTCCTTCTGCTCCCGCGTGCTGCGGCGGCATTATCACGCGGTGGGCTTGCCCGCGCGCGCAAAGACCGCAGACGAGATGGAGAGCGCAGCCCTGATCGAGACCGTGCGGGACGATTTGTTGTCCGCTCTTTCCACCGAAAACGACGCGGACTATACCGCGCTGCTTGCCGCGTTCGGCAGCGAACAGGCCACCTGGGATGCGATCTTGACCGCTTACCGATTCACCCGCGCGCAGCCTGAGCCGGAAGCATGGCTCCATCAGGCAGCCGCGCGATATGAGGACGAAACCGCGCTTTCGCGGATTCTGCTCGACGCGGTCGCGTTCTGCAAGGATGAGCTTTCGATGGCGCTGGAGGCCATCGTGCGCGAACGGGATTTGCTCTCCCCCGACTGCGCCAACGCCATCTCTGTATTGGACGACGAGCTTTCGCGCTACCGCGCGATGCTACTCTGCAAGAGCTACAGCCAGTATCGCGACGCACTCGACGTCATGGAGTACGGCAGGCTCGTCTTCCCGCGCGCGGTCGCGGACGAGGACAAAGCCGGCGCAAAGGCCGCGCGGGACATGGGAAAAGACCTCATCAAAGACCAGAAAAAACGCTTTGTCCGCGCAGAAGCGGATGAGCTTTCCGCCCTGCGCCGTTCCGGCGCGGTGGTGCGCGCGCTCTGTTCCCTCACAACACGGTTTGAACAAGCCTATGCCGAAGCCAAGCGAAACAAAAACCTCGTCGACTATGACGATCTGGAGCATTTCGCCCTGCTCGCGCTGTCGAAAGACGAGATCGCGCGGGAATACCGCGAGAAGTTTCAGTGGATCGCCGTGGACGAATATCAGGACAGCAACCGCGTGCAGGAGGCGATTCTCGCCCGCATCACGCGCGGCGACAATCTCTTTTTCGTGGGCGACGTGAAACAGTCGATCTATCGCTTCCGTCAGGCGGAACCGGGGCTATTTTTGGAAAAACTCGCGCGCTTCTCCGGCAGCGAAGGGAAACGGATCGACCTTGCGAGCAACTTCCGCTCGTCGGAAGCCGTGCTCTTTGCCGTCAACGAGGTGTTTGAAGCCGTGATGAGCGAACGCGCGGGCGACATCGACTATGACGAGCGCGCGCGGCTGGTCTGCGGCACGAGCCAGCCCGCGGGCAGCGCAGAGCTGCATTTGATCCGCAAGGAGCGCGCAGAGAGCGAGGACGACGAAGACGCACTGGAGGAAGCGGCGGATCTGGAGGTCGAAGCGCGGCTGATCGCAAAGCGCATCCACGAGATCATGCAGCAGGAAATCTACACCGATGCAAAGACGGGTGAAACGCGAAATTATCGCTACGGTGACTTTGCGGTGCTGCTCCGCGCGGGGACAGAGGCGCAGCTGGTGTCCCAGACGCTGGCGTCAAGCGGCGTGCCCGCCTATGCGCAGTCCAGCGGCGGATATTTCGACGCGGTCGAGGTGCAGATTTTTAGAAATCTCCTATCTGTGATCGACAATAAAAGGCAGGATGTGCCGCTGCTGTCGGTGCTACTCTCCAGCATCGGCGGCTTTACGCACGAGGAACTTGCGCAGATGCGAACAGCGCACCCAAGCGGCGCATTCTATGAAGCGTTCTTCGCCTGTGCGGAGACGGACACGGTGCTGGGCCAGCGCGCAAAGGCTCTGCTGCAAAAGCTCGACGCCTATCGCGCAGAGAGCAGGCTGGTTACGGTAGAAGAACTCGTGGGCAAACTCCTCGACGAAACAGGGTTTTATGAGGAGATGGGCGCGGGCGTCAGCGGCGCGCAGCGGCAGGCGAATCTCGACGCGCTGCTGGATAAAGCGCACGCGTTTGAGGCCGCGGGCTCGCGCGGGGTCTGGAATTTCCTTCGTCATCTCTCGCTCGCGGAGGACAACGCGAGCGTGGGCGCGGCGCAGACCGTGACCGCGGACGTCGTGCGCATTCTCACGATCCATAAATCGAAGGGTTTGGAGTTTCCCGTGGTGTTTGTCGCGGGTATGGGCAAGCAGTTCAACCGCACGGACGTCAACAACAGCCTGCAGCTGCACGCAAAGCATGGCATGGCGCTGCGGTTCATCGACCGCGAAGGAAACCAGCGCGTCAAGCGCGATACCCTCGCGCGGGTGACGCTCGCGCAGCGGGTCAAACGCGAGCAGCTCGCCGAGGAAATGCGCGTGCTGTATGTCGCCATGACGCGCGCGCGGCGAAAACTCATCCTCACCGCGTGCCTGAATAAACCCGAAGAAAAACGGGACGCTTCCCCGCGCGTGCCGACCGCATGGCAGGCGATCCGCGCCAGCAGCCCGGTCAAGTGGCTCATGATGGGCAGCCGCAGGCAGATGCAGACCACGATTCACGAACGCGAAGGCTTCTTGGGCGGCACGATCGCGAGCGAAACGCAGGAGATTCCGCCGTTTGATCCCGTGGTGCTGGAGGCGATCGAGGCGCGGCTCAACTGGACGTATGCCCACGCGGAGGCGGCGCAGATCCGCGCGAAGGCCGCGGTCAGCCGCATCGTCAAGGGTGAGGACACGATGCCTGTCTTCGCGAAACCCGCGTTTCTCGGCGCGGAAAAGAGCGCGGTGTTCGCGGGCACGGCGACGCATGCGGCGATGCAATATCTCCCGCTGGACACTCCTCTTGACGAATCTGCCGCAGCGGAATTTCTCGCCGGACTCACCGAACGCGGCAGAATCACGCCGGAGCAGGCGGAGGCAGCGGATGCCGCCGCGATTGCGTGGTTTACGCAGGATACGCTGTTTGCGCGGATGCAGAAGTCCGCGCGGCTGGAGCGCGAGCTGCCGTTCTCCTATCCGATGGAAGCGCAGCTACTCTACGGCGTCGCCGCGGAGGAGACGGTGCTGCTGCAGGGCGTGCTGGACGCGTGCTTCCTCGAAGACGGCGCATGGGTGATCGTCGACTACAAGACCGACCGCATCCGCCCGAATGAGAGCGCGGAGCAGGCGGCGCAAAGGCACGCGCCGCAGCTGAAGCTCTACGCACTCGCGCTGGAATCGCTCACGGGTCAGCGCGTGAGGGAGCTTACCGTCGTGCTGCTAAGCCACAGGGCGGCAGTGCGGGTTGGCTAGCCGGGCCGGATTTAAACACCGTGTGAAAATCACGCATGCATACTTGCCAAATGAAAAAGCACGTGGTAATATGAGCGAAATCGGTGAAACACCGACGATGACAATTGAACAATATGCTTCGGGGCGGGGTGCAACTCCCCACCGGCGGTGACGCGGCAGCCATTTGCCGACAAGCCCGCGACCCGCAAAACAGCGGTTGAGACGGTTCAAATCCGTCGCCGACGGTAATCTGACAAAGAGCGATCTTTGCATTGAGTCCGGATGGAAGAAGCAAATGCCGAACGTGATTTGGCTTTGTAAAACCCCGTGCGTTGATTCACGGGGTTTTTTTCACATCAAAACCATCCCGTGAAACCAATCAACTGCGTCGTAAGTAATCGGGAGGAAACACACATGAAACAGAGACTCTACATCGACCGGATGGTCAAGCTCGGCATGCTGACCGCGCTCTCTATCATCCTCGTCTACGCGATCCATTTTCCGATCTTCCCCTCGGCCACGTTCCTCGAATACGACATGGCGGATGTGCCGATTTTGATCGGAACCTTCCTCTATGGTCCCTGGTGGGGGCTTGCCCTGACCGCGGTTGTCAGCGTGCTGCAGTGGCTCTTAGTTTCGCCGCAGAGCCTTTGGGTTGGCGCGGTGATGCATTTTTTCGCGACGGGTTCCTATGTGGTCGCGGCGGGGCTGATCTATCAGCACAACAAGACCAGAACGGCGGCACTCTTTGGCATGGCGCTGGGAGCCGTGCTCCAGACGCTGATGATGATCCCCATGAACCTGATCTTCACCGTGCATTTCTTCGGCGTCCCTCGCGAGGCGGTGATTGCGCTGCTGCCGACGGCGATTATTCCTTTCAACGCCATCAAGACGGTCGCAAACTCCATCCTGACGTTCCTCTTATACAAGCGCGTTGCGAAGCTCTTTGAGCGGAATATCGTCAAGCCGAAAACACTGCAAAACGACGCGATTTCCGGCCAGAACTAGAGCCAAACAAACCCTCCGGGCCATCGATCGCATCATTTTTTTGCAAATCACTTGACGAGACAAGTTTCTTGCGATAGTATAAATAACAGTAATGGTTACTATGTAGTATTTCGGCTTTTGCAGCCCTTTTGTCGAATTTTCATTCTATCAACGAGAGGAAAGAAACCATGCGGTATTCACACCAGCGGGAGCGCATTTTCCGCGCAGTGTCGGAACGATGTGATCATCCGACCGCCAACATGGTCTACGAACAGCTCAAGTTGGAGATGCCGCGCTTAAGCCTCGGCACCGTCTACCGAAACCTCAACCAGCTGGCCGACGCGGGAAGGCTTAAGAAGATTCCCCTTGCGGACGGCAGCTGCCGCTTCGACAAGACGCGGGAGTCGCATTCGCACATCGTGTGCGATGAGTGCGGCGCGGTTTCGGACGTGCACCTGCCTTCGTTCGAATCGTTCGAACAGGCGATCGAGAGCGAAACCGGATATGAACTGCGCACCTACGACGTGGTGCTCCGCGGCGTCTGCAAAGACTGCCTGAACTTCGCAAAACAGGCGGGCTGACAAGGCCGGCACAACCGGGTTATTTGGGTTTCAAAACGGGGTAACGCCCGATGCTTCAAGAAAATGAACTATAGGAGGGTAACACGATGGATCTCAAAGGAAGCAAGACGGAAAAGAATCTGGAAACGGCATTTGCAGGCGAGTCGATGGCCAGAAACAAGTATACCTATTTTTCCTCCGCCGCGAAGAAAGCGGGCTTTGAGCAGATCTCTGCGATCTTTGCGGAAACCGCGGACAACGAAAAGGAGCACGCAAAGCTCTGGTTCAAGGCACTGCATGGCGGCGAAGTCCCCGGCGTTGAAGAAGCGCTGAAGATGGCTGCCGAAGGCGAACACTACGAGTGGACCGATATGTACAAAGGTTTCTCCGAAACCGCAAAGGCCGAAGGCTTCGACAAGCTCGCGTACCAGTTCGCGGCGGTTGCCGAAATCGAGAAGAGCCACGAGGAGCGCTACAACAAGCTCGCCGCCAACCTCAAGGACAGCAAGGTCTTTGAGAAGGACGAGAAGGTTGTCTGGCAGTGCCGCGTTTGCGGACATCTCTACGAGGGCGTCAAGGCGCCGGAAGTCTGCCCGGTTTGCGCACATCCCAAGGCGTACTTTGAAGTTCGCAAGGTCAATTACTAAGCATTTTCAAGAGGATTGACCATGCGTGAAGATGACGGTTTTCTTCCGCGCGGTCAATAAAGCAAGCTCGAAGATTGCGTCCGCCTGATGCATTCAGGCGCATGCAGGACAAAAGCTATTTTGCTGATTGATACAGAGCGGCGGTTCGCACAACTTTGCGAGCCGTCGTTTTGTTTCCGAAAACCTGATTTCGGGCGAAAATTCCCCGATCTCCGGCGGGAAAAGCGCCGTATCACGGGGTAAAATGAGCATTGTTAGCACTCTCGTGCGTTTGATGCTAAAAGTTCACAGTGTTGTGGTCGTGGTTTTACATTATGGCCGCTTGCTTGTTTGCATTGACGAAATCTTACCGCTATACTGATACTACGATCCATGAACATGGGACAGAACTATTTGTCACCGGTTCAGGGGGACACGAATTTAGGAACACACAGGACAGTCAAGGGGAATGGAATACAACGCCCCTATGGAGGTGACAACAGGATGGAACTGCATGGAATCGTAACGCTGCCCGTGATCCCGCTGCGCGGCATCGCGGTGCTGCCCAACGAAGTAATGCATTGCGATATTGGACGGAAGAAGACCCTCTCCGCGATGGAGTCGGCGCTTTCGGACGAAGGGTATGCCTTCTTTGTTTCGCAGAAAAATGCAAAAGTCGTCGATGTGACGCCGGAGGATCTCTTCTCCGTCGGCACCATCTGCCGCATCCGGCAGGTATTCCGCATCCAGAACGATACGGTGCATCTGCTTGTGACCGGTGTCGCGCGCGCAAAGATCACCAATGTGATCAGCGAAAACCCGCACTATACCGCGCAGGTTCAGGTCATCGAGGATGTCGAACCGGATGAATTTACGGCGGAAGCGCTGCGCCGCAGGCTCAGCGAAGGCTTCTCCGACCACGCGGGTCAGCGCGACCGGCTCACGCAGGATCAAAAGGACGCGGTGCTCGCGCTCCCGACGCTTTCGGAGCTCACGGACGCGATTGCGCAGCATGTGGTCAGCAAGCTCGAAGACAAGCAGAAGATCATCGAGCAGACCGACCTCGTCTCGCGCGCGGCGGCGCTCCTTGGCATCATCGAAAACGAGCTGATGGTCATGCAGGTCGACCGCAGAATTGCGAACAAGATCAAGGCCGCCGTCGAGCGCAACCAGAAGGAATTTGTGCTGCGCGAGCAGCTCAAGGCCGTGCAGGAAGAGCTTGGCGAAGGCGAGGACGACGCGCTGGACGGCTACCGCGAGCGCGCGGAGAAAAAGAATCTCCCGCCGGAAGTGCGAAAAGCGCTGAACAAGCAGATGGATCGCTTTGCGACCCTGCCCGGCGGCTCGCACGAGGCGCCGATGACGCAGGCGTATATCGAACTTATCCTCGACCTCCCTTGGACGGAGGAAACGGTGGATAACCTCGATCTTGCGCACGCAAAGACGATTCTCGACCGCGACCACTTCGGCATGGAAAAGGTCAAGACCCGCATCATCGAAACACTCGCCGTGCAGAAGCTCACGAACAACCCGCAGGGACAGATTCTGTGCCTTGTTGGCCCTCCGGGCGTCGGCAAAACGTCCATCGTGCGCGGCATCGCGGAGGCGATGGGACGCAAGTTCGTCCGCATGAGCCTCGGCGGCGTGCATGACGAGGCGGAAATCCGCGGACACCGGCGCACTTATATCGGCGCGCAGCCCGGCCGCGTGATCGAAGCCATGCGCAAGTCCGGCTCGGTCAACCCCGTGCTGCTGTTCGACGAAATCGATAAACTCGGCAAGGACATGCGGGGAGATCCGTCCAGCGCGATGCTGGAGGTGCTCGACAGCGCGCAGAACTTCTCGTTTACGGATCATTTCCTCGAGCTGCCGTATGATATGAGCAAGGCCATGATGATCACCACCGCGAACGACGCGGGCTCGATTCCGCGCCCGCTCTTAGACCGTATGGAGATCATCGAGGTGCCGAGCTACCTCTTTGACGAAAAGGTCGAAATCGCCCGCTGCCACTTGCTGCCCAAGCAGATGGAGAAGCACGGGCTCAAGAAAGCGAATCTCCGCGTCAGCGACGCGGCGCTTGGCATCCTCATCGGGGGCTACACCCGCGAGGCAGGCGTGCGTGAGCTCGAACGCGTCATCGCAGCCATCTGCCGCAAGGCGGCCTGCGACCTCGCCGAAGGCAAGACGCGCATCACCCTTACGGAGAGCCGCATCACCGAATGGCTCGGCCCGCAAAAGTTCAAGAAGGCCGAACCCCTGCGTCCCGATACGGTCGGCGTGGTCACGGGCCTTGCCTGGACGAGCGTCGGCGGCGAAACGCTGGAGGTCGAGAGCGCGGCGGTGCCCGGCAAGGGCATTCTGCAGCTCACCGGCCAGCTAGGCGACGTGATGCAGGAGTCCGCGAAAGCCGCGATGACCTATGTCCGCGCGAACACCGCGCGCTTCGGCATCGACCCTGCCTTCCTCGAGACGTTGGATGTCCACATCCACGTGCCGGAAGGCGCGGTGCCCAAGGACGGGCCTTCCGCGGGCGTCGCAATGGCGACAGCTCTTGTCTCCGCGCTCACGGGCATTCCGGTCAAGAGCACGGTTGCGATGACGGGTGAAGTCACCCTCCGCGGACGCGTGCTGCCGATCGGGGGCCTCCGCGAGAAGCTGCTCGCCGCGGTGCGCGCGGGCGTCGACCGCGTGGTGCTGCCCAAGGCGAACCGCGAGGACCTCTTCGATGTGCCGGTGGATATCAAGGGCGCGCTGAAGATCGACTACGCGGAGACGGTGGACGACGTGCTGAATGTCGCGCTCACCATGCACCCGCACGGCAAGGAACCCCGGCTGAATCTTCCGGGGTTGGATATGACGCATGAAACAATTCGCCATTAATCAGGCATCGTTTGTCACGAGCGTAGGGCAGGGTCAAGGGTACCCTGCCCCGCTTTCGTGTGAAATCGCGGTCGTCGGGCGAAGCAACGTCGGCAAAAGCAGCCTCATCAACTGCCTGACCAACAATCAAAAGCTCGCCAAGACCTCGCAAACCCCGGGCAAGACGCGGCTGGTCAACTATTTCCTGTTGAACAACGCGTTTTACCTCGTCGACCTGCCGGGCTATGGCTTTGCCAAGCGCAGCAAGAGCGAGCAGACGGAGTGGGGCGATCTGGTCGGCAGCTATGTCAGCAGCGGCAGGCCGAAACACCTGTTCTTGCTGATCGATATCCGTCACGAACCCTCTGCCGAAGATCGCGAGATGTTTCAGTGGACGCTGCACGCGGGCGTGCCGTTCACCATCGTTGCGACCAAGGCAGACAAGATCAGCAAATCCCAGCGCGTGATCGCGGCAAACAAGGCGGCAAAACTCCTTGGTGCTCCCGCGTTTGCGATTCCGTTTTCGGCGGAGGAGAAGATCGGCAAGGACGCGCTGACCGAGCGCATCGGCCAGATCTATGCGGATGCGGACGATCAGGCGCGGCGCGCACAAGAGACCGCGCTGCTGTTTGCCGAGGCCGAGCTTGTCTTTGCGCAGGCGGGCGATCCGTCCGACGCGGATGAAACGGACGTGACCAACGAATAACGGCGGCACTTTCCGGAAAAGATGCAAAAAACGCCCGCAAGTCGGGCGATTTTACTGAATATCAACTTTTCCTTGACATGCATAAAAAACTTTAGCATAATACCAAACGTAACGTTTGAAACCAAAGGCAGGGCTAACAGGTATGGCATTGCATAAGTGCCCGAAGTGTGAATTGAACTACATTCGCGACGGCGAAGATTTTTGCGAAGTTTGCAAGCGCGAAATGAAGCGCGCGCAGGCGCATATACGGCATTCCGAAGAGGAAAGTGACGACGACGAAGTCATCCTGTGCTCCGAGTGCGGCGAAGAGCCCGCGGTGCGCGGCGGCGAGCTTTGCATCTCCTGCCTCAAAGAGAAAAAGCGTCAGGTTGAGTTGGAAAACGCAACAACCGTACCGACGGACGAAGAGTTTGACGAAGAGGCTCTTCTGGAAGACGAAGAAGATCTCGACGACGACGAAGAGTAAAGCGAATATCCGCGCGTAACAGCGCGTTGAGAGGAGCGGTTGGATGCAGATTTACGCCATCGCGGACTTGCATCTCTCGCTCACCTCGGAGAAACCCATGGACGTGTTCGGGGAAACCTGGCGCGGACATGCGGAAAAATTAGAGCGGAACTGGCGTGAGTGCGTGCAAGAGGACGATCTCGTGCTGATTCCCGGCGATATCAGTTGGGCAATGCAGCTTAGTGCCGCGTTGCCCGATCTTTCGTTTATCGGCAATCTGCCGGGCAAAAAGATACTCTTAAAGGGCAATCACGACTATTGGTGGAGCGCCATCGGGCGGGTGCGGTCTCAGCTGCCTGCGGGCATGCGCGCGATTCAGAACGATTCCATCGTGGAAGGCGGCGTCGGCCTCTGCGGCACACGCGGCTGGCTCTGCCCGGGAAGCAACAACTTCTCCGCGGAGGATCAGAAGATCTATTTGCGCGAGCTGGATCGGTTGACGCTCTCGCTCAACTCTCTGCCACCGGTCGAAACAAAGATTGCGATGCTGCATTTTCCGCCGTTTGCGGACAAGGAGAAGGGCAGCGGATTCACCGAACGGCTGGAGGCCGCGGGGGTTCAAATCGCGATCTACGGGCATCTCCACGGTGAGGCGAACCGCTACGCATTTGAAGGCGAGCGAAACGGCATCACCTATCATTGCGTCGCGGCGGACAAACTGGACTTTGCGCCAAAGCTGATCTACGGGTAATAAAAAGCGCTCATCGGAAGATGAGCGCTTTTTGATTTTGGTGCTACGAGGGATTTGGTTCGCGGGCGGATGATATCCGCCCCTACAAGGATTTTCGCGTTCACGGGCAATACTCTCTTGGGTTTTTGGTTTTGAATGAAAGAGGTTTATCAACCGTTTCCTTCTTTGTAGGGGCGGATATCATCCGCCCGCACAAAAAAGGAGCCGACCCAATTGGTCAGCTCCTTATAGATCGATATGTGATCTAATCGTCATACAATCCGTACCCGCAATACGGGCAGCGATCCCGTGCCGCGGAATACCTTCTTCCGCATTCGGGGCACTCGATGGAGTTCTTCTCCGTCAGGTGCCGGGGATCGGGCACGCGCGCGAGGCGGACGGTGGGCTTCACGATGCGTCCGGTTCGGCGGGAGGCGACGAACGGATAGCCGCAGTGCGGGCAGACCTCGGTGCCTTCCAGCACCTCGTTGTCGCAGCGCGGGCAGAAGATCGTCTCCGGGTCCTCCTCGTCCTCAAACAGCTTCTCGACCGCGGGCTTCGGCGGCTCCTTGGGCAGCCGCGCGTCGTCCGGATGATAGCCGCAGTAGGGACAGGTGGAAAGCCCGCCGGGAATTTTCTTGCCGCACTTTTCGCACTTCGGGTCCTGCTTGGGCACCGGCGGCGCGGACGCGACATCCGCTGCGGCTGCTTCGTCCAGAATGCGCTTCTTCTCCGCTTCGATCTCCGCGAGCTCGATCGGATCGCCCGGATAATAGCCGCAGTGCGGGCAGGTGCTTAAAAACGGCGGTTTCTTCTTCTTGCAGCGCGGGCAGAGATCCTTCGGCAGCTCCAGCCGCACGGGCGCGATGGTCGCGGTCTCCGCCTCAAACGAGTCAACTTCCGGCGCGACGGGGACGGAGAGAATTTCAGGCTCCGGCTCCGGTACGAGCGTCAGATCGTCCTCGTCGTCAAACTCATCGTCGTCAAAGAGATCGGGCGTTTCAATATCAAATCCGCAGCGCGGGCAGATGCGCGTGTCTTCCGGCAGCTTTTTGCCGCAGTCCGGGCAGCTGATGCGTCCTTTGCGGTCGACCTTCTTTTTCGGCGCGGTCTTCTGCGCGGGTTTCGGAATCGTCTTTTCCTCCACCTTCGGCACGGGTTTTGGCATAGAGGCAACCAGCTCCGGCAGCTCGGCGCGGAGGCGAATCGCCTTGAGTAGACCCGCAACTCCGAAGAGGATGATGCCCGCGCGATACATTAGCTCCCGCAGCAGCTGAAACGCGGTATAGCTCTTGCGCAGCACGAGCGCTACGATCAGCGCCGCAATCGACGAGAGTACCGTGGAGCCGATCGCCGTAAAGAACAGGATATTGTCCTGCGGGATGTCTTGATTCCGGTCGGAAAGCTGATACAATACGCTGGGTACGACGAGCGCGCCGAGAAGTGTCAGAAAATCGAGCAGATACACAAACTCGAAGAAGAGGATCATTTCGACCAGATAGCTGATCGCGCTGATCATGCCCCAGACGGCAAACAGCGAGTTTAAGAGCAGGAAGTAGTTGCCCTGCTTCATGCGGAGCCGCTTTTGCCTGTTTTGTAGTTGAAGATAGAATGCAAAGCCGATGATGCCGATGACGATCAAGAGCCACAGGATGCCGAGAAAGGTGAAGCTCTCCGGCGGCGCCTGCTCGAGCTTTTTGCGCGCGGCGGCGTCGGAAAACAGCTGAAACAGCGTGAAGATGCGCGCCGCTAAAAATAACAGCGTACCGTAAAAAACCGCCCCGCTGTTGAGATAGCTGGCGGACTGATAGCGCTTCTTGGTTTGCGTGCGCCGTTCCATAGGGGTATGATAGCACAGCCCGCCTTGCCATGCAACACGGCGACGGGTATAATCAGATGAAGGGATTTTGAACAATTTTGTTCCGGGTTTTTCGTTTGAGACGAACAACACCCGTTGGATTCACAGCTGAACGACCGCTTTCGTAAAAAAAGGAGAGCGCAACATGAAACTCAGAACAATATTGCTGTTGGCTGGCGGCGTTCTCCTCGTGATCGCGATTGCGCTTGCAGCGCTCTTCATCCCCGTGAAAACGAGCGGTGAGCCCGCGGCGGAAGCCGCTCCGATAGAACCGACCGCGAAGGAGGAAACCGTTATGCAACCGACCGATTCCGATGCTCCCGCATCCGCGCAGCTGCCGGAGGCAGCAAGCGTGAGCACCGTCACCTTTCCCACGACCGACAATCTGACCGTGACGGCTGACCTCTACTGGACGGGAGATGCAAGCATGCCCTTCATCATCCTGTTCCATCAGGCGCGCTATAGCCGCGGGGAATATCTGGAGATTGCGCCGAAACTCATTGCACTGGGCTATAATTGCCTCGCGGTGGATCAGCGCTCCGGCAATGCCGCGAACGGCATCACCAACGAGACCGCAAAGGCCGCAAAGGCCGCAGGCCTCCCGACGGACTATCCGGACGCATACCCCGATCTGGAAGCCGCGCTCGCCTATGTTGTCTCGACTTACGTGCCGGAAAAGCTCATCGTCTGGGGCAGCTCGTATTCCTCGTCGCTTGTGCTGATTCTCGCTTCCGAGCATCCGGATGAGATCACAGCCGCGCTCTCCTTCTCGCCGGGCGAATACTTCAAGCTGGACGGCAAGCAGATTGCGGACTATGCAAAAAACATCACACAGCCGGTGTTCATCACCTCCGCAAAGTCCGAGGAAAAGAGTTGGCGGCCGATCGCGGATCAAATTGCGTCCGCGGGCAGCGTGTTCTTCGTTCCGCAGGCAAGCGGAATGCATGGTTCTTCTACGCTCAACGATAACGTGAGCGGACATGAAGAATACTGGGCGGCGGTGGAGCAGTTCCTCGCCTCACTGAATTGACCGAGCGACAAAAATAATGTTTCTATAACCCATACACGAAAGGAACGACTGAATGGACACGCGAACCGTCTATGAATCCTGGATGAATGAGCCGACGCTGGACGAAACCACGCGCGCGGAGCTGCGCGCCATCTCTGCCGACACGCCGGAGATCGAGGAGCGCTTTTACCGCGAGCTGGAGTTCGGCACCGCGGGGCTTCGCGGCATCCTCGGCGCGGGCACCAACCGCATGAATGTCTATGTCGTGCGCAGGGCAACGCAGGGACTCGCGAACTACTTGCTCACCTGCGAGGAGGCAAAATCGCGCGGGGTCTGCATCGCATACGATTCGCGCCTCTTTTCGCCGGAGTTTGCGAAGGAGACCGCCTGCGTGCTCGCGGCCAACGGCATCCAAACCTACCTCTTCTCCACGCTGCATTCCGTGCCGCAGCTTTCGTTTGCGGTGCGCCATCTGGAGTGCATGGCGGGCGTGGTCATCACCGCCAGCCACAACCCCAGCAAATACAACGGCTACAAGGTCTATTGGGCATACGGCGGACAGGCCGCACCCGAGCAAGCAGCCGCGATCTTTGACGAAATCCAGCGCGTGCCGATGTTCTCGCCGCTTGTCATGGACTATGACGCTGCGGTCGCTTCCGGCAGGATCAAGCTGGTTGGAAAAGAAGAGGACGAAGCGTACTATTCCGCAACCGCGAAGCTGCTGCTCGATCCCGATCTCGTGCGCCGCAAGGGAGGCGATCTCCCGATCGTCTACACACCCTTGCACGGCTCCGGCGCGGTGCCCGTGCGGGAGCTGCTTTCCCGCGTGGGGCTGACCAATGTGATTCCCGTGCCGGAACAGAGCGCGCCGGACGGACACTTTCCGACCGTCACCGCGCCGAACCCGGAGGACCCGAACGCCTTCCGCCTCGCCATCGCGCTTGCGGAACAAAAAGGTGCGCGCGTCTGCCTCGCGACCGATCCGGACGCGGATCGTCTCGGTGTTGCGGTCAAGACCAAGTCGGACGAATGGGTGACGCTGACCGGCAACCAGATCGGCTGCATCCTGCTCGAGCACATCCTCTCCTCGATGAGCCGGCAAAAGCGCCTGCCTGACAACGGTGTTGTCATCAAGAGCATCGTCTCCACGCGGCTTGCCGACGCGATTTGCGCGGCATACGGCGTTACGCTCGAAAACGTGATGACGGGTTTCCGCTTCATCGGCGAAAAGGTGGACGAATACCAGACCAGCGGAGAGAAGACGTTCCTCTTCGGCTTTGAGGAGAGCTTCGGCTTCCTCGCAGGCGGGCTCGCGCGCGATAAGGACGCGGTGTCCTCCGCGATGCTTGCTGCGGAAGCATGCATCAGCTACGCCGAGCGCGGCATGACCCTCTCCGACGCGCTGGACGAGATCTATGCGACCTACGGCTTCTACAGCGAGAGCGTCAAGAGCTATACGCTGGAGGGCAAGGAGGGCATGGAGAAGATCGCGGGCGCGATGGCAAAGCTGCGCGCCAACCCGCCGAAAGCGTTTGCACGTACGGCTATCGTGATTTCAGAAGACTATCTCGCGCGCAGCTGCGAACGGGATGACGGAACCGTCTGCGAAATCGCACTGCCGAAGTCGGACACGCTCCGCTGGCTGCTTGCGGACGAAAGCTGGATCGTGATCCGCCCCAGCGGCACCGAACCCAAGCTGAAGCTCTACATCGGCGCGCGCGCCAAGACGAAGGAGCAGCTCAACAGCACCCTCTCCGCGCTCATGCAGGATGTGGACGGGTTGCTAAAGGGGTATTTGGGGTAAGAGATACAATTTGGAGTTACGCAAGAGGCGCACCCTACAGGGTGCGCCTCTTTGATGAATCGTTGCTTATCGGTAGTCGTCGAGGTGGATGGTCAGGGTGTATTCGGTCATTTCGTCGTAAAGCTCGTCGTATTCGAAAATGGTATGATTTGGAATTCCGGTAAAAAGCGCGTCGTCCCGCAAGGAAAACGGTTCGTAAGCTCCATTATCATATCGCGTTTTCATATCCCACCAATAAACGGTTGTTGGAATGATGGTAAGCGTCTTCGCCTTTTCCCATTGGCTCGGCGACAGAACACTATTCTTGATTTCGTAATCATATTCTAAATAGTCATCGGTTTCATAATCTAGTCCAATCACTCCTGACCCGTTAAACAATTCGGATGATGCATCATAAACCCTTTCACCATCCAATACGTACTGATACTCCATTCGTGCCCCTCTTCGTTCCTCGCGTGTCCATGCTGCGGGAAGAATTACGTGAATCGTTATAATGGTATCCGTAGGCGTGAAGGAGATTGATTGAAGCGCGATCGATGCTCCGGTGAAATCCAGATTTCGCGTATAGTAGTATACTTCGCCGTCTTCTGTTGTGCGTTCCGCCTCCGGCTGCCATTCGGTGATGGTAACCGGATGAACTCCGCCAAGGTTCACGCGGGTTCCGTCTTTTATCTCGGTAGTTTGAGTCTGTTCTTGATATGCATTTGCATCTATTGTGATCGTACCGAAGCTCGCCGATAAAACAGGTTCGTATTCTGTGCCTTCTCCGTTTGCATAATAGAGCTTAACGGTAAGATCGCCCTGCACATTTCCGGTGAGCGGTTGCATATCGATATACATCTTCATCAACTCAATCGTGAAACGAACATCGTGAGTAGCGAGGTAAGTATCCCAAAGAGGGTCTGTCACAGCGTTGGTTGTGATCAGCTTTCCGTCATCGAAAACCGGCTCGGCACCCTTTGATGCTCCAGCCTCCAGAACGGGATTCATATCTTCCGTGATTACGGCTGTGATTTCGCCGATATACCCTAGTCCTCCTATCTTCAGATCGACATTGCTTTCACACCAATAGAAATCATACTCTTGTCCGGAATCACTCATGGACGGATCGAGTTTCGAACAACGGTAAGTATCACCACCCGTATATGGTTGTACAAACGGCCTCGCCGTCGCGCCGGACATCGTACCGGAGATGTAAATCTTTTCTCCATCGTAGGCGATTTCGTCCAGCGTCATCTCAAAGCCTTCGGCATACGCCTCATAGCCTTCTCCAACCTCGGTCACCTTGGCGCGGTTCCCGTCCGCGCTGGTGATGATCGCCTCGATGGTCGGTTCCTCCGCACGATCTTCTTTCTCCTGACCGAAATACCCGCCGGGCGTAAACCAGCCGTTGAGCCAATCCTCCACCGCGGCTCGCGCGGTCGGAATCGAGTACACAGTAACGCATAGCGCAACCAATAGGCACGCCGCGGCGACCAGTATTTTCCGCGCCACAGGATGACGCTTATGTTTTTTACTCACGTGTTTTACACGCGCATCATCTACCAAATTTTGCATAACAGCCTCCTTGAACAATTCTCGTTCTGTCATTGCGCATCGGCTCCTTTCCACTCGGCTCGAATCCGCTCTCTGGTACGATAGAGCCGCGATTTCACCGCGTCCTCGCTGATGGAGAGCGCATGCGCGATCTGGCGCACGGTTTGATCGAAGCCGTAATAAAGCACAAATGCCTGATAGGACAGCAGTGGTTCCGTCTTGACGATTTGCCAGATATCCGCGACGTCCATCCGATCCAGCAGCGCTCCATCAAACGGCGGGAACGAATCGGGGATGTTTTCCTGCAATTCGACTTCCCGTACCTGCCGCAGGTTCTGGTTTTTGTAACGCTTGTAAAGCTCACCTTTCGCGATCTTGAATAGATACCGAATCGGCTCCTGTGGGTGGATGCCAGCCGTGCGCTCATAGAACCGCTTCCAGACCTCCTGATACACATCTTCCATGTCCGAAGCGGAGCGAATCCGCACGACAAGAAACTTCTTGAGTTTCTGTGCGCACTCCCGATACACCTCGTCAAAATAGGCGTCTCTTTGATCCATGCTTGTCCTCGCTTTATCAACCGGTTTGCTCTATATGCGTATCATAACAGCTATTTGGTGTCAAAAAACAAAAAGAAATTTCTAATTCTTTTGTCCTAACGATACTTATAGGATTCGAGGTTGTATTTTCATCGTCTTTCGATAAGATGTTACTAGAAATGAAATTAAAAAATATCCTCAACCTCCGCTTGAGTTCCCCCAAAACCCCAACTCAAGCACTGCTTGCTGGTGTCGCCCGCCGCGGTTTTGTATGCTGATGGTGCAGCAGACGAAAGGCGGTGACAAGAGATGCGGTTCACGATCAAACGCACGATCCTCAAAAAGCGTACACCGGAGCAGGCGGAGCGAGCCTACCGGCAGATGATCACCGAGCGCGAGGCGCAGAAGCGGGATGTACACTGGCTCAGCATCGCGATGCAGGTGCCGAGAATTTAACGGACATCAATGAGCTGATATACGAAAGGTTTATACTGAGAATTGCGATCTAAGAAGAGTGAAGGAGAAGCAACCATGTTTGACGCGGTGGAGATCGGGCGGCGGATTTCGCGCCTGAGAAAAGAAAAGGATATGACGCAGCCCGCGCTGGCGGACGTGATGGGCGTGAGCTTTCAGGCGGTCAGCAACTGGGAGCGCGGCGCTTCGATGCCGGATATCGGCAAGCTGCCGGAGCTGGCGCAGGCGCTGGGCGTGAGCGTAGACGAACTGCTCGACGGCGGACGCGGCGGCGACCTCATCCGCAGCGTGATCGACGGCAGCGAGGAATCGTTTGTGAAAAACGAGCGCATCACGCTCTCCGAGGCGGGGGAAGCCGCGCCGTTTTTGAAACCCAAGCAGGTGACGCGCATCGTCAAGGTAATCGAGGAACAGAAAGAGCAGCACAGCGCACCGGAGGACGGAGAGGGTACCCGGAAGGAGTCGGATACCATCGATCTTAACGGACTCGTCGCCATCGCGCCGTTCCTCGACGAGGACTATCTCGACGAGCTGGCAAGCCGCCTTGCGCTGACGGTCGGGCTGAAAAAACTCGCCGCGCTGGCGCCGTTTGTCAGCGAGGAAACGCTGGGGAAACTCGCATCCGCCGCGGTGGAAAACGGCGGCACGCTGGGGGACCTTGCGAATATTGCGCCTTTCTTAGACGAAGACGACATGGGTAAAATCGCCTTCTCCGTCGTGCAGAAGGGCGGCACATTGAGCGAGCTCGCGGGCATCGCGCCGTTTTTAGACGAGGACGACATGGGCAATATTGCGCTTACTTGTGTGGAAAACGGCGGGAGTATTGCGCAGGTCGCGGCTATCGCGCCGTTTCTGGAGGAAGACGCGTTGGACAAGATCGTCTCTACCGCGCTGAAGCAGGGGCAGAAGATGGGCGACATTTCGGGGCTGTTCCCGTTCCTTTCGCACAAGACGCTGCGCGCGCTGGTTGAGGACGCGCTCAAACGAAACGACACCAACAGCCTTTCGAAGATCTCGATGTTCCTTTGATATGTCTTGTTACGGCGCAACAGAAAAAGAGCCGGAAAGCCAGCGGGAACGCAGGCTTTTTCTGCATAAAACGGAAAAATTGTATGCTCACTCAAAAAATGACAGGCGAGCGAAAATTATTTCATATATTGCGCGCGGATTCGTTGACTTTGCCCGCCCGCAGGACTATGATGAACTTGAGCGAATTCCCACTTAACCTTTCAAATTAAGCACATCAGGAGGACAGGCATGAACGCCTATATTCAACGAGTTCTGGAAGATATCAAGAAGAAAAACGCAACCGAACCGGAATTTCTGCAGACGGTAGAAGAAGTCTATGCTTCTCTGGAAGCGGTCGTGAACAAGCATCCCGAATACGAAAAACTCGGCTTGCTGGAGCGCATGGCGGAGCCGGAGCGCGCGATTTCCTTCCGCGTGACGTGGGTCGACGACGCAGGCCGTGTCCAGACCAACCGCGGCTACCGTGTGCAGTTCAACGGCGCGATCGGGCCCTACAAAGGCGGCCTTCGCTTCCATCCCTCCGTCAACCTGTCCATCATGAAGTTCCTTGGCTTCGAGCAGACGTTTAAAAACAGCCTGACCAGCCTGCCCATCGGCGGCGGCAAGGGCGGCAGCGACTTTGACCCCCGCGGCAAGAGCGACGGCGAAGTCATGCGCTTCTGCCAGGCGTTCATGACCGAACTCTACCGCCACATTGGACCCGATGTGGACGTGCCCGCGGGCGACATCGGCGTCGGCGCGCGAGAGATCGGCTATCTCTACGGACAGTACCGCCGCGTCAAGGGCGCGTTCGAAAACGGCGTGCTGACGGGCAAGGGCCTCAGCTACGGCGGCAGCCTGATCCGTCCCGAAGCGACCGGCTTCGGCGCGGTATACTACGTCAACGAAGTCTTCAAGCATGAAGGCGACAAGATGGAAGGCAAGACCTTCGCACTCTCCGGTTTCGGCAACGTGACCTGGGGCGTGGCGAAGAAGCTCGAAGAGCTGGGTGCGATCGCTGTCACGCTCTCCGGCCCGGACGGATATATCTACGATCCCAAGGGAGTTACGGGCAAGAAGGTCGAGTACCTGCTTGAGATGCGCAACAGCGGACGCGATAAGGTCAAAGACTACGCAGACCGCTACGGCTGCGAGTTCTTCCCGGGCGAGAAGCCTTGGGGTGTGCAGGCGGATGTGTATATGCCGTGTGCCACGCAGAACGACGTGAACATCAACAGCGCAAAGAAGATCGCAGCCTCCGGCTCGAAGTACTACATCGAAGTCGCGAACATGCCGACGACAAACGACGCTCTTTCGTTCCTGATGGAGCAGAAGAACATGATCGTGGCTCCCAGCAAGGCGGTCAACGCCGGCGGCGTCGCGACCAGCGCGCTGGAGATGAGCCAGAACAGCCAGCGGCTGAGCTGGAGCGAGACGGAAGTCGACGAGAAGCTGCACACGATCATGAAGAACATCCACGACAACTCCGCCAAAGCCGCGGAATCGAACGGACTTGGCTACAACCTCGTCGCGGGCGCAAACATCGCGGGCTTCGCGAAGGTGGCCGATGCCATGATCGCACAGGGAATCTTCTAATTTCGATCGAAACGGTTACGCAAGAGAGGCTGCCTCACGGCAGCCTCTTTTTTATGCGTGCCGGCAGATGTTTATCGAAAAAGGTGATTCGATGAAGACCTGCGGGCGGATGATATCCGCCCCTACAAGGATTTTCGCGTTCACGGACAAAATTCTCAACGATTATGGTTTTCGACGGAAAGAGGTTTCTCAACCGGTTCTTTCTTTGTAGGGGCGGATATCATCCGCCCGCATGAATAACGCACATATTCATTTGGAAGAAGAACAAAGGTGCGATCTGCAGAAAAACGCTTCCTTTCGCAAACTTATCTACAAAAACATCTTTCCGTGATGTAAATTTCACATCATACATCTATACAACCTGAGTTAGTCTTGTTATACTCAAAGAAATCAGACGTGGAGGTGACGACGATGGCAACCGTAGAACAACTGATCAAACAGTACGAAACAGACAAAGCCCTGCAGGCGGAAGTCGCCGCAATCATGGCAGACGGCAAAGTCAGCATGATGGAATTCATGCAGTTTGCCAAGAAACACGACGTCGCAATATCGCTGGAAGACCTGCCCAAGTATCTGGAGCAGGCAAAGAAACTCGGCTTCATGTAAATCGATTGCGCTTCACGTGCCGCGGGGGATCACTTCGCGGCACGCATCGGATAAAACCCGAAGCGAACAAACAAAAAATTCAGTTTGGGAGGTATTATCATGAGAATCAATCCGCCGAAAAAGGTAACCGTTTGGATCTCCATCTTCGCGTTTGTCGTCGGTATGCTGCTGGCTGTCGGCGTCATCCCCGGCCTCGCCGCAATCGGCTTCATCGTCGTGGGCCTGAGCTACCTGCTTCTCGTTCTGGGTCTCTTCATCAAGGGTCTGTAAACCCGCACGGAACGCATGCGTTCCCAAATCATAACGAGAAAAAAATCGGGGATTGCCATTGGGCGATTCCCGTTTTTATTTGAATTGCGTAAAGATGATCGTAGCCGTACGCGGTAAAGAATCTGTACGCGACCCGAAAGATTTGGTATACTGGCGGTAACGAACCGCTCTGAATCAAACGGGGCACAGTCCCGAACCAAGCGACAAGCTGATAGGAGGAAATTTTATCATGAGGCTCAATCCGCCGAAGAGATTTACGTTCTGGTCGTCCCTTGTCATCTTCGTGATCGGCATCGTCGCCGCGTTTGGCGTGATCCCGTTCATCCCCGGCCCGTATGGCGCAATCGCCGCCATCGTCGGCTACGGCCTGCTGTTTGCGGGCAACCTGCTCAAGGGGTTCTAAGTTTCATTTTATTCAACGCAAAAGGCGGGAGCATCAGCCCCCGTCTTTTTTTTGCGCAAAAAAACACCCGCAAGGAGAACTTCCTCGCGGGTGAATCGTACACTCAGGGCGCTTTCGTCGGTGTGACGCGCGGGGTAATGACCGGGGTGACTGTCGGTGTCGGCTCCGCTTCCTTTTGCTCACAGCGTATGAGCAGCCGGTTGGTGCCGTTGTTCCTGCAGGTCATGAGCGTGAGCCCTGCCGGCCCGTGAAAGGATTTCAGCGCGCTGAACGCGTCCGGGGCGATGTGCTTGATCTGATAGACCTCATATCGAACACGTTCGCCGGTGCGGGTATTGGTGAGGAAGAGTTCGCTCCCGACTGAGAGCTTGTCCAGATCGCCAAAGTGCGCGCCGCTCTTGTAGTTATGCCCGATCAATACAAGGTTTCCGTCCTCGTTCGGGTCGGGTCCCTTGTAGCGGCAGATCGAAATCTTGAGCAGGTTGTAAGACCATTTGCCGATGATCGGCAGCTCCTGATTGATCTCCGGAATCTCCAGAATACCGATCATGCCGTCGTCTCCGGTGGCCTTGATGATCTTCTGGATGACTTTGTCGAGGTTTGAGACCTCCTCCGGCGCATCCGGCTGCACATATTCACCGGATTCCGTCGTGGTGGTCACCGATCCGTCGTTTGCGAGATGCTGGTTGGCATCGGTTGCCGCGGTTGCGTCCGCGTTCTCGTCGGTCTGCTCAAAGTTCTCGTCGGTGGGCTCCGGCGTGCCGATGGGCTCCGTCGATGTCTCCGCCGTTGCGGACGCGGAGGGCTCTGCCGCGGGGCTGACCGAAGGCTGAACCGTGTTCTGCGCCTTGTAGGCTTCAAGCAGGGCATTGGCGTTATCCGCCGCTTCCTGACCTTCGAAGAGTTTAAAGCCGAGCAAAACCAGGGCTATGATGCCGAGCAAAATCGCGGTGAGCCCGAGCACGCGGATGGCGCGCAGTTCACGACGGTTCTTCTTGATGGATTCGTGATCCTCACGGATGGATGGCAGTCCGCTCTTGTCTCCCCGCTTATGCGACGGTGCGTTTCTTACGGATGCCATACCATACCCCCGCTGCTGCGAGAAGCACCAGTGCAGCGCCGCCCATGAGATAGACGAGCGTCATATCCTGGCCGGTTTGCGGTAAGCTGCTGAGGCCGGTAATCACAACGGTCGTATAAACCCGGTTGCTGGAATCATCGTTGATCCAGGCATAGAGGCGAGTGCCGCTCGAGGTGGTGTTGTAGCGCGCATACAGCTGAATCTTCGCTACGCCGTCTTCCATGTCCGCACGGCTCGCGTTGAGCGCGGCGCTGGAAAGCGCGAGGTAGGAAGAAGACCAGCTCCAGTGTGCCGTGCTGGTGTCGTCGTTGACGACGGTGCCGTTGGCTTCATGCAGCGTGAGCGTGTAGTCGCCGTAGCGATCGGTGTTGTTCAGCGTTGCGTCGCCTTCCACGGTGAGGTAGCGCGCGGTGCGCACGTTCACGGTCGAGGTTCTCGCGACGGAGTAGCTGCCCGCGCCCGCAATGGTGACCGAGACGGTGCTCGAGGCGTTCACGCCGGTGGCGTTGGAGAGGAAGGTCGCAGTCGCGATCAGATCGCTGCCGCTGACGCTGAGCGTCGCGGGGATCACGGTCAGGGAGCCCGCGGTCGCGTTGCTGTTGGTCCAGGTCAAGCCGGACGAGGTGGTGATCAGGTTTCCGCCGTACTGCACGCGCAGCTGGATCGAACCCGCGGTGCTTGCCGCAGTGATGTTCTGCGTGGCGGGCGTGATCGTGATGATCGGGGAGACCGTGACGGTGCAGGTCTTGGTCTGCACGCTGCCGCTGGTGGGCGTGTTGGTCGCGGTGATGACGGCCGTTCCGCCGCCGACCGCGGTCACAAGGCCGCTGGATGCGTTCACCGTTGCAACGGCTGCATCGCTGGTCGACCAGACGGTGCTGCTGCCGGAGCTGATGTTGCCGACCGTCAGCGTCTGCGTCGCGCCGCCGTTGAGGGCGAGCGTGTCATTGCTGATGGTCATCGTGGTGGTGGCAATCGCGACAGAAGCCGAGTACGGCGTGCCGGGAATCTCACTGTCGGTCACGGTGACCGTCAGCGTGGTGTTCGTGCCGGGCAGAAGACCGGTGATGGTGGGGTTTGCAACCGTGGCATCGCTGATGGACACGTTGGTGCCGCTGGTCGAAGCCCAGCTATAGGTCAGCGTCCCCGCGGTCGTTCCGGTGGGCGTTGCAGTGAGGTGCACCGTGCCGCCGACGGGAATGGTATAGCTCTCACCCGCACCCGGTGCGATGGTTACGCCGCTGATGGCGGCGTACGCCGTGCCGGGAACAAAGGTGATGACGAGGGCGAGCGTGAGCATCATGAGCACAGCCGCCGCTTTGAGAAGCAGGTTTTTCTTCATTTGTCATTCCTCCTAAATTGTCGGAGCGTCAGTTCGGATGAAACGGGAGTTTCATGGACTGATACCATCATACGAATGTCGCACGGCAAAGTCAACAAGCGTAGGGCATCGTTTTCTCTTTCTTAACCAGATTGTAACGAAAACGACGATTTTTTGTGAAATTTGTATATATCTTTGATGGATTCGCCAGTTCTTTCTCATACATATAAGCAAAAAGCGCATAAACGCCGCCGGCGGGTGCATGACCCGGCAGGCGGCGCTATTCTTACGTAACAGGTGGAATATGGATCAGCGGTAGAATGTGTTTCCGCCGACGAATTCTCTGAGGATCGAGGTCGGCGGGATTTCGTCCTCCACGCTCGCCTCGACGAAATAATTGAGGAATTTTACGATCGAGCGCGCCTCGTCATAATAGACGCTCTCCGGCTGCACGGCGGAAAGCAGCGGGAAGATGTGCTTTTTGAGCACCGCAGGCTCATAGATCAGCGTGGTGTTGAAGATCGCGTCCGCGTCCTCCTGATACGGGAAGATCCACTTCTCCTCGCCCGCGCGGACACTGTCCCACATGGAAAGCGTGCGTTCGACGGAGGCGCCGCGCGTCTCGTGATCGCGTACCATGCGGCGAAGCAGCCTTAGATACGTCGTTGAAACGCGGTTGTGGTCGTCGAGATTCAGCGTCGTCAATGCGGAGACATAGAGGCGGAAGATCAGCTTCTTGTCCACCGCGTCCGGCAGCAGCAGGGGATTTAAGCCGTGTAGACCTTCGATCACGAGCGGCGTGCTCTCGCTGATGCGGAGTTTGTGCCCCGTCTGGCAGCGCTGCTGATTGATGAAGTCGAACTTCGGCAGCTCGACCTCCTCGCCGCGCAGGAGCCGGGTGAGATCCTCCTGAAACTGCGGGATGTCGAGGGTTGCGATGTCCTCGAGGTCGATCTTGCCGTCCGGACCGGGCACGAGCTGATCGCGGTTGAGGTAGTAGTCGTCGAGCGAGACCAGAATCGGCGTCTTGCCGTGCACGCGCAGCTGCGTGCAGAGGCGGTTTGCGCTCGTGGTCTTGCCGCTGCTGGAAGGGCCTGCGATCAAAATCGCGCGTGTGCCGCGCCCGACAATCTCGTCTGCGAGCTGGGCAAAGCGCTTTTCGTGCAGCGCTTCGTTGACGCGAATGAGCGTGCGCACCTCGCCGCTGAGCACCATATCGTTGAGGTCCGCGACCACTTCGCAGTGCATGAGCTTTGCCCACTCCTCACTCTCGGAAAACACGCCGGAAAGGCGCGGCAGCGAGACGTGCTTTGCGGGCTTGTTCGGGTCCTGCGCGGAAGGACGGAGCAGCAGCAGCCCGCCTTTCTGCGCCTGCAGGTCAAAGACGGAGGCATAGCCGGTGCTCGGCGCCATCTCGCCGTAAAAGTAGTCCACATAGTCGTCCTGACGATAGACGTCAAAGTACGAAAACTGGCGGTATTTCAGCAGGCGAACCTTGTCCTCCTGCCCATCGGCGGAGAAAAAGTCGATCGCGTCGTCGATGTCCACGCGCTTGCGCTCCAGCGTGAGATCGGCCGCCACAATTTCGCGCATTGCGGCCTTGATGCGGTCGACGTCCTGCTGGCTTAAGCGGATGTTCTCGCCGACGCTGGCAAAGAGACCCGCGCCGACGGCATAGTTGATCCGCACCCGCGTCTTGGGATAGAGCTTTCGCATCGCAAGCAGGAACATAAACAGCATCGTGCGCTCATAGACGCGGTTGCCGCGCGCGCTGTCATAGCGCAAGAGCGTGACCACGCCGTCTGCCGCGCGCATGGCACGGCGGAGCGTGACGCGCGGGCTCTCGCTCGAGCCCGCTTCGCGCAGGGGAATATAGTTGAGGGTAAAGGTTTCCCCCGCGATGTTGGCCGCGAGCGGGCGGGTCCTAAGATCCGCGCTGTCTAGGCCGAGTCTTTTGACGACGTCCAGCAGGCATTCGCCCGCGGAAATCTCTGTTTGGATGCCGTCTATGGTGAGCTGCATATGGTTTTCCTCCTGCGGCTGCATCAAGAAGTTCGTGGTGACGCAGCCGGTTTGATCTTGCGCTTAGCCCCAGAGGAGCGACAGCGCGGGCACGACCTGCTTTTTGCGGGAGATGACGCCCGGCAGGAACGCGGCGTGATCCTTGAACGAGATGTTAAAGGCGCGCTCGACGGAGTCGAGATCGCCCACGGCGAGCAGCAGGGTTCCGATTTTGAGCACATCGGTGAGCATCAACAGCATCATATCATAGCTGTGCTGCTCGGTTTCGCGCTCCATGAGGGCGACGAAATCCTGCTTCTGCGCGGAGAGCGCTTCGGTGTCCAGCGACGTAATCTGCGAGATGCCGATGGAATGCCCTGCGATCTGGAACTGCTTGAAGTCGGTGAAATAGAGCGTCTCGAGGTCGGTTCCCTCGGTGGGCGAGACGGAGAAGATCTCCTGTCCCAGATTCTCCAGCGAGAGCCCCGCGATCTTTGCCATGCGCTCCGCCATCGCGCGGTCGACCGGCGTGCTCGTCGGGGACTTGAACACGATGGTGTCGGTGACAATCGCGGCGGCGAGCAGCCCCGCGAGCTTTACGCTCGGCATCACGCCGCGCTCGAAATACATGCTCGTGATGATCGTGCAGGTGCTGCCGACCGGCTCGTTGCGGACATAGACCGGCGCGTCCGTCTCCACCTCCGCGAGGCGGTGGTGGTCGATGATCTCCAGAATCTCCGCCTGCTCGAGGCCGGGTACAGATTGGTGCAGCTCGTTGTGATCCACGAGCACGACGCGCTTGCGCTTGGGGCGCAGCAGGTGGAAGCGCGAGAGCGTGCCCACCACGCGGTCGTTTTCGTCGAGAATCGGATAGCTGCGGAAGCGCGATTTGAGCGTGAGCTCCTTGACCTCGTCGAGATAGTCCGTCAGGTGGAAGGAGACGAGATTTTCCCGCCGGCAGATGCGCGAAACGGGCACGGCGAGGATCACAAGTCGCGAGGCGGAGTACGCGTCAAACGGCGTGGAGATCACGCAGGTCTCGTGCTCTCCCGCGATGAGGGCTTCCGGCACCTCGCTCTCGCAGACGATGATCGCAGCGGCTTTTTGCTCCAGCGCGTATTGGATCACTTCCGGCTGGTTGCCGCAGAGCACGACGCTGTCCGCGTCGATCTGCGGAATGCCCGCGTGCGTCGGCAGCGTAATGACCAGCGTACCCGAAAGCACGGTCTGCTCCGCTTTTGCGTGGATCAGCCGTCCGTCGAGGCTTGCGAGCAGGTTAAACAGCGGAACGTCCTCGATCCGGCTGTTTTTGATGAAGCGCATGTCGTAGGCCGCGATCTCCTCCGGCGTAAGCATGCCGTAGAGCTTGCCGTCCTCGTCGGTGACCGGCAGTGTGGGCACGCCCGCGGTATCCGTCACGATTGTTTGCCAGGCGTGGTAGACGCTGACAGCGGCGGAGAGGATCGGCGGCGTGTCGTAGTCGAGATCGGAAACCTGTGTGCGCACAGTGTGCAGCATCTTCGGCGCGGGAAAGTCGAATTTTTTGAGCAGCATCTCGGTCTGGTCGCTGAGGTCTCCGATGCGTGCCGCAACATAGGCGCGCTCGCCAAGCGCGTTTTTCAGCATGGCGTAGGAGATTGCGGCAACGATGGAGTCCGTGTCCGGATTGCGGTGTCCCGTGATAAAGATGGGTTCCATGCGTCCTCCGTGTGTCCGCGGGCAGACTCTTTCCGCGGATGATTTGTGGTTTCATTTTAGTCTGATCTTCGCGCGTTGACAAGCACGCCCGGAAGGGAGACACCGAAATTTTGTCCGCAGGCAGATGACATAGATTGACGGAATACGCAAAAGGGCGGGAAGTCCCCGCCCAAGAGCCGTTGCTTTATGAGAACAGGTGCAAGGGCGAAGCCCTTTCCCCCTTTATCTCTCGCTGCCGACAAAGAACAGCGCGATGGTGCCGGGGCCGCTGTGCGCGCCGACGCTGGTGCCGATGTCGTCGATATGCACCATCATGTCGGGATACGCTTCGTGCACGAGGGACGCGACATATTCCGCGTCCTCCTTGGAGGCGCAGTGGCCGATGAACACGGTGTCGGTGACCTTCGTGTCCACGGTCTTCTCCATGCGCTCAAACAGCGCGCGGAGCGATTTCTTCCTGCCCTGCACCTTTTCGACCGCGACGAGGTACCCTTCGTTATCGACGTGCATGACGGGCTTGATGTTGAGAATGGTCGCGATGGCAGCGGTGGCTCCGCTGACGCGTCCGCCGCGCTTGAGGTAGACGAGGTCGTCCACCGTGAACCAGTGGATGAATCGAAGTTTGTTCTCCTCGACCCACTTGGCAAGGTCTTCAACCGCCATGCTCTGCTTGCGCGCGGCGTAGTAGACGAGCAATCCTTCGCCGAGGGATGCGCAGAGGGAGTCGATGACGAAGATCTTGCGTTCCGGGTATTTCGCGCGGAGCTCATCCGCCGCGGAAAACGCGCTCTGCACCGTGCCGGAGAGCTTGGAGGAGAAGCCGATGTACAGCACGTCCTCGCCGTTTTTCAGCACGGGCTCAAACGCTTCGAGAAACGCAAAGCTGTTCACCTGCGCGGTGATGACGGGCACGCCCGCGCGCATCTTCTCAAAGAATGTTTCGATGGGCATGTCCGATTTGCCAGGGATATAGAAATACTCCTTGTCCTCCATGGTAAAGCCCATCGGGAGAACGGTCACGTTCAGCTGATCGGCAAACTGTGCCGGAAAGTCGCTGGTCGCGTCGGTAAAAATTCGATAGCTCATGCGTTGCCTCATTTCCGCGCGCTGACAAGCACGCAAAATTTGTTGTCGCGGGTGGTTTCCGACTCGCGCAAACAAACGCGAATCATTCGTAGTTATGTTCATTCTATCGTGGTTTCCGGCGGCTGGCAAGCATTTCGCGCGCGGCCTGACCGGAAATCGAAAACCAGAAAACCCCCGCGTCTGTTATGCATCATTGTGTTGTGGTATAATGCCGCTTGAACGCGCGTTCTTGCCGAATTTGCGGCATTTCTGCGAAGGAATTTGCATTTTTCTGCAGAACGGGCGTGGCTATGCTATAATATCGCTGCGCGTTGGGCGCAAGAGAAAATAAGAAACAGAAATTTACACATAGATGGCGCTTAACCGCGCAACGATATTTGAGGGAGCGTGCAGTGCAATGAGAAAGATACTATCCGTCGGCATGGCGACGCTGGCATCCATCCTGCTGATTTTGATCCTGTTGTTTACCTCCATCGGGTTTGTGATCAACGACGAGACGTTCGTCAACAACGAGTTTACCAAGCTCGCCATCGGTCCCAAGATGGGCATGACGAACACCGACCTTGTCACCTCCTTCAACCGCCTTGTGGATTATATGGAGGGGCAGGCACCGGACATCAACGTGCTGGTCACCATCAACGGCGAGAGCAAGCAGATGTTTGACTATCCGCAGGAAGCGGAGCACATGGCGGATGTGCAGAAGATCTACATGACCATCGGCTCCTATCGGGATGTCGGCGTGCTGGTGATGCTGATCCTGTTCCTGTTTGCTGCGGTGATCCATTTTCGCAAAGCGCCGCAGTATCTCGCGCAGGGGTATCTTTCCGGCTCGTTCGTGTTCCTGCTGGTGTTCGGTTTCCTCGGCACCTGGGCTGCGCTGGATTTTTCGAATTTCTGGACGTTTTTCCACGAGATGCTCTTCTGGAACGATCTCTGGCTTTTTGACGGCACGCAGAGCCGCATGATCAACATGCTGCCGGAGCAGATCTTTGCGGATATCATCGCGCGGATCGGCCTCTATGTCGGCATCGTAATTGTGGCGCTGATCGCGCTGAGCGTCACCTCGCTCGTGCTCTCCTCGGAGGGATACAAGCGCCGCCGTACGATCGCGCTCGCGCGTAAAAAAGCGCGGGACAACGCGACCGCCGCGCGCAAGAAGGCGCGGGACGACGCGCGCAAAACCATGGAGGAAGAAAAGCGCGCAGCCGAGAAGCGGGAGCGCATCGCCGCGGCAAAGGCGAGAAAACAGGCGGCGGCGGAAGCAGCCGCGCAGGAAGCGGAGCAGGAACGTGCGCGCGAAGAGAAGCGCGCGAGAAAGCGCGCGGCGGCAGAAGCCGCGGCGCAGCAGGCGGCGGCACAGGAGGCAGAGCAGGCGGCTTTGCCGCGTGAAGCGCGCCCGCCGCGGGAACAGGCCGAGGCGCAGAAACCCGTCCGGCAATCCGCGCCCGCCGCGAAACCCGCCGAGAGAGAACGCCCCGCGGGAAAACCGGCAAAGAAGAAAAACGTGCACGACGACACAGGATTTTTGGACGATTGATTTTGTTTGCGGCTTCGCCGCAGAAAGAACGAAAGCTTTGCAGGGGCGGATATCATCCGCCCGCGAAAATACACCTGCACGTTGGTTGGATTCTCAAAGAAGTTTGAGTTGGTAAAACATGACGCATTATGAACGCGCCGTCGCGGAGAAGCTGGAGCAGATTCAGCAGAAACCGCATGTGCGCATACTCGCAATTGAAACCTCCTGCGACGAGACCGCAGCCGCCGTTGTCGAAAACGGGCGGACGGTACTCTCTAACGCCGTGCATACGCAGATTCCGTTGCATGTGCCGTTCGGCGGCGTGGTGCCGGAGATCGCCTCCCGCAGCCATGTGCAGAAGATCGGCGCGGTGGTGCGCCTAGCGCTAGAGCAGGCGAACCTCACGCTTTCCGATCTGGACGCGATCGCCGTGACCAATGGGCCCGGGCTTGTCGGCGCGCTGCTCGTTGGATTGAGCTACGCAAAAGGCCTCGCCTTTGCCGCGGGGCTGCCGTTCTTAGGCGTCAACCACATCGCCTCGCACATCGCGGCGAACTACCTGAGCTATCCGGAGCTTACCCCGCCGTTTACCTGCCTCGTCGCGTCCGGCGGGCACAGCCACATCATTCTCGTCGAGGATTACGACCGCTACCGCCTGATCGGGCGCACACGGGACGATGCGGCGGGCGAGGCCTTCGACAAGGTCGCGCGCGTGCTGGGGCTGAGCTATCCCGGCGGCCCGAACCTGGAGAAGCTCGCGCTTGAGGGAGACCCCGAGCGGTACCGCTTCCGCTCCGCGTTCAACGAGGGCGAAGGGTACGATTTCAGCTTTTCCGGCATCAAGACCGCCGTGGTCAACCGCCTCCACAACGCCGAGCAGGCGGGAGAATTGGTCAACCGCGCGGATCTCGCGGCGTCGTTTCAAAAGACTGTGGTGGATATCCTCGCGGAAAAATCCGTCCGTGCGACCAAAGCGCAGTCGGGCGAGGCGGGCAAAAAACTCGCGCTCGCGGGCGGCGTCTCCGCCAACCGCGCCCTGCGGGAGGCGATGGAGAAGCGCGCAGCAGCCGCAGGCATCGCGTTCTACTGTCCCGATTTCAAGTATTGCACCGACAACGCCGCGATGGTCGGCAGCGCGGCCTACGGCAAGCTCCTGCGCGGACAGACAGACGCGCTCTCGCTCAACGCCGTGCCGTATCTTTCCATCGAGGACGATCTCAGGCAACAAGCCTGAACTGAAAACAAACCGAATGACGAACAGCGCGCGGGTGACCGCGCGTTTTTTTCAGCAGAAAAATAATCAAACGCCGTTCGCGTAACACCGCAGCAATCCCGCCGGAGCGAAAACCGGATCAGGCCGCCGAACGGGTGGGGAAGGTTTACAAAAAACTGCGTGTTTTTTTGTAAAATTACGAGAATCGTTCCTTGTTACGGCGTTGTTTTGCACGAGGAAACTGCAAAATTGCGCTGTCATACTGTAGCCATATTTGCATAGCGGATGAGTGCCGCGGGACTCATTTCTACAATTTTTGTCCACACAGCAAGTGCCATATTCAGCGGGGAGAGTGTGGAAAACTACGAAAAAATCAGCAATTGAGCGGCTCTTTCTGTGGATAAGTGTGTGGATGATGTGGATAGAAGCGTGAATATGCACCAAAAAGCAGAGAATATCTATACAAGTGCCTTTTACGCAAAGTGCGGCCAGCCTGCATTGCGATCCCGACATAATTGCAAAACGAAAGGCGTCTTTTTGGCGCTGGAACCCCACTTTGCATGGTAGCTTGTGACTGCAAGAGCGGAGCCACCCCGTAACATGTACACTTGTATTTCGTGTAGAGAAAACAGCATGTAACGCGCGGTCGGTTTTCGCCGCGCAAGCGCGCAAAAAACGCCCGCAAGAGCGGGCGTGATGCGTGGCGCACGACGGTTTATTCTGCCTGTTCCTTCTTTTCTTCCGTAGAAGTTGTAACCGAATCCGGGGTCCCAACCGGGTATTCCGCAAGCGGCTTGCTTGCGAGTTCGCGCAGCGCTTCCTCGCGCTCGCGCTTGTTGTGCGCGCGGCGGTAGAGGAGAATGCCCGCGCCGGAGACGACCGCCGTCGCCGCGAACACGCCGATGGCGAGGCCGTATTTTTCCAGCCCGAGCGCGTTTCCGCTGATGGTGCTTGTGACCACGGAGGGGATGCGCGCGATGCTGGTGAGCAAGATCCACGGCAGCAAGCGGATCTTCGTCAGCCCCGCGATGTAGGTCAAAAGATCCTTCGGCGTGCCGGGGATCAGAAACAGGATGAACGCGGTCGCGTTGAGCGCCTTTTCGTTGTTGAGGTATTTGACGGAGTCGATCTTCTCGCGCGGGAAGAATACCTCGACCGCCTTGACGCCGATCTTGCGGACAAACAAAAATACGATCGTGGTGCCGATCACGAGCCCCAGCCAGTCTAAAAGCGTGCCCCAGACCGCGCCAAACGCGTAGCCCGCGGCGATCTCCAGCGGTTCTGCGGGGATGAACGCGATGATCACCTGCAGCACGATGACACCGACGAACAGCACGCGGCCCCAGAAGCCACGCTCGTCCACCCATGCGCGGAAGGACGCGGGGTCGCCGAGGGTTTTGAGGATCGGACCGCCGACGAAGATCGTCAGCAGCACGAGCACAATGACAAACACCGCGATCGATACGATGGCGGCGGTCTTCTGCCCCTTGGTGGCAGGGGCTTTCTGTACGGAAGCATCTTGTTGCATAGTGTGAGTATAGCGGAATCCCGCGCCGAAATCCATGCGCCCGCGGCAACATTTTTGTGAACGCAGCTGAAGAAATCCACGGGATACGATTATTCCGTCCGTTATGCGCAAGATTATCCCGAAATTCCGCGGGAACGCTTTTCAAACCGGAAAAAACCCGATAAAATACGCGCATGGCTACTATTTTGCTTGTGATCATCTATCTCGCGTTCATCAGCCTCGGTCTGCCGGACTCCTTGCTCGGCGCGGCCTGGCCTGTTGCATACGCGCAGCTTGGCGCGCCCGTTTCCTATGCGGGCTTTGTTTCGATCGCGATCACCGTCGGTACGGTGATCTCCAGCCTGTTCTCCGTCCGCTTGATCCGGCGTTTCGGCACCGGCGGCGTGACGGCGGCCTGCGTGCTGCTCACGGGCGTGGCGCTGCTCTCGATCTCGTTTACGAAGAACTTCGTGGTGCTGATGCTGCTTGCAATTCCGTTGGGACTCGGCGGCGGATCGATCGACGCCGCGCTGAACAACTATGTGGCGCTGCATTACAAGGCGAGCCACATGAGCTTTCTGCATAGCTTCTGGGGCGTGGGCGCGACCATCAGCCCCTTGATCATGTCGCACTTTCTCAAGCAGGGCGGCTATTGGCAGGGCGGCTATCGCTTTGTCTCGATCATTCAGCTTTCGCTCGCGCTGCTGATGCTGTTCACACTGCCTCTCTGGGGCAAGGTTTCCCACGCAAAACCGGACGAGCTCATTGAGGAACACATCGAGATCGACAACCGCGCGGCGATCAAAAAGAAGGGTGCGCTCATGGCGGTGCTCTCGTTCTTTTTCTATTGCGCGGGTGAGGCAAGCGTGGGACTCTGGGCCGCGACGTATTATGTCAGCGTGCGCGGCGTCGAGGCAAGCATCGCCGCGAGCTGGGGCTCGCTGTTCTATTTCGGCATCATGGGCGGGCGCATGATCTCGGGACTTCTTGCGATGCGCGTCAAGGAAAAAACGCTGATCAACGTCGGCCTCATCCTCGCTGTGTTCGGCGCGCTCTTGATGATCCTGCCGCTGCCGCAGATCTTCTCGCTTGCGGGGCTCTTGCTCTTCGGCCTCGGCTGCGCGCCAGTGTTCCCGAACCTGATCCACATCACGCCGCAGCGTTTCGGCAAGAACTATTCGCAGGCGATCATCGGGCTACAGATGGCGTCCGCCTATGTGGGCGCGACCGCGATGCCGCCCGTCGTCGGCTGGATCGGCCAGGCGATCGGCTTTGGCGGGCTTCCGTACTATCTGCTCGGCTGCCTTGCGCTTCTGTACATGACGATCATTGTGTGCAACAAGAAGACGGGCTTCGGCATCGCGAAGCCGCAGACGGCGGAGTAACTTTTTGAGCATAAAAACGGCGCGGAGGAATCCGCGCCGTTTTGTGTTGCTAGAGAATCGGTCTTGGGTCCGCACTGCCGGAGCAAGCCTCTGCGCGGATTCGATATTTCTCATACTCGCGCGCCAGAACATCCCGCGAGACCGCACCGCCGTGACCGGGCAAAAAGAGGGAGCAGCCCGTGTCCAGCAGCTTCTTCCAACTTTCGATCAGCACAAGCGGCAGATCCGCAAACGGCGGAAACGCAGCGTTGCGAAACACGCCGAACAGCGTGTCCCCCACGAGGGCGATTTCACCGCCGACGACGATACACGCGGAGCCGACCGAGTGCCCCGGCGTGTGCAACGCGTAAGCGGTCACGCCAAACGGGTTGAGATCGAGCGATTCGTCAAACGTTTGGTCTGCTAAGGTGGGCGCGTAATTCGCGCGCGCGAGCACGCGCTTGCCCAGCAGGTTTGTTAGCCGCCGTGTGAATCGCGTGGTGCCATAGATCATCGGATTCTCGCCGCGGGAAAGAAAGGCTGCTTCATCCCGCTGGATGATCACCATTGTGCTGTCGTCCGTCCGGATGCGGTGCGCGTTCTCCGCGTGGTCGTAATGTGCGTGCGTCAGAACGAGTGCGGCTAACTCCTCCTGCGGGACTTGAAGACGCGCGAGATTCCGCTGAAGCGTAGCATAACCGATCGCGTGACCTGCGTCGATCAGCACATGCCGCTCACCGTTGGATATCAAATATGCGTTGCTCCGTCCGGTCAAAACACGCCGGACGATTTGGCCGTCGCTTGTGCGCCAGCTTAGCATGAAAACCACTCCTTACTCTATGGAATGAAGGGATAGACATACGGCGCGGATTTCTCCGCGCCGTTTTGTGTTGCTTGTGTGTTAGCCGACTACGATGTTGACGATGTTTTTGACGACGATGACCTTGCGCACCGTCTTGCCTTCCAGATGCGGCTTGACGTCCTCGCAGGCGAGCGCCGCTTCTTCGACGGCCTTCGTGTCCAGCGAGACAGGCAGCGTGATTCTGCCGCGCACCTTGCCGTTGACCTGGATGCCGTATTCCACGGCGTCCTCAACCAGCGCGCTCTCGTCATACTGCGGCCACTGCTGCTCCTTCATCGAAGAGTAGCCAAGCGCTTCGTTGATCTCCTCGCTGATGTGCGGGGCAACGGGGGCAAGCAGGATCGCCAGCGTGTGCAGCTCGTCCTTTGTGAGCTGGCCGCGCGCGTAGAAGTCGTTGGTCAGCGCCATCATCGCCGCAATCGCGGTGTTGAACTTCATGCGTTCGTAGTCCTCGCCGACCTTCTTGATGGTGGCATGGACTTTCTTCTTCATCTCGGCGTCGGTGTCACCCGTGCCAACCACCATATCCTGCAGCGCCCAGACGCGGTCGAGGAAACGGCGGCAGCCGCGCGTGCCCTGCTCGTTCCAGGGGATCGGCTGATCAAACGCACCCATGAACATGATGTAGGTGCGGAAGCTGTCCGCGCCGAACGACGGGATGTAGTCGTCGGGGTTGACTACGTTGCCGCGGGACTTGCTCATCTTCTCGCCGTTGCTGCCGAGCACCATTCCGTGGCTGGTGCGCTTCCTATACGGCTCGCTCGTGGGAACGAGGCCGAGGTCGAAGAGGAACTTGTGCCAGAAGCGGGAGTACAGCAGATGCAGCGTGGTGTGCTCCATGCCGCCGTTGTACCAGTCGACCGGCGTCCAATAGTCCAGCGCCTCTTTGGAGGCGAATGCTTTGTCGTTCTGCGCGTCGGTATAGCGCAGGAAATACCAGCTCGAACCCGCCCAGTTGGGCATGGTGTCCGCCTCGCGCGTGGCTTCGCCGCCGCACTTCGGGCAGGTGGTGTGGAGCCAGTCCTTCGCGCGGGCAAGGCAGCTGCTGCCGTCGTCCGTCGGCGAAAAATCGTCCAGCATCGGCAGCTCCAGCGGGAGCTGATCGTAGGGGATCGGCACCCAGCCGCAGTGCTCGCAATACACGAGCGGGATGGGTTCGCCCCAGTAACGCTGGCGCGAGAAGACCCAGTCGCGAAGCTTGAAGTTCACCTTGCGTTCGCCGATGCCCTCTTTGACGAGCCAGTCGATGATCGCCGGGATGGCTTTGTCCACATCCATGCCGTCGAGGAAGCCGGAGTTGACCATCTTCCCCTTGGCGCAGTCGGTGTACGCTTCTTCTTCGATGCAGCCGCCCGAGACGACCTCGATGATCGGCAGGTCGAACGCCTTGGCAAACGCATAATCGCGCTCGTCGTGACCCGGAACCGCCATGATCGCGCCCGTGCCGTAGCCCATGAGGACATAGTCGCTCGTCCAGATCGGGATTTCCTTGCCGTTGACGGGGTTGACGGCGTAGATGCCTTCGAGCGGCACGCCGGTCTTGTCCTTCGCGAGTTCGCTGCGCTCAAAATCGCTCTTGATCGCGGCGGCCTTCTGGTAGGCATGTACCGCGTCCATATTCGTGATGCGGTCGTGATACTGCTCAATCATCGGATGCTCCGGTGAGACGACCATATAGGTCGCGCCAAAGAGCGTGTCCGGACGCGTGGTGAAGACGGTGAGCTTCTCGTCGGTGCCCTTGATCGGGAAGTTGACCAGCGCGCCTTCGCTGCGGCCGATCCAGTTGATCTGCTGCGCCTTGATCTTCTCAAGGTAGTCCACGGTGTCGAGGTCGTCGATCAGCCGCTGGGCATACGCCGTGATCTTGAGCATCCACTGGGAGCGCACCATGCGGACGACTTCGCCGCCGCAGCGCTCGCAAACGCCGTCGACCACCTCTTCGTTGGCGAGGCCGACTTTGCAGCTCGTGCAGAAGTTGATCGGGATCTCCGCCTTGTAGGCAAGTCCTTGTTCAAAAAACTTGAGGAAAATCCATTGCGTCCATTTATAATAGTCGGGGTCAGATGTATTGACCTCGCGGGAGTAGTCAAACGAGTAGCCGAGCCGCTGCAGCTGGTTGCGGAAGCGGATGATGTTGTCGTGCGTGACCTTCGCGGGGTGGATGCCGGTTTTGATGGCATAGTTCTCCGTCGGAAGCCCGAACGCATCGTAGCCAATGGGGTAGAGCACGTTGTAGCCTTCAAGGCGGCGTTTGCGCGCGATGACGTCCATGGCGGTAAACGGCCGCGGATGGCCGACGTGGAGACCCTGCCCGGAGGGGTAGGGGAACTCGATCATCGGGAAATATTTGGGTTTGTCCGAGCCGGTGATCGCCTCATAACAATGCGAATCCGCCCAGATTTTTTGCCACTTGGCTTCGATCGCCTGTGGGTCGTAACGCTCCTGCATGAATCGTATCCTCCGAAAGTATCCTAAATATTTAGGATAGACTTTTTGAGGGGGTTTGTCAATTCTTGGGGAGGGTTCCGGCAGCGGCGTATTTACGTTTGTCAGCGACACGAACGCAGATAAAACATCCGAAAACTGTCCTCTTCCTTTACGCCACCCCGAAATCGTGATACAATTTCACCGTCCGGCGGGCAGAGGGAGTTCTCTGCGAAATGCCCGCCCGCGGACGCAATATCATAACAACAACTTGTTTGACAGGAGGCGCAGCTATGGAACAGTATACAGCACCGTTGACCCCCGAACAGCAATCCCATAACAAGCAGTCCGTCACCGCGATGGTGCTCGGCATCGTCAGCCTGGTCGTGACCTGGTTCCCCGTCATCGGACTCGTGCTCGCGATCATCGGCCTTACCATGAGCCGCTCCAACCGCAAGTTTGCGGAGGCGCACGGCTTCAAGGAAAACAGCATGAACACCGCGGGCTATGTCACGAGTCTCGTCGGCCTCATCCTCGGCATCCTCACGATCGTCGTGACGGTTCTCGTGATTATCTTCAGCTTTGTCGTGGTCGCGGGCGTCTGGCAGTATGCCGACTTTCCCCGCATGATGCACTGGTGATCTCCCGCGGGGGTTCTGACCACCGCATTCCAACTTTGATGATTGTGTAGGAGCAGTATGTTACCTTCCTTCCCCGTTTTCGGGATTACGATTCCCATGTATGGCGTGATGTCCGCCGTCGGCATGCTCGCGGCGTTCATCCTCCTCGGTTTCACGAGAAAGCACACCCGTTTTTCGGAGGATCAGGCGCTCTCCGCCGCGATCTGGGCGATTGTGATGGGCTTTATCGGCGCAAAGGTGCTCTACTGGATCGTGGAGCTGAACCGCATCATCGCGGACCCGAGCTTTCTTCTGCATACGCTGCGCGAAGGTTTCGTGTTCTACGGCGCGCTGATCGGCGGTCTGCTCGGCGTTGCGATCTATGCCGCAACCAAGAAGCTCCCGTTCTTTTCGCTGACGGACTATTTCATCCCCGCGCTGGTGATCGGTCACGCGTTCGGGCGCATCGGCTGCCTGTTCGCGGGCTGCTGCTACGGCATGGAGTGCGTCTCTCCGATCTCGATCGTCTTTCCGGCGGGAAGCGCGGCGCCCGCGGGCGTTCCGCTGCTGCCTGTGCAGATCATGGAGAGCGCGTTTCTGTTCCTGCTGTGCGCGTTCCTCGTCTGGCGGCTGAAAAAACAGAAGCCGTTCGGTACCGTCTCCGGCTGGTACATGGTGCTCTACGGTGCGTGGCGCTTCACGATCGAGTTCTTCCGCAGCGACGCGCGCGGTGCAGTGGGCGTATTGTCCACGAGCCAGTTCATCTCGATCTTCGTGCTGCTCGGCGGCGTTGCGCTGCTGCTTCTGGTCAAGTTCGGCGCGCTGAAGAAGACCGTGCTCGATCTGCCGATGCCGGTGGAGGAAGAGCCGAAAAAAAAGAAGAAGGACAAAGAAGAGGCTTCGGAAGAAGAAGCCAAACCGGAAGAAAAACCGGAAGAGAAGGAATAACGCTACAAACAATAAGAACCGCCGTTCCGGCGGTTCTTTTGTGTGCATGATAAATTATTCCTGATTGCTGAGCGTCAATGCCTCAAGAAGCAACGAAACGATTAGACCAGATAAAACTAAACAAACTATAATACACGAAAAAGTAAATGCACTGAGTAAGCACAAAACTATCGGAGCTAAAGATAGAATTCGACTTAATAGAGCAAGTTCAAACATGAGTGCGATAATAACATATAAGTTGAGATGGCAACTAAGCTTAAAATAACGATTCAGAGTTTGCAACCCATTGCTTTTTATTCCATCCTGAATGCTGATGCTCTTCGAAATTCGCCTAATGAAAGCTGACCCATTCAATGATGTGATGGCAGTAATTGTCAATCCAAACGTAATTGATAATACTGTAAGCATTGAAGAAAGCAAAGTATCGCTTACATTTACTGAAAGAAGCATACAAGCCAAGAAAACAAATATAAAAACAAAAAGAATTATTAGTTTGTGTCTCTTATACATAATTGATCCAATCTAGCAAGTAGTTCTGTTTTTACTTTCTCGGCATCTTGCATTCCATCTTGATTCGGCTGAACGAATATGGTGATGCGATCCTCAATTTTTCCCGAATTGAAGATCGACTCAAGCATATCGTCATCTGTTCCGACACAAACCAGTCTTTTTGAATACCCATCTTGAGATAGTTGCTTGAAAAAATTTCTAAATTTACTTGTTGGTTTGACTCTTCCAAATTGCATTTTTATTTCGAGTTGATCAGGATCGTCAAGTCCAAACATATCACGCGATGCACGAAAAATATCATTGTCTTCACTAAGCAAGTCCCTTTTGGTTACCATTCTGATTGTTGATACGGAACGAAGTGAATTAAGAAAAGAATCAATATCAGCATAGATTTTTCGGATAATTACATTCTCAACTCCACTGTAAGCAGAGAAAATGTCTTGCACCAAATTTTTCTTTTTTGAGTTCGAAATAAACAGCTCCTTTTGTCGAAAGCTGTATAGAGCAAAGAGTTGTTGGCGCGGCTCTACTTGATCCTTTTCTCTGGGATTTGCTTCAAACGCGGCTGTACTCGCATTGTAAACTTGCTCATTGTATGGGAGCGGATTTCCATAGCAACTGTAGAACCAAAAAGCCTCTGAGTCAGCCAAATACTCACATTTGATTATATGATAGGTGTCTTCGAATTTATAAGTGGGGGGAACAGAAGTTTGAATCTTCCTGAAAAACGATCCGGAAGGCTCTTGTTCGTTTACATATAACTCCATTGTGGTAAATGAAATCTCAGAAGCCATATAATCCTCCCAACATCTTTGTTTTAATATACTGCTTGTGACATTATAAAACAAGAGTAAGAGGATTAACGCCTTTGAAATATTAGCATCTATTAATAAATCAAGCTATTTATGCTTAGAAATAAAACCTCTTCCGAATCTCCTCTTTTACCCTGGCGCGGCGGTTGAGGAGCAACAGCGAGCTAGAGAGCACGAGGCAGGGGAACAGAACATACAGCGACCATGTCGGCCAGGCGATCTGCTGCATGTAGAGGCCGATGAAGAACTCGATCGCGACGACGAGAAGGCCGACGCAAGCCAACCCGAAGGAGAAGCGGATCAGCACCGGAAGGCGGCATTTCGGGTCTGCCATTAGCGAGAAAAACCAGCACATCAGCGCGGTGAGCACTGTAATCGGAAGACCCAGCAGCAGCAGCCAGTCCCACTTGCTCTGCGTCAGGATGCGGATCAGCAGCAGCAGCACGCAGACCGCGGCGGTGTCGATCACCATATACAAAACCTTTGGCATGCGCGCGATCATCGGCAGCAGAAAAACCGTAAACGCGACGAGTTCGCCGCCGAGTACGAGATAGCTCCACGTCAGTTGCTTGCTGACCAGCACGTTTGCAAGCATCGTCGTAAACAGCGGAATCAGGAGCAGCAGAGAGATGAACGACGCGATATAGCGCTGATCCACCTTTCGATCGAGGTGCTCCACATGCGCCGGATACGGGCGGAGAGGCTTTTCCTCGTGCAGCTCGTTGGGGTTACAAACATCCGTTCCGCAGAGCGGGCATCTCGGCTCGCTCTTTTGCAGCTCTACGCCGCAGTTGACGCAATAACTCATACGATCAAATCCTTTACAGTCTGTGAAAAAATAGTTCTGATCTGCGGGAGCCGCTCGGCTACTCCCGCTGGTTGCTTTCGACCTTCACAGGGATACCGAGCTTGACGAGGCGGGTGAAGAACTCCCGCTCCAGCCACGGCTCCTGAATCGTGCGGGTGAAGTTGATGCGCAGTCTTCCTTTGTAGGTCAACGCCGCGCAGCAGACGCGGTTGTCCGCAAGCGGGCCAAGGATGAAGTCCATGCGCCGTACATACTGGCTCATCTCGTCGGGCAGCTTCGCCACGCCGAGGTTGCTGATGGTCGTGGAGGAGAGCACATCGCCCACCTGCGAATAGACATATTTCAACGCCATGTTTTTGATGAACAACGGCGTGAGGCGCAAAATCTTGTTCTGCTCGGAGCGCACGTTGGTGGTGATCTTGACGTTGAGCAGCTTCTCCGTGACCTCCATCGCGAGTGTATGGTGCACGATGTTCAGTACCTCGTCAAACGTATACTCGCCGAGCCGCGGGTCGATGCCGGGGTTGACATAGTTGGCGAAGTTTCGGAGCGTCTTGCTGTGGAAAACGTTTCTTAGATTGACCGGCACCGAGATCTTGACCGGTTTGTATTTGTGGATGTTCGGCACCCGCCGCCGCTGGATCGCGTCCACGGAGAGGATCAGCGCCGCGGTGAGGTATACCGTCGCGCTCACGCCCTTTTCCTTCGCTTTGGCGAGCACGTCGGATGCGTTCATGGAGCCTGTGATGATGTGGACAAAGCCGTTGCGCTCGTCGGTACCCTTGATGTGGTACGCCTTGACCTCTTTGCGCGTCTGTGTGATCTTGCCGGAGTGCATGGCGAAGCTGTCCTCCGCCTCCTCGGGTTTTGGCTCCTCGGAGCAGTCGAGAATCTTCTCGTCTCTGGGGATATTCGCGCCGTATTTGAGGCGCAGGTATTCCGCGACCAGCGTCTGGAGAAACACCTGTCCGCCCGTGCCGTCGGTCAGCACATGGAAAAATTCCACGGCGATGCGGTTGTGATAGTACCGCACGCGCATGCAGAAGCCGTCGTTTTCGTTGAGGCGCATGCGCACGCACGGGTTTGCGACGTCCTGTTCGATCTTGGGCAGTTCGTCGCTGTGCTCCAGATAAAACCAGAACAGCCCGCGCTTGAGCCTGTAGGCAAACCAGGGCAGCCTTCGCAACGTGCGCTTCTGCGCGACTTCGAGGATATCCTCGTCGATGGGCTCTGACAGCGTTGCGGACAGGCGGAACAGCGCCGTCCAGCTGCGGTTCATCGTCGCGGGGTAGATCAGCGCCGCGTTGTCCAGCTTCATCCATTTGGTCGGTTTTTTGTTCTTTGGCATAGCGTGTCCTTTGATCACACGGGATTTTTCGCGTTGCATGACGCTGACGCGCCGGCGTTTTACGCGGGATTTGTGCTCGTTTGTGCGGGAAGTTCCTGCTTTTGCGCGGCGGAGAGTTCTTCCAGTCCCAAGCGGGAGCGGAGGAAGAGCGCCATATCCAGCAGCGCCTTCTTTCCTTCCGGCGTGCCATAGAGCGGGTAGACGTGCCACATGCCCTCTTCCACGACGAGCGTGCTCTCCACGCCCGCTTTTTTCAGGCGCTTGTAGACGGTCTTCGCATCCGAAAGCAGGATTTCGTCGCTGCCGGCAAAGAGCAGCGTCGGCGGAAAGCCGGCAAAGTCGCCCAGCACGGGGGAGACATACGCCTCGTCCTCGTGACCCGCTGCGTAGGCGATCACGTAGTACGCGAGCGATTCGCGGATCAGTGTCGGGTCTAGGCGGACGTTGTTGTTATAAGAGGAGCCGGAGAGCGTCAGGTCCGCCCACGGCGAAATCGCGACGACGCAGGAGGGAAGCGGTTTCCCCTCGTCCCGCAGGCGCAGCACGAGACTCAGCGCGAGGCCGCCGCCCGCGCTCTCGCCCGCGACGGCGATCTTGTCCGGCGAGTAGCCGGAGTCGAGCAGGTATTGATACGCGTCCATCGCGTCGTCCTGCGCGGCGGGGAATTTGTGCTCGGGAGCGAGGCGATAGGCGATGCAGAGCACGGTCACGTGCGTCTGCGCCGCGAGCAGCGCGCCGAAGCCCTTTGCGTAGTCCAACCCGCCCGCGGTATAGCCGCCGCCGTGCAGATAGAGGATCACGCGGTCGCAGGGCTCCACGCAATTATTGGATTCGGCAAAGCAGGCGGTGAAGCGGTCGAACTCGACCATCTCAAAACTGACTTTGGTTTTCAGGATCTCGGCCGTCATGCGGCCGAGCTGATCCTGCGCTTTTCTCGCGTCTTCGATGGTTGCAAAGCGCGCGATGGGTTTGGTCAGCCGCAGCTGCATGCGCAATAGGCGCGTTCCGAGGGTTAATGCCATGAGGGAGTAGTTCCTCTCGTGTGTCGATATATCTTATCGTATCACACTTTGCATTCCGCCGTCGGGTTTTCTTTTGCTTGCGCCCTCGATTTTGCGCTCACGTCATATTTTAGAAAGTGTTTTTCAACTGTGTGTTAATTATAGCAAACGATCGCGTTGAAATCGTTCTTTTGTTGGAAGAGAAAATAAACGGAGGTGTTTTTTTTCGGGCGGATGATATCCGCCCCTACAGAACCCGCGTGGTACGGCGGGTGAATTTGCATCAGGGTTATTAAATCGACTTAAGGAATGATGGCGGAACCGCGCAAGCCGCCTGTAGGGGCGGATATCATCCGCCCGCGTACCCAACGTGCAATCCCGCATCGGATATCATCCGCCCGCGTACCCACGGAATCCGTACATTCCTCCACGTAAATAGGGCTGCCATTTCTGGTCAGCCCCTTGGATGAAATTTGAATTTCCCTCAGCCCGGAGGCCAGGCGAGAAGTCTTCCGCCGAGAATATGAAAATGCAGGTGCGGCACGCTCTGCTGCCCGTCCTTGCCGCTGTTGACGACCACGCGATAGCCGGTCTCGTCGATCTTCAGCTCCTTGACGAGCTTGCTGATCACGCCGTAGGCATGGCCGACGATGGCCTCGTCCTCCTTCGTCAGCTCGTTGACGCCGACGATGTGCTTTTTCGGCACGACGAGCACATGCACGGGAGACTGCGGCTCGATGTCGTGAATGGCGACAACCACGTCGTCCTCATACACTTTGCGGGAGGGGATTTCCCCTGCAACGATTTTGCAAAAGATACAGTTGCTCAATCTTCTCAACTCCTTTGCTTTATTTTACCGAATATCACGCACAAACACAATCGTTTTGCGCGGGGTACATCAATCCACGCGCGTACCAGTCGCGGTCTCGTCCTCAAACCCGTCGATGCGGATGCGGACGATCTCGCCCTCCGGCGCGTCTGTCTTCACGCGGATATAGTTGCCGCTGTAGCCCGTGCCGTCGCTCTCGGCGAGCACCTCGACGATGCTTCCGATCTGCTCATTTAGAAATTCGTGCGTGAGTGTTTTACCGAGGTGGATGAGCTCCTTTGCCCGCGCTTCCTTAACCTGCTTCAGCAGATGGTTCGGAAGGCTTTCCGCCTTTGTGCCCTTGCGCAGGGAGAACGGAAACACATGCATCCGCGCGAAGCTTGCCGCCTTACAGAACGCGAGCGTCTCCGCGTGCTCCGCCTCCGTCTCGCCGGGAAATCCCGCGATGACGTCGGTCGTGATCGCGCAGTCGGGCATATGCTGCCGCAGCAGCGCAAGCGCGAAGAGGTATTCTTCCGCCGTGTACTTGCGGTTCATGCGCTTGAGCACGGTGTTCGACCCGCTCTGGAGCGAGAGGTGAAACTGCCTGCAAATTTTCGGATTTTCCGCGAGCGCCTTTGCGACGGGTTCGGTCACAAACAACGGCTCGAGAGAACCTAAGCGAATGCGCCGGATGCCGCCCGGCTCGCTTGCACGGGCGATTGCATCAAGCAGCGTGATGTTCGGTTCTTCCAGATCGCGTCCGTAGCTCGCGAGGTGAATGCCCGTGAGCACGATCTCCTGATAGCCTTCCCGCGCGAGCAGATTGACTTCGGTCGAAATTTCGCCTAGCGGACGGGAGCGCAGCGGTCCGCGTGCAAAGGGGATGATGCAATAGGAGCAGAAGTTGACGCAGCCGTCCTGAATCTTGAGTGTCGCGCGGGTGCGCGAATCGCGCACGGCGGACAACGGCTCAAACTCCCGCATCTCGTAGAGCGGCGAGATATACGTTTCTTCCGCGCGGGACTTCAGCGCGTCGTTGACGCGCAGCACGATCTCCTTGCGCCTGCTGGTGCCGACGACGAGACCCACGCCCTCCAAGCCTGCGACCGCTTCCGGCGCAGTTTGCGCGTAGCAGCCGACGGCGACGACGAGCGCCTCCGGGTTCATCCGGTGCGCGCGGGCGATCATCTGGCGGGATTTTGTGTCGCTCGTCTGCGTGACCGTGCAGGTATTGATGACATAGACATCCGCAAGGTCGGAGAATTCCGCGATCTCCCAGCCGTCCTGCACAAACAGCTCCCGCATGGCCTCGGTCTCGTAGTGATTCACTTTACATCCGAGAGTGGTCAGTGCAACCTTCATGCTTCGACCTCATAGAGCGTCTGCGCGAGCATCGCCATGCCGGCGGTCTCCGTGCGGAGAATTCGTTTGCCGAGAGATACGCTGACAGCGCCCGCTTTCACAAGCTGCGCAACCTCGCCTTCCTCCAGTCCGCCTTCGGGCCCGATCAAGAGCGCGATGTTCGCGGGCGCATTCGCCGCGCGGAGCGCCTGCTTGAGGGAGACGGTGTTCTCGTCCTCGTAGGCGACCAAAAACAGGTCGAACGATTTCACGTCGATCTTCTTTAATTCAATCAAAGGCAGAACCTGGGGGATCATGCCTCTGCGGCTCTGCTTTGCCGCTTCCAGTGCGACCCGGTTATACCGCTCGCGCTTCTTATCATAATCTTTGCCCGGCACGACCACGCAGCGCGCGGAAGCGACGGGAACGACGGCGAATACGCCGAGCTCCGTGCACTTCTGCACGATCAGCTCCATCTTGCCCGTCTTGGGCAGGCACTGAAACAGCGTCACCCGCACGGGGCTTTCCGCCTCGCTCGCGTGCCGTTCGCCGAGCGCGCAGAACACCGCATCCGCAGAGACGGAGGTGATCACCGCGTCGTATTCGTTCCCCGCGCCGTCGCAAAGCGAGAGCGCGTCCTCCGCTTTCATGCGGAGCACGCGGAAGATATGGTGCGCGTCGTCACCCGTGATGGTGGCGGTGGCGGCTGTGATGTTGTCGCAAAAAAATCTGCGCATGAAAAATCCTTATATGAATGACTTTTTTGATGATTACGTGAATCTTCCTCAAATAGAATTACGCGCGAAGCAGCATCGCAACCCAGCCTTCGCTGCGCAAAATCTCCTCGACGGTGAAGCCCGCACGGATGAGCGCCTGTTTGACCTCGTCCTCGCGCTCGTCGATGATGCCGGAGACGATAAACGGCGTGCCCGGCTTGCAGCAGGTCTTGGCAAACGGCGCGATGGCGATGATCACTCCCGCGACGATGTTTGCGGCGACGACGTCATAGCCACGGCGGATGCGGTTTTGCAAGCTCTCGTCCGAGAGCAGATCCCCGATCAGCACGTCGTACTGCGAAGCGCTCACGCCGTTCATCGCGGCGTTTTCGAGAGCAACATGCTCTGCAACGGGGTCGATGTCCACCGCGACTGCGTGCTTTGCTCCCAGCAGCACGGAGGCAACCGAGAGAATCCCGCTGCCGCAGCCGAGGTCGAGCATGTCGTCGCCGGGTTTCACCACGGTTTCCAGCAGCTCCAGGCACATGCGCGTCGTGTGGTGCTCTCCCGTGCCGAACGCCACGCCGGGATCGAGCTTGAGCGTCACGCGGTTCTCCGGCGCGGGCTCCTCAATCCAACAGGGCAGCACGTACAACCGCTTGCCGATTTTGAGCGGCTTATAGTAAGCTTTCCAGTTATTCTCCCAGTCTGCGTCGTCCATGCGGTTGATGACGACGGAAAGAGACCCCGCGTCGTAGCCAAGGTTGCTCTCGCGCAGCTGCGCGATGCCGCGCTTGACGTCCTCGACGACAGCCTGACTCTCCGGCACGTCCGCAACATACGCCTTTACGCAAGGCTCATCCACGCCGACCTTGTCCGCGTCCGCATAGTCCCAGAAAACCACGCGCTCGTTGAGAAACGCCATCGCGCGCTCGTGGCTCTCCTCGATGCTCACCTGATCGAGCCCCGCGTTGGAAAACGCAAATGTGACCGCGTCCAGCCCCGCATCGGTGGTGTAAACGCAGATTTCCAGCCATTTCATGGTGTATTCATTCCTGTCCGCCCGCAAAACCTGCGGGAAAATTCGTTAACGGATTGATTATATCATTTTCAGGACGATTGGTTCAACAAAGGGCGGAAAAGGGGATTTTGGGAATCGGCGTTCTTTGTAGGGGCGGATATCATCCGCCCGCAAAAAAAGAAACGATCAACGAAAATGGGTAATCGAAGATTGTCGTGGTTTGCTGCGCCACGGGCGGATGATATCCGCCCCTACAAGGATGGAAACGATCGGCGTTCCCGCGATTGACAAACATGGTTTGTTATGATTAACTCAACCCGATGCGGCAGAAAAAGCAACACGAACAACCTGATATTCCCGCGCAAAACGCGCAAACCGCGGAGGAAAAATCCACTCCGTGGTTCCATGCGCGTCCGGTGGCGGTCGCGGCGCTTGGCCTCCTATTCGGGCTGATGCTTGGTGACGGGTTCTCTCTCCTCCGCGCGCTGATCGCGTGCGTGATTCTGCTCATTTGCGCCCTTGCCGCGCGCATCCTCAAAAAAGCCATGTGGACGGTGTTTCTCGTGTGCATGGCGCTTGGATTTGTGCGCGTTGCGCTCGCCGCGCCGACGATGGTACCGACAGGCACCGGCATCGTGCAGGGTAGAATCTGTGAAACACCGGAACTGCGCGATTTCGGTCAATATCGCGTCTATCTGGACGATGCCACGCTGGACGGCAAACCAGTTTCCGGCAGGCTGCGGCTCTTTGCCGACTTTGCGGAGACTCCCGCCTACGGACAGGTGATTTCCGCCAGGGCGGAGGTTGTCGCCTCCGCCGAAAAATACCGCCTCAACGACCGCTATCAAAAGGTGTTTGCCATCGCGTTTGCAAAAGGCAACGCGGATTTCCTCTGGCAAACCCCGCAGGATCTCTACGGTCGCCTGCTCAATCTGCGCGAGACCATCGGAAATCGCATCGCGCTCTTATTCCCGGAGGCGCCGGGCGAGGCGAAGGGTATGATCCTCGGCGATGTGTCGGACATCGACGACGAGATGCTGACGGCGTTTCGGGACACGGGCATCGCGCACCTGTTATCGGTGTCGGGCTTGCATGTGTCCATGCTCGCGGTTGCGTTCTCGCTGCTGTTTCGCAGAAACGCATGGGTACGTTTTGCCGCGGTTGCGGTGTTCTGCGCGCTGTATGCGGCAATCACCGCGTTCTCCCCGCCCGTAGTGCGCAGCGGCATCATGCTACTGGTGGGTCTTCTCGCGTTTCCGCTGCGCCGGCGGCTGGACGCAATCAGCGCGCTTGCCGCCTCGTTTGTGCTGATCCTCCTCTATAACCCGTACGCGCTCTGGAACGCGGGGTTTCAGCTCTCGTATGTCGCGGTGCTGTCGATGGTGCTGCTCGCGCCCGTGTTTCAGAAGCCTCTCGCGCGGCTCGGCTCCAGCGCGTCCGGCTTGATCGGCGCAAGCGTTGCTGTGGTGATCGGCACCCTGCCCACGAGCTGCTATTTCTTCGGGCAGGCGCAACTGCTTTCGATCGTGACGAATCTGTTCGTGATCCCGATCTCCGGCGTGTTCCTGATCCCCGGCGTGATCGGGCTGCTGCTCTCGTTCGTTTCGCTGCCGCTCGGCAACGTCGTCTGCTGGCCTGCGCGCGCGTCTCTCGACGTCATCCTCGGCGTGGCGCGCTTCGGCGGCAAGCTGACGCTGACCATCCCCGTGCCGAACGTGATCGCGTATCTGCTGTGGCTCATGGCGATGGTGTTTGCCTCACGCCTGTTCCTCAAGCCCGCGAAAACCCGCGCGCTGATGGCGGTGCTGCTCGCCGAGCTTTCGGTTTTATGCTGGGTTCTCCTTTAGAGGCGTTTTCCGATGATTTTTTCGGGGCATTGTGGATAACTCTGTGCATTTGGCGGACAAACGTTTGGTCTATCCACAATCCGTTCACCAAAAAACGCCTTGTTTTCGCGGGAAAGCCGTTTCTGGTCGTGTTTTTTCCACCGTTATCCACAGAGTTATCCCCAGTGTGTGGATAACTTTGTGGATGCGAATTGTAAGATTAACGCCATACTTATTCTGGAAGATCGTCGCACAGGTAATTTCGAATGAAAGTCTTTTGCTTCTTTTCTTCAGAAAAGAAGAGAAATCTCCCGCTCTTCATTTAATATGTAAGAACAATCGTTTGCAGGACGGGCGGAGAATGGTATAATAACCCCTATGGACGGCATGACATTCATGAAGGGCCTGATCGGCGGCAACCCCGTCGGCGGCGTATACTATTTTTGCGGCGAAGACCCGTACAGCCTCAACAAGGGCTTGCGGGCGGTCATCGAGCGCACCAATCCCGACCTTCGGGACATGAACACCACGGTTTTGCGCATGCCGCTGCCCGCCGATATTCAGGCGGCGGCGGAGACCATGCCGTTTTTCGACGATCTGCGCGTGGTCGTGGTGCAGGAGTTTGACGCGGACACCGCAAACGCGCTGGAAGGCTATATCAAGTCCGTGCCGGAGACCACCGCGCTCGTGTTTGTTCGCCCCGGCAAGCCGCCGCTGACCAACCCGCTGTATAAGGCGATTGCGAGCCTCGACCGCGTGGTGAGCTTTGATCCGCTGAAGGATTCGGAGCTCAACCAGTTTCTCCAAAAGCGCGCAAAGAGCAATGGCATCGTGCTCGACGAATCGGCGGCCAACCGCATGATTGCGTATCTTGGAAGCGACCTCGGCGCGCTGGAAAACACGCTGTTGATGCTCGGCGCATACGTGGGCTTTGGTAACCGCGTGACGACCAAGGCGGTGGAAGCCTGCGTCCGCAAGCCCAGCGAGGCCAAGGTGTTTGACATCATGGACGATCTATGGATGGGCAACAAGCAAAAGGGCATGCGTGCGCTGTTGGAGCTGATCAACGATCCTTCCGAAAACGCGATGGGGTTAGCCACCATGTTCTCGCGAAATGTACGCACGGTGCTGAACGTCAAGCAGCTTTTAATGCGCGGCAAGAGCGAGGCGCAGATTGCGCAGACGCTGGGCATGAAGCCGTACCCCGTGCAAAAGTCGGCAGTCAGCGCGAAAAAGCGCAGCTACGCAAAGCTCGTGGAGATGATGGACGCGTTCATCGCAGTCGAATGGAACCAGAAGCAGGGCTTGGGCAAGGCTGCGGATTCGCTGATCCTCGCATGCCAGGAGCATTTTTAACGAAAGAACGATCTTCGCAATTGCGGACAAGCAAGCGACCATCGATCTAATTAGAATAAACAAGTTACGATAAGGAGCACCACATGATCAAGCACATCGTATTCACCAAGTTCGAGAACGCAGACGAACAGGCGCCCGTGGCTTCCGAAATGCTGCTTGCGCTCAAGGACACCATCCCGCAGATCCGCACCATCGAAACCGGACGCGATTTCAAGCACAGCGAGCGCAGCTTTGACCTCGCGCTGATCGTTACCTTCGATACGAAAGAAGACCTCGAAGCCTACGACCGCCATCCCGAGCACGAGAAGGCGCGCGCGTACATCAAGGCGCACCGCACGGCTACCGCCACGGTCGATTTCGAGTTCTAATCCGTTTTTTCACCCACATGACACGAAAGGAGCGCCCGCTATGCTGAAATACATCGTACTCTTCAAGTTCCGCGATCCGGAGGAATGCCTGCCGACCGTCATCGAAAAGCTGCACGGCATGGTCGGGAAGATTCCGGAGATTCTCTCGATGGAGACCGGCGCGGACATCTGGCACAACGGTGAGCGCAGCTATGACCTCGCGCTGACGATCCTGTTTCGCGATCTCGACGCCATCGCCGTCTACGACAAGCACCCCGCGCACGAAGAGGCGCGGGAATACATCTACGCGCACCGCGTCGACGGCAAGACCGTCGTCTACGAAATACAATGAACGAATTCAAACTGGTATCCGAATATGAACCCGCGGGCGACCAGCCGCAGGCGATCGAACGCCTGACGGAGGGCGTGCTGCGCGGGGACAAGGCGCAGGTGCTGCTGGGCGTTACCGGCAGCGGCAAAACCTACACCATGGCGAAGGTGATTGAGCGTGTGCAGAAGCCCACGCTGGTCATCGCGCACAACAAGACGCTTGCGGCGCAGCTCTGCTCCGAGTTTCGGGAGTTTTTCCCGGACAGCGCGGTGGAGTATTTCGTGAGCTATTATGACTACTATCAGCCGGAGGCGTATATCCCCGCGTCCGATACCTACATCGAGAAGACCACGGACATCAACGAGGAGATCGACCGCCTGCGGTACAGCGCGACGAGCTCGCTCAACGAGCGGCGGGATGTCATCATCGTCTCCTCCGTCTCCTGCATCTACGCGCTGGGCGATCCGGAGGAGTATATGCGCATGTCCGTTTCGCTCAGAAAGGGCATGCAGATTTCGCGCGAGGAGGTCGTTCGAAAGCTCGTGGACATCCAGTTCCAGCGCAACGACATCGACTTTTCGCGCGGCACGTTCCGCGTCCGAGGCGACGTACTGGACGTCTACCCGATCTCCAGCGCAGGCACCGCCATCCGCGTGGAGTTCTTCGGCGACGAGGTCGAGCGCATCATGGACGTCAACTCGCTTACGGGCGAGCTGCTGGGCGAGCGCGCGCATGTTGCGATTTTCCCCGCGACGCACTATGCGACAAGCCGCGAAAAACTGGAAGCTGCCATTGACACCATCTGGAACGACGCGCTGGAACGCCGCGACGAGTTTCAGCGGATGGATCGCCTGATCGAGGCGCAGAGAATCGAACAGCGCACGCAATACGACATCGAGATGATGCGCGAAATCGGCTACTGCAACGGCATTGAGAACTATTCGCGCTACTTTGACGGAAGAAAACCGGGTCAACCGCCGTTTACGCTGATCGACTATTTCCCGAAGGATTTTCTCCTGATCGTGGATGAAAGCCATGTGACGATTCCGCAGATCGGAGCCATGTACCGCGGAGACCTTGCGCGCAAGACCTCGCTCGTGGACTACGGCTTCCGCATTCCGAGCGCCTACGACAACCGCCCGCTCAAGTTTCCGGAGTTCGAGGGGAGAATACCGCAGATGATCTGCGTCTCCGCGACGCCCGCGGAGTACGAGATGAAGCGTTCCACACAGATTGTGGAGCAGATCATTCGCCCGACGGGCTTAATCGACCCGGAAGTGGAGGTTCGTCCCGTCAAAGGACAGATCGACGACCTGCTGGGCGAGGTTCGCCTGCAGGCGCAGAAGGGCTACCGCACGCTCGTGACCACGCTCACCAAGCGAATGGCGGAGGATTTGACCGAGTATCTCGACGGCATGAAGGTGCGCGTGCGGTACATGCACGCGGACATCGAGACCATCGAGCGCATGGAGATCATCCGCGATCTGCGACTGGGCGATTTTGATGTACTTGTGGGGATCAATCTTCTCCGAGAAGGATTGGACTTGCCGGAAGTGGGGCTTGTTGCGATTCTAGACGCGGATAAAGAAGGTTTTTTGCGCTCGTCCACGAGCCTCGTGCAGACGATTGGCAGAGCCGCGCGAAACGTCGAAGGCAAGGTCATCCTCTATGCGGATGTGATCACACCGAGCATGAAGTTTGCGATGGACGAGACCGACCGCAGACGCACGATCCAGAAAGCGTTCAACGAGGAGCACGGCATCACGCCGCAGAGCATTAAGAAGGCGGTGCGTGCACCGCTGCTCATCACCAGCAAAGTGGCGGACATGAACGACGACATGGATGCGGATGAAAAAGCCGCGCGCGTGAAGGTGCTCACCGAGGAGATGCGGGCAGCCGCGCGGGAGCTGGAATTCGAGCACGCGGCAAAGCTCCGCGACGAGATCCGCAAGCTCTCCGGCGAGGACGCGCTGGAGCGCGCATCCGAACCCAGACCCGGCACCATCGGCGCGAAGAAGCGCAACAAGGGCAGATCGAGGAAGTAAAAGCAATATCGTTCGTACTTTTGAGCCGCACTCCAATCGGGTGCGGCTTTTTTTGTACGTTTCTTTACAATATTGTCACGTGAATTCGGAACGTTTGTTCGGTATAATGGAGACAATACAATTCGCCTCAAAAAATCTAAACACGCCAACAAGCGAGGATTCACCGTGAAGCTGCTGAAACGTACAATCCTGACCATGCTCATCCTGCTGCTATTAACCGCGCCCGCTCTTTCCCTCGCCGTAAGCGACTACGAAATAGGCGACGGGTGGGTTTATCAGGATCGCGAGCTGAAGATTGTAACCAATAACGGGCTCATCAACTTCCTTTATCATGAGTTTGATATGCGTGGAGATCCGCAGCATAAGCATACCGCTGCCGATGTGGATCGCGTTATCATCGGCAAGGATGTCACCGATATCATTATCGACTATTTTATCGGTGACTATAATCCTTCCATCACCTCGGTTGAAGAGGGAAATGGCTCATTCATCATTGATAATGGATGGGTTGTTAACAAGAAGACCAATACTCTTTTTGGCGCAGCGAATGTGAAACAGAACAAAACACGATCGGTAATCGATGACCTTCCAACTTACATTGAACATATTGGAATGTATGCATTCAGTGGTTGCAGCGCATTGATACAGATCTCTATTCCTGATTCTGTTATCAGCATTGGGGAATCTTCGTTTGAAGGATGCGATAGTTTGGAAAACATTACCTTGCCAAGCAGATTAGCCTCAATCGGAGTTGGTACATTTAATGATTGTACAAAACTGTCTCAAATCAACTTAGAAGCTGCAATAAATAAAATCGGAATTGCAGCCTTTCATGCATGTGTTAATCTTGAAACGCCAGCTATATATAACACAACGATCGAGGTTGTTCAAAGCAACAGCTTCTTAGGTTGTATTCAATTTCAAACGGTGGAGGTTCCCTCGTCCGTGAACCTAGTTGAAGATCAAGCATTCGGTCACTGTACTGTCCTTAGTGTGTTGATATTTAACTCAGATAAGTTAACGATTGAAGATGCCGCCTTTGCTTCCTGTGAGAATATCGGAAAGCTGATTTTCA
>DATMYE010000030.1:0-34929 GCA_035561095.1 Clostridia bacterium | reverse complement strand
AAGAAGACGGTTCCGCAGTCGATGATCATCGCAATGAGCGTCGTGCTCGTGCTCTACATCCTCATGATCGTCACCACGCTGGGCCTCGTGACCGCGGGCTTCCTCCAGCAGAACCCGGGCATGGCGTACATCCCGATGTATGCAGCCGTGTTCACCACGCTCTCCAACCTGCCGTGGCTTGGCTATGTCATCACGATCGCCGCGGTGCTCGCGCTGATCACGACGATCCTCGTCGTTATGGCGCTGGCGGGCCGTGCGCTGCAGGCTTCCGGCGATGCCGGCATCCTGCCCAAGGCGCTTGGCAAAATCAATGACAAGACCAAGGTTCCGGTGAATGCGCAGCTGGTCGTCATCCTCGTGACCGGCATCATCGCGGCGTTCCCGAGCGCAACAAACTTCATCGTCAACTTCGGCTCTCTCTGCAACGCAATCGTGGTCGCGATCATCTGCATCACGGTCATCGCGGCGCGCAAGAAGAACCCCGAAATCACCGACAAGTTCACGGCGCCCGGCGGCAACGCGCTGCCGATCATCACGCTGATCGTGCTGATCGCGGCCTATATCCCCGGCATCCTCCAGGGCGGCTACATGCTCTGGGTCTGGACCGCTGTCTACTTCGTCATCGGCATGGTGATCTACTTCATCAGCCAGGCAAAGAAAAAGGCGTAAGCTGAAATAGCGAAACGGAATTGAACAACGAGAGCGCTCCACGGTTTGCGGAGCGCTCTTGTTATGCAGAGTCATTTTTTTTGTGGTGTGGGGCTCTCCCGGCCGCTAAAAACGCCGACACTGCGGCGTTTTCTATACGCGGCTTCTTGGAAAGTTCAAGCAATCCCCTCGTTCCGTTTCGAGCGAGGGGATTTTTTGCGTTGTGGGTTTCAAAGTGGGTTTTTTGAAAAAGAAAAAGCCGAAAACCCTAGAGTTTATCGGCTTATTTCTGGTGGGGATGGAGGGGCTCGAACCCACGACCTCTTCGATGTGAACGAAGCGCTCTGACCAACTGGGCTACATCCCCGCGCAAAAGATATTTTACCGTATCGGGCTCAAAATGGCAAGCCCTTTTTCGGTGTTTTGCGCAGGTTGGTGTTGCGATTTTAAGTTGATCGGGATTCTTGCTGCTGTTGTGCTGCGCGGCGCTGGCAGGCGGCGCAGACTGTCACTTCAGCGCGTCATACAATAGCGACTATTTCGAGGAATACACCAGCGATTCCGTCCAATAGACATTTTCGTAGATATCGTGCAGCGAATAGTAGACGAGGCAGTCGCCGTCGCCGACATCCTCGTAGGAGACGGTCAGCTCGCCGTCAACCGTGATGGTACCGATGATGTACGAATCGTCAAAGTCGCCGTCATAGGTGTAGAAATCGCCGAGAAATTCGATCACGTCGCCGTCCTGCAGCGGCAGAAGCCCGCGCGAGGCAAGGTTGGTGTCGTACACCGGTTCATAGCCCGCGACGCTTGCGCTGTCGTTCGTCCAGACGAGGATGATATGCGCCTCTTCACCGTTGATATAGGCGGGCACATACCCGGTCCAGGTGTTCTCGTCCCCGCTCTGCTCGGCAAAGAAACTCACGATATGGCCGTTCAGCGCGACCCACGAGTTGTCGTCAAAGCTGACGATCAGATCGCCGTCACTGTTGTATTCCGCCACGTCGTCGGAGCCTAGGTGCAGGTAACCGTCGCCCGCGTCAAGGAAAACCTCCAGATACACGCTTGAGATCAGATCCCAGTCCGCTTGACTCATCTCGAGCACATACTGCCCGTCTTTTTCGACGATGGCCAGTGTTGAGGAATCGTAGTTGTTTTCCTGATAATAGGATTCATAGTCCGAAACCAGACCGGCATCCAGCCAGCTCTGGTCGGAATAGTCCTGCATCACGGCGGCACCCGCGGAGAGCGGGTTCGTCGAGCCGCCGCCGCTGTAGAGTTGTCCGCCGGCCATCAGGCTCGCAAAATCCGAAACGAATTTCTGATACGTTGTGTCTAGGCCGATCGACTTTGCAATGCTCAGCGTGTCCCCCACGGACTCGATGCTCGCGTAGGGGAAATACAGGCTCAAGCCCGCGTAGTGCGCCGCAGTCTCCTCGCTGATGAGCACGGTGTCGTCGAGCTTGCTTAGTAGCTCCGTCGAATCGCCCAGCGAGATGTTGTTGACGAGGTAGTTCAGGTCGACCTGATCATATTCCTCCTCGCCGATGGAGCGGCTGTCGTAGCGCGCCTTGGAGACCTCCTTATAGGCGGAGGTATCGACGAGTTCGGTGTTCACGCTCGCGAGATAGGCGTACAGCGCGTCCATAAACGGCGCAAAGCTCGTCAGATCGATCATCGAGAGCGTGAGTTCGTCGCCGTAGTCACCGCTGCGCTCCTCGCGGATGAAGCTGTCCACGATGATCTTGCCGACCGCGGGTGAGGAAAGAGACGGGTTTTCCGCGATGGCGTTGAGCCAGTCGGTATAATACCAGCCGCCGCCGGGCTCGGAACGCTGGGACGCGATCAGGTAGTCCGCGTGCTTTTCCGCGACAAACGCGGTCTCGACCGTGCCCATCATGCAGCAATCGAAACCGATCCAGTCGAATACAGTGCCGGCATCGGTCAGCGCCTGATCGATTTGTGAAAGAGACATCGTTCCGTCGGGATAGTGCTCGTCGGAGCCGTATCCGCCGAGCGTGCCGCCGCCGTGATCCCAGAAGACGAGGATATTGCGGTTTGCGGGATAGTGTTCCGCGCAGAAGCGGACGAACTCCGCAAGCGTCTGCGGATCGGTCATGTTCTGCTGTCCCGCGTCACCAGCGAGTTCCAGCCCTTCGCTCGTGACCAGCCAGCGCTGGCAGGTGTCCGCGTCGATGACGTTGTTTTGCCATTCGGAAGCGCCGCCGGTCTGGATCACCACGTTGACCTGATCGCTGGCGTTTGCGTAGAGCATTTCGTTGATGTCTGCCGTCGCCGCGCCGCCGTCACTCTCCAGGTCGCTGCCGCACATGTAGACCATGACGGTGACCGTATCCGTGCCGTCTCCGGCAGGGGTCACGCGCGGGTTCCTGCCCGTGCCGGAAGGGGAGGGCGCGGCAATGTCCACAGCACCGCCCAGCGATTGCGCAGCTGTTGCCTCGGGCGCCGCGCTATCCGATAGAGGTGCCTCTTCAGATGCCCCGCATGAAGACAGGGAAACTATCAGGATCAGCGCGAGGAGAAACGAAATGAGCTTTTTTGACATCAGGTATGACCCCGTTCCTGCCGGAACTCTTTCTGTTGCAATCAGCCGAGCGGTTTTCGAAAAGAAGCGTATTGCGGGAGAAAACTTCTGCGCGAGCACCTTCGGTATATCTGCAAATGTAACATCTTTCTGGCAGGTTACGCAAGATCATGGTATCGTTTCTCAAAGAAATCTTACACGCGCAAAACGTGAGCCGCTTCGCTGAAATCCGCGGCGAGACTGTTGCAACGTTGCGCAACTGCCCCGCAAAGGCGTATAATAAGTAGATTCTGAAAAGCAATGGAGACATCACAAGATGGCACATATCGACGACGCGAAGCGAATCCACCTCATCGGCATCGGCGGCTGCAGCATGAACGGCCTTGCGCTGATCCTCAAGTCCCAGGGGCACGAGGTCACCGGCTCCGACCGCGAGCGCACGCAGTTTACTGACGCGCTGGACCACGAGGGCATCCGCTACAGCATCGGCCACACGGGGGAGTTTGTCGAAGGCGCGGACCTCGTGATCTATTCCGCGGCGATCAAGCCTGACAACCCCGAGCGCGTGCTTGCGCGCGAACAGGGCATCCCGGAGCTGGAGCGCAGCGTGGCGCTGGGGCAGATCAGCGAGCGGTATGAGCAGGTGGTCGCCATCGCGGGCTGCCACGGCAAGACGACCATCACGTCCATGCTCGCGATCATCCACGCGCAGGCAAAGACCGATGCGACCATCCATGTCGGCGGCTATGTCGAGTTTCTGGAAGGCGGCGTGCACGTCGGCAGCCGCGAGCAGTTTGTCACGGAGGCATGCGAATACGTCGAGAGCTTTTTAACGCTGAAGCCCACGGTCGCGCTGATCAACAACATCGACGACGACCATCTGGACTATTATAAGGATATCGACGCCATCGTCGCGGCGTTTGAGCGCTTCCTCGCGCTGCTGCCCGAAGACGGCACGTTCATCGCCTGCACGGACGATGAGCGAGTGAAAGCGCTTGCGGACAAGAGCGACCTTTCCATCGTCACCTACGGCCTCAAGGGCGGGGATTATACCGCCGACAATATCGCCTTCGACGCGCGCGGCAACGCGGGCTTTGCGGTCGTGCGCCGCGGCGAGACGCTTGGCCAGGTGCAGCTCAGCGTGCCCGGTATGCACAACGTGGTCAATGCGCTGGGCGCGATCGCGGTTGCGGATCATTTCGGCATACCCTTTGCCGTGCAGGCGCAGGCGCTGCACGATTTTGTCAACACGCGCCGCAGGTTTGAGTTCTACGGAGAGCGCAACGGCGTCAAGGTCTTCCACGACTACGGCCACCACCCCAGCGAGATCCGCGCGACGCTGGACGCCGCCAAGCGCGTGCCGCACAACAAGCTCTACTGCGTGTTTCAATGCAACAGCTATACCCGCGCGCGCACGCTGTTTTGCAACAACGTGACGTGCTTTACGGACGCGGACTGCGTGCTCGTGCCGGATATCTATCCCGGCCGCGAGAAGGACACCGGCATCGTCCACGCGCGCGATATGGTGAAGGCAATCAACGAACAGAGCAACAACGCTGTGTATATCCCGACGTTTGAGGAGATTCGGCTGTATCTGGACGAGCATGCCGAGCCGGGCGACCTCGTGGTCACCGTCGGCTCCGGCGACGTCTACCGCCAGACGAAGAAGCTTTTGTAATTGTTGCTTCACGCAACCCGAAGCAAGGAGGTCGCGATATGCCGTCTATATTCGAAGCGCTGAAAGACTATCTGCCGGATAAAGCGGTGCTGGATCAGCGTCCGCCGTTTGACGACGATCTCTCGCAGCCGCTGTTCCACAAGGGCAGCGAAGTCGGCTGCATCACGCTCCACGGCATCGGCGGCACGCCCGCGAACATCCGCGTGGTGGCGGACGCGCTGATCGAAAAGGGCTATACCGTCATCTCCCCGATGATTCCGGGACACGGCGAGACCGTCCGCGCGCAGAACGCGTCTACGGGCGCGCAGTGGCTCGAAGGCATCCGCGCGGCATACCAGCGGCTCAAGGACGAAGGCTGCACGCAAATCTACGCGCTCGGCCTCTCGCTCGGCGGCATCCTCTGCGGGCTGCTTGCGGAGGAGGAGCACATCGACGGGCTCGTGCTGATCTGCACGCCGATCAAGATGAAGCGATATCTGCGCACGGCGCGCGCGCTGAGTCCGATCATCCCCGTGGTGGGGTATCCCGAAAGCCGCGGCGGCAAGCCCGCCTGGGGCGACAACCTCTACGCGCAGATGTACGGCGGGTTCTCGACGCGAAAGCTCGTCGACCTCGGCAGGCTTGCGCGGAAGCTCACGCGCAACCTCGACAAAATCGACTGCCCGACGCTGCTCGTCTCCGCAGCGCAGGACGACAAGGTCGATCCCAAGAGCATCGAAATCTTCTGCACGGGCGCCGTCAACGCACCGAGCGTGGATCTAGCGGAGTTTGACCATTCGCCGCACGGCTGCACCTACGGGCCGGAGCGGGAGCAGGTCGCCGCGCGCTGCGCCGAATTCGTCGCGGGGTTGGTTGACAATCACAGCGCGGCTTCGGTATAATTCCTCTTGCCGCGTGCCGTTTTTGCGCGGCGCAACAAATGCATATCTGTCTCCGTAGCTCAGTAGGATAGAGCGTTCGCCTCCTAAGCGAAAGGCCGCGCGTTCGAATCGCGCCGGGGACGCCAAAGGAAAAACCACCCGTGAGGGTGGTTTTAATTAAAAGTACACTCTATATAAAATTAACGCAGTGTTGGCGTTGTGGAACTCTAGAAAAACATCTTGATTTGGTGTGACTATTTGTTTAGAATAAAACAATAAACAAGAGTATTTTTGAGAGGTAGTCAAAATAAGAAAACTAGAGTTAGAAAGAATATCGCAATTGCAAGCTATTTTTTCACAGAAAAACTGGTCGATTGATGAAGGTAAGGGTTCCTTCATTTTCGATAGATTTTGTGAAATGCTTGCTTTCTTTAACGAATCTCAACAAGAATTACTGATAAAATTAACAGAAGACTTTTTATGGATAAGATTCACTGACTATCTCAACCTTTTTTACCGCGCATTTGATGAATTTATTAAAGAATATCCTCCAAGTAAATGCTCCAAAATTATTGTTGCCCCTTTAATAACACAAGATGATATAAACAAACATAAGAGCTCTTCGTTTCTTCATTATATGGTAAGCAATGAATTTGATCCGAAGAGATATGCTTCGTATGAAACGCAATTTGTTGATAATAATGCAAAACTCATCCAGAAGGCGGGTGAATGTGATAAAGTTTGCCTGATTGATGATTTTATCGGAGCGGGTGCGCAAGCACATTCTGTTGTTGAATATTTGGAGACTAAAGGGGTGTCTCGCAAAAAAATTGTAATTCTATCGTTGGTGATACAAAGCATTGGATATGATCGTTGTTGTAATGAAAATGTTGAAGTATTTTATGCCTATTTAAGAAACAGAGGGATTTCTGACAATCCTGAACGCTGCCTCGAGAGAACGGAGCTTATGAAACAAATTGAAGAAATTGTTTCTCCACCTTTCGGGTATAATTTCGGAAGAGAACGAACTGAAGCACTAGTAAGAATGATTGACACTCCAAATAATACTTTTCCGGTTTTTTGGTGTACAAAGAGTGGTTACTTTCCAGCACCATTTCCGAGGAAGCAAAAATGAATAATACAAAATTATTGATGCTATTGTTTTCAATTTCAAAAAAAACCAGTGTTAGTAATATAATTGGTTCCGACTTTACTTACTCACAACTTGCTATGCTTCTGAGTGAGGCAAATAGACTAGGTTATATTTCGCAACAAAATGGTGATATAGAGCTTACAGAAGCAGGAACTATAGAAATGAGCAATCTATTGAATGAGCGGAATTTACACAAGAAGAAGAATTTGATCTTGCCGCAGTATGATAATAGAACAAAACCTATTAAGAAATATGATATAGTATTGCCAGATAAAATTCTGTAATCTTTAGCAGGCTGTACCAGAGCGCATTCGCAAGGATGCAGATTGGCGAGTCGCCAATCATTAATGAACCGTCTTTCTAGCCGCCGTTAATTCATGCGTCCGATCCGGAGGATCGTACCGCCCGAATTAACGGAGCCTCGATTCATAAATTCATCGAGGCAGCCTGACTAATCGATACCGCTTAGTCAGGCTGGGAACGCTTCAGTGGTACAGCCTGCTAAGGGTTACGGGGAGAACAAACGATGAAATGGGAAAATTACGAAAAAAAGGCTACAACTGCATGTAAAAACTCTGGCAAAAGTGATGAGTATATAGCCCGATATCTTACATATGCAAAGCCACTATTCGAACAGGATGTTCCTATTATTTTTAATGCATCTCACTTTTCTGATCTTGTAGGGTATGATCATAATTATGTTTGCAGTATGGCATATTCTCCCAAATCATTTTATAGAACGTTTAAGATTAAAAAAGCGAATGGTAAGGATAGAAGAATTGACGAGCCACTGCCTGATCTCAAAGAGATTCAGAGATGGATTTTACATGAAATTTTAGAGAAGATATCATTGCATAGTACGGCAAAGGCATATCGCTCGGGTGTGACAATAAAAGACAACGCGAAGTTTCATCGCAAACAACCGAAGATCCTTACTATGGATATCAAGGATTTTTTTCCCTCAATTCGGATTCATAATGTGTTTTTGATTTTTCAGAGTATTGGATACAACACAAAAGTTGCTAGCTTTTTAGCGCACTTGTGTTGCTATAAACGTAGCTTGCCGCAAGGAGCGCCTACGAGCCCATATTTATCAAACATTCGAATGAGGGATTTTGATAATAAGGTTTTTCAATATGCCAGCGCAAGGAAGATTAGATACACAAGATATGCGGATGACCTTACATTTTCAGGTGACTTTGATGTATCAAGAATGATTCGTATTGTCGATCATGAATTATTTAGCGAGGGCTTTCAACTGAATTCAAAAAAAACTCGCGTTGCACATAAAAACACACGACAAATAGTTACAGGTATAGTTGTAAATGATCACATGCAGTTACCCAGAGAAGTTCGTAGAAAAATTCGCCAAGAAGTTTATTATATTAGAACCTATGGGATAGACTCACATTTGAGAAGAATTAATGAAACAAGGAGCAACTATCTTCTCCATTTGACTAGCCTTGCCGGATATGGGTGCTTTATTAATCCAAACGATAAAGAACTCGCTGGCTATGTACAGTACTTAAAAGAAGTCATTCGCGAATATTATATAGAATCTCAAATCACATATTAAGGTTTACTTCTTGCTATAATGTAACCTCGGTATTTAAAATACTCTGCTACTAGGGATTTTTTTTGATTTAATCCTCTTTGTTTGCAACGAATTTGTCACATCAAACTCGATTTCAGCAGTTTACTTGATTAATTACGTGTACAATCTTTGTTATTAGATTGTGTTATTTGCTGTTCTCAAGAACAGACAAAATCCATCTCATTCTTCTCCCCCCCTTGCCCCAACCGCCAACCTGTAGTACCCTAATACCAAACAAATTGACATGGTAAGGCTGGATGAGGCATTGAACACAAACCCCTGCAAATATGAATACCTGCTCTTTGACATCGACAACACGCTGATGGACTTCACCGCGGGCGAAAAGACCGCGCTGTTTCAGACGATGGAGGAGATGGGCGTCCCGATCTCCGAGGCGGATTATCAGAAATATCTGGAAGTCAACCGCGCGGCATGGGCGCGCTTTGAAACCGGCGAGCTGGACAGCAAGGCCGTGCAGCGCGTGCGGTTCGAGGACTACGCGATGCACCTCGGCGTCGATGTCGCCCACGGCGCGGCGCTCAACGCGCGCTATGTCGAAAACCTCGGCCAGCAGGCGATCCTGTTCCCGGGAGCTGCGGAGCTGCTTGAGACGCTTTCGCGGCGATACAAGCTCGCGGTCGCGACCAACGGGTTGACGCTCGTCCAGCGCGCGCGGCTGGCGAAATCCGGGTTTCTGCCGCTCTTAAGCGGGGTATTTATCTCGCAGGAGATGGGCGTGCAGAAGCCGGAGAAGGCGTATTACGACCAAATCTTTTCCGCCTTTGGCGACGACGCGCACGAAAAATACCTGATGATTGGGGATTCGCTCTCCGCGGACATCGCGGGCGGCATCAACGCGGGCATCGACACCTGCTGGTATCGTCCTGCCGGCGCGGAGGAGCCGCGCGTCGTACCCACGTATACCGTGGACGGGTACGACGAGCTGCTGGAGCTGCTGCTGTAAAACAAATCAACAGAACAAAAAGAGGTCAATGTATGAAACGACGGCTGAGCCTGCTTTTGATTGCTGTTCTGCTGCTGACCGCGATTCCCGGCGTCGCGCATGCGGACATCGGGCCGAAACCTTCCATCGATATCAGCTTTTCCGGTCTTGAGGGCGAGACCTATTTTGTCTGCTTGCTCGGGCGTGTGGAGAATGAAGGGTACTTATACCCTCTCACCTTAGCAAAAGCGATGGAAGAAGGTTACCATACCTGGCTGCCGGAGGCTGAGTTACAGTCGTTTTTGCAATATAAGGACAGCGATGGATTTGTGCCGCTGCACGATGGAGAAGAGTGTTCGACCTCGCATCACTTTCGTTTGAGCAGATTTCCACCAGGAGAGTTCAAAGTACTGATCTACTTTCCGAAGACTGGTAACTTTGTGGAAAGTGATCGGATTTACGACAACTACGCATTCAACAGTTATTACCGCATCGATGCTACGCGTAGCGGTCTTACGTCTGATAGCAGCGGCGAGATGAATTTGCAGTTGCAGAATGGATATGTGTATCTCGGGGCGATTGCGTCGTTTCTCGTGCGCCTAGTGATCACGCTCGCAATCGAGATCAGCATCGCATGGGCTTTCAAGCTGCGTGAGAAGCGCGTGCTGAAGCTGATTGTACTCGTGAACGTCATTACCCAAACGCTGTTGACTTTCGTTCTAAGTTGGGTTGACTTTTTCAGTGGGTCTCTCGCATCCATTTTGTTGTACATTCTTTTGGAAACGCTAGTGTTTCTCATTGAAGCGATCATTTACTCAGTGCGGGCGAATAGAATCAGCGCGGTTCCCATCCCGCACTGGAAGTTGTGGCTGTTCTCATGGGTTGCGAATACCGTGTCGTTTTTCGCGGGGTTGCTTTTGCTGACGTCCGCGATGATGTTGATGATCGCTTAAAGCGAGCGTCTGCGCAAGGAGGAGCCGCGCGTCGTACCCACGTATCCCGTGGACGGGTACGACGAGTTGCTGAAACTATTGCTGTAGACAAATCGGAAAAAACGCTATCTTTCTCGCCGGATATGCGTTATTATAGGAAAAATCGCACGCACACGGGAGGAAACAGCAATGGATCGCTTTGAACAGGTCACCGCCGTCAAGAAGGCGAATGTGTATTACGAAGGCAAGGTCACGAGCCGCACGGTGCTCCTCGCGGACGGGACGAGGAAGACGCTCGGCGTCATTCTGCCCGGCAAATACTCCTTCGGCACGGCGGAGAAAGAGCACATGGAGATTCTCGGCGGCGTGCTGAAGGCGCTGCTGCCCGGCGAAAGCGCCTGGCGTTCGTTCGGCGAAGGGGAGACGTTTGAGGTGCCCGCCAACAGCCGCTTTGAATGCGAGGCGGAGGGCGTTTGCGACTACTGCTGCTCCTACATCGCGGAATAACCGAATACGGCAACCAAAACGGGCGGAGTGTGACTTCCGTCCGTTTCTTTTTTGCGGCTGCGGTGTATGATGAAGTTGGTTTCGATCGCGGGGAACATCCGCGCGGGCGAACGGGAAAAATCAAAAACGCAGGAGGGAATTGCCATGCGTCAGGTTGTGCTGTTTATCGCCATGAGCCTCGATGGCTACATCGCCTCGCCGGACGGCGGGATCGACTGGCTCGGCGGAGAGAGCACGGAGGCGAGCGATTTCGGCTCGTATGAGCGCTTCGTTGCGGGCGTGAGCGATATCGTGATGGGGTACACGACCTACCGCCAGCTCACGACGGAGCTGATGCCCGGCGCGTGGCCGTATGACAAGCAGACAACCTATGTGCTCACGCACCGCAACGTGGAGCCGGAGGCGGGGGTGGTGCTGACGAGTGAATCGCCCACCGCGTTGATTGCGCGGCTCAAGGCACAGCCCGGCGGCGAGATTTGGATTTGCGGCGGTGCGTCCGTCGCGAACCAGTTCATGCGGGAAGGACTGATCGACCGCTTCCACCTCAACGTGATGCCGACCATTCGCGGCGCGGGGATTCGCCTGTTTGACGCGCTGGAGCAGCCGCTGCCGCTGAAGCTGATCTCCACGGAGCGCTATAACGGCATCGTGGATTTGGTGTATGCGCCGCGGTGACGGAGCGACTGGTGGCGGGCGGGTCTATGTTCTGGTATAATAGAAGCAGAAACGCGAGGTAGAACAATATGAAAAAGAATATCGGCAAGCTGCCGCATTTGCAGCATAAGGAAGACGAGACCAATCCGCAGGCGGAGGGGTTTCGGGGGATGGAGAAGACCAGCCCGACCAACAGCGTCGCGCGCAACCCGTCGATGGCGGGGAAACTGATGAGCACGAGTATGCGGCAGTATACGAGAAAAGGGAAATAAGTTTGGAACAAGGGAAAGGGCGGCTTAGGCCGCCCTTTGGTTGTGTTATTTAGTAGAAGCTTGGATTTCGTATATTGGTTAGTGGATTGACGCTATTCATAAAAGTAATGAAAACGAAGTGGAGCTTTGTAATGGATGCGAGCCAGTAAAATCAACTGCGCGAATTCATAAGAAATTCTTTGACCGGCTTAGCTATTTCAAGTCTCTTAAAAAGTTCAATATCAGAGATATTTATCAAGTTACGAGCAGAACGATCCTTAAAGTTAAGCTTGCTTACTTTCATTGTTTTTTCTGCGCTCATGTCTTCAAGATGTACTCGATAACCACCCTCGATCTCTTCAATGCATGTAACTTTACAATAAAACACTCCAAAGATACTTGGTATAACAAGTTTTTTCTTGAAAAGACTGTAATCACTCGAAGACGAGAAAACCAAGCAAAACGACTTTGCTTCTTTTGTATCAACTGGTGGGGCCTCACTAGAATCGAATGTTTCAATTTTCAAATCGCATTTAATTGGAACCCCATTAATTAGTGTTTGATATAGTTCTTCAACTGTATCTATGATGTCAATTGATAGTGGGGTTTTGGCTGGTTTGAAAGTTACTCCGAGCGTCTCCTCGATGCACAGAACTTTTTCCCAGAAAAAAAGATTCTCGATATTGAATGTAGTATTCGACTCGTTGAAATTTAGCTCTCCCAATGCTAACCCGTTGAACTTTATAGTGTTATCGAGGAATGAAGAACATAGAGAATAGACTTCAACGTAACCTCGTACATTTTTCTCGTTTGTTAGGTTGGTTCGAAAAGTCAGATTTAACGAACCATCTGTCTCATTTAAAATAAATCTAAGACCTAAGGACTCACCTGACATCGTTTCGTAGACTTTTTTATCCAAACTGTCATTTGGAACTCGTTGTATAAAAACTGTTCGATTATATTTCTCATTACTCAATACTAATTTTATGGGGGGTGGAAAAGGAGCAGGTTTAATTATGAAGTGACGTTTCGCGCGTTTAGAGCTAGTTGTACGTTTTGGATTAAAAGCAAATAGATTTATAGGCAATTTCTCACCATTAATAGATATTTCCCCATTACTATTTGGAATAAGCTTGAGTTCTTTTTGAGAGTTGTACGCGTACTTGACGATGTTTGCTTGACTATACTGATCACCTAACTTCATCCTTAAGAATGAATCATTTTCGATTAGTAGTCCCTCAATATGCAATTCTTCTGTTCCAATGATGGGTTCCAGAAGAAACGTCCCGTCACTTTCAACAATATAATGCGTTCCTTTCGGCGCGATGCTGTTGAAGTACGCGATTAAGACCTCTGGTATAATATTCGTGTTTAAGTTGCTCTTGTTACCAAAGACGTTATCAAAGTTAACAAACATTAAAAATCCCCCGTTGATTCGTCCCAGACGATAATTTTCGAAGAGAGGACATATTTGCTTTGTGGCTCTATTGGCAGATCCTCAAAGAATGCTATGGTAGCTTCGAAGTCGGAACTATTTCTAACAATTATGTATTTCACATCATCGTAGTTGAACGTAATGGCTAAATCACTGAAAGTTTGAATTTGTTCATTTAAGTATCCGATAAGATTATCATTTAGAACATTAGCTTGAAAATACAGTTGCTCTAGATTTGGATGAATAATCTTTGGGATATATCTCCATTCTGATTCGTCACTGAAGCATTTTCGCTGTTTACGCTTATTGCCAGACCTGAACATCAAGCCTTGATAAGGCTTATAATACATTAACTCGTGCAATAAGTGATCTAGTAGGTGCTTTCCAACTTCATCTGAAGGCGGCTTAATAAGAGCCTCGTTAAATACCATTGAGAACTCTTTTGCCAAAGGAGAGTTAGGATTCATGTAATGGACGGGTTGTATATTTTTTGACATACCCCATTCTTTTTTAAATGCAATTCCATAATAACCATACCAAGCAAGGTGATCTTTAAGTTTGTGCAAATTAATATCACAAAAACATTTCATCGGAAAAGCAACATTCGGAATATTCTGAATTTTCAGGTATTCGATATCTTCAATGTTATATCGAGGAAATAATGAACGCTTTTCAAGTGCCGAATGAAGCCAAGCAAGTTGCTTGGTAAAGTTAAAGAGTGTATCTGCTTGAGTTGAAGATGGAATATGTGAATCTGCAGTCGATTTCTGCTTGATGTTGGTTACTTCGCCAAGCTGTGCAGATGTTTCTCCGACATTAGCTACCATAAGTCACTCCCATTTCTCGATAATTAAATATTATTTTCCTACTCCCTCTCCCTCAACAGCTCCTTAATCTCCGCCAGCTCCGCCTCCATCCGATGCAGGTGCTTCTGCATGTCGTCAATCTCCTGCTCGGCTTTGTAGTTGATCGCAAAGTCGATGATCGACTCGTGCTTGTCCCGCGCGGCCTGCCGGTTCTGGCTCATCATGATGATCGGCGCCTGAAACGCCGCGATAAACGAAAGAATCAGGTTCAGCAGGATAAACGGCTTCGGGTCAAACTGCAGCCCCAGAAACGGCAGCACATTGATCAGAATCCAGACAAACAGAAAACACCCGAAGATGATGATAAACGTCCAGCTGCCGCCGAACGCCGCCACCTTATCCGCCACGCGATCGCTGCGTTTGGTGTGCTGCTCATAGTCCTCGTCCAGCCGCGATTCCACGCGTTTTTCATAGCTCTCCACCATCTGATCGATGCGGGAGAGCTTTTCGCCGTTCAGCTCAATGCCATAGCCGCGAATCGTCGTCTTGGTTTCGCTTTTAATCGTGATTTTTTCTTCATCCTGCGCCATAATATACCTCATATTACTTGTGTTTGATAGCCACATTCTATCAGCATTACTGGTATTCGTAAACGCAAATCGTCGTGCGCGTGATATAATATGCAAAACGATTCACGGGAGGACAGGTCGGATGTTGCTGCGCGAGTTTTCGCTCACAACCGAGCGGCAGGGCATGATCAATATCACGAACAGCGCGCGCGATACCCTGCGGGACAGCGGGGCACCAAGCGGCGTCTGCATCGTCTACTGCCCGCACACCACCGCGGGGATCACGATCAACGAAAACGCGGACCCGGACGTCGTGCGGGATATGCTCTTCGCGCTGGAGAAGACATTTCCCGACCGGCCGGAGTTCCGGCACGCGGAGGGAAACAGCGCGGCGCACCTCAAGGCAAGCGCGATGGGTGCGAGCGTGACGATTCCCTTTCAGGACGGTAAGCTGCTCCTGGGCATGTGGCAGGGCGTGTATTTCTGCGAGTTCGACGGCCCGCGCAAGCGGCGCTTTTATGTAAAGATCATGGGGGATCTGATATGAATCAAGTTGTGATTACAGTGTTGAAGCGCGAATTTTATCCCGAGTTGGCGGAGGAATATCTGAGCGAGGGCGCGTCCGTCGGCGCTTGCCCGATCCAGTCCGTCGGCGACGTGTTCGTCTACGCGGGCGGCGCGGAGAAGCCGGAAGGCCTCTGCCCGTGGGCGTGGATCGATCTGTATTCCGCGGTGAAAGCGCTGTATTCCGGCGGGGACGAGAACGACTGGTATAAAGACGGTGCCACGCGCATCTCCTGCTGCACGGACGGGGTGCGCCCTGTCGTCTACAAGCTGCAGCTTGTGCGCGAATAGCGCAAAAAAAGAGGGCGCTCTGCCCTCCGTTGTGCGTGTGTGTCCGTCAGCGCCCGAGTTCGTGCTCGAGCGTGTAGGCGTCGGTGATGACGGGCTTTCCGTCCTTGTCGAGCAGCGGCGTGAGCCCGCCGGAGTAGCCTGCGGCGTGGAAGAAATAGTTCACGCCCGTCTCGCGATCGACCCAGACTTCGTTGACGGTTGAAATGCCCTTGCTGAAGATGCGGATAAAGCGGTCGTCCTGACGCATAACATACCTCCGTGGGTTGGATAAAACCAGTATACCACAGGCGAGGCCTGCACGGAATCACACCCGTGCTTCCAGATGAAACCTGGCGCAGAATCGCGAAAATTTACGAAAGCATATAGAAAGGATTCTCTTGTATGAGCGAAGCTCGATTCTATCACATACCGAAAACCGGAAAGCTCAACCGCTGCGAACGCGTGCAGGATGCGATGGAGCTCGTGGAAAAGGAAGGCGGCTTCTTCTGGCTGCACTATCTGGAGCCGGTGAGCGAAGACCTGCATCCCTTGATCCAACAACTGGATTTGCATCCACTTGCAATCGAGGACGCGCTGGACGACAACCAGCTGCCGAAGATCGACGATTTTCCGAGCAACACGCTGATTGTGTTCAACGCCTTCACGTATTTCGAAGAGAAGATCGTGATTCAGGAAGTGGATTTCTTCCTTGGCAAGCATTTCGTGATCAGCATTGACCGCATCGGCCCGGATGGTAAGCCGCTGCTGGACGGCATCGAGCAGATGGTGCTGCGCGAGATGGACGAGGATCGGCTGGGTGCCGCGTTTGTGCTGCATACCATGCTGGACGCGATCGTCGACCGCAAGGTGTTCGCCATCGAAGCCATGGAGGATCGATTAGCCTCGACAGAGGACGCCGTCATGGATCGCCCGACGGACTTTGACCCGAAAAATCTGCAGCAGATAAGGCATATACTCGTTTCGCTTCGCAAGAGCCTCTTCCACGAGCGCGAGGTGTTCGTCAAGATCTGCCGCAAGGACTGCCCGTTCATTCCCGACCGCGCGATCTTCCAATACCGCGACATCTACGACCATCTGGCGCGGTTCTTTGAACTGACCGAGACCCTGCGGGACATCGCGACGAGCCTGATGGAGATCGATCTTTCCATGCGCAGCAACGAGATGGCGCGCGCCTCCAACCGCACGAACCGCTCGGTGCGTCGGCTGACGCTGATCACGATCGTCTTTCTGCCGCTCTCGCTGCTGGCGAGCATCGGCGGTATGTCCGAGTGGTCGATGATGACCGGGCCCGAGAACTGGCGCTTTACCTATCCGCTGTTCCTGCTCGCGATGGTGGTCATCGGCGCGCTGAGCTATTTTCTGCTCAAGGGGATCATCCGGCGCGACGACCGGACGGACAGCGACAGCGGGGAAGAATGACAGAGGCGTCTGATCTGTAACATCCATCCGGCAAAGACAACATTGGATATGAGATAGAACTATTACAATGTAATATCATATATTTATAGCGATGGTGGATGTGGACATTCGAGAACCGGACAAAATTGCGTAATATCTGCATTTTTCTTGCGAATATTAGTTGCAAAACCGCATGTGCACAACCTATACTATTACATTGTATGAAGCAATTCTGAAGTGGAAATCTTCCTGCGCTTTTTACGCGGGAAGATTTTTTCACGCCGTGAGAGGGGTACCGCGGCGAGACTGTTCGATAGGTGAGGAAGAGTCGTTGGCAAAGCGCATACAAGAGTGGATTCGTTCCTGGCGTTATCTGGGATATGACCGCGACACGGTGCAGCGCTATCGCGCGGAGACCGACCGCGCGAATTTGCGCACGCTCCGGCGGATGTGCCTGCTCGCGCTGGGGCTGATGGTGCTGATGTCCGTGTTCTACGGCGCGCTGCTGCATCAGCGGGTTCGCATCGCAATTCTTGCCGCTTTTGCCGCATTCTGGATCATTCTGTATTTCTATCTCGACGAGCTGCTGCGCGGGGTCTCGATTGGCCCGATCCGCGGGGCAAATTCTCTGGTTTATCTCGTTTCGGTGGTGCTGTATCTTTGCGCGATTCTGTCAAGCACGCTCCTTTCCGGCGACGAGCTGGGGGTGATGAGCGTCTGGATGTTCCTGCTTGTGCAGATCTCCTTCGATATTCCGCCGCTGCAAAATGCGCTGACGGTGATTCCGTATGCCGCGCTGTTCCTCATCCTCAGCGCGCAGGCGAAGACGCCGGAGCGCTGGTATACCGACGCGATGTATACGCACATCTCCGTGCTGGTCGGCCTCTATATATCCTATCATCAAACCAAGCTTGCGCTGGGCAACGTTATCGCGCAGAGCAATCTGCAGAAGGCAAACTTTGCGCTGTATCACACCGCGACCACAGACGAACTCACGGGGCTGATGAACCGCCGTATGCTCTTTGACCGCTACGACGCGATCCTGCGTGAGTGCGAGCATCTGGGCGGTAGCATGGCCTGCGTGGTGCTGGATATCGATGACTACAAGCAATTCAACGACAGCTACGGCCACCCGGAAGGGGATCAGCTGCTGCGGCGCATCGGGGAGGTGCTGCGTGACTACGGCAGGGAGCAGAATATCGACATCGGGCGCATCGGCGGCGAGGAGTTCCTCGCAGTCTGGCCGGATGAGGACATAAGACATTGCGAACAGGTTGCGGAGGATCTGCGCCGCACCATCGAACAGATGGCGATTCCGCACGCGGGGGCTGTGGATCATGACCGCGTGACCATGAGCGTGGGTCTTTGCCTACTGCCAGGCGATCTTGCGCAGAGCGCCTATGTATTCGCCGACAAAGCGCTCTATCGCGCAAAGGACGCGGGCAAAAACTGCGCCTGCCGCTTTGATTGCGCGAGCGGGCGATATCTGTTTCTCTGTGAATCGGACCGTGCGGCAGAGAATCCATTTTACGGGAAAACAAACTAACGGGGCGTAAGAAAACGCGGGCAGCTGAGCTGCCCGCGTTTTTTAGTTTCGCCTGTTGCGTGTTCTTAAGTAAAGAAGATGATATCGCCGGATTCGCGCCCGCCCTGGTACGGTTGGTTGATGATATTTCCCCGAAACATCATCACCGCGGTTGCGCCGCCGTCGAGGTTATAGGCGGCTTTGCAGCCGAGCTTCACAAAGAGTGTGGAGAGCTCGCTTAAGTGCATGCCGACGGAGTAGCCCTTCTGCCGCCCATCTACAATCACGAAGCAGTAGTGCCCCGGCGCATAGTACCCAATCGCGCTTCTGGGGTGCCGGTCGGTGAGCTTGGAGTCAAACTCCGTGAGCGCCTCGCCGTCCTTGCCGAGCAGCGCAGGCCCGAACGACCAGCTCTGCCAGACGCCGCGGGCAAGCGCCGCGTTGAGGTCAAACGCATCAGAGGCCATTGTCTCCAGCACGCCGTCCTGATACAGCACGCAGAGATCGCTTGCCGGAACGTCGCGGTAGAGCTGCCCGTTTCGAATCACGATACCCTGACTGCGCGCGCTGTAGTAGTCGCCGGAGACCGCGAACACCGCCTGATTCTGCTGCGCGGTGTTGATCGGAAAATCGTAGATATTCTTGCCGTAGGTGCCTCGGGCAAACGCGGTCTTGAGCGCGTCGATGTTTTTCACATACACGTCCGCGACGAAATAGGTGACGCCGTCCTCCTGCACACGCTTGATCGCGATGCGCTCTTGGTCGGTTTGATAGCTGTAGTCCGCGTTCAGCCCGGTGTCCTGCGCCGGGAATCCGGCGGAAAAGTCACCCGGAACAGGCGTGGCGGTGGGTTGCGGGGTTGCTTCGCCGCCGTTTTGCGCGGCGGGGTCCGGAGACGGAGTTGCAGCGATGGCAGCCGCTGCATAGCGCGAGGTATCCACGGGCGCGAGCTTTCGCGGCAGCACGTGGTGAAACAGCGCAAACACATTCAGCGCAACGCCGATCAGCACGATATCCCGCAGGACGATTTTCCATCCGCGGTGTTTCTTCCTGCGCTTTTGAGGCGCGTTTGTGCGCCGGTATTCCGTTTTGTCCTCATGGTTGTATCGAGTGTCCATCGTTCGATACTGTATCATCGCAAGATGAGAACCGTGAAGGAATCGTATGAGAAACGCATGAGAAACACAAATAAAAACAGGCTGCTTCCAGCGGAAAGAGCCTGTTTTGCGATTGAGTTCAGCAGGGGAGTGTCACGGTGACGGTCGTGCCGCAGCCCGGCGCGCTCTCCGCGCGCGCGGTGCCGCCGTGCGATTGCGCGATGGCGAGCACGATGGAAAGCCCGAGTCCCATGCCGCCGGTTGCGCGTGCGCGCGCGGCATCCACGCGGTAAAACCGCTCAAAGATGTGTTCGCAGTCATCCTGCGACATGCCGACGCCGCTGTCCTTGACACAGAGCACGCATGCCTGCTCCGTCTGCGAAAAATCGAGTGAAATGGAGCCGCCTTCGGGCGTGTATTTCGCGCTGTTGTCTAAAAGCGCGCGGAGCATCTGCCCGATCATCGCGCGGTCGGCAAGGATCCTGGCGTCTTCGGGCGAAACCGTTTTTTCATATGTATGTGCGGGATCGATCAGCGTTCGCTCCTCCACCAGTTCGGAGTAGAGCGTGTCCACGGCAAACGTTGTCCGGTTCAGCTGGAACTGTGCGTTGTCGCTCCGCGCGAGAAACAGCAGGTTTTCCACCAGCGCGTTCATGTACGCGGTCTGCTTGGCGAGCGCAAGGATGCTGTCGTTTCGAATAGCCGGATCCTCCGCACCCCAGCGCGAAAGCAGGTCTACGTTGCCCTGCATGACCGCAAGCGGCGTGCGCAGCTCGTGCGACACATCCGCAACAAAGCGGCCCTGCTGGTGATATGCGGCCGAGACACGGTCGAGCATGCCGTTGAGCGTCAGCGCAAGGTACTTAAGCTCGTCGTCCGGCTCCGGCACATCCAGCCGCGCATCCAGCGTGCCGCGGTCGATCTGGTTTGCGGCCTGAATCATTCGCCCGATGGGCGCAAGCATCCGCCGGCCGACGGCCTGACTCACCAGAAACGCGATCACGAGCCCCACGATATTGGCTCCGAGCAGCAGAAGCCCCAGGAGCTTGAGAAACGCCGTTTCGCTGGAGAGGCTGTAAACGAGCGTGAGCCTGCCATAGTTGACGCCGTTTTCACGGATGGGATGCGAAATCCGCAGCATCAGCGCGTTGTGATAGAAGAACGGCTCCGGCGAACTGCCTGCCTTCTGCTTCAGATCCTCCGGCAGGGGAAAGTTCAGCACGCGATTGACGAGCTTGTCCGCGTTGTCATAGATAAAAATCGAGAGATTGGAGTCAACGTTGAGCTCCTGCAGCACTTCCGGGCTGGAGAGCGATTCGCCTTCCTCGATCTCCTCAAACAGAATGTCGCTGACAAGCTGCGTGGTGTTGAGCAGGTGATCGTGCTGGCTCTGCAGCAAGGAACGGTATGCAAGCAGGAACACGAGCAGCGAAAGCCCGATGAAGATTGCGGAAAACAGAACGGCATAGACGCGTGTCAGCCGACTTGTGAGCTTACTCCTTGCGCGTTTTATCCCGAATGACATAGCCAATCCCCCGTACGGTCTCAATGATGCGGCTCTCCTCCGTGTCGTGAATGCGGTTTCGCACATAGCGTACATAGACGTCCACGATGTTGCTGTTGCCTGCGTAGGAATATCCCCAAACCTGTGTGAGGATCTGATCCCGCGTGAGCACGATGTCGCGATTTCGGAGCAGATATTCCAGAAGGTCATATTGTGTCTTGGTCAGCTCGATCGCTTCTCCCGCGCGCGTGACCTGCCGCGAGGCGAGGGTGAGCTTCAAATCTCCGAGCGAGAGGGTATCCGCGCTTGCGCTCTGCGAGGGCGAATCGAAGCTGCGGAGCACCATGCGGATGCGCGCAAGCAGTTCCTCGATATGGAACGGCTTTGTGATGTAGTCGTTCGCGCCGAGGTCGAGGCCGTTGACCTTCTCGGTCACCGCGTCCCGCGCGGTCACGAGGATGACAGGCACGCTGCTCTCCTTGCGGAGGCGGCGGAGCACCTCGATGCCGTTGAGCTGCGGCAGCATCACGTCCAGAAGAACCAGATCAAACGCGCCGCTCAGCGCGCGCTCCAGCCCGCTTCTCCCGTCCGCGCAGCTCTCGGTTTGATAGCCTTCGTGCTGCAGCTCCAGTGTGAGAAACCGCACAATCTCGGATTCGTCCTCTACCAGCAGGATGCGCATGGCGTTCTCCTTTCGCGCTCAACTCTTCCATCTGAACCTTATTATATGCTACTTTTCCGATGTTTCAAATGAAGATTGCATGAGAAAACCTGTGCCGAGGCCGCTTCTCATCATATTCTCATGCGGCACACAAGCGTTTCTCATCGCGGAATCGTAAGATGATCGGGTAAACGGAGGATTAGCCCCATGGAACAGAGGAGAAAGCACAGCAAAAAAGGACACGCATCGCTCGCGGGAATCATCCTGCGCGACGGTCTTGTGTTTGTTCTTTGCCTCGTCGGGGCTGTGATTGCGATCGCCGGAGCCGGAGCCCCGAAGAAAGCCGCGGCGATGTCGCAGGAACCCGGCGCGCAGGTTGCAAGCCTCGCAGCGGAAACGGTTTCGCCGGAGGAAAGCACAGCTACGCCCCTGATCACGCCGGAGCCGGAGCTGACGCCGGAGCCGACCGCGGCCCCGACCGCGACGCCGGAACCCGCGAGCGCGTCAGGCGATTTCTCCGCAGTGTTTCCCGCGCAGGATACAGGTGCAGGCGCGCTGTTGAGTTATCAGACCGACAGCATCCGAATCGCGATCACGAAGCAGGAAGCGTACGGAGCCACGTATTTTGTCGCGGATGTTTGGGTGAAGAGCATCGACGCATTCCGTGCCGCGTTTGCCAAGGATGCATACGGGCGCGGACTGCACGAGATGCCGCTGGATATCGCAAACCGCGCGAACGCAGTCTTCGCGGTCTCGGGCGACTATTACGGCGCGCGTGAAAGCGGCGTCGTGGTACGAAACGGCACGCTCTACCGCGATGTCATGGGTGACGACGTCTGCGTGCTGCGCACCGACGGAACCTTGCAGATCTATCGCAAAGGCTCGTTTTCCGCGCTGGAAAACATCGACAAGACGGTCTGGCAGGCATGGGCGTTCGGGCCCGCGCTCGTGGAAGACGGAAAAGCTTGTGATACCTCGCAGAGCAAGATCAAGGTGAAGAACCCGCGCAGCGCGTTTGGCTACTATGAACCCGGACACTACTGTTTCATCGTCGTGGACGGGCGGCAGAGCGGCTATTCCGACGGGATGACGCTCGACGAGCTCGCGGGCACGTTCGCATCGCTCGGCTGCACCGCAGCCTATAACCTCGACGGCGGCGCAACCGCCATGATGGTGTTCCAGGGCGCGCTGGTCAACCACCCGACCAACGGCGGACGGACTTCAAGCGACATCATCTATTTCTAAACAACCGGCAGGAGGACTGAGCCATGCAGCATAAAAACAGGCTATGGGGATTTTTCGCGCACGCAGGCATCATCGTGGGCACGATGTTCGTCGTGTTCTTCGTGATCGACCGCTTCAATCCCGCGATGGAGTTTCTGACGAGCTCGATCAGCCGCTGGCTGATTCTTGTGCTGGCGCTGGTCGCCGTCGGCAACGGCATTTTCTCCGCGGCGCTGCTCTTTCAGCGGCAGCAGAGGCAGGAGGAGAAGCGGGTTGCACAGCGTGCTCCCGCTGCGCGCACGCAGTCTTACGGCAACCCGATGAGAGAGCGGGTTGCGTATGACGCGCCATATGCAGCGCCTGCCGTTCAAAGGGGCTATGATGCGCATGCGACGGCGCCGTATGCGCCATATCCTGCGCGCGACGCCGCACCCCCGCGGCAAAGCGCGCCCGCCCGGCGGTAACATCCGGCAGAACGGCAGAAAGAAAGCCCGAAGCGCAGATTTGCTTCGGGCTTTTTGTTTGCACAGTGTTATTCTGGATTATTCCTCCGGCTCGGTTGCGAACACGAAACCGTCCTCCCGGAAGAGTTTGACGCAAAAGTCGACAATGTCCGGGTCATATTTGGTGCCCCTGCCGGAGAGGATCTCCGCGAGCGCCGCGTCGATGCCGAGTGCGGGACGATACGGCCGGTGCGAGGTCATCGCCTCCACGACGTCCGCAACGGCGAGGATGCGGCTTTCGAGGATGATCTGGTCACCCACGAGCTGATTGGGATAGCCGGAGCCGTCCAGCCGCTCGTGATGCTGGTGAATCATCGTGAGAATCTCCTGCGGAAGATCCATTTCCCGCACGATGCTGTAGCTGTACTCCGCGTGCGTCTGCAGAATCTGGTATTCGAGGTTTGTGATCTTGCCGGGCTTGTTGAGGATGTCGGAAGCGATCTTGATCTTGCCGATGTCGTGGATCAGCGCGCCGTAGGAGAGGTTCGCAAGCGCCTCCTCGCCCAGACCGCAGCAGCGCCTGCCGATTTCGCAGGCAAGCTGGCGGACGCGCTTCTGGTGACCCGCGGTGTAGACGTCCCGCAGCTCGCCGATCATGCTGATGGCGTTGATCGACTGCTCCAGCCGCTGCTTGAGCACATGGTTGGACGCGATGAGCGATTTGTGCTGCAGATCGATCTCCTGCTCCATCTTGCGCCAGTCCGTGATGTCGCGGATCAGCCCCTCGGTTCCGATGATCTCGCCCGCGTCATCCTTGAGATACTGCACGTGCATGGAGACCCAGATAGCGGAACCATCGAGGCGTTTCCCTTCGCAGACGTGGCTTGTGACGCGGCCTTCCTGCCTGAGCTTCACAAACATTTCGGCGCGGTCGCTGAGATTCGCATACATGGACTTCGCGTTGGAGGAGAACATCTCCTCGACCGAAGGATGACCGTACATCTCCGCCATGCGCGGGTTGAGCATGATGAAGTTCCCATCCAGATCGGCCTGATAGAACCCGTCCTGCAGATTATCGAGGATGCGGCGGTTCTGCTCTAGACTGTGCTGGAGGCTCTTTTCAGCCTTCAGCTGCGCGGTCAGCTCCGTGCCGATGCTCAGGATTGCGGGCTGACCTTCCCATTCAATCTCCTTGCCAAAGACCAGCAGCGGAACAGGCGAGCCATCGCGCTTGATCGCAGTGCGCTTCCGAACGATTTCGCCTTGTTTGCGGATCACCTGAACATCTTCCAGAAACATTTTATTATTGAAGCTTCCGGTGATGTCTTGCACGCACATGCTTTGCAACTCGTCTTTGGAATAGTCATGCATGCGAGCAGTGTATTCATTCGAATAGAGAATTTTTCCCTCTTCGTTAAAGATGATGATTGAACTCGGCGCAATGTCGCAGATATGCGCGAGCTGCTCGACGCGCTGCTGTGCCCGCTTGATCTCAATCTGCGCGCGCACCTGCGCCGTGATATCCGAAAACGTGCAGGCAAACTGCATCGGCGCGGGACGGTATGCCGTGACGGTGAAGTACTTGTCAAGAGCTGCGGAATAGTTTTGAAATTTTACCGGCCCCCCGGTCAGCGCCACACCGCCATAGGTATCGATCCAGTATTGCTCGGTATCCGGCATGATCTCCAGAACGGTCTTTCCGATCAACTCACTGCTGACCAGCCCCGTCATCCGCTCAAACGCCGGATTGACTGCAAGATAACGGTAGTTCACGGGCTCGCCCGCTGCGTCCAGTATGATTTCGTGTAGGGCAAACCCGTCCAGCATTTCCCGAAAGAGCAGCTGATAGTTTTCCTGCGCCCTGTGCTCGTTGGTGATGTCGTTCATCACGACGTAGACCTGATTCGGCGCGGATTCCCCTTCGCGGAAGAGCGGCGTCGCGCAGACAGAGACCCAAACATGCTCGTTCTTTTGTGCGTTATAGACGCCGAGCACGCGTGGGCCGACCTGCTCTCCGGTGCGGAGAGCAACCATGGTCGGGTGCTCGCTGCCGGGCAAGGGGTTGCCGTCTTCGGCGATGACGTTCCATTCGGGCGTGTCGGATGTGCGGGAGAGCATCTCCGCGCGCGTTAGCCCCAGCATACGCTCGGCTGCAGGGTTTGCGGAGATGATGTTTCCGCGCGCGTTCTGGTAGATGACGCCCTGCGACATGGTTTCGAAGAGTCTACGATATTCCTCGTCACGCAAAGCTTGTTTACGCTCAAGCTCCAGTTCCCGCGTTAGGTCTCGCACATACGTGCAGATGTAGGCAGCGTTGCCCGCGTGAACAAGGCGCGCGGAAACTAGGCCGTGAAATATACTGCCGTCACGACGACAGAAATCGGCGAGCTCCTGATCCACTTTTCCTTGTGTTTTAAGCAACTCTAAAAACCGGTCGCGATCGCTCTCGTTGACAAAGAGCTTCAACTCCAGTGTGTTTTTTCCGATTGCTTGCTTAGCTGTGTATCCGGTAATGCGGGTGAACCCGTCGTTGATGATCAGAACGGTTCTGTCTTTGGCAGAGGTGATGAGCGCGATATCCGGACTTGCCTGAAAGGCAGTCTGAAAAAACGCATCACTGAAGAATGCGGCCGGATCATGCTTTTTTCCCGACAAAGCAATCACCTCCAGATGAGAGAAGTTTTGTGGCTCATGTTTCCATTGTAGGGTTCTGCCGCAATTCTGTCAATGCATCGATGTTGATCGTATTTGAACATTTATGCACCAGAGGAAAAGTGCAAGAATCGTATACTTTCCACCAGATGTGCCGTTTTCAAAACGAAACGCTGCGCGCGTTGGTTGGATAAACATACAGAAGTGTGCATTTTTATGACGGATCATCAGCACATCCTTTCTGGCAGAGGGAAAATAAACCGATTTTTACCCGCGGTGGTTGCCGAATCCCCTCATGCGGGTATAATATACCCATACAAGAACATGATTTTTCTATAAAACCCGTTCCGATTCCGAAAGGGGGAGTTTGATGTTCCACATTTCCTTCGACTGGCTGCAGGCGCTCTCCATGCTCGGGCGCGTCGCGCTCTCCGCCGTGCTCGCGGGCATCATCGGCTTTGAGCGCGAACAGGTGCAGCGCAACGCGGGCATGCGTACACATATCCTCGTCGCCATCGGCGCGGCGCTCGTGATGTGCAGCGGCGAGTTCCTGATGTCAAAATACCCCAACTCCAACATAGACCCCGCGCGCATCGGTGCGCAGGTGGTCAGCGGCATCGGTTTCCTGTGCGCGGGCACTATTATCAAAGAGGGCATCTCGGTGCGCGGACTCACCACCGCGAGCAGCCTCTGGTGCGTGTCCTGCGTGGGTCTTGCCGCGGGAACCGGAAACTATATCGTCGCGGTCGCGACTACGGGCTTGATCCTCATCGTGCTCCGCGTGCTGCGCACCATGGCGCACAGCAGACGGAAGAAGGCGAACCGCCTCGTGCTGCAGATCGTGCTCTCGATGGAAGGGCAGAGTATCGTGCATTTGCAGGAGGATCTGGAACGCATGGGCTGTGTGATCGACGAGTTCAGCTTTGCGATCGATACAACCAACCTCAAACGGCATGTCTACGTGCATCTGACGCTGCCGGATCGAGACAATCTTGCGCCTTTGATGGAGGGGCTTTCCCGCATCGAAGGCGTTGCGTCGGTCGAATCGGTGTATGAGTAAAGGGTAGGGTTGCTCCGCAGGCCAAAGGGGTAACCCCCTTTGGAACCCCTTTAATTTTTCTAACATAAAAAATCCCCGCGCGGCAGCGCGGGGATTTTTGTGTCTGAATGACTTAGCCTTCCAGCATCTGCTGGATAAAGGACTTGTTGCGCGCTCCGACGGCTTTGTCCGCGACGTCGCCGTTTTCGAAGACGATCAGCGTGGGAATACTCATGACGCCGTACTGCGCCGCAAGCTGCGGCTGCTCGTCGATGTTGATTTTCGCGACCTTGATGGCGTCGTTCTCCTCCGCAATCTCATCCACGATGGGAGAGACCATGCGGCAGGGCCCGCACCAGGGCGCCCAGAAATCGACTAGAACCTTCTTGTCGCTGTCCAGAACCTCTTCCTTGAAATTTGCGTTGGTGATATTGACAACAGCCATTGTGACCACTCCTCATACAATATTCATGACGGATACCGATTTCGTATCCCTGTCTCTAGTATAACGGAAGCGATTGAATCTTAAAAGGCAAATTGCGCAGATGACGCAAAAAAGCAACAATTGCCCCCGCCGGCGCGTTGCGTTTTTGACCCGCTTGCGGTAAAGTGAAGCAAATAACGCGAGGAACAGGAGGGGAGAGCCGTTGCGAACGCTGACGTATACCGCAAAGCAGGCCGACGAAGGCCGCACGGTGCAGAGCATCCTGCGGCAGGAGCTCGCCTGTTCCGAATCGCACATCTCCCGCCTGAAACGCCGCGAGGAGGGCATCCTGCTGAATGGAGCGCGATGTTATGTCACCGCGTGCATAAGCGCGGGCGACGTGCTCACCGTCGAGATCGGCGACCAACCCGACGGGCACATCGTGCCGATGGCGTATCCGCTCGACGTTATATATGAGGACGACGACCTGCTGATTCTCAACAAACCCGCCGGCATTGCGGTGCATCAAAGTACGCGCGACCCGGAGGAGCTCACGCTCGAAAACGCGGTCTGCCACCACCTCGGGGGCTTGATCAGCCCGCACCCGGTCAGCAGGCTTGACCGCGGCACATCGGGACTCATCGCGTTCGCGAAAAGCGGCTATGTGCACGAGCGGCTGCGGCGGCAGATGCACACAAGCGCGTACGTGCGCGTCTACCTCGGCATCGCCTGCGGACACGTTTCGCCCGCGCGCGGCACGATCAGTCTCCCGATCGGCATGGCGGAAGGCTCGACCTATCAGCGCGCCATCCAACCGGACGGCCAACCCGCGCGGACGGACTACGAAACCCTCGCGACAAACGAGAGATTTACGCTCCTGCGACTCGTGCCGCACACGGGACGCACGCACCAGCTGCGACTGCATATGTCGGCGGTCGGCTTCCCGCTCGCGGGGGACTGGCTCTACGGCGCGGAGGATCGCGCGCTCATTGCGCGGCCCGCGCTGCACTCCTATGAACTCACCATGACGCACCCGATCACGGGCGCGCGCATCCACCTCACGGCGGAGCTGCCGGAGGATATGCGGCGGCTGATCGATTGGCCGGATACATTGGAGGAAAACACATGAATATCAGGCAACTGGAGCAAAACGGCGTGATGATTGCGCAGGTCGAGAGCGAAGAGACGCTGATCACCGACGTGCAATCCGCACTGGATTTGATGGCAAGCGTGCGCTATGAAACGGGAGCCGACCGGATGATCTTGCCGAAGGCTGCGCTGGCCGAGCGGTTTTTCGTGCTGAGCAGCGGGCTTGCGGGCGACATCCTGCAAAAGTTCGTCAACTATCAGCTTGTGGTTGCGATCGTCGGGGATTTCTCCGGCTATACGAGTAAACCCCTGCGGGATTTCATCTACGAGAGCAACAACGGGAGCCACGTCTTCTTTGTCCCGGCCGTCGAGGAAGCTCTGGATAAATTTTCCCGCGTCTAAACAAAAGCTGCGCCTTGCGGCGCAGCTTTTTTAAATGCGTAGATCAGTCTTTTCCGCGGACGAGCACCGAGGTGCAGTAGGCGCCCGCGAGTCTGTGCGCGAGAATCTCCCGATACTCCGGCGAACCGTACCACTGGCGGAATGCGGCCTCGTCCGGGAACTCGATGAGCACCATGCGCCCTTCCTCCGGCGTTCCCTCCAGCGGAACCGGCGAACGATCCACCGCGAGATAGCGGCCGGAAAAGCGCGCGAATACTTCGTCGCACTTGTCGAGATAGCGCTCATATTCCGCTTCGTCGTGGATCAAAATCCGCGCCACAAAATAGCAGGACATGATTTCCTCCCGATCAGATGATACCGAGCGGGATCAGCACCGCGAGCAGCACGATGTTGAGGCTCGCCAGAGAGATGATCCACTTCTTCTGCGTCTTGGGCTCCTTGTCGTAGATCAGGTAGCTCGCGAGGAAGAACGGAATGTAGGTCGTGAGGAACACAGGGATCGCACCCCACCACTTATAGACCCAGATGAACGCGGGCGTGGAGGCAAGGAAAACCTCCACCAGCGAGAAGAACAGCGCGCTGCCGATGGCGAACACGATGCGGTTGTTGATGCCGAACATCTTCATGTTCTTATCGGCGGGCAGGAGCTTGGAGGTAAAGCCCGCGACGGCGAACATCATCGAAAGCTCCCAGCTCACGCCGATGAGCAGGATATAACTCGTGCTCTCCGGCGAAACCGTCCAGAGCGCGTAGCCTGTAACGTGGCAGATGACTGCGTTGGCGATTTCATACAGCCAGTGCACGCTGTAGAGCATCAGTGCGGCTGCGATGGCCTTGTAGTTCTTCTTGTGGATTTCGTCCACATAGATCATCACCACAAACGCGAGGATTGCGATGAACGTCCAGTTGAAGTTGGCTGTGCTGCGGACGGCAGCCTTTGCAAGATCCGCAAGCGACTTGAGCCCGTCGTCTCCAAAGAGCATGGAACAATACCTCCCTGATGTATTTTTTATTGCAATCGATTGAATTAAATAGATGGATGTGACTGGGTTCATTTTAGCGCGATGGACAACAACTGTCAATTTGTGTATTCTTGTTTTGAACGGATCATCCAATCGCGTATCAGCAAGGAGGGGATCGCCATGTCAAAGGAAATGATGGGCTGCTGCGGCGCCTATTGCCAAACCTGCAAGGTCTACGCGCAGCAGCTCTGCAAGGGCTGCAAGGTGGGCTACGAGTCAGGCGAACGCGACATCGGCAAGGCGAAATGCGCGATGAAGGTCTGCTGCATCAAGCGCGGCTTGGTGAGCTGCGCGGACTGCGGCGAGTACGCCGCCTGCGAAACGCTCCTGGCATTTTACGGGCACGAGAGCTACAAGTACAAAAAATACAAACAGGCGACGGAGTTCATCCGCGCAAACGGATACGAAGCGTTATTCCGCCTCGCCGACGGTTGGTGCGCGGCATACGGAAGCCTGGATCAAAAGGATTGATTCTTTCAACGAATCGAGAAAACAGCCCCGCGGCTTGTGCCGCGGGGCTGTTGTGCTGCTTGCGTTATTTCGCGAGCTTCGCCTGTGTTTTATCCATGAACTTCTCGTTGTCTATGATGAAGCGTTCCTGTGTGCCTTCGCCGATAAGACCCGCGTCGTCATACGCGCGGCAGAGGAACACGAGCCGCCTGCGGTCGACCTCGATGAGCTCTGTTTCGCAGCGCACCGTCATTCCGATTGGCGTCGCAGCGAGGTGCTTGACATTGATCAGCGTGCCGACCGTCGAGCTGCCCGCGGGCAGAAACGGCTTGACGCTCTCCATCGCGCAGTATTCCATCAGTGTGATCATGCAGGGGGTGGCGTAGACGGCGAGGCCGCCGCTGCCCAGCGCGCTTGCGATGTTCTTCTCGGAAACGGGTTCTGTCTGCGTGCCGCGCACGCCCTTGGAAAGTTCGCTCATGGTGAAGTCCTTTCGGGGAAAAGCATTCCTGCGCGGGACGCGCAGTTCTACGATAGGATACTGCGATTCCGGTAAAAACGCAACCTTGAACGCGGAAAAGAATTATTCGTAATCCACCACGTCGACCCAGCGGAACAAGAGCTCCCGTTCCTCCGGCTTGCCCTTGACAGACTGGCTGGCCGCCACGATTGGAATCCACTTCTGCACATACTGGCGCTGCGTCTGGCTCTTTTCGCAGAAGAGCTTGAGGTAGGCTTCCGCGGTCTTTTCGTCTCCCGCGAGCGCAAAGAGCAGATAGGTGCGCGCGGCGTCCGCGCTGGCGTTGCCCTGTGTGGCGTGCGACCAGTCGAGGATAAACGGCGTGCCGTCGTCGCGGATGATGATATTTGTCGGGTTAAAGTCCCCGTGGCAGAGTTTGTTGTGGCGCGGCATGGATTCCAGTAGCGTGTGCAGGTCGTATTTCGTCGCCGTCGGCAGCTCGGTCTGTATGATCTTTCGATCCATCTTGTCGCGAAGACGGGGCAGCAACGGGCAGATCTGGCGGTGCATCAGCAGCTGCAGATCGACGAACTGCTCCAGATACTGGTTGAATTTCTTCGGGTTCTGCGCCATGAGCTCCGCGAGGGTCTGGCCGGGGATATATTCGGTCATGATGTACCATTTGCAGTCCTCGGTCATGCCGACACCGTAGAGCTTCGGCACGTTCAGCGCGGTCTCCTCGACGCGCGCGTGGTTGAGCGCCTCATTGAGCACATCCGCCTTCTTGAATCCTTCGCCGAATACTTTGACGATCGTGTCGCCGTCGCGATAGATCGTCTTGTTGGAGCGAAACGCGATCACATTACTCAGATCCATGGTGTTCTCCCTTTCCTGCATTGAAGTGTGTTTCGGAAAAACGGCCGGTGTCAGGCAGGGAATCCTGCCTGACACCATTTTATCAGCCGGGACGCTTTTGCGACATCCCTTTTTTGCTGGTTAGACGCGCACGCTCGTGCCGTAGTAGGCGTTGAGGTACATCTGCTTGAGCTCGCTCATCAGCGGGTAGCGCGGGTTTGCGCCGGTGCACTGGTCGTCAAACGCCTGGTCGACCATCTCGTCGAGACGTGCGAGGAAGTCTTCCTCCTTGATGCCGTAATCGCGGATGGTCTTCTTGATGCCGACCCGCTCCTTGAGAACATCGAGCGCGGCGATGAGTGCTTCCACCTTGTCCGCATCCGTCTTTCCCTTGAGGCCGAGCGAATCCGCGATCTCCGCGTACCGCGCAACGGTGTGCGGGTGATCGTACTGCGAGAAGGTGCCCATCTTGACCGGAACGTCGGTGGCGTTGAAGCGGATGACCTCGTCGATCATCAATGCGTTCGCAACGCCGTGCGGCAGGTGGTGGAAGGCTCCCAGCTTATGCGCCATGCTGTGGCAGACGCCGAGGAACGCGTTTGCAAACGCCATGCCGGCCATGGTCGCGGCGTTTGCCATCTTTTCGCGGGCGACGGGGTCATTCGCGCCGTTTTCATAGGCGCGGGGCAGGTATTCGAAGATCATCTTGAGCGAGCGCAGCACCGTGCCGTCGGTATAGTCCGTCGCAAGCATGCTGGCGTACGCTTCGAGGTTATGCGTGACCGCGTCGATGCCGCTTGCCGCCGTGAGGCCCTTGGGCGCGTTCATCATCATGTCCGCGTCGACAATCGCCATATCCGGCATGAGCTCATAGTCCGCAAGGGGATACTTGACGCCCGTGGATTCATCCGTGATGACCGCGAAGGGCGTGACCTCGCTGCCCGTGCCCGCGGTGGTCGGAATCGCGATGAAGTACGCTTTTTCGCCCATCTTGGGGAAGGTGTAGACGCGTTTGCGGATGTCCGCGAAGCGCATCGCCATGTCCATGAAGTCCGCTTCGGGATGCTCGTACAGCACCCACATGATCTTTGCCGCGTCCATCGCGGAGCCGCCGCCGAGGGCGATGATCACGTCCGGCTTGAAGGTCGCCATTTGCTTTGCACCTTCGCGGGCGCTCAGTAGCGTCGGGTCGGGAAGAACGTTGAAGAACGTCTCGTGCGCAAGACCCATTTCGTCGAGCTTGTCCGTCACCGCGCGGGTGTAGCCGTTTTCGTAGAGGAACGTGTCGGTGACGAGGAACGCGCGCTTCTTGCCGAGGGTGTCTTTCAGTTCGCTGAGCGCGACCGGCAGGCTGCCTCTCTTGAAATAGACTTTATCGGGCGTGCGGAACCAGAGCATATTCTCTCTCCTCTCGGCAACGGTTTTGATGTTTAGAAGGTGCTTGACGCCGACGTTTTCGGAGACGGAATTGCCGCCCCAGCTACCGCAGCCGAGCGTCAGCGACGGTGCGAGCTTGAAGTTGTAGAGGTCTCCGATGCCGCCGTGCGCGGACGGAGTATTGACGAGGATGCGGCAGGTCTTCATGCGGCTCGTATACTCTGCAAGCTTCTCCTTCTGCGTCACGGGATCGAGGTAGACGCTCGCGGTGTGGCCGTAGCCGCCGTCCGCGATCAGGCGCTCCGCCTTTTGCAGCGCGTCCTCAAAGTCCTTTGCGCGGTACATTGCGAGCACGGGGGAGAGCTTTTCATGCGCAAACTCCTCCGAAAGCTCAACGCTCTCGACCTCGCCGATGAGGATCTTGGTCTTTTCCGGCACGGTCACACCCGCGAGCTTCGCGATGGTGTATGCGGTCTGACCCACGATCTTTGCGTTCAGCGCGCCGTTGATGAGGATGGTCTTGCGCACCTTTTCGGTTTCATCCGCTTTGAGGATATAGCAGCCGCGATCGGCAAACTCTTTTTTGACCTTGTTGTAGATGGAGTCCACCGTGATGACGGCCTGTTCGCTCGCGCAGATCATGCCGTTGTCGAAGGTTTTGCTGAGGATGATCGAGCTGACCGCGGACAGGATGTCCGCCGACTCGTCGATGATCGCGGGCACATTGCCGCTGCCGACGCCGATGGCGGGCTTGCCGCTGCTGTACGCGCTCTTGACCATGCCCGGGCCGCCGGTGGCGAGGATGATATCCGCTTCCTTCATCGCGAGGTTGGTGAGCTCCAGACTTGGCACGTCGACCCAGTCGATGATGCCTTCCGGCGCGCCCGCGGCAACCGCAGCGTCGAGCACCACGCGGGCTGCCTCAATGGTCGACCGTTTTGCGCGCGGATGGGGGCTGATGAGGATGCCGTTGCGGGTTTTCAGCGCGATGAGCGTCTTAAAGATCGCGGTCGAGGTCGGGTTCGTGGTCGGGATGACCGCGGCGATGACGCCGATGGGTTCCGCGATGCGGGTGATGCCGTAGGCCTTGTCCTCTTCGATCACGCCGCAGGTCTTCGTGTCGCGGTATGCGTTGTAGATATATTCGGAAGCATAGTGGTTCTTGATCACTTTATCCTCGACCACGCCCATGCCGGTCTCTTCCACGGCGAGCTTCGCCAGCGGAATGCGCGCCTTGTTGGCTGCGGTCGCTGCGGCAAGGAAGATCTTGTCCACCTGCTCCTGTGTAAACGTGGCAAATGTTTTCTGCGCGTTGCGGAGGCGGATAAATGCGCCTTCCATGGCTTCTACGCTGTCAATCGGGGTTCTTACGTTTCGGTTCGTCATGCTCTCCATCTCCTCTTGTCTCCTCGTGTGTTGTTGCTCTCTTGAAAATAAGTTGGTCGATCGCACCGCGTTGTCGCGGCCTGCCCGCCGCGGACGCGGATGCGATCTATCTGGGTTTGTTCGACTCGCTTTTTGTGGCAGCCTGCCCGCCGCCGATGCGGAGCCGAACCGGGTGAATTGCGTGCCAAAGCGCCTTTGTTTGCGGCCTTCCCGCCGCAGAGACGGTTTGGAACAGGTGTCCTGGTTGGCGTCGGAGTCGATCACGGCGGATCGAATCCGCGCCTTGCGTTGGATCATGTGATCTTGCCCACTGCGTCGCCGCAGTTTGTCTAGATCGTTCGAAAGGGCATTTCCCGGCAGCGATTGCGTTTTGGCGGCCTTCCCGCCGTCCGAAAACGAGTTTTGGTGTGCCGGTTGCTTTCTTTCATGCTTAGAATACGACAGGTACGGAACAATTGGTAGACGGAAATTCGGAATATCAGTATATGAAT
>DATMYE010000029.1:0-26810 GCA_035561095.1 Clostridia bacterium | reverse complement strand
CAGGTAATCGATCGCGGGTTCATCTGTCATCGGCTTTCCAAGCATCGTAACGAGCACGCTGATGAGCCCATTTGAGCTTCCTTTTTGAGCGATATCCTTCTGTCCGCGGTAGAATGAATCCAGTGTTTTGTTGTAATCAATACCCGCGTTCGAGAGCCCCGCAAAAAGATCTGCCGCGCTCGAAGCATCACCGCCACCGGAGCCGCTGCCGCCATAGCGGATGTTGTACGCAGCATAGCCGAATACATTGACTTTGCCGTCGGAAAGCGGAAGCAGGCCGTCCGCGTTTTTCAGCAGCACGATGCCCTCGTCTGCAATCTCTTCCGCAACCTTTGCCCCGTTTAGGCGCGCGGCGTCGCCCGCCGGCGTGTTGGAGTCGATCTTCATCGAATAGAGGCTCGTAAAATCCCCGATATAGGGCGCCGCGCTGTAGATGCCAAATGCCAGCAGACAAAGTACAACCGCCCAGATCGCGATACGGCGCGGACGGTTCCAGATGCGCTTCGTCAGCTTGTCATGTTTCTTTGCCGCGCGCTTTTCTTCCTTTGACATCGCTTGAATAGCATGCTTACGTTCCGACTTCGCTGCCTTTCGCGCAGATTTCTCCGCCTTGCGCGCGGCAGACTGTTCGCCGCGCGGTAGCGCACGGATCTCCATTCTCTTCGCTTTTCTGCGAGCCCGCTCCGCCTTAACCTCGGCAGTGACGGTCTTTCTGAGTTCTTTTGTGTTTGCCATATCCTCTTCTCCTTACTTACAAAGTTGGTTGGATGAAACCGGCATTGCACCGCCGGATTGTTTCGTTTGTCTTAATCGAAGTTTGGTGACCGCCGCGCGGGTTCCTTCAAACAGCGCATAGGAGAGCAGGATGCCAAACAGCACATCCGTCGCAAAATGCGCGCCCGCTACGATGCGGGAGAATCCAACGATAGCCACCCAGCCATATGCGACGATGCGCAGCAACGTTTTTTTCCCCTTCAGTTTTTCAAAGATGGTCGGAAGAAGCGTGATCAGAATCACGCCCGCCGCGTTCATCGTATGCCCGGATGGGAAGGACGCAAAGCGGTTGTCAAATCCGCCGCGGAAATGAATCTCGTACCACGGGGTGAATTCGCTAACAGGATCGAGCATCTCGCGCATACGGAGCCTGCCCCAAACGCTCTTGATCGAGTTCATGAGGATCACGATCAGCAATATATAGACAATGGCAATGATCGCGAACGTCACTGCCTCTTTTGCGCGCTCCTTTGGCACTGCGCGCGCAAGCAGGATCGCAAGCGCGAGCCCGACAAGCGCCGTCAGCAGGGAAACGACGATCGGCAGCTCGTGCGCGATGTTTTCGTTGACGTAATTGATCGTCGCGAACCCAACCATAAACGCAAACGCCGCGGCGAGAATTCCGTACGCCACCGCTAGAAGCCCGCTGCCCCATTTCGTCTTTCTGCTGCGAAAGCGAAACAGCGTCACCGCGCCAAACAGCGCGAGAAACTGAATCGGCGCTTCGCCTAAAATCTCAAACACGGTACTGAACAGGTTTTTTCCATAGACCGCCTGCGAAATGCGAAGATCGAACACCGTCGCGATTATCAGAAGCACGGCCACAGCAGGAAATACGATCCAACGTTCCTTCTTTGACATAGAATCCCCCTCATTTTTACTTGAGTTTTTCTGTTTCAGGTTGGTTTTATTGATCATGTGTATGAATACGGATTTGTCTGATACCGTAATCATAGCGATATGCGAACCGTATTCCTACAAAAAATCTGCAAAAAATTGCACGATTCTTCACAGAATCGTGCTGATTTATTCGTAGAATCGCGTTATTTTGGTAGAGTTCGGCTCTGGAACTCCACTTTTCTTAAGTTTAGCGCGCATTGACGTTGACAAACAGCTTCGGCGTCATGCCGGTGGTCTTCTTAAATTGCCGGATAAAATAGCTTTGCGAGGAGAAGCCGAGAATTTGCGCAACCTCGTTGCAGGAGCGTCCTTCCGCAAACAGATTCTTTGCTTCGTCAATGCGAGACTTCAATATATAGTCGCTGACCGAGATGCCCATTTCTTTCTTAAAGAGCTTCGCTAAGTATTCTTTCGTGTAGCCGGAGCCTTCCGAAAGCTCTTCCAGTGTGATCAGGCAGTGGGAATGCACGGTGATATAGTTTACGCAGTTGCGGATCACCGCCGAGCAGTTTTGCAGAGACTTCGTCTCCTGTACCATCTGCGCGTAGTCGTAGAGCGTTTGCACCTCAAGCCGCAAAACCTCAGCAGTTCCGCGCGCTTCATCGATTGCGACGATTGCCTCGTCGCTCTTTGCGTAGGCGCAGGCTTCGATGGCGCCGCCACTGATTGCCGAGCGGCAAGCCAGCGCGATCGCCGAAACCGCAGCGTATTTCAGCTGCATGAGACGGTTTTTCGAGGTCTTGCCGACGGCGACTTTGAGCGTCGGTGTCTCCAGAATCATACGCTGATAGAACGCAAGCATCTCCTTCGGCTTGCCGTCAGCGATAAATCGATAGAGGGTCTTCTCCATCTCAAACGGTATCCGCTGAAACAATAGCTCCCGTTGCTCAAAAAGCACATCCGCTCCGGAAACATCCAGAAATTCCAACAGCTTCATCCAGTTCGTTTCCACACCGCGCCTCCTGTCTATTAGGCACAGTCTAGCATGGATGATCGGATCTGTACAGTAAATATCCGAATCGTGGTATCCCCTGCGCTAGTGGTAAGGAAAATTTTTACTTGCTCCGTTCCTCGTGGTTCGCGGCGGGCGCAGTCTTCCCGCGCCCATATCGTGCAGCGCCTTCGTTCAGCACGTTCAGCCATTTGGTCGTGCAGCCGATCATTCGTCTTGTTTAAAACTTAATCGGCATCCCTTTTATCCGGATTGATGAAGTATGTCATCGAATCTGTAAAAACAAGATCCATACGCCGGTCATGGGGTTCTGGCTGAATGCTTCTCGCTTTTTGCAGTTCAAATGCCACCGCGGCGACGGTCGCATTCGTGCAAAGCGGCAGGTATCGGTCGAAATATCCGCCGCCCATGCCGATCCGGTTCCCTGCTTCGTCAAATGCCGTGCACGGGCACAACATCAGATCGATTTCCGCCGGATCAACCTGAATCGCGGTGTCAAGCGAAGGCTCAAGGATACCAAAGCCGCTTCGCTGCCAGTCTTCGTCAGAAACCGGATACAGCGCGATCATCTCCGTTGCGCTGATGCAACGCGGATATACGATTCGCTTACCCATGCGTTTTGCATGCTCATCCAGCTCATTCAAGTCTACTTCCGACTTCATCGCACGATAACTCATGACCGTTTTCGCGTGAAGAAAGAGGTCGCTTTCCACGATTCTTTGCACAATCTCCCGTGAACTTGCGGTTCTTTGGCTTTCCGACATCGCGTCCCGCAGCCGGATACTCTCACTCCTCAGCCATTTTTTCATTGCGCGCGGAAAAATGGATCGTATCGCTCCGGCCAAATACAGCGACCCGAACGCAACGATTGGGCTGCCTTTTGCGGCAGTGAATGCGGCAATGATGCCGCGTTCCACATCGTCAAATGCCGTCGCTTTGATCTCAAAGCCTGCCAGCACACTCACCAAAGCCTCCGCGGGCAGCGCTCTTTCGCTGTCAGGGGTCAGGCAAACGACCTCTTTGATGCGATGAGAAATCAGGTTCAGCATCTTCAGATAGTCTTTGTCCCGCAGCAAACCTGTTAAAAACACGACCTTTCGATTATGGAACAGCGTTTGCATGATCTGCTCCAACATTTCAACACACTGCGGGTTATGCGCGCCATCGAGAATAAAAAGAGGCGCTTCGTTGAGTATTTCCAGTCGTGCAGGCCAGTATGTATTGGCCAGTCCGTTCCGGATGGAGGATTCTCCGATCAACCAGCCCTTGCGCCCCAGCTGTTCCGCGGCGGTTAGGGCTACGACTGCGTTCCAAATCTGGTGCTGCCCCAAGAGGTTGATCCGCAGCTGCTTCCGCTGCTTCCAGTCGAATACGGATCCTTCCAGCGATTCTTCTCTCACCAGAATATCGCCTGTGTCGGCGCGGACAAATGTCGCATTTTGCTGTATGCATGCTTCTTCAAACACAGACTCCACCGAAGGCAGCTGCGGGTAAAAGACGATGGTTCCGCCCCGCTTGATGATCCCCGCCTTCTCTGCGGCAATTTTTTGCAGCGTGTCTCCGAGCACCTCGGTGTGCTCCAGCCCGATGTTCATGAGGATTGCCAGTTCCGGCACGGAAATCACATTCGTCGCGTCCAGCCGTCCTCCGAGACCGACTTCCAGAACGACGATGTCGCATTTCTGCTGCCGGAAGTAGAGGAACGCCATCGCAGTGATGACCTCAAACTCAGTCGGTTTGTCGTCCATTTGTTCGACAGCAGCTTTCACCTGCTCCGCAGCACAGATCAGATCTTCGTCGGAAATATCCACGCCGTCAATCTTCATCCGCTCATTGACGCGCACCAGGTGCGGCGAGGTGTAGAGCCCCGTCCGGTAGCCTGCCGCCGTCAAAATCGAGGAAAGCATCGCACAGACGGAGCCTTTTCCGTTTGAGCCCGCTACATGAACGAACCGCAGCTCCTCCTGCGGATTTCCCAGGCGGAACATGAGATCCTGCATGCGCTCCAATCCAAGGCGGTTTCCCTTCCAGCTTGTCGCGTGGATAAATTGCAGCGTCTCCTCTATGCCCATTGCATCGCCTTCTTCCTTAAAAATTCGCCCAGCGTTTTGACCAAAAGCACGATCACCACGAGCTCAACCGGAATCATGACCGCGCACTGCAAGAGTCTGGTGACCAGAAGCGGGGTGAACAGTGAATCGTACAGCACAGAGATCCAGTAGGTGTTCAACAGCAGGCTTAATAGTAACTGATGGATCTATACTGACATGATTATATTCCAGATTGGCTGCTTTTTGTGTAAAAACAATCCATACAGCGCGCCAACCAGCGCCGCAGTCAGCGTAAAGCCGGGAAAAACCTGTCCCGATCGGGAACAGGATCACACCCAGAAAGTCTGCAAATGCGGCGATGATTGCGGCGCACACGATCGAAGTCCCGGATGAATGGTTTGAAGTGTTCGACGGATATTCTGATGCGGGTTTCTACAGCAAGCTTCAGGAGCAGGTGGAACCGTTCAACACAGATGCGTTCGTCTGCGCGGGCATGGCATACTGCCTCTCCAAATGATTCGTGATCTACTATTCGCAGAAAAACACCGTCCGGTTTGCGAAAAAAGCTGCCGGATCCTCAGTATTTCCCCGGGATCGTACATGACGCCGATGCATCAGGCGCTGCTGGATAACCAGCCGGATACCACGCAAATGCAGCTGGACTCCATCCAGTTCGAAAGATGGGGGCGTCCCTACGAAATCGCAGCTCTCGTCTCCTTCCTCTGCTCCCCCAGCGCAGGCTACCTCTCCGGAATTGATATCCTGACCGACGGCGGACAAATCGCGCATACGTTTGTCAGCCAGCTGGACTAACTTCGAAATCGAAACAAACAACTCTCAGGCGAAGACAAGCGTCACGCCTGAGAGTTTTGTTTTTCCAGCCGATATATTGACCGTATTCGATCGGGTTCATCCCGATCAGCGGCAGGACGGTTGCGGTTTAATCAGATTCTTCTGCGTTTGATATCAGGATATCATCCGAGCGTCCTCTCATTAGAACACGCGATACTGCTCCTTCCCCGTGCCGCAAATCGGGCAATGGTCAGGCGCGCTATCCAGCACGGTATGCCCGCAGATCGGGCAGATATGGACGGACTCCAACGCAACATCCTTCCCCGCGAGCACCGCATCCAGCGCCATCTGGAACAGCGCCGCATGCTGCTTTTCCGCCTCCAATGCAAAATGAAACGAGCGCCTTGCCTCCGGTTCATTCTGAAATTCTGCCGTATTCAGATAGACCGGATACATCTGTTCCACCTCGTGCAGCTCGCCCATGATACCGCCGCGAAGGTTGTCCGCCGTTTTATTCGGGCCGAAGATGGCGCCGGATGTTACACTCGCTCCCGCGGTTTCGCCGCCGATCGCGCGGAAATGGTTGGTCGCGTGCACTTGCTCTGCATAAGAAGTTGCGCGGAAGAGCTTTGCTACATGCGGAAAACCTTCTTTTTCCGCAAGATCGCCCCAAAGAAGATAGCGCATATGCGCCATGCTCTCGCCGCCGTATGCAGAGTGCAGAAATTCAGACGTCATCGCATTTTTCACAGACATACCTTTTCCTCCGATCAAATTTAGATATAGGATGCAATGTGTTTTTGAAGGACTTCCTTCTCCGTGTTTCGATCCAGCAGCGGAATTCCCTGCTGGAGCACTTCGTTTTTCTGATGATAGGTGCACTTCTCCTCGCGATACAGAATCCCGAGCGGAATCTTCTCGTCAAACTCCATCGATTTGATCAGCGCCGTGGCTTTGTTCCCCGCATCGTATGAAGCATCCAGATCGTAAACGCGCTCTTTGTACCAGCCGAAGGTATTCGTTTTGTTGAAGCTGACGCAGGGCTGCAGAATATCGACCAATGCATATCCCTTGTATGAAATCGCTTCTTTCATCAGCGCAATCAGCTGCTCTTTATGCCCGGTAAATCCGCGCGCGACAAAGCCTGCCCCGCTGGCAATCGCCAGCAGCACCGGGTTGAGCGGCTCGTTGATGTTTCCGTCGGTCTGGACGCCGGTGACCATGCCAAAGCCGGACGTCGGAGACGCCTGTCCTTTGGTCAGGCCGTAGATTTGATTGTCATGCACGAAGTGTGTGATATCCACATTCCTGCGGATGTTGTGCAGAAAATGGTTGCCGCCTTCCCCGTAGGAATCGCCATCGCCCGTGTCGACGACCACCGTCAGCGATTCGTTGGCGATCTTTGCCGCAATCGCTGCCGGAAGCGAGCGTCCGTGTAGCCCGCAAAACGCATTCGCGCCGATGTACTGCGGCGTCTTTGCCGCCTGACCGATGCCGGCTGCAACGAGAACCTCGTACGGCGCTTTTCCGAGCTGCTCCAGCGCGGTTTTGAGGCATTCCAAGATCACAAAGTTGCCGCAGCCGGGGCACCACGCCGTTTCGTAAGTGCAAAAAGTCTCGTTACTCATTAATATCCCTCCTTACGAATGCGCGCCGCAATCTCTTCCGCCGTAATCTGCCTGCCGTCATATTTGAGGATGCTGCCCGTAAAGGCAATGCCCGTCTCTTCGCGAATCAGCCCCGCGAGCTGGCCGGTTGCGTTCTGTTCCACATGTATGAGCCGCTTTGCTTTGGGCGCCATCTCCAGAAGTTTCTGTTGCGGCAGCGGGTACACATCGCCAAATACAAGCGCGGCGTAGCGCCCTTTTTTTTCGGCGTTGAGAAGCGCCGCCGCCTCAGTGATCGGGCCAAGCGTGGAACCCCAGCCAACGATCAGCGTATCGAAATCCCCGGGTCCGATCACATCCGGCTCAAGCAGTTCGCTCTTGATGCCTTCCATTTTCTTCATCCGCTTATCCATCATGCGGGTGCGAACTTCGGCGGACTCGGTAATCCAGCCGCGCTCATCGTGCTCGTCGCTGTCGATCGCAACCAGATGCTTGCTCTTTCCGGGAATCAAGCGGGGACTGACGCCGCTCTCCGTGTAGCGATAGCGCAAATATTCGCCTTCCGCTGCTTGCTGCTCGCCGGGCTTTGCGACCCGTATCCGATCCGGATCAAACGGCTCAACGGTTGCGGTACCATCTCCGATATACTGATCGCTCAGCAGAATGACCGGAATCTGATATCGCTCCGCAAGATCAAATGCCCGCATGGTCTGATAAAACGCTTCCTCCTGATTGCGAAGCGCAATCACCATCCGCGGGAACTCACCCTGCGACGCGGAGATGACAAACTTCAAATCGCTCTGCTCGGTGCGTGTTGGCAGCCCGGTGACCGGGCCCGGGCGCTGCACATCGATCACCACGAGCGGAATCTCGGCCATGCCGGAGAGGCCGAGCGCCTCTACCATCAGGGAAAAGCCGCCGCCCGAGGTGCCGGTCATCGCCCGCGCGCCCGCATAGGACGCGCCGATTGCCATATTGATCGCGGCGATTTCGTCCTCCGCCTGTTCCACCACAACGCCCGCCTCGTCGGCAAGCGACGCAAGCGTCTCCATGATCGTTGTGGAAGGCGACATCGGATATGCGGAATAGAAGCGAAGCCCCGCCGCAAGCGCACCGAGTGCAACGGCATGACTGCCGGAGATCAGCATCCGCCCGTCATACGAGCCATGGCTGCGCGGGTAGCGCGCCTGTGCGATGCCGTAGCCCTCCGCCAGCGCCTTGAGGTTGACCTCCAGATACTGTTCCTTCACAAACGTGCGCAGAACTTGATCCACGCCGTCCAGTGTTACTCCAAACATTTTCAGCAGTACGCCCACCGCGATCATGCCGGAAACGCGCGGGTTGCCGAGCTCTTTCGCCATGCCTTCCATGTCATAGCGGAGCATACGCGGATCGTCGCCGTTTATCTTCTGATCCGCGAGCAGAAATCCGGTCTCATTGAGCTGATCCAGATGCTGCATGATGGTTTCTTCGTCCATCGCGATGATTCCATCCAGGTGGTTGCTGTGCGAATGAATCGGCTCCGTGCCGAATCGAATCAGCGAGAAGTTATGTCCCCCGCGCACGCGCGACATAAAGTCTCGCACCGTCAGGACATAATAGCCGGATCGTTTCAGGATTTTTTCCAAAATAGCTGCCGTCGTGTCAATGCCTTGACCTGCAGCGCCACCAATCAGTAAGTTGTACATCAGCATTCCCTTTCTCGTGCATTTATTATAGCTGTATGTGATAACAATGTTATCTTGTGTCTAATCTGAATCAATCAAGTTCTGATGCGAACACAACCCTTTTCGCCGGGCAATACCGCCGATTGCGCACTTGTAGAAGCATATATGGTATATACAATATTAATTTTATGTTACACCCGTACCATCGTACTGTCAAACATATACTTATATTGCTGACAGATGTAATTTCCCGCGGATCGACCGATCGTGTGCGGCTTTCATTACACTTCACTATAGTTCTTGCCGAAGGATTATCGAGCGCGGAACATCATCTGACCCGGCAAGAAAACAAACACCCTGTCACACAGGGTGTTTGTTTTCTTTCTGCTGTAGCAGTCATCTTTTTTTAGATTATTCCGCGTAAAATTCGATCCGGTCGGCGTCGATCTCGCCCCGCAAGCAGCGAATGCTCAGGCGGACTTTTCCCGCTTCCTGCATGCGGAATTGATAGGTGCCCTGATCCATCATCAGATCGAACATCTGCATCCCGTTGCAGAACAACTCGACCATTCCGTCACCATACGCCCAGAGGCATCCGGTCACCGGCGCGGTTGGAACGTGGATGAAAAACGAAATTTCATCCCCGCTCTTCAGCCGCACGACGATGTTCTCTTCTTCCGGCTGCGGTTCGCCCTTGAGACGCTGATAATCCGGCACGCCTAGGTGCCCGTCGCGGAAGATCAGGCTTGCTTTCTCCCGCGGGCGCAGCTCCGCGCCTGGCACGCGCGCGCTGACAATTCGGGTCTCGTCAAACGCCTCGCAAGGCAGCACAAACGGCGGGGTTCTCGTAAGCGCACAGATCACGTTCCGGTTGTAGACCGGGTCGCGGATGCAGTCCAGCAGCTCGTCGAATATCTCCTGCGCGCGCTGTTTTGTGGGCGCCGATCCGCCGTGAATATACTCCATCAGCGTGTTCCAGCCATCGGGACGCGCGAACGAAACAGGAGAGTTATGGCAGTTCATCTTCTTATAGCTCCAGAATGACCAGCCGATATCAAGCCGGTCGCAGAGCGGGAACATCGCCGTATACCACTCGAGATTATTCTCCCCGCTTTCGCCGAGATAGAGCGGAATATCCAGACGCTTTGCAACCGCCGCATAGCCCTCCAGGCTCTCCGCATCCGGCGCGCTCCAATAGCGGTGGAACTGAAGCGCGATATTGTCCGCTGCCTCCTCCCGCGTGAAAGCGTCCAGCACGGTAAAATCCGTCGCCCAGTGCGCGCCCTCCAGCATGATCATATGGTTCGGGTCGATCGCACGAATCTTTGCGATCAACCGCCGATACAGCGGCAGCACACCGTCGTTGTATTGCTTGAAAAAGTTAGGCAGCGGTTCATTCAGCAGGTCATAGGCCGCAACCACGGGCTCGTCTTGATAGCGCGTGGAGAGCAACTCCCATGCCGCGCAGAGCTGATCCTGATACAACGGGTTTGTAAAGAGCTCCGGCTGGTCGTGTTCACTGTCGTCGATATTCTGCCCCGTCTGTCCGCCGGGCGCGCCGTGCATATCGAGAATCACATAGAGGTCAAATTCCCTGCACCAGTCGATCAGATTGTCGATGTGCTTTACTGTTTTTTCGACGAACGCAGCGTTTTGTCCGTCAAAGCGGAACATCCGCCGCGCATTGATCGGAAGCCGCACGGAGTTGAAGCCGCAGCTCGCAATCCATTCGATATCCGCGCGCGTAATATAGCTCCCCTCATACCGTTCCCAGAAGGAAACCGCGTACTCCGCACCGCAGAGGGTTTCAATCAGCCGCTCCATGCGCCGCGGGCGGTCATATTCCCCCTCCATCTGCCACATATATCCTTCTGGCAGCAGCCAGCCGCCGAGGCCGAAGCCGCGCAGCAGCACAGGCGTGTCGCCAAGATACATTCTCTTTGAGCGGCATTGCAAAAAGTCGTTCTTCATCCCTTCATCGCTCCGTCCGTAATGCCTTTTAAGATTTGCTTTTGCAGCAGCGCATAAAATACGATCACCGGCAGCGCCGCGATCACCAGCGCGCTGAGAATCGCCGACCAATCCGAACTATACTGCCCGAAGAGCGTGTTGGTCGAGAGCAGCAGCGTGTACTTTTTGTTGTCCGATAGGATGATCAGCGGCAGCAGGAAGTCGTTCCAGATCCAGAGCACATTTGTGATGCAGATCGTCGCCGTCACGGGCTTGAGCATCGGAAACACAATCCGGAAGAAAGTTTGAAGCGGCGTGCAGCCGTCGATCGCCGCGGCCTCCTCCAGCTCCTTCGGAATCCCCTTCACGAAGCCGTGGTAAAGAAAGATCGCCATGCTCACGCCAAGCCCCGCGTAGACGAAGCAGAGCCCGAACAGCGAGTTTTTGATATCCAGCGCCAGCACGACCTTATAAAGCGGAATCATGATCGAGCTGAACGGAATCAGCATCGAAAAGATGAACAGCGACAGGAGAAAGCCGGAGAGCCTGGTCTTGGTTCGGCAGAGTTTCCATCCCGCGAGCGAGGAAAACAGGATAATGAGTCCGACGCCACCCGCCGCGAGAAACGCGGTGTTGCCGAGGCTGCGCAGATAGTGCATCTTGCCGAAGCTGCGCACATAGTTTTCAAAATTGATCTCTTTGGGCAGAGAGAGCACATTCGTCAAAATCTCTCCGTTTGATTTGAACGAGTTGACGAGCGCGAGCAGCAGCGGAGCCAGCGTAAACAGCGCGCAGAGAATCAAAAACAGATAAACGCCTGTCGAAATGGCACTTCGCTTTTTCATAGCTCCTCCTCTCTGCGCTTCATGACGCTGAGCTGCACCGCGGTGATCACCAGCACGATGAGAAACAGCACCGTGGATTTCGCAGTCGCGTAACCATATTGAATATTGCCGCGAAAGGCCTCTTCATAGATATTCATCGCCGCGGACTGCGTTGCCCGGCCGGGGCCGCCGCCCGTGAGCGTAAAGATCACGTCAAACACCTGAAACGCGGAGTTGAGCGTCCAGAACACGCAGATAGTCACCGCGTGCCGGATCATCGGAAACTCCACCTTCCAGAATCGCTGCCAGGCGTTTGCGCCATCCAGCACGGCTGCCTCCTTCATGCTCTCCGGCACGCCCTGCAGCGCCGCCATGTAGATGATCATCAGATACCCGACCGCGCCCCATGCCGCAACGATGATGATTGCGACAAACGAGTACTTCGGGTCTCCGATCCACATGTGGTCCAGAAACGAAAATCCGTTGAAATTGTCCGCCAGATAGTAGAGAACCTTTGTGAAGATGAACATCCACATGTATCCGCCGATGACCATGCTGATCATGTTCGGCAGATAAAACACCGTGCGGAAGACACCGCGCGCGCGCCTGCGTGTTTCAATCGCAACCGCGAGCGTCAGCGCGACGATGTTCGCCACGATGACCATCACGCCGACGTATTTGAATGTAAAGAGGATCGACTGCCAGAAATACGCGTCGTCCAGCACCCGGACAAAGTTTTGCAGTCCGATGAACGACCAGGTTTTATTCACGCCGTTCCAGTCCGTCATGGCAAAATAGATGCCGGAAAACGCGGGATACAGCTTAAAGAGCGCGTAGACGATCAGTGCCGGAAGCGTAAATAAGAGCAGCGACAGGTTTTGCTTGCGCTTTTTACCCGCTAAGGCAAGCTGCGCCGAACGTTGTTTCATATGGGTTCCCCAATCTCCGCGAACTCTTGCGGAGTCGTAACGGATCAAAATTGATCAAACAAGCACATGATCACAGATGCGTGTGATCAAAAAGCGCATTTTTGAAAAGAGAGGGACTTTCGTCCCTCTCAGTATCGTTTGCTGTTTGGGTGTGTAATCAGTTGAGCGCGTTGGCCTGCTTAAAGACTTCGTCCATGCGGGCGATGAACTGATCGACGGTGATGTTGCCCACGTAGTACTCCTGCAGGAGCTTGCCCTGTTCGTCCGTCACGGCGCTGGGCAGAACGAGATCCTGATACGCGCGGCCGTTTGCGACATACGCGGAGGCATCGTTGACCCAGGAAGCCGCCTCATACGTATGGCAGGTGGCGATGGGGTTAAACGTGCAGCTCTGGAACAGCGCGGAGGAATCCTTGTCGTCGAGCACGTAGTTGGCAAACGCAAGCGCGAGATCCATCTCTTTGCTGGAGGGGTGAACCGCCAGCGTTGTTGAGGTCGAAAGATTCACGCGGGTGCAGTTTTCGTTGTTGTTGATCGGCAAGGCGAACACGCCAAGCTGGAAGTCCGGGTTGGTCTCCATGATGGTGCCCGCGGCCCAGGTACCCTGCACAAAGATCGCAGCTTTGCCGTTTGCAAAGTCGGCAGCACCCGCCTGAGAGCCCTCTTCCATCGCGCGGTCGGTGCCGTGCTGCATGATGAGGTCGATGACGTCAAAGATTTCGCGGACTTCTTCATAGGAACCCGCATCCTGATACATACGGTCGACCCAGTCGGTCAGTTCGCCGGAGACTTTGCCGCCGAGGGTCAGCGCGGTCATCAGCTGCGGAACCCACTGTTCCTGGAAGGCAAGCATGAACGGCGTGTAGCCCTTGGATTCGAGCACGGTAACGACATTCTTGAGCTCGTCGAGCGTCTTCGGCGCAGTCAGGCCGCAGTCCGCGAAGATCTGCTTGTTGTAGAGCACGCCCCATGCCATGGACTCGATCGGAACTGCCAGCACCTTGCCGTCAACGGTCACGGTGTCGCGGACGTTTTCATAGAGCTTGGAAACGAACGGCTGGCCGGAGAGATCGGCGAGATTGCCCGCCTCGTTGTACACTTTGAGGTTGTTGCTGTGAACGGTGTAGAGGTCCGGCGCGTCATCGCCCGTCAGGCGTGCCTGCAGGACGCTCTCATACTGGTCGGAGCTCGGCATTTCGAGGTTGATGGTGAGCTTGATGTTCTGCTCGGCGAGCACTTTTGCTTCAAACTGATGGCAATAGGTTTCCCACTGATCCATGTACTGCGGGAAGCTCATCATGATGTTCAGCTCCGCTTCGCGCGGGGCAGCCGTGGGCTCTTCGGTTTGAGCGGGCGCCTGTGTTGCCTCTTCAGTGGCGGTTGCAGGAGCCGCCGTGCAAGCGAACGAACCGAACGCGAGCAGCAGCGCCATGATGCAGATAAGTACCTTTTTCATTTCTCTTCCTCCAAATTCGATATGATATCGTTGACCTGTGATACAACGATATCCCACAGGAAGGGTCGCAATCATTCGCTATTCTTGATCTTGCTGATTGCTGATATTTAATGCGGCGCGCATCTGCCCCGGCGTAAAACCAAAGTGTTTCTTGAACACGCGGTAAAAATGTGCCGTGTCAAAATACCCGACCGCAGGGCCGATCTCCTTGATCGCGATGTCATATTCACTCATGAGCCTGAGCGCGCGCTCCATGCGCAGCTTGGTCACATATTCCGTAAATCCTTCGCCGAATTTCAGCTTAAAGACTTTACTCAGGTATTCTTTGGTGACAAAAAACCGTGCCGCGGTCTCCTCCAGCGTGATCCCGCGCGCATAGCTCTCCTTCACAAACTCCCTTACGGTGTCCAGATTGAGCTTTGTGCTGTTTCGTGTGAGGTCTGCAACACGGCCGATCGCCATGCCCAGCAGCTCCCGCGCATAGGAAAACAGCTGCTCCGCCGTGCTCTCGCGCCCAAAGACAAACGAGGTGTTGCTCTTTCCAAAGACCTCTTCCACGCTGTATCCGCTGTCGGAAATATAACGCTGAAGGATGCCCATGATCGCGTAATAGACCTGTATCAAGGCGCTGCTCTGCGGTGTCTCGCCTTCGTGCTGGGTTAAAAGCGCGCGAATCTCCGCAAGCTTTTTTTCAACGGAAGCAATCTCTCCCGCCTGCAGCGCAACCTGTAAATCCGAGCAAAGCAGATAAAAAGGTTTTGCCCAGGCGGCGTCGATAAACCCCGGCGCTTCCGTGATTGCGGCGTTTCTGCCGCTCTTTTCCGCCTTGGTTTTCTGAATCGCCTCAACGCAGGTCTTGAGTCTCTCGTTGAGTTCGCTTGGCTTGATCGGCTTGAGCAGATAGTCCGAAGCGCCGAGCCTGAGCGCGCTGCGGATATACGAAGAATCGTCATATCCGCTGAAAAAGACCACCTGCGCCCCGTTTCCTTCCGCGCGCAGCGTACGCACCAAATCGATGCCGTTGAGATACGGCATTCGTACATCCGTGAGGATGATGTCCGGCCGCAGCTCGCGCACCATCTCCAGACCCAGATCCCCGTCGGACGCTTCGCCGACGATGGAGAGCCCGAGCTCTTTCCATTGGCCAAGGTGCTTGACCACTTCCCGTGTCCATGGTTCATCGTCGATGATGACGACGCTATAGCTGCACATTCTGGCCCTCGCTTTCCTTGACCGCGCGGAGACGCACGGTGATGCTCGTGCCCGCGTTCGGGTCGCTGTCGATGGTAAGCCCGTAGTCCTCGCCGCCGAACATCAGGCGGATGCGCGCGTTGACGTTCGTCAGCCCGATGTGCTCCGCGCCGCGCAGGGAGGAATCCGTTCCGGACTCCAACGTCGCGCGGATTTGCTCCAGCTTCTCCGGCGGAATTCCAACCCCGTTGTCGCTGACCGTGAGCAGCAGGTCTTCTCCCTGCACCGCGGCAGAAACCGTCACCGTCCAGCGGCCGGAGCGCTCGGCAAGCCCGTGCTCAAAGCAGTTCTCCACGAGCGGCTGGAGAATCAGCTTTGGAACAAGATATTCAAAGCAATTCTCCGGCGCATCAAACGTTAAATCCAGACGCTTTCCAAAGCGCAGATTCTGAATCTGCAAATAGCTTTGCAGGTATTTCAGCTCGTCGCCGAGGCGGACGCGATCCTTTGAAAAATTCAGCGAATAGCGCATGATGTCGATCAGATTCAGCGTGACCTCATAGATGCCCGGCACCCCATGCTTGAGCGCCATGCCGCCGACCGCCTGCAGCGTGTTGTAGATGAAATGCGGGTTGATCTGCGCCTGCAACGCCCGAAGCTGTGCATTTCTCTTCTCAATCTTTGCGATGTATTCGCTCGCAATCAGGTTCTGCGTGCGCTCCGCCATGTCCGCAAAGCTGTTTTGCAGCAGTCCGATCTCGTCGTTCCGCTCGCTTCGCTCCAGATTCTGCGAGCTGTCGAGCCGGATTTTGCCCATGCTTGCCGCAAGCGCAATCAATGGTTTGGACAAAAATCTAGCAAATGCAGCCGATGCCGCAATCGCAGCCGCAACCGCAGCGAGCGAAACGAGTATGCCCGCGAGCAGCGTCTTTTGCAGAGAGGAGACGATCGCTTTGTCCGCGACCACCAGCAGAATGCGCAGCTTTCCGCCGTTGACATTTCGATAGAACCAGAAATTCCCGTCCTGTACGGTTTCCCGGCTGTCGCTCTGTGCAATCTGCTCTATGATGGCCGGAGCCTGCGCCATGGCGATATCGCCGTTTTCGCCGAGGTCCGATTCAATCAAATCGTTTTGGTCGTTGAAGATCAGAATCGATTCGTTGTTGGTGATCTTGATGTCCGCGAGAATATTCTGGAGCTTATATTGCCGCTGATGAATCGCAATCAGCGCAAGCGGCTTGTTGTCCAGAAAGCGATGGATTTGATGGTATGCAATGATCTCCCGTCCGTCGCGCAGATAGACGGTGTTGGTCTGCAGGCCTTCTTCGCGCGCATTCCATGCCGCCAGCAAATCGCCTGTTTCAATAAACGCGGCGCCCGAGCGCTGGGCGCGGAGCACGGTACCATTTCCAAGATTGAACAAATCAATGGAGTTGATGTTGCTGTCGAGGCTGATGATGGAGTTCAGCGCCTTGATCAGGTCGAGTTTCACGGAAACGTCCGCGTTATTCCCGCCGGTATACCAAGCGAGCACATCGTATTTCAGCGACTGATCCACCTCAAACTCGTAAAAGCGGTTCATATCGCTCTTGCTTTCGAGGTACAGCCGGTTTTCGAGCCAGCCGATATTCGTGCGCCGGTCAAAAATCAGCTGCTCTCGCATGGTGGAATAGGTGCTGATCAACGCCACAATGGTCACCGCGGCGGTGATTAGTACGCTGAGCAGCAGCATGCTGTAAAACAATTTCCTTCGGATGGAACCGCGAACGATTGGTTTTTTCATCCTGTCTCCCGGAAGTGTCGTTGAGAAAAGCAATTAGCAGTACATACACCAAAACGAACGGCAAGATATGACAAGGCTACCGTCCTTCTTTGATTATAATACAGCTGCGCGCAAATGATTCGAATAACCTATTGTACGAATCGGGTTTATTTTTTTGCATTCTATTAATCTTTCTAAAAATTCGGCGTATTGCAGCGCCGTATCTTTTTCCGGTATTTTTTTGATGATTTTTTTCGTTTCCGTATTGCAATTGAAAAAATCGTGTGTTACTATCATCTTGTTCCAAATGTTAGCGCTAACATTTCAATTCGATCTGTTCACGCTTTTCTTTTTCCGGTATAATGATAGCGCTATCATTAAGAAAAGGCGGTTGACTATGATGAGACTAGAAGATGTTGCGCGTCTGGCCGGCGTTTCAACCATCACCGTTTCCAGGGTGATCAACACCCCCGAACTTGTGAAGTCGGCGACGCGCGAAAAAGTAGAGCGGGCGCTGGAAGAGCTGAACTATGTGCAAAACCCTGTTGCCCGTGCTCTGGCATCCAACAAGATCGGGATCATCGCCGTATACATCCCCGCTACCATCGACCTGACAAACCCGTTCGTCATGCATTTTGTGGCAGGCATCAGCGAAGTGCTCAGCAAACATGTCTACTCCTTCCTGATTCGCCGCTCGCTCGACAACGAGCACCTCTGCGATGGCTACATCGCAACCGGCTTACTCAAAGACGAAGTCAAACAGATCTATCAATATACACATGAGCGCAATCGTCCGCTCGTGCTCTTTGGGCACACCGAACACCCGGATATCGACTGCATCGACGTGGACAACACGCTGGGAGCGAAGAAGATCACCCAGCTGCTTCTCGAAAACGGGCACAAGAACCTCGCCATGATCAACGTAGATGAAGACAAGGACTATACCGCGGATCGTGCCCAGGGTTTCCGCCTCGCGCTGGAAGAGGCTGCCATCGACCCCGCCGTGACCCCGCAGATCAATGCGATCAACAATGTGGAAGGCGGCTATGGCGCGATGAAGCGCATTCTTGCGGAGCATCCGGCCTGCACCGGCGTGTTCTGCGCAACGGACACCCTCGCCATCGGCGCGGCAAACGCCATCGTCAAGTCGGGCAAAAAGATTCCCGCCGATCTCTCACTGGTCGGGTTTGACGGACTCGGGCACGATCTGCTCGTGCGCCCGAACGTGACGACCGTGCACCAGCCGGTTTACGAAATCGGCATGCGTCTTGCCGAGACGATGATCGCCCGTCTCAACGGCAATCCCCCGCGGGTAAAGGCGCTCGTCGAGCCGGAGATCATCCAGCGCGACAGTGTTGCTCCCTTTCCGGGCTGAACCGGACAGTACGCTGCGCGGGGGCTTCAACAAGGATCTGGATGCGAAAGCATTTCAGCATATCAAAAGGAGGAGAGAATCCATGAAGAAAATCCTTTCTATGGTTCTGGCGCTGATCCTGGCAGTTGGCATGTTTGCCTGCACGGGAACGCCCGCCGCGCAATCCACCCCCGCAGACGCTGAGGCAACTGCCGCCGCCGAACCCGTTGCCGAAGCAACGGAAGCGCCGGTCGATCCTGCAACCCTGAGCGGCACCATCACCGTCTGGTCTTCCGGCGAGGAACTCACGCGGTTCGTGGAAGGCTTCAACGCCATCTACCCGAACATCAAGGTGGAAGTCACCGTCGTTCCGAACTCGGAATTCCTCACGAAGCTTTCCACCGCGGTCAGCGGCGGCGAAGCGCCCGATCTGTTCACCGGAGAATCCGACTATGTCAAGTACCTGGTCGAAACCCCGTACTGGACCGACCTGAGCCAGTTTGGCGTCGATCAGTATCTGGATAACGTCTGGGAATACGTCCGCAACATCGGCACGGATTCCAACGGCGTCGTCAAAGCCCTGAGCTGGCAGGCATCCCCGGGCGGCATCATCTATCGCCGTGATATCGCCAAAGCAGTGCTCGGCACCGATGACCCCGTCGCCGTCGGCGAAATGCTCAACAGCAACGCCAAGATGATGGAAGTCGCAGCCAAGATGGCACAGGGCGGCGTCAAGATGTTCGCATCCTGGCAGGATATCATGAACATGGAGTTCACCAACCGTGCGAGCGGCTGGGTCAAGGACGGACAGCTCACGATCGATCCGAGCCTGATGGAATACATGGACATGGCGAAGACAATCGTCGATAATGGGTATGATAAGAACTCTGACCCGTGGAGCGGCGAATGGTTCGCAGCGGTCGAGAGCACGGACTGCTTCTGCTACATCCTTCCCACCTGGGGCTACCAGTTCCTGGTCAAGCCCTCCGCGATCACCACGAGCGGCCAGTGGGCCATGTGCGAAGCACCTGTGCCCTATGTCAAGGGCGGCACTTGGGTCGGCATCTATGACGGCAGCCAGAACAAAGACCTCGCTTGGCTGTTCCTGCAGTATTGCACGCTGAACGAAGAATCCGTCAAAGCCTATGCCAGCCAGTACGGCGAGTATGTTGCGCTCAAGAGCGTTGACGAAGCCCTCGCACAGGAAGCGGGAGACGCGGTCCTCGGCGGACAGAATCTCTATGCCTTCTATAACGGCGTCATGGCGAAGATCCCTGCGGACCTGATGACCCAGTATGACGGCACGCTCAACAACGCCTTCCTCTCCGCCGTGAAGTCCTATGTTTCCGGCGCGATGACGAAGGACGAAGCAGTCGCACAGTTCAAGGCAGATGCTTTGAACGCCTACCCCGATCTCACGATCGCGGAATAAGCGAAACAGACTCAGCGGGGCTGCCGCTTCCAGCGGCAGCCCCTGCTTTGCGAAATACACTCCCTCATTTCTTCTACAACGAACGACACCGCAGCACCCACTCCCGAAAAGGAAGGTTCCATATGCAAGCAGCACTCGAACCGCAGGCGCGGCGTAACAAAAGAAGCAGGCTCGACCGTGGATGGCACGGCTATCTGTTCATCGCGCCGTTTTTTGTTGTGTTTCTGATCTTTGGTCTCTATCCCATCATCAGCACCTTTCAGCTGAGTCTGCAAAAATGGGACGGTCTGATGCCCGCGATGCAGATTGGGCTGAAAAACTACGCCCGCATTCTCGGCGATCAGGTGTTTTACCTCTCGCTCTGGAATACGATCCGCATCTGGATCGGCAACGCGATTCCGCAGTTCGGCATGGCGCTGGTGCTCACCGCAATCTTCACCTTCTTTCGCGTACGCGGAAAGAATTTTTACCGCGCGGTATTCTACCTGCCAAATCTGATCACGGCGACCTCTGTGGGGTTACTATTCAACCTGCTTTTGGAGGGCGATAACTCCCCCATCAACCAGCTGCTGGTGGCGCTCGGCGTCAGCGGAGCCCCTGTCAGTTTCTTCATGAGTAAAACCCTCACAAGCGGCCTTGTTTCGTTTGTGCAGTGGTGGATGTGGTTTGGCTACACAACCGTCATCATCCTCGCCGGCACGACAACCGTGGACAAGAGCCTCTATGAAGCCGCAATGGTGGACGGCGCGACGAAAGCGCAAACCTTCTGGAAAATCACAATCCCGCTGATCCAGCCGACGCTCGTCTATCTTGCGATCACGTCGTTCATCGGCGGCATGCAGCTCTTCGATGTACCCTTGACACTCTCCAATAATCTCGGCGATCCGGGAAAGGCGGTTCTGACCGTCTCGATGTACCTCTACAATCAGGGATTCAAAAACTTCAACTATGGCTATTCGGCCACCATCTCCTGCGTATTGTTCCTGTTTATCGCGGTGATGAGCGGCTTTGCATACAAGGCCATGCGCAGAAAGGACGGGATGTATAAACTATGAAGCCGAATCGATTCCGTTTCTCCGCGCTGACCATCCGGCTGCTGCTGGTCTTTCTGGCCGTGCTCTGCGCGGTGCCGTTTGTCGTGGTGTTCATCAACAGCACGCATTCAAGTCTCGACATCGTCAAACAATTCAACCTGCTGCCCGGCGATTCGCTCGGGAAAAACTACAACACGATGCAGTCGCTCGTCAATATCTGGCGCGGCTTTGTCAACAGCATCGTCATCACGGTTCCGTATACCCTGTTGACGGGCTATTTCGGCGCACTGATCGCCTACGGATTTGCCAAGTACCAGTTCCGTTTCAAAACCGTGCTGTACGCCATCGTTCTGGTGTCCATGATGATCCCGTCGCAGTTGAGCATCATCGGCTTTTACCGTCTTTGCCTCAACCTGAAGATGACCAACAGCTATCTGCCGTTCATCATACCCGGCATCGCGAATGCGACAACGGTGTTCTTCCTGCGCGGCATGATCGAGCAGAGCATTTCGGACTCCATGATCGAAGCGCCGCGCATCGAAGGCTGCTCCGAATTCGGCATCTTCAACCGCATCGTGCTGCCCTGCATCATGCCCGGCGTCGCCACGATGTGCATCTTCAACTTTGTCGCCTCGTGGAATGCGTATATGGGGCCGTTGATCATTCTGCAGCGCAAGGAGCTCTACACTATGCCCGTGATGATCTCTATGATCAAAGGGCTGTATGTCACCAACTACGGTGCGATGTATCTCGCAGTTGCAATCTCCGTGATCCCCATCATGATCGTGTTCGCGATCTTCTCCCGCTATATCATCGACGGTCTGACCACAGGATCGGAAAAATAGGAGGATATTTCATGACACAAGTCATTTGGCATTCATCCAGCGAACAGGCGCAGTGGAAGGAAAAGCAATGCCTGCCGACCACCTCTGCCCCCATGCTGGAAACCGACGGACGCGTCTATCAGCGGATGGAAGGCTTCGGCGGCTGCTTCAACGAGCTTGGCTACCGTGCGCTGTCCCATCTTTCGCCCGCCGACCGCGAGGCGCTGCTGACCGAGCTGTATGCGCCGAACCACGCAAACTTCAACCTATGCAGGCTGCCCATCGGCGCAAACGACTATGCCGAAGATTGGTACAGTCTTGACGAAACAGCCGGAGATTTTGCGCTGGAGCACTTCAGCATCGAGCGGGACAAGCATTGCCTGATTCCATATATCAGGGAGGCGCAGCGTTACCAGCCGGAGATGAAGCTCTTTGCCTCGCCCTGGAGCCCGCCGACATGGATGAAAGACCCGCCGGTCTATAACTGGGGCAAACTCATCCGCACACCGGAAAACCTCAACGCATATGCGCGCTATTTCGCGCGCTTTGTGCAGGCATATGCCCAGGAGGGCGTGCACATTGATCAGGTTCATGTGCAGAACGAGCCGGTTGCGAACCAGAAATTTCCCTCCTGTATGTGGACTGGCGAAGAGCTTCGCGTTTTCATCCGGGATTATATCGGCCCGGTTCTGCGGGAACAATGTCCCGAGACCGAGCTTTGGCTTGGCACGATCAACGCGCCCGGCTGCGATTTTAACCGGTTGATCTTCGACAAGTGGGCAACCGAAGACTATGACTATTTCGCAAACACGGTACTCTCGGACGAAGCGGCGCTGCAATACATCACAGGTGTGAGCTATCAGTGGGGTGGAAAAATCGCGATTCAGCGCACGTTTGAGAGCTGGTGGCCGCGCATCCGGCTCATGCAGTCCGAAAATGAATGCGGCTTTGGCGACAACACGTGGGAGTATGCGCTCTACGTCTGGACGATGATGAAGCACTACATCGGCAACGGCGCGGAGAGCTACCTCTACTGGAACCCCGTTCTGGAGCCGGTCGGGAGAAGCACATGGGGCGATCCGCAAAACGCGATGGTCACCGTCGATCCGGCAAGCAAGCGGTTTACACTCAATCCGGACTTTTATGTGATGAAGAGCGTCTCCGCGATCGTGCAGCGCGGCGCTGTTCGCCTCGGCATGAAAGGCAGTTGGGCTGCGGATACGCTCGCGTTCCAAAACCCGGACAAGTCCCTTGCGCTCTCCGTCTTCAACCCGTTCCATGAGGTGCGGACGGTGACGCTGCAATACAAAGACGAGCTGCTCCTCTTCCCGCTGGAGCCGCGCTCGGTCAACAGCATCCGGATTCGATAAAACCATCATTCATCATATGTAACAAGGAGTATCCCATGCAGGCAAAGGCAACCTATACAAACTACAAGCAAGGACACATCACGCAATCCACCGCAGAGTGCCGCGTCTCCGCGGACACCGGCGCGCAGGAGCGCGACGTCATCAATATCTATCCCAAAATCACCAATCAAACGATCGAAGGATTCGGCGGCGCGATCACGGAATCCGTCGGACATACGCTTTCCCAGCTGCCGGCCCAAACGCAGGAGACGATACTTTCCGCGGTGTTTGGTGCCGAGGGACTGCGCTACTCTATCGTGCGGACTTCCATCGACAGCTGCGATTTTGCGCTGTCGCAGTATGAGGCAGCGCCCCGTTCAGGCGAGTCTCTGAACCTTTGGCACGACGAAACGTATGTCATACCGTTTATTCAGGCGGCACAGCAAGCAGCGCAGTCCACAATCGAGGTCATGCTGACGCCCTGGTCGCCGCCGGCGTATATGAAGAGCAACGGCGAGCGCAGCCACGGCGGGACGCTCCTGCCCGAATATTATCCGGTTTGGGCGGCATACATCGTGCGCTATATTCAGGCGTATCAAGCAAAAGGCTTGCTGGTCACGAGGCTCTCCGTGCAAAACGAGCCGAATGCAACCCAGCTCTGGGACAGCTGCGTGTTTTCCGCCGAAGAAGAAAAGGTGTTTTTGCGGGACTTCCTCTCTCCCGCTCTGCAAAAGGCCGGATTGGGCAGCCTCGCGGTCTATATCTGGGATCACAACAAAGAGCGTCTGTTCGATCGCGTCTGCGATATCGTAGACGAAACGACGGAGCAGTTGATCGCCGGAGCCGCATTTCACTGGTACAGCGGAGACCACTTCGACGCGCTGCGCCTCGTTCGTTCGCAATATCCCCAGCTCAAGCTGCTCTTCTCCGAGGGTTGCATCGAGTATAACCGTTTCGACCGCGACGACCAGCTCCAGAGCGCCCGGATGTATGCGCATGATATGATCGGCAATTTCAACGCAGGGCAGAACACGTTCCTCGACTGGAATATTCTGCTCGCGAGCGACGGCGGGCCGAATCACGCGAAGAATTTCTGCGACGCACCGATTCTCTGTAATGTCGAAACCGGCGCGTTTGAAAAGCGCCTTTCCTATTACTATATCCGGCATTTCAGCCGCTATATCGCGCTGGGCGCTTCGCATGTTGCAACAACGGCGTTTTCAAACGATGTTGCCGCGTCTGCGTTTCAAAACCCGGACGGCAGGATCGTTGCCGTATTGCTCAACAGCAGTTCCGTGGCACATTGCGTCTATTTGCGGATCAACGGGCAGCTCATCGAACTTCCGCTGGAAGCGGACGCAATCTCCACGGTCGAGATCACGCCGTAATCGCCTGCGCCGTGAGCACTCCATCCAGACAGCCCGTCTTTTGGCGGGCTGTTTTCTTGTGTTGATTCGGGCAGGTGTTTCTTCATAGAAATACGCCATCTATCTTTGCGATCTGTGATATACCAGATACAGTCCATCTCGATTTTCACCAAACTGTGCTATACTGATCGTAACGCGTGAATATATCCGGAGCAGGGTGTATGTATGGAATCTAAATGGAAATCGTTTTTCAAAACGGATGCCATCAACAGCAAAGCGGCAGCGTTTTTAAAATATCTCGGGCCGGGTCTTCTGGTCACGGTCGGGTTCATAGATCCCGGCAACTGGGCGTCCAACATCGCCGCGGGCTCACAATACGGCTACACGCTGCTTTGGATGGTAACGCTCTCCACCTTCATGCTGATCGTGCTGCAGCACAATGCCGCGCACCTTGGCATCGTCACGGGCAAGTGTCTTTCGGAAGCCGCAACCGAATATTTCCCGGGCTGGATTCGCAATATCGTCCTGCTCTCGTCGATTGCCGCCGCGGTTTCCACTGCGCTTGCGGAGATTCTCGGCGCCGCCATCGCGCTGAACATGCTGTTCCATCTACCGCTTAAGATCGGCTCCGTTCTGGTGCTCGGCGTCGTGCTCGTGTTGCAGTTCACCAATTCCTATAAGAAGATCGAAAAGATCATCATCGGTTTCGTGTCTCTGATCGGGCTTTCGTTTCTGTTCGAAATCTGCATCATCCACACCAACTGGGCTTCGGCTGCGGTCGGCTGGGTTACCCCTTCGTTTCCCCGCGGCGCGATGCTCGTCATCATGAGCGTGCTCGGCGCGGTCGTCATGCCGCACAATCTCTATCTGCACTCGGAGATCATCCAGAGCAGGCAATGGAATCTGGAGGATGATTCCGTCATACACAAACAGCTGAAATACGAGTTTGGCGATACGCTGGTTTCGATGCTGATCGGCTGGGCGATCAACAGCGCGATGATCCTCATGGCGGCAGCCACCTTCTTTTCCACCAAGACGCAGGTGACGGATCTCGCGCAGGCGGAGCAGATGCTGAAACCACTTCTCGGCAACGCCGCAAGCATCGTCTTTGCCGTGGCGCTGCTGTTTGCGGGTCTTTCCTCCAGCATCACCGCGGGCATCGCGGGCGGCAGCATCTTCGCGGGCATCTTCTCCGAGCCGTACGACATCAAGGATAAGCACTCCAAGATGGGCGTTTTATTGACGATGATTCCCGCGACGGTGATCATTTTCCTGATCAAATCGCCCTTTGACGGGCTTCTCTATTCGCAGATGCTGCTCAGCGTTCAGCTGCCGATCACGATCTTTGCGCTCGTCTTTTTGACCTCTTCGAAAAAGGTGATGGGAAAATACGCAAACTCCAGGCTGGGCAACGTGATCCTCTGGTCAATCGGCGCGGTGGTGACGATATTGAATATCGCACTTCTGATCAGCTCGCTGCAATAGTCTGGCTTTGGTATCACGGTTACAGAACATGACCCCGGAATCGGATAGAATACAGATAAACAAAGTTTTATGCTGGTTGGGTACCGGCACTCCAAGCGAAAAACGGTTCCCGTCCACTCAAAATAAACCAAAATGAATCATATCATTCTGAAACGGAGGCATTGCAATGAACACCAAACAATTGGAACGTATTCGTGCCGACAAGGGATTTTTAGCCGCGCTGGATCAGAGCGGCGGCAGCACACCCAAAGCGCTGGAGCACTACGGTGTTTCGCGTGACGCATACTCAAATGATGAGCAGATGTTTGATCTGGTGCACCAGATGCGCACGCGAATCATGACCAGCCCTGCCTTTTCCGGGGAGTTCATTCTGGGTGCGATCCTCTTTGAGCAGACCATGGACCGCAAGGTGGAAGGTCTGTACACCGCGGACTATCTCTGGGATAAAAAAAACGTCGTGCCGTTTTTGAAGGTCGATCAGGGACTTGCTCCTTTGGAGGGCGGCGTGCAGCTGATGAAGCCCATCAACGGCCTCGACGAGCTGCTCAAGCGCGCGGTGTCCCGCAACATTTTCGGCACCAAGATGCGCTCCGTGATCAGTCAGGCCAATCCGGAAGGAATTGACCGCGTCGTCGATCAGCAGTTTGCGCTCGGCAAGCAGATTCTCAGTGCGGGTCTGGTTCCGATCATCGAACCCGAGGTGGATATCCACAGCGCCGAAAAAGCCGAGTCGGAGGTTTTGCTCAAGGCCGCAATCCTCCGCCATCTGGACGCGCTGCCCGCAAGCAGCAGCGTGATGCTGAAGCTCTCCATCCCGACGGTGGACGGATTCTATTCCGACCTGATGAAGCATCCGCGCATCCTGCGCATCGTCGCGCTCTCCGGCGGCTACAGCCAGGCGGAGGCAAACGAACGGCTCGCCCGCAACCCCGGCCTGATCGCGAGCTTTTCCCGCGCGCTGGCGGAAGGGCTCTTCTCCTCGCAGTCAGACGCGCAGTTTAACGAAACCCTTGCGGAATCGATTCGCAAGATCTACGCGGCATCGATTACATGAGATGATTTAGATGTAAGTCTTAAAAAAAGATTTATATATCTAGATTCAAAAATCCA
>DATMYE010000028.1:0-2168 GCA_035561095.1 Clostridia bacterium | reverse complement strand
CCTGCTTCGCGTCGTACCCTCCCGCGCCCTCCTTCAGGATGGCCGTCATCTTCCCCTGCGAAGCCTGCCCGATGGTCCCTTCCGCCAGAATGCTGCCCATCGACCCGTGCAGCTCGAGCGCGTTCTTACTGCCCTCGTCCGTAATGCAGAAGAAGGCGTCCACCGTCCCCAGCGCGCCCGATTCGAACTCCAGCAACGCCACCGCGCTGTCTTCGCTCTTATACGCCTGCACCGTGTTGCGCGTGAAGCAGCTCACCCGGCGAGTGGCCCCGAAAAACATCTCCAGCAGGTCGATGCAATGGCCGCCCATATCGATCAGCGACCCGCCGCCGCCGGCCGCCGGGTCCTGCCGCCATGCCCCGGCCATCGGCGGATACCAGCAGGAAAGCTGCGCCCGGCCGTAGACCGGCTTCCCGAGCCTGCCTGCCTCGATCAGCTTCAGCGCCGCCTGGTGCTGCGACTGGAATCGCATCATGAATGCGCAGCCGAAAAGCACTCCCGCCTGGCGTGCCGCATCCACCATCTTCTCCGCGTCCTCTACCGTCATCCCGAGCGGCTTCTCGCAGAAAATGTGTTTGCCCGCGCAGACCGCCGCCTGCACGTGCTCGTAGTGCGCATGCGCCGGAGTGGCGATATAGACCGCATCCACTCCGCTACTCAGAAGCTCCCCGACGCTCTTCGCCGCCGTCGCCCCGAACTGCGCCGCCACCGCCTGGTTCGCCGCGGAATCGACGTCGAACACCGCCGTAAGCCGCGCGTTGGGGGCCGCCGCGATCCCTTCCGGGATGGTCCGGCGGCGGGCAATGCCGCCGGATCCGATCACGCCCCACTTCACCTGCTCAGGCATGGGCCTTCCTCGACGAGTACGCCTTGATCACTTTCACCAGTGCCGCCGCGATCTCGTGGCAGTTCTCCTCGGTGTAGGTGGGGTAGGCGAAGCAGGTGAACGTGTGCTTCTCATGCCACAGCGCGTTGGGCACTTCCACGTGGGTATAGTCAGCGCTCGCGGGAGTTGTGTATTCGGTGGAACGGAATGGGAATCCCGACCGGCCGAAGCTGTTGCGCTCCTGGAAGGCGCGCTCGGTATGGCACTGCGGCCAGAAAACTTTCCAGCACGGCGCGCCCTCCGCCCCGGCCGCGGTCACGAACTCCTGGATCGTGCAGTCCATGTTGTCCACGTCCAGCGAAAACGCCATCACGAACCAGCCGTTGCGCCGTTCCGGCGTATCCACCGGGAAGAATTTCACCTGCGGCATCTGCTTTAGCGCGTCGATGATGATATGCGCATTGCGGCGCCGCGCCGGGAAATTCCAGTTCTCGATGCGTTCCAGTTCCGCCAGCCCGATGGCCGATTGCATCTCGGTCATCCGGTAGTTCCAGCCGACCATGTTGTGGATGTACGGCAGTTTCTGTTCCAGTTCGAGCAGGCTCAAACGCTGCTTCACATCGTACCCGTGGTCCCGGAAGCTGCGCGAGCGCCAGGCGGCCTCTTCGTCATCGGTGGTTACCATCCCGCCTTCGCCGCCCGTGGTGAACGTCTTGTTCTGGCAGAAGCTGCATCCCGCGATGTTGCCCAGGGTGCCGGTCTTCTTGCCTTTGTATTCGCCGCCGTAGGCCTCGGCGTTATCTTCGATCACGAACAGGTTGTGCTTCTTCGCCAGGGCCCAGACTTTGTCCATGTCGCAGACATTGCCGTAAAGGTGGACCGGCATGATGGCCTTGGTACGCGGGGTGATGAGCTTCTCCGCGCTCTCGATACTGATGCAATGGTCCTCCAGGTTCACGTCCGCGAAGCGCGGGATAGCGCCCGCCTGCACCACTGAAAAGCTGCTGGCGATGAACGTGTAGCTGGGCACAATCACTTCGTCGCCGGGTCCGATGCCGAGGGCGGCGAGCCCCACGTGGAGCGCAGCCGTGCCGGTTCCCACGCTGATGGCGTACTTGGAGCCTTGCCACTCGGCGAATCGCTTCTCGAACTCCATGCCGCGCTTACCGGTCCAGTAGTTCACCTTGCCCGAGCGGAGCACGGCTTCCACTTCCTGAATCGCCTTCTCGCTGAACTGCGGCCAAGGCGGCAGTTTCGTCTTGACGGCCTTCTCTCCGCCGTTGATTGCCAGGGTCTCTCTCATGTCGGTATTCTCCTCGTCTCTGTCCGCCGATCTGCGGTT
>DATMYE010000027.1:0-141020 GCA_035561095.1 Clostridia bacterium | reverse complement strand
ATTTAAAATTGATTTTTTCCGCTGCGCGGCGGCGCTCACCCCTTGAACCCCGATGTGGTTCTACATAGACCGAAGGCTAAAACAATCTCTCGAACAGAAATAGAAACGGGACTTCAAACGAAGTCCCGTTTCTATTTTGGTCTGGGTGAAAGGATTTGAACCTTCGGCCTCTTGAACCCCATTCAAGCACGCTACCAAACTGCGCTACACCCAGACGGCGTTGTTTATGATAGCATTTGGCAGGTGAAATGTCAACACTTGAGACGCTTCTTTGCGCGGAAATCGCGTGAAAAATCGGCTAAAAAAACGAGAGCATTTTCGGCAACAGATTTTTGCGCGAAACGAAATTTGCGCGCAATGAGACAACTCCCAAACTGCATGATATAATCGAACAGACCTGACAAGATTGCGAATAGAAAGAGACGATTCTATCCTATGAAATTCTTCAACCTGACCCCGGCGGAGCAGATCGCTTCCGTCATGCGCCGCGTCTATGACCGCGGGCTGACCACCGCGACCGGCGGCAACATCTCCATGCTGGACGAGCACGGCGATATCTGGATCACCCCCAAGGGCTACGACAAAGGCAGCCTGACGGCAGAGGACATCGTCTGCGTGCATCCCGATGGATCATACGAGGGCAGGCACGCGCCTTCGAGCGAGATTTTCTTCCACCGCGCGACATACCGTGCACGGCCGGATTTCCGCGCCGTCGTGCATGCGCACCCCGTGTTCTGCATCGCGTTTTCTCTGACACGCACGCTGCCGCGCGTCGATCTGCTGCCGGACTCACTCTCGCTCTGCAAGCATATGCGCCTCTCGAAATACGCGATGATGGGCAGCCCGGAGCTCGGAGAAAATATGTTCGCGGAGTTCTCCAAGGGCGCGGATGTCGTTTTCTTAGAAAACCACGGTGTCTGCGTCGGCGGCGAGAATCTGCTTGCAGCCTATCAGCTGTTTGAAACGATCGAATTCGCCGCAAAACTGGATCTGCTCTCGCGCAAGATCGGTTCTCCGCGCGCTGTGACTGAGCGCCAGCTTGCGCTCTGGGAAGCACGCAAAGTGCCTGCGACGAGCACGTTGAACGCCCATAAGATCACACATGCAGAGCGCGGCATCCGCACGGAGATGGTGCAAAAGCTTCATCGCGGCTGCGAACACGCGCTGTTGTTCGGTGCGAGCGGTGCCTGCAGCGCGCGCGTCGGGGAGGATTCGTTCCTGATCACGCCGGACGGTATGGACAACGATCTACTGGAGGAAAACGATCTCGTCTTCGTGCAAAACCGCTCCGCAGAAGCGGGGAAGACACCCGTAAACGAGCTTGCGCTGCATGCGGCAATCTACGCCCGGCAGCCGGAGGTCAACGCAATCTTCTCTGCGGCTCCGGCGCATGTTGCGGCATATGCAAGCGCAAATGAGCGCTTTGAAACCTCCACCGTGCCGGAGAGCTTCTATATGCTGCGTGCGGTTCCGACCGCAACGTTGGAGGAGTTCGTCACGTCTCCCGAAACGGCAGCCGCACGTTTTTCGGATAAAACGCCTGTCGTGCTGTTTGAAAACGCGCGCATCGTGACCACGGGCGACTCTCTCTTCACGGCGCTGGATCGTCTTGAAGTCGCGGAAGCGACCGCGGCTTCGATCCTAACCGCGCGTGAAGCGGGGCGCGTGATCCTGCTGGGCGGCGAGGAAATTCATGCGTTGAAAACCACGTTTCATCTGGAATAAGCCGGATCTCCCATCCATTGCAATCACAGACTGTAAAACGACTACAGGCGGCAATCTGTCGCCTGTTATTCTTCTTGCTTGCTGCCAGCGCACGATAATTTTCCGTGAAAGCCGACCGCCTCTAGACCTTGACAGAAATATGGTATAAAATTGTAAAATAAACTTGATAATTCACGCAGAAGCCAAAAATTATTGTAAAGTATGTTAGGGTAATATGTAAAATCTTATTGGGTGGAAGTTGGCGTTTCGCGGAGACACCCGGTTTGGGAGAATGACAAGAGGATGACAATTACATTTACGGATTTTCTGGTGAGGTTTACGTCCAGCCCGGCGCTGATGGTTACAGTCGCGCTGACGTTGGGCGTTATTCTCGTCAACGGTTGGACAGACGCGCCAAACGCGATTGCAACCTGCATCTCGACGCGCTCGCTGAGCCCGCGCGTTGCGATCCTGATGGCAGCCGTGTTCAATTTCCTCGGCGTGTTTGTAATGACGATGCTGAACGCAACCGTTGCGCAGACCATCTACAACATGGTCGATTTCGGCACCAATGCGGGGGACGCGACCATCGCGCTTTGCGCGGGCATGTTCGCGATTGTTCTGTGGGCGACCATCGCCTGGTATTTCGGCATCCCGACCAGCGAGAGCCACGCGCTGATTGCTGGCATCTCGGGTGCTGCGGTCGCGATTCAGAACGGCTTCGGCGGCATCAACGGCTCGGCGTGGATCAAGGTCATCTACGGACTTATACTCTCTTCTGTATTGGGTTTTGCGATGGGCTATGGCACAACCAAGCTCATGGCGTTTTTGTTCAAGCGGATGGAGCGACGAAAAGCTGACCGGTTCTTTAAGGGCGGACAGATCGCCGGCAGCGCCGCGATGGCATTCATGCACGGCGCACAGGACGGCCAGAAATTCATCGGCGTATTCCTGCTTGGCACATTTATCGCGGGCGGCCAGACGGACGTCACCGTGTTTACGATTCCGATCTGGCTGATGATCCTCTGCTCGCTCGTCATGGGCTTCGGCACATCGGTCGGCGGCCTACGCATCATCAAGGCAGTCGGCATGGACATGGTCAAACTCGAAAAATATCAGGGCTTCTCCGCGGATATCGCCGCAGCGGCCTGTCTGCTGCTCTCCTCGCTGACGGGTATCCCTGTCAGCACCACGCACACAAAGACGACCGCCATCATGGGCGCGGGCGCGAGCAAGCGTCTCAGCTCCGTGAATATGGCCGTCGTCAAAGAGATGGTCTACGCATGGGTGCTGACCTTCCCGTGCTGCGGCCTGGTTGGATTTTTGATGGTAAAACTATTCCTCGCCATCTTTTGATGACGAAACATTTAGATTTTTTTATAAACATTTATTACAGTTGACAGAAGGAGAAGCATTATGAGCAAAGCACGTTCCAATGAGTATTTTGAAGGGTTTGTCCTCGGTATGGAGAGCGCCTGCAAGGCCGCGGAATATCTGGAACAGGTCGTAGAGAATTTTGATCCGGAGACCCTCGGCGGGATGGTCGACGAAATGCATGCCATCGAGCATGAAGCGGATCTGAACAAGCACAAGCTCATGCATAAGCTCGCAAAAGAGTTCATCACACCCATCGAGCGCGAAGATATCATTCTGCTGCTCCAGCAGATCGATAACGTCACGGATTTCATCGAAGACGTCGTGCGCAAGATGTTCATGTATAACGCGAAGTCCATGCGCAGCGAAGCGCTGGAGTTTGCCTCGATCATCAAGCAGTGCTGCTACGAATCCCGCGACGCACTCAAGGAACTGCCCGGTTTCCAGAGAAACAGCGAGCGTCTTGTGAAGGCGATCGTGAAGGTCAACGACTTTGAAGAGCAGGGCGACCGCCTCTATTGCGCCGCGATGCGCAGACTCTACTGCGAAAACGCCGAGTCGCTGGAGCGCATCACATGGACGAAGCTCTTCGACTGGATGGAAGCCTGCTGCGACGCTTGCGAAGACGTCATGGAAAGCGTCGAGCTCGTGGTCATGAAGAACAGCTAATTCGACCAAGCAACAAACAAAGCCCGAACGGTATGCACCGCGCGGGCTTTTTTCTTTGTCGTCAGCTTATTTGTTTTTTGAGAGTAAGGCTTCTACGGTTTGTTCCATCTTCATCCCGCGCGAGGCTTTCACGAGGATTACGTCGCCCGCCTGCACAAGAGCGGAAAGCGAAGAAAGGAGAGCGTCCTGCGTTTCAAAATACTGCGCGTGGTTAGGCGCAGCCGTCTCCGCGCCATCAAACATGTGCTTGCTCTCCGTGCCGACGCAGAGGATGCGCTCGATGCCAAGCGAGGCGGCATATCGGCCGACGTCCTTGTGCATCTGCGGCGCTGCTTCGCCGAGCTCGCGCATGTCGCCGAGGATGGCAACGCGCCTGCCGGAACACATCTTCAGCACATCGAGAGAGGCTTTTGTGGATGTTGGATTCGCATTATACGTGTCGTCGATGACGGTAATCGTCCCAAGCTCGTGGACGTTCATGCGCCCTTTGAGCGGACTGTAGGTTTCGATGCCGGATGCGATCTCGGAAAGCTCCATACCGAGCAGCACGCCCGCGGAAACCGCGGCAAGCGCGTTATAGACAGAGTGCACGCCGAGCGCGGGCACATGCATGCGGCAGCTCTTTCCGGCATAGTGCGCGGTGAATTTCATGCCGCGCAGGATGAGATCTTCGATCCCGGTTGCGCTTACCGCGCAGTGCTCGCCGAGGCCGTAGAGAAGCGCGCCGGGAATCGTGCAGAGCATGTCGTCGTCGCCGTTGGCGATCACGCGGCCGCCCGCACGCATATGCGGCAGCATCTCGGTCTTGCCCCGGAAGATGCCCTCGCGCGAACCGAAGTTTTCGATGTGCGCAAGCCCGATGTTGGTAAAGAGGCAGTAGTCCGGTTCAACGAACGCCGCGATGCGCCCGATCTCGCCGAAGTGGTTGGTGCCCATCTCGACGACTGCGACCTCGTGCGCCTCCTCCAGCGAGAAGATGGTCAGCGCGGCGCCGGTCTCGTTGTTCAGGTTGCCCTGCGTTTTCATGACGTTGAATCTGGCCGAGAGCGCAGAAGCGACGATGTCCTTCGTCGAGGTCTTGCCCGCGCTGCCGGTAAGGCCGATCACGGGAATCGTAAACTTGCTCCGATAACAGCGTGCGATGGCGTGCATCGCCTTGAGCGTATCCGACACGAGCAGGTAGGGTTCTGCCTCCAGCGCGCGGTCGGTGACGACGAGGGATGCGCCTTTTTCGCGCGCGGCCTGGATGAACTTGTGCCCGTCGTGCTTTTCGCCGATGATGGCGACAAACAGCGAGCCCGGCTGTGCAAGTTCGCTGTTGATGACGACGTCCTGCGCCGCTTTATTCAGCAACACGGGATCGCCGTGATAGACGCCGCCGCTTGCCGCGACGATTTCGGAAAACAAAAACTGCTTCATGCCTGTTCGTACCGCTTGAGCGAGAGGTTGACGATGGCTTCGCAGAGAGCGGGGTAGTCCAGCCCGTAATGCTCCGCTTCCTGCGGGAGCAGGCTCGTCGGCGTCATGCCGGGCAGCGTGTTTGCCTCAAGGCAAAACGCTTCGCCGGCGTCCGTGAGCAAAAAATCGATGCGCGCGTAGACGCCGAGCTTCAGCGCACGGTAAGCGCGCTTCGCTAGCTCCTGAATCTCTTCGGTGAGCTCCGGCGAAATGCGCGCGGGAACGATCTCGTCCGTCCAACCCTTCTGATATTTATGCTGGTAATCATAGAACCCGTGCTTGGGTACAATCTCAATCAACGGTAGCGCAACGCAGTCCTCGTTGTTGCCGAGAACGCCCGCAGAGAGCTCCATGCCTTTGACGTATTCCTCCACGATCAGCTCGTCTTCGAGCGCGAAACACGCCTCAATCGCGGGCGCGAGTTCCTTGCGATCACGCACGATGATGACGCCGATGCTGGAGCCGCCGCTGTTGGGCTTGACCACGCAGGGAATCGGGAAATGCTCTGTATCAAACGGCACGCCTTTGCGCGCAACCGCCCAGTCTGCGGTGAGGACGCCTTCGCTGCGCAGAAGGGACTTGCTGACTGCTTTGTCCATCGCGAGCGCGCAGCCGATCGAAGGACTCCCGGTGTGCTTCACGCCGCTGAGGTCGAAGAACGATTGCAGGCTTCCGTTTTCGCCGACGCCGCCGTGAAGCGCGAGAAACGCAAGATCCGCAGCTTTGCAGAGCTCCAACACGCCGTTGCCGATTTCATCGGAAAAACCACTGATACGGGAGAGGCGCACCTGCTCGAGATTCGGCTCTGCCTCCGGCACAGAGAAGGGGGGCAGTATGCCGCTGACGGTAAACGCCTGCTCAATGGGGCTTGGAAGCGGGTCCATGCCGAAGAACAGGTCGACTAAAATTGCGTGATGCCCTTTTTTGCGCAGGGCGTTGGTTACCATGGTTCCGGTGGAGAGGGAGACGTCGCGCTCCGGCGAAAGCCCGCCCGCGAGTACTACGATGTTCATATGCGGTATCCTTTCCGATGTGGGATCGGTGCATCCAAACGGCATTCCGGCGAACCCATCAAAAACCGTTCTTATGTTTATACCATGATTTTGCGATTTATTCAAGAGAACTCAGGTTCTTTGCATACTCCGTATGGAAACCGAAATGTATTGCAGAAAGCTTTCGCCTACGGTTTTATGTGAAATATCCGTCCTGAAAAATGGAACGAAAGTGCGGCAACTGCTGTTTTCCGGTGCGTTTGTCACGAAAACCGTCTCAAATTACTCTGTGCATCGAAAACGATGTGTATTATAATGGAATCATGAAAATGCGTGTAACAAAAAGAATGCTGCTTTCCGCCCTGTTGGCGGTCGTGTTTCTCCTCTCCGCTTGCGGTGTCGGGAGCGGCTCCATCACGTCATCCGCCGGAACAACCGCACAGACTGCTACATATGAAGCACTGGTTATTCCGGATGTTCCTCATGATGATGTAACATTATCGGACATGACCTATGTCCGGCCGGATATCGACGGCATGTATGCCGCGATGGACGACCTCAAGGACGGCATCAAGCGCGGCAAGAACGCGGAGGATATGATCGCGGCGTATCAGGCGCTGCAGGAGCAGTACAGCCACGCGGACTCGATGCTCTCGTTGATCTATCTGCTGTATGCGTTCGACGTCACCAACAACGCAAACCGCGACGAGTACGCCTATCTGCAATCCGCGCTCTCCGAGCTCGACGCGCAGATGCAGGGCGTCTCCGCGCAGCTGTTTACATCCTCCGACGAGGCGCAGCAGCTCGCGCGCGATTCCTTCGGCGAAGGTTATGTCGACGCGATCATGGGCGACAACCTCTACGACGATTCCACCGTGCAGGACCTGTTGAATCGTGAAGAGGAGCTCACGCTGCAATATGACAACCTGACCGCGACGTTCTCGCTTCTCGACAACGGCACGCGTTGGACCTATGCCGGCATCACTAGCGACACCTCGCTCAGCAACGACGAATATTACCGCCTCTACGACGCCTACTGCGCGGCACTCAATGAGGAGGCGGGCCCGATCTTCCTCGAGCAGGTCGCAATCCGCACAGAGATCGCCTCCCGCCTGGGCTACAGCGACTACGCCACCTATTGCTACGAGACCTATGGCAGAGATTATTCGCCCAAGGACGCAAGAGCGCTCCACGCGGCGGTGAAGAAGTATATCGCGCCGATTCTCGTCGACGCGATGGACAAAAACGACACCTACGATCTCGATACGGCAACGTTTGACGAGGACGCATTCTTCAGCGCGCTGTCGTCCGTTGCAAACAGTTTCTCGCCGCTGCTCGCGGAGCCGGTGACCTACATGCTCCGCAACCGCCTCTATGATGTAAGTGCGAGCGACGTGAAGATGGACTCCAGCTTCACGGAATACATCTCCGACTATCGCGCGCCGTTCATATTCGCTTCGTGGACGGGCAGTGCGGACGATGTTGCAACCGTGCTGCACGAGTTGGGGCATTTCACAAACTTCTATCACAACGCCGAAATCGGATACTCCGCGGGGGACAGCCTCGATCTGGCGGAGGTGGACGCGCAGGCACTCGTGCTGCTGCTGTTTGACGATTACAAATCATTTTACGGCGATCTGGCGGATCAGGCGCGGACCTCCGCGCTGATCGACGCGATGTATTCGCTGCTTTCCGGCTGTATGGAGGACGAGTTCCAGCAGGACGTCTACGAAAACCCCGACATGACGCTGGAACAGATGAACGCGCTCTATGAACAGCTCGCGGGCGAATACGGTTTCCAGGAGGTGTACGGTTATCGCGGCACCGAGTGGGTGCTGATCTCGCATACGTTCCAGACGCCGTTGTACTACATCAGCTACGCCGCGAGCATGGTGCCCGCGCTGGAGCTGTTCGAGATGACGCAGACCGATCCGGAGCGCGCAAAGAACGCCTATTTCCACATCATCATGCGCGAATCGTACGAGTCCCTGGGCGACGTGCTGGCGCAGAACGGTCTTGCCCCGGTGTTTTCGGAAGATACAATCGCGAACATCGCCGATATCCTCAAGGGCTATACCACCTGAAGCGATAGAGCCAATCTTTAACGAAATTGCACGCAAGCGCGATGAAAAATCGCGCTTTTTTTGTGCGAAATGCACAGAAAAATAGCGGTCATTCCAAATAAATATGGACTTTGGTACAATAATTTCGGGTATAATACCAGAAGGATTCGTACTAAAATGCTTAAGAATGCACTTAATGTACGGAAAACCGGTGAGATCCGCCGGATTTGGCACGATTCCCGGTTGATTCCCGGAAAAAAGCCAGAAATCAGGCGATTTTTGCAACATCAGTACCCGTTACCGCGTCTTTTCATCCGCAGTAAAGTGTGTTATACTAGGACGCGATGCAAAAAAGTGAGGTTAAATTCAGTGAAAATTGATTCCATCATGGAGAGCATAGAGCTTGCGCTCAAGCAGAATCATCAGGTGTCGTTTCTTGACGCAACGACCGCGCAACTGCATGATGCATTATCCGGTGTGGTGATGGCCGCGATTGCGGAAAACTGGTACGAGAGCCGCCATGCGCATGAGCGCACGCGCGAAGCGTACTATTTCAGCGCGGAATATCTCGTCGGCAGAACCGTATACAACAATCTGTTCGTGCTTGGCATTCTCGACGAGGTCAAGCGCGAGTTTGAATCCAGAGGGCTCGACATCGCGATCTTCGAGGATATCGAAGATGCGGCGCTCGGCAACGGCGGCTTAGGTCGCCTTGCCGCATGCTTCCTCGACTCCGCGGCTTCGGAAAATCTCCCGCTCGACGGCTACGGCATCCGCTATAAATACGGCCTGTTCAAGCAGTCCTTCAGCGACGGTTTTCAGGTGGAGAGCGCGGACGACTGGCAACGCTTCGGCGATCCCTGGAGCATCCGGCGCGACACGCACGAGATGACCGTGCGCTTTGCGGATATGACCGTGCGCGCGGTGGCATACGATATGCCGATTCTCGGTTACAATACGAACAACATCGGCACCCTCCGGCTCTGGCAGAGCGAGGCGGTGTCCGAGTTTGATTTCAAACTCTTCAACGATCAGGAATACGCCCTTGCGGTGCTGGAAAAGAACGCGGTGGAGGACATCACCCGCGTGCTGTATCCCAACGACTCGACGGAAGCAGGCAAGAAGCTGCGTCTCAAGCAGCAGTATTTCCTCTCCAGTGCGAGCCTGCAGGATATCATCCTCCGCTTCAAGCGCGAAAACCGCCCGATCGACAGCTTTGCGGAGCACGTGGCGATTCAGCTCAACGACACGCACCCGACCGTAAGCATTCCGGAGCTCATCCGCCTGCTCATGAAAGAGGGCATTCCGTTTGACCGCGCGTTTGACATCGCGGCAAAGACGTTCTCCTACACGAACCATACGGTCATGGCGGAAGCGCTCGAAAAATGGGATGTCAATCTCTTCAAGGCCGTGCTGCCGGACGTGTTTGACATCATCTACCAGATCAACGCAAAGCTCTGCGGTGAGCTGATGGCGCGCAAATTCGATTGCTCGCGGATGTCGATCATCCAGGGCAAGCTGATCCATATGGCAAACCTTGCGGTGTATTGCTCGCGCTATGTCAACGGCGTTGCGGCGCTGCACACCGAGATCCTCAAAAACGACGTACTCAAAGAGTGGTACGCGGCGTTCCCGGAGAAGTTCCAGAACAAGACCAACGGCATCACGCAGCGCCGTTGGCTGGGGCTTTGCAACCCCGAACTGTGCGACTATCTCGACGCGCGTATCGGCAAAGGGTATCTATCCAATCTGGAGCAGATCGCCGCGCTGAAGGAACACATGAGCGATAGCGACATCGAGCAGTTCAACGAGGTCAAACGCCTCAAGAAAGAACAGCTCAGCAAGCTGATTCAGGAGAAAGAGGGCGTCACGCTCCCGCCGGACTTCATTTTCGACGTGCAGGTCAAGCGCATGCACGAGTACAAGCGGCAGCTGCTCAATGCGTTCGGCATCCTCGACACGTATTTCGGCCTCAAGGACGGCAGAATCAAGGAATTCACGCCGACCGCTTATATCTTCGGCGCGAAAGCCGCTCCCGGCTATATCCGCGCAAAGGCCGTGATCAAGTACATCAACGAGCTCGCGAAGCTGATCAACTCCGATCCCGACATGGCGGACAAGATGCGCGTCGTGTTCGTGCAGAACTACAACTGCTCCTATGCCGAGCACATCATCCCCGCGGCGGATGTTTCCGAACAGATTTCGCCCGCGGGCACGGAAGCCAGCGGCACGGGCAACATGAAGCTCATGCTCAACGGCGCGGTCACGCTTGGCACCTTCGACGGTGCAAACGTCGAAATCGTCGAGCAGGCGGGGCTTGAGAACAACTATATCTTCGGCGCGCGCGTCAAGGAGCTCAACGAGCTCCGCCCGCACTACAACCCGAAGGCGATCTACGACTATGAGCCGCGCGTGCGCAAGGTCGTCGATTCACTGATCGACGGAACGCTCAGCGACGACAACAGCGGCGCGTTTGCGGACCTGCACCGCTCGCTGCTGTTCGGCAACGAATGGTCCAAGCCGGATCAGTATTTTGTGCTGCAGGAGCTTCTGGCGTTCTGTCAGCGGCGTGAGGAAGTCAACTGTGAATACCGTGACCGCATCGCGTTTGGCAGAAAGTGCCTGATGAACGTCGCAAGCAGCGCGTTCTTCAGCTCCGACCGTACGATCCGCGAGTACGCCAACGACATCTGGCACATTCAGCCGATTCCGCCGCTTGAGAGCACGCGGCTGTTCTAAACATCAAAGCAACAAAAAAGCAGGGGAAACCCTGCTTTTTGTATATACGCAATCTTATTTCGCATGCTCGTAGATCTCTGCGCTGGCTTGGGAACCGAGCAGAGCGCATTCCTCCGCGGGCAGATTCCGCACGCAGCCGTCGATGATCGCGGCGCTCATCGCGTCGCCCGCGATAGAAACATCGCGAAGCATGCGCGTTCCGGCGGGAACGACGCCGCAGTCGTCCGCCTGCGCCCAGTAGACGCCCTCTTCGGCGAGATCGATGAACACGCGCTTGACGCCCTGCTCCAAAAACCAGTCAGAGGCGCGGTAGATGCCGCGCAGCGTATCGCACGACTTGCCAGAAAGGAAGCCCGCCTCGAAGCGGTTGGGCTTGATGGCGTAGCATTTGCCGATGCTGCCGCCGATGCGCTTTGCCTTTGCGCAGCTGACGGGATCGTAAAACAGCGGGGCCGTCACGTTTTCACACAGGTACGTCAGCGATTCCGGCGAAAGGTTGCCGTCGATGACGCACATCTTGGAAGCGTTGATCTGCGGCAAGAGCGCGGAAAGATATTCCGGCGTGAGATGGTCGAGCACGGACATATCGCTGATGCCGACGAGCATGTCACCGTCCTCGTCAAAGATGCCGATATACGTGCCGGTGTGCTCCGTGCCGATATAGGTATGCGCAAGGGAGACATTCGCCTTGCGGCAGCTTTCGCGCACCATGCCCGCGTGAAAGCCGGAGCCGATGGCAGTCACCAGTTCCGCCTTGTATCCAAGTGAAGAGAGGCGCATCGCGATGTTGTGTCCAACGCCGCCGACCCGGATGCCGACGCGGCCGAGGTTGCTGTCGCGCTCGCGGCAGATGCTTTCGGGTTTGCCCGTGATGTCGATGGCGGCGCCGCCGACGATAAAGATGGTTTCCATTTGGTTCCTCCGGGAGTTTTTGTTCTTTTTGTGTTAGACCTTGGGCAGCGAAATTTCGCGCCCGCCGATGAAGATTCGTTCGATGCCTTGCGTGAGGCTGCTTCCGTTCTGATAGATCGCCGTATCGCGGAAATTTTCCAGATCGATCAGCAGCGCATCCGCGTCCATGCCGTCTGCGATCCTGCCTTTGCGGGACAAGCCAAAGAACGCCGCGGTCTGTCCGCTCATCTTACGGATCATCGCTTCCGGCGAGAGCAGCTTTTGTTCGCGCACGAGCAGGTTGTATGCGTGCGCCGTTGCGCCGAAGGCGCGCGGATGCGGGTTCTCGCCCGATCTGCCGATGAGTCCGTCCGTGCCGAGCACGCACAGCGGATGGGTCAGGATTTCACACACATCGTCCTCGCTCATGTGAAAATAGATGCCGAGGCCGAGGCCGTTGTTCCGTATCAGTATATCACAAAACGCGTCAAACGGTTCCAATCCGACCTTGGCGGCATAGTCCGTGATGAACATGCCCTCCGCACAGTGATCGATCGGGCAGCTCGAAACATAGACGCCCGAAAACCCGCCGCTGTTGTAGACATAGTTGTCGTAATCGCTGATTCTGCCGATCTCCTCGCGGATGATCTCACGCTCCGCCGGATCGTTCAGCGCGTCCAGAAGCCCCGGCATTCCGCGGGTGAAATAGCGCGGCGGAATCGAGACATTGAGCGACGTGCATCCCGCCAGATACGGGTAGCTGTCGATCATGGCGACGAGACCGCTCTCTACCGCGCGGTCGATTTGCCTGAGCATCTCGTGCGGTTTGCCCCAGTTTTGGCGGCCTGCCGCCTTCATATGCGAAATGCAGAGCGGGACATCCGCCTCCAGCGCGAGCCGCATGGTTTCCGCGCGTGCTTCGATCACGCGGTCACCCTCGTTGCGCGGGTGGTTGGCGTAGATGCCGCCCTCCTCGTGCACCACACGCAGAAGTGCCAGAATCTCATCGTTGTGCGCATAGCAGCTCGGCGCGTAGACCAACCCGGTCGAGAGCCCCAGCGCGCCTTCGCGGATGCAGCGGCGTAGCATGCTTTGCATGCGCGCGAGCTCTCCCGCGTCGGGCTTGCGGTTTTCGTAACCCATCGCCCAGAGGCGGAGCGTGCCGTGACCTAAAAAGCACTTTGTCGTGATCGGGTTTTGCAGCGTTTCGAGCCATTCGAAATAACTTTTTGCGCTCGAAAGCCGCGCCCGATCCTCCGGCAGGTCGGGATACGGCGCGATGCCGGAGACAAAACGCGAAAACTGCGCCTCGTCCGCACAGGCAGGGAACAGCGAGGCGCCGCATTGCCCCGCAATCTGCGTGGTGATGCCCTGATTGAGCTTGCTGAGCGTCGTGTACGGGCTTGCCATCGACAGGTCTCCGTGCGAGTGCGCGTCCACAAAGCCTGGTACTAGCGCGAGGCCGGAGGCGTCGATGACGGTATCTGCCTGCGGGAGATCGTTCCCGCGAAAGACCTGCATGACGCCGCGCGAAAAACCGACGCTTCCGCGGTATGCGGGCGCGCCGGTGCCGTCGTAGATCATGCAGTTTTGAATCAGTGTATCCATAATATCTCGTTTGCCGGAAAATGAATCTTCAAATTCCGGTTGATCCTATCAAAAATGGGAAAGGGTTTGGGCGCGCGGACAAAGCCGTACCCAAACCCCGATGTGTCGTGTTGCTGAGAACCGATCAGCCCTTGATCAGGCGAATCGAACCGATGACCGGCAGGTCTTTGTCTTCCTTATTGGCAACGTTGATGATGCCGATGAGGGAGAAAACGAAGCTCGCAAGTCCGACGACGGTGCTCAGGATGCCGTCCAGAATCGGAACCCACGAGAAGACGCCGACGGCGACCCACGCGATGACTTCGAGAATCAGCAGGTTGATGCCGCGGATTGCGTGCGAACGCACGAAAGCGGACTGATCCTTGACGAGATAGGGAACCAGCGCGAGAACACCGAGATAGGCGAGGATGCCCATCCACATATCGTTGGAGCTGGTGGTTTCGGGTGCGCGGTTCGCGCCGGGTACCGGTTCGCCGCAGTTGCCGCAGGCTTTGTCGCCCTCGTTGAGCTGAGAACCGCATTTTGCACAGTATGCCATACGATGATTCCTCCATTTTTGTATTTTTCGCGGCTTACCCGCGGTGGTTAATAGATCAAGTTGTTGAGTTGGTAGAGTTGGTTGAGCGAGATTCCGGATGAAGCAAGCGCAAGCGCCATAATGATCGAGAGCAGGATGCCAAGGCCCATGATGAGAAGGTATCCGCGCGCGAGATTGCGGCGATTGAGGTTTGACGTTCCGCCGGAAGCCCAAACGATGGTCATGATAAAGCCGATCAGCGGCAGTGACATGACGACCATTGATCCGACAAATCCCCATGTGCTGAGCACATCATAGGAGGAGCTTTGCGAGAAGTCGTCGTTCAGGCGCGAACGCCCGCGCGAGTCGCCGTACGAAGACTGGGCATACTGGGTAACGGATGCGCCGCAGTTGGCGCAGGTTCGATCCAGACGGTAGACGGGTTTTCCGCAGTTGTCGCAGACGGCCATGCAAGTTCCTCCCGGTGATTCGGCGGCAACATCACTTGCCGTTGTGTTTAGTATAAGCTAGGGCAACGCTCCATGCAACAGGGATTCAAAAAACCCGGCGCAAAAGTTCTGCGCCGGGTTTCGTTCGTTGGGTGCTTGTCCAGGTTATGCGCGTAGCGGAGCGCCGCTTGCCTTGAGAGAATCGATGATCGCGTCCATACCGCGCTTAATTTCCTCGTCGGTGAGGGTGTGATCCTCTGCGCGGAGCGAGAACGAGAACGCGAGGCTCTTCTTTCCGGCGGGAATGCCGATGCCGGCGTAGGTGTCGAACAGGCGCACGTCGGAGATGATCACGCCCGCGGGCGCGGCTTCGATCACGCGCTTGAGTTCGGCGGATTCCACGCCCGCGTCGACCACGACCGCGAGGTCGCGATCTGCGGCGGGGAAGCGGGGCAGCGACTCAAAGCGTTTGCCAGCCGTGCGGCTCTCCGCGATGGCGGAGAAGCTCAGTTCGGCGATATACACGCGTCCGTCTGCTTTCCAGCCGTCGGCAACGTCGGGATGCAGCTCGCCGAACACGCCGAGAGACAAGCCGGAAGCGGAGACGATCTCTGCGGCTCTGCCGGGCTGGAGATAGCTTGCCACGCTCTTTTGATAGGCGGCGTCTTTTACGCCGAGCACGCGGAAGAGCTCCTCAATCATGCCCTTGAGCAGGTAGAAATCCACGCCCGCGCCGCCGAGCACAATACCGATCTTCTTGCGCTCCTCCGGCAGCTCCGCGCCGGTGTCGACGTGGGTATTGCCCACCTCAAAGAAGCGGAGGTGTCCGCTCTTGCGGTTTGCGTTACGCACGAGCGAATCCAGCATGCCGGGAATCAGCGTGGTGCGCATGAGGCTTTGATCCTCGCCGAAGGGGTTGAGGATACGGACGGCCTTTCTCAGCTCGCTGTCCTTGGGAAGCAGCAGAGCGTCGAACACTGACGGGCTCGTAAAGTTGTAGTTGTACATCTCATAAAGCCCCAGCGAGACGAGCGTATCCTTTACGGTATCGTCCAGCAGGAACAGATCGTTGATCCGGCCGCGGAACGTATCCCCGCGCATGAGCGTGGGCTTGATGTTGTAGTAGCCGTAGATGCGCGCGATCTCCTCCGCAATGTCCCAGTCCGCTTCGATGCCGCTTTCGATATCCGTGCGGAAATGCGGGATGGTCACATGCAGGCCGCCGAGCGTCGGGCGCGCGGGTATCGAGATCGTGGCAAGCATATCGGCCATCTGTTTTGCCGAAAGATCGAGCGCCAGCAGCGCGTTGATGTGATCGACGCTGACAGTGATCTCGCGATCGACCGGCTTTTCTTTTTTCACGTCGATAATCTCGCCGACAACGGTGCCCGCCTTGAGCTGGGCAACCAGCTCGACCGCGCGCTCCAGCGCAAGCTCCGCGCTGACGGGCTCCACGCCCTTGATGAAGCGGCTTGCGGCGTCGGTCGTGTGCTTGAGTTTTCGTGCCGTCGCGCGGATGTTGCTGCCTTTAAACACGGCGGACTCAAACAGGACCGCCTGCGTCTGCTCTGTGATTTCGCTGTTCAGCCCGCCCATCACGCCCGCGATGCCGACGCCGCGGCTTTCATCCGCGATCAGCAGCATATCCGGCGTGACCGGACGCTCTCGCTTATCCAGTGTGGTGACGATTTCGCCTTCGTGCGCAGTGCGGACGACGATGTGACTGCCGTGAATGCAGGCGAGGTCAAACGCGTGCATGGGATGGCCGTATTCCACGAGCACATAGTTTGTGATGTCGACGATGTTGTTAATCGGGCGAAGTCCAACCGCACGGAGCTTTCGCTGCATCCAGGCGGGGGAAGGCTCGATGACGATATCCTTGATCACGCGCGCGGTATAGCGCGGGCAGAGGTCGAAGTTTTCAACCGTCACGTGCGCATAGTCCGCGGCGTTGCCCGTGCCCTTGATCGGCTTGATCGCGGGCTCACGGAAGCTCTGACCCAGCGCTGCCGCGGCTTCGCGGCACATGCCGAGGATGCTGATGCAGTCGGGACGATTCGGCGTGAGCTCAAATTCAAAGATGTCGTCGTCAAATCCAAGTGCTGCATCGATGGACTGACCCAGCGGGTGATCTTCCTTTAAAATCAGGATGCCGTGTGTCTCTGCGCCGGGATAGTCCGCGTTGGTCAGACCCAGCTCTGCGCCGGAGCAGAGCATGCCATAGCTCATCACGCCGCGCATATTGACGGCGGCCATTTCGCGACCGCCAAGCTTGGAACCCACGACCGCGACAGGCACCAGCGCGCCGTCAAAGACGTTATCGGCGCCCGTGACGATGGTTACTACTTCACTGCCGATATCGACCTGACAGATGTGCAGGTGCTCGGAGTTGTCATGCTTCACGACGGAGAGCACGCGTCCGACGACGACGCCCTCGACGCCCGCAAGCTCTTTTTCCACGCCCGCGCACTCAAAGCCGCGCCACATCATTTTTTCGACGAACTCGGCGTTGGTGACGTTGAAGTCTACATATTCACAAAGCCACTTCTTGGGTAATTTCATGTTGTTTCCCCTCCTTAGAACTGGCGCAGGAAGCGCGCGTCGTTTTCGTACTCAAGCCGGATGTCGTTGATGCCGAACTTGAGGTTTGCCATGCGGTCGACGCCGAGGCCGAACGCAAGACCCGTCCAAACCTTCGGGTCATATCCGCAGTTGGCGATCTCGTGCGGGTTGGTCACGCCGCAGCCGAGGATTTCGATCCAGCCCGTGCCCTTGCAGACGCGGCAGCCCTTGCCGCCGCAGATGGAGCAGGAGACGTCCAGCTCCGCAGAAGGCTCCGTGAACGGGAAGTAGCTGGGGCGCAGGCGGGTTTTGACATCTTCGCCGAACACAGCGTGCACAAACGAATCGAGAATGCCCTTAAGATCGCCTAGCGTCAGTCCTTTGTCGACCACAAAACCTTCGATCTGGTGGAAGACAGGGGAATGGCTTGCGTCCACCTCGTCCACGCGGAACACACGGCCCGGCATTAAAAGCCGGAACGGCGGCGTCAGCGAGGTCAGCGCGCGGATCTCGCAGGGTGAGGTATGCGTACGCAGCACGACGTTTTCGTTGATATAGAACGTATCCTGCATATCGCGCGCCGGGTGATCCTTCGGCAGGTTCAGGAGCGTGAAGTTGTTGTCGTCCAGCTCGATCTCCGGGCCGTCAAACATCGAAAATCCCATGCCGACCAGCGCGTCGCGAATCAGGCGATAGGTCTGCGTCATCGGGTGCAATCTGCCGAGCGGGTCAGCGAGTTGCCCGGGCGCGGTGACGTCCAGCGCTTCTTCCGCAAATCTGCGTTGTTTGGCGATTTCGCCGAGCGCGGCGCGTTTTTCTGCCACGACCGACTCCAGCGCGCTCTTGACCTTGTTGGCAAAGGCGCCGACGCTTGCGCGCTCATCGCTCGCGAGCTTGCCCATCGTGCGCAGGATCGTAGTGAGCGATCCGTTTCTGCCGAGCACGTCAACCAGAAGCTGCTCCAGCTCCTCGGAAGACTGTACGTCCTTGAGTTTCGCTTCGGCTTCCTCACGCAACTGCGCGAGAGACTCCATCATACCCATGTGTTTTTCTCCTCCTTGTGTTGAAAACGGCTTGTAACCAAACAAAAAACGCGCCCGCCCAAAAGGGACGAATCGCGTCGTGGTACCACCCTCGTTTGCTCGCCCGCCGTAAGACGGGTTAAGCCTCGATTCCGCTGTATCGGGCGGGCCCGTTGCCGACTACAAAGCCAAATGCGCTGTTCACCGGCAAGGCTCCGGGGCGAACTGGATATCCTTCTCTACGCGCTCCGCTTTCAGCCGGTGACGGTGCTCTCTTCTCAGCGTATTGTAAGGATTTTTCCCCATCATAGCCGTTACTATCAATTCTTTAATTAGTTGAAAGGATTTTTCCCCTTCATAGCCTTTACTATTTATACTCTAGTTATTTTATCACCGTCACGCTTGTTCCGTCAAGCAGGAGCGTGATGGTTCCGTCCTCATCCGTGCGGTAGATCGTGATGCCGCGCTCCTGCAGCCGATCCATCAGCGAATCGTGCGGGTGGCCGTAGTCGTTGTTCCGGCCTACGCTGATGACCGCGATCGCGGGAGAAACCGCGTCCAGAAACGCCTCAAACGTTGCGTCTCTGGAGCCGTGGTGGGCAACCTTCAGCACATCTGCGCGAAAATATTCGTTCGGCTGCGCCTTGAGCGCGAGCTTTTCGGCGAGCTCCGTCGCGTCGCCGGTCAAAAGCACGGCGGTGTTTCCGTAGGAGATGCGGATGATGTAGCTCGTATCGTTGAAATCGGAATAGACCGTCTCATATGGGGAAAGGATACGCACCTCGACGGCATCGTCCCACGGGATGAGCGTGTTGACCTCCGCATACGGGCGGTGCACAGTCGCCTGACTTTCGTTGACGGCATCCATGAAGTTAAAGTATGTTTCGCTCTCCGCGTCAAACGGCGGGAAATAGATGTCCCCGACCGGATACGTGTCTATAACCGGAATCAACCCGCTGATGTGATCCGAGTGCAGATGTGAGGCGACGACGACGTCCAACCCGACGACGTCGAGTTTGGTCAGGTAAGCGTCAATGACAGAAAACGAGCCGTCCGGGCCGCCGTCCAGGAGCATGGTCTTGCCGGAAGGGGAGCGGAGGAATATACTGTCGCCCTGACCGACATCGAGGAACGAGACGAGAAGCCCCGCGCTTGTCGGCGGCAGCTCCGTTCCGGTGGATGAAGCCGTAGATTCCGAGCCGGACGCACCGTCGGGCAGCGCGGTCTGCGGCGCGATGGTGGAGAGAGACGAAGGGGAGACGGAGGAAACGTCCGTGACTTCCTGCGCGAGCTGCTGATGCAGCAGCGTAAAGAGAATCGCAAGCACCGCGATCAGCAGCGTGATGAGCGACGCAATCGTGATGCGCTCTTTCCGCTTCTGCACACGTTCTTCAGGCGTCTCGCGCCGGTTCCAGTCGTAGTCCGGCTTCCGGCCGAACGGATGTTGATCCTGTTTGTAGCGTTGTCCCATGGTTCGCATTTTACCACATTTCTCACCGGGCAGACAGCGGCAGATTTCCGCGCAAAACCGCGCTTTCGTGCAAATGCTGCCGGAGTGGGGGACTACATTCCAATTTCGGCGCACATGACGCGAAAAAAACGACATTTCTTCACAACTATGCATCATTTCTGCTTGACATTTTGCATGTGAAGAAGTAAGATTCAAGTGTACTATAACGGATAGTACACTTATCCTCGTAAAGGAGGCTGTGCGATGTTCCAAATCGACCGATTCGGACGAACGCCGATCTATGAACAAATTATCGACCAGACGCAGCGGCTGATCGCTTCCGGCATCCTCAAGGAAGGCGACCAACTGCCTTCTGTTCGCGCGCTTTCACAGGAACTCTCCGTCAACCCCAATACGCTGCAGAAGGCGTATAGCGAGCTCGAGCGCCGCGGCCTCTGCGTCAGCGCGCCGGGGAACGGCAGGTTTGTGACGGCGGACGCGTTTCGCCTTGTCGGCGAAGGGATGAAGGAACGCCTGGAAGAACTCAAACGAATTGCGGAAGAACTCTGCGCGGCGGGTCTGCCGGTGGAGCAGGTACTCCATGCGGTCAACGCCGCGTACGGAAAGGAAATAGACGCATGATTAAAGCGCGAAAACTCACCAAACGTTTTGGCAACGTGGAAGCGCTGCTCAATCTGAACTGTAATATCCCGCAGGGCTGCATCTACGGTCTTGTCGGCGCAAACGGCGCGGGCAAGAGCACGTTTTTGCGCCTTTGCAACGGCATCTACCGGCCGGACGAGGGACACGTCTCCATCAATGGAGGTGAGGTGTTTGATAACCCCGCTGTCAAGGAGCACTGTGTGTTCGTGCCGGACGAACTCTACTTTTTGCCGCAGAGCAACCTCAACCGCATGGCGCTGCTGTATGAGTCCATGTATCCCCGCTTTTCCATGGAGCGGTTTACGGATCTGAGCGCTGCGTTCAAGCTTGACCGCGCGCGGCAGCTCAACACGTTTTCCAAGGGCATGCGCAGGCAGGCCGCGACGATTCTCGCGCTCTCTGCGATGACTGACTATGTGTTCTTCGATGAGACCTTCGACGGGCTTGACCCCGTGATGCGTAACCTCGTCAAGGGCATGCTGTATGACGATGTGTTGGAGCGCGGCTGCACCGCGGTCATCACGAGCCACAGCCTTCGCGAGCTTGAAGACACCTGCGATCAGTTGGCGCTACTCTATCAGGGCGGAATCGTGTTTGAAAGCGATGTGCAGAACCTCAAGACCTCGCTGTTCAAGGTGCAGGTCGCATTTTCACAGGACTACGACCGCTCGCGCTTCACCGGCATGGAAATTCTTTCGTTCTCCAAGCAGGGCAGCGTTGCGAACATGATCATCCGCGGCGACAGCGCGCGTGCAAAGGCCGCAATTGCGGCGCAGAACCCGCTGATTCTGGAGATTCTCCCGCTGACGCTGGAAGAAGTTTTTCTATATGAGATGGAGGCGCTGGGATATTCCTTCGAAGCGCCTGCTCTGAAAGGAGGCGAACGCGCATGAAGCCGTATCTTGAGTCTATTCGAAAGCTTTCGCGCGTGGGTCTGATTCTCTTCGCGCTGAGCCTTGTCGCCAGTGCGGTTGTCTCGATTCAGTATTGCACCGCGCAGTATCACGATAACGTGCCGGGCATGACGCATATGTTCAGCCCGCTGATCGCGTTCATTTATGCGGGCGGCATCGTGCTCGCCATGGACGGATTTTTCTTTCTCAACAAGCGCGCGGACAGCGATTTTTATCATAGTCTGCCCGTTTCGCGCAGCAAGCTGTACTGGGCGATCTCGCTCGCGGCGCTGACCTGGATCGCGGCGACGGTGCTCGGCAGCGTGCTCCTGACCGTGATCGTGTTTACGATTACCAAAACGCCGTTCGTTCAGCTGTATGCGCTGGTTGCGGTTCCGTTTTTCACGGTTGCGGCGATGATGGTCTTTGCAGCCTGTGCCATCGCAATGAGTCTCACCGGCACAGCAATCACGGGCCTTGGACTGACCGTGCTCGTGTTCGGTCTGCTTCGTTTTGTCCAGTTTACGATCGCACGCGGCATCATCGCCAACACGCAGATCATCAGCTGGCTCGATCTTCCGTGGTATCTGACCCCGGTAACCAATATCGCAACCGGACAGCTCGCACAGCTCATGCGGCCGATGCTGCGGCAGACGCTGTATCTGCCTGTCAACATTCTTTATTCCGCGGTGATCGCGGGTGTGGAGCTGCTGCTGGGTCAAGTGTTGTTTACGCGGCGTTCCTCGGAACTCGCTGAGCACGGCGCAAAGAGCGCGGCGCTCCAGACGGTCTTTGCCTGCGCCGCGGTTGTTCCCGTCGTGATGCTCTTTTCCTCCGGTGTGATCACGCAGCAGAATGTGAGCATTCCGATCATCGTCGGCATCGCTGTCGGTATCTTCGTGATCTACCAGATCGTGGCGCTGCGCAGCTCGAAAAAGATGCTGCTCTCTCTGCCATGGCTGCTGATTCCGCTGGCGATCGGCGTCGCGGGCTATTTCGGCACGACAACCGCCGCGAAAGCCATGCAAAACTACGTGCCCAATACGCAGGATGTCGCGTATGTGCAGTTCAACGGTCAGGGACGCGGGTCGGAATATATTTCCTATCAGCAGTATCTCGTGTCCAAGGTGGAGTTTGCGGAGACGGACGTGCGGCAGTACGCGGTTGAGACGCTGCGCGACAATGTCTCGACGATTCGCCGCTCCGGCTATCTGAACTATTCCTACGACGATCAGTCCGGCATGATGCTCGTCACCCAGCCGGTGACCTTTGTGCTCAAGAACGGCACAAAATTCAGCCGCGTGCTGACCTTCCTCAATCAAAACACGCTGTTCGACTATTGTCAGCAGAACAGCGCGTTCAACGAGGCGATCCGCACACTGCCGCCGAAGAGTGCCGTGTGTTATCTCCAGGGCGGAGACCTTTACGACAAGGGATACCTTGAGAATGAGGCGATCTTGAGTTCGTATTACGCGGAGCTTCCCGAAACGGATTATGCGGCAAATGATTTATACCGCATCTATGACCCGTACATGAACTACCTGGTTGGAGACGAGCAGAACTACGGCAACATCTCCTCAACCGGTTATGTCGGCATGACACGGTACTGGGACATCTATACGATTCGTCTCGGCATGCCGAAGACGTCCTCCGCCTGGATGGCCTATCAGAACAGCCACAGCCTGAACGAATATCTCGATGTGCTCCAGCAGATGACGGAGCAATCGGCGAACATGACCAGCGATATGGATTATTTCAGCATCTCCATGATGGTCTTTAATGTTCCGATGTCGGACGGTACAAAGCAGACGATGTCGTTCTACTATGACCGTACGCCAAACGATCCTGCGGCGGAGCTCAAAGATCAGATGCAGCCGCTGATGGTGGAGCTGACCCAGATTCTCCAGCGGAGCACACCGACAACGAACCCGAACGACTTCTGCGTCTTCACGAATTGGGGCGGCAGGGTACACGCAGCTGACGGTTCGTTCATCGGCGAGGAGATCGTCAAGCAGCAGTACGCGTCCAGCGGCAACTCGTTTGTCTCCGGCGGCAGCATCTACTTCGTCAGCAACGGTGATATACTATACGGCGGCGTCAGCGGCGCGGTCAGCGTCTACAACCCCAGCTATCGTTCGTTCACGCCTGCGGACGAAGCGCGCGTGATTGAGATTCTCCAGCAGTGGAAAGCCATGCAGGATCAGTATAACTTTACGATGTATGGCGGTACGCCGACGGATGGGCCTTCCATCGGAAGTGAACCTGCCGCGACGACCGACACGACAACGCAGGGATAACGAACCACCGCATTCCGACACCGCCGTATATATTATGCGGCGGTGTTTTCGTTGCGTTCCCGCTGTGTTATAATGATTTTTATCGCAAACCCGGCAGACAGCGATGAAAGAGAGGCAGATGCTTTGGAACAGAAGAAACGATGTTTCTGGGTCAGGGAAGACAGCCTGCTCTACTGTGCCTATCATGACGAAGAGTGGGGCACGCCGATTCGCGATGATCAGAGCATGTATGCTCTCTTTCTGCTGGAGCTGTTTCAGGCAGGGCTTTCGTGGATCACGCTGCTGAAAAAGCGGGATGCGTTCTCTGCGGCGTTCGATGGGTTTGATGCCGAAAAAATCGCAGCCTATGACGAGCAGAAGGTTGAAGCGCTGCTGCAGGACGCGGGCATCATCCGCAGCCGCGGGAAGATTGAAGCCGCAATCGGCAACGCAAAGATCGTGCTCGATCTGAAGCGCGAGTTCGGATCGTTCTGCAACTATCTCTGGAGCTTTTCCGGCGGCAAAGTCGTGCTCAGCCCTGACGGGCAGCCGCGCGCGACCAGTCCGCTCTCCGACCGCATCGCGGCGGATATGAAGAAACGCGGCATGCGATACGCGGGCTCCGTCACGATCCATTCGTTTTTGCAAGCGGCAGGCATCGTCAACGAGCACGAGGAATCGTGCTATCGATACGATGAGCTGATGCAGGCAGGCGGAGAAGCGCAGACCATATGCGAATAACGCGGGCGGAGTAATCGCCCAATACCAAATAACAGGAGACGCACAAGTTGGAAGAATTCGTTTGGACCGATGCACACATCCGCTGGATGAGCGACGCATCGAAAAAGAGTAAGTTTTACTATTGGATCGCAGAGCGTATCGCTGCGTATCTTCCGCCGACGTCGCGCGTGTTCAACGCAGGCGGCGGACTGGGCGATCTGGCGATCTGGCTTTCGTATCATGTCGAGGAAGTCACCGTCATCGAGAACGACCCCAAGGCGGTCGCGGCTCTCCGCGCGCGCTGCCCGCAGAATGTCGTCGCAATTCTTGGCGATGTACAAACGTATTCGCCGGATAAGCTCTATGACTCGCTCGTGCTTTACGGCATCGGCGGTGCGGAGGAGACGCTGCCTGTCGTGCGGGAACTTTCGCGCACGAAGACGTTTGTGCTTGCAGACCGCGAAACGTCCGCAGGTGAAGCGGATCTACGCGAGTTGACTGACACGCTCAAAGGAGCAGGTATTCCGTTTACCTATGAGCCGTTTGAACAGGAGCATATCCAGCCGTTCCGTTCGCGCGAGGATGCAAAATCGTATTTCCTCTTTGCGTGGAACCGCCTCCTCACGGAGGAAGAGTTGGCCGTGCTGCTGGAAACCAGCGACGATACGGAGTTTCCGTTCCAGTTCACCGAGAAGAAGAAGATCGGCATGATCGTGTTTGACGCGGCGAATCCCGCGCTGAAGAAACCGATCATCTGACCGAGGAGATATCAGGCGGAAGGCGGGATACGCTTTGGACGCGCAGCTGCTCACGGCAATCGAAACCGAACTCGCTGCCGGCAGAACCGCGATGCTCGCGACAATCGTTGCGCGCGCGGGCAGTACGCCGCGCGGCGTCGGGACCGCGATGGTCGTGTCAGAATCGGGCGCGCAGACCGGAACGGTTGGCGGCGGCTCGATGGAGCCCCTCGCTCGTCAGGACGCGGTCATGCTTCTTGCCGAAAACACCTGCGCGATTCGTTCCTACGACATTCACGCGGATGTTTCGGGCAGCGCAGCGGGAAGTGTTACGATTCTTTTTCGACCGTTTTCCGGCGAAGCAGGAGAGAAGCTTACAAAGCTGATCCGAATTTCGTTGGAATCAGCGCAGGAAGCGTATCTCGTCTGCGAACTACCAAACAACTGCGCACGGGAATCGAGCTTGCTTTCTTCCGAACAACTATGTTCCGTCTGCGGGCTGTCATGCCCGCCGAAAGAAGCGATGTTGACCGAAGGTGAGCCGCGCTGGCTCATCGAGCCGGTTTTGCCCGCGCCGCGCGTGATCCTCTTTGGCGGCGGACATGTCGCGCAGTGCATGGCGCGGCAGCTCGCGCTGCTGGAGTATCGCATTTGGGTCGTCGAAGACCGGGAAGCATTCGCGAAGCAGGAACTCTTTCCGATGTCGGAGCGTGTGATCCTGAGCGACTATGCGCAAATCGAACCGCTGATAAAGATCACCAAGCGCGATCATGGTATCGTGATGTCCCGCGGGCACGCGACGGACGAGCAGATTCTAAGTTGGCTGCTGCGCTCGGAGGTGGACTACATCGGCTGCATCGGCAGCAGACAAAAGATCGCGCAGATTCGGGAGCATCTTCTTACGAAAGGCCTTTCGCAAGCACAGATTGACCGGCTGCATGCGCCGATCGGGCTCGACATCGGTGCGGAGACGCCCGCGGAGATCGCGGTCAGCGTCGCAGCAGAGCTGATCCGGTATTGTTCGACACGGTAGATATGTTACAGTATGCAAAAGAGCGTCCGGCGAAGCCGGACGCTCTTTCTCGTTTGTGTGCTTATTTCGGTGCCTGGCCGGACTTGACGTCCTCATAGGAAGCCAGCGAATACCCCTGTTTGCGGAGAATGTCGATGGTCGCTTCCTTGCTCTTCGGCGTTTCGCCGCCGCCGGAGACGAGCACAACGTGCAGCATTTTATCCTTGGGGATGCATTCCAACGCGGAGTTGAACGCGGGCGCGGGATGACCCGCCCAGACGGGCGCCATCAGCGTCACGGAATCGTACAGGCTCCAGTCGATGGAGAGCGGTTTGATCGCGGAGGTTTTTCTGCCGAGCGCTTGTGGCGCGCCAACGTAAAACGCGGAGAAAAGGCCGCGCTTTTTTTCCTCCAGTACCTCAAACACATCCGCGCCGGATGCCGTCGCGCGCTTTGCCGCTTCCGCGCGGGTTGCGCCGTTGTAGGAATAATATAATATCGCAGGTTTCATGAATGAAATGCTCTCCCTATCCTAAAAATTCTTTGCGCGGGTAACGAAAAAAAACAATCAATTCGTGGATGATTCGGTTGTATGCTTGCATTATATGGGCAGAGCCAAACGCTGTCAAGCGTAATCAGCCCGTGTAAAAAATGCCGATTTTACAAGCTTGCTTTTGCCCGCGCCCTTGTTTTCGAGTGCGCGTTCATGGTATATTGTATAAGCGCCGGGCGATTTTATGCAAAATCAAACGTCTCTGCGCGGCAGAAACAACGACAGGAGAACACCATGCAACTCTACGACCTGCACACCCATACGAATATGTCCGACGCGCGGTTCCCGATTCAGGACCTCGTTTCGGTCGAACAGCAGCAGGGGCATATCCTTGGTGTCTCCGATCATCTGTTCTGCTGCGGCATCTATACGCTCAACGATGTGAAGAACTACCTGGAAGTGCTGCAACAATATCCCGTCTATCGCGGCGCGGAAGTGAACGTGGAGCACAAGTTCAACCTGCCGGACAATCTGGACGACCAGCTGGACTACATCATCGCAAGTGTACACAGCATGCCGGACGGACGCGGCGGTTTCGTTCCGTTAAATGCATACTTCTCCAAACGGTCGGGGCATACGGATCACTATGAGAAGAACTATTCTTCGGACATGAGCCGCTATTACCTTGCATACATCATTCAGATGATGGAGAAGACCTTCTCGACCCAGCGCGTAGACATCCTCGGACACTCGACCGTGCTGCCCGCGTATGACGAGCTCGTCGGCACCGCGTTTCTGACCCAGTGGGAAGACGCGGTGATCGCGCTCTGCAAAAAATACAGTATCGCGTTGGAGATCTCCGGACTATGGCGTGCGCCGGGTGCGGATATGCTACGCCGCGCGTATGCCGCGGGGTTACAGTTTTCGATGGGCAGCGACTGCCACAACGCGCTCCAGATCGGAAATCTTGCCTATGTCGAGCAGATGATCGAGGAGATCGGTCTTCGCCAGGAAGATTTTTTCGTGCCGAAACGGCAGCTCAATCTCGACTGATTTCATTTCACTCTTAAAAGAAACGAGCAATCTCATATAGAATCATCACCTCAATTTTCTTTGCCGAAACGGCAGGAGGAACGGTATGCGGAATATCCGGGTAGCAGTTTGGGGATTTGGCGCGATGGGCGGCGGCATCACAAAGGTGCTGCTGCAAAAAACGGGCGTGGAGATCACGGGCGTTTGTGATCTGCATCCGAATCGCGTCGGCAAGAGCATCTTTGCGCTGCTCGATTTGCCGCGCGGCGATCGCGCGGACGTGATTGTTTCGGACAACATCGACGAGGTGTTGCCGGAAAAAAGCGCCGACGTCTGCATCGTCGCGACTGACTCGTTCACGAAGGAAGTCTATCCAAAGCTCGTGAAGGTGCTGTCCCGCGGCGTCAACGCCATCAGCACCGCGGAGGAGATGAGCTATCCCGCCGCGAAGGAGCCGGAACTCACGCGCGAACTCGACAAAGTCGCGAAAGCGCACGGCGTGACCGTGCTTGGTACGGGCATCAACCCGGGACTCATGATGGACTTGCTCGCGATCTGCCTGACCGGCTGTATGACGCAGGTCGACAAAGTCACCTGCCGCAGAGTCAACTCGCTCTCGCCGTTCGGGCCGCTGGTTATGCAGGAGCAGGGCGTGGGCTTAACGCCGGAAGCCTTTCAGGAAGGTGTGGACAAAGGCGAGCTCGCGGGGCACGTCGGCTTTGCCGAAAGTGTCGGTATGATTTCGCAGGCGCTGGGCTGGAGAATCGACGAATTCTCGCAGCAGATGGCGCCGATTCTGACCGACGTTGACCGCAAGTCTCCTTATGGATTTGCCGCGCGCGGAAACGTTGCGGGCGTGAACATGACGGGACAGGGGTACGTAGACGGCCGCGTGAAGATCGACATGATCCATCCGCAGCAGATCGAGCCGGAACTCGGCGGCACGCATACGGGCGACTATATCACGCTCGAAGGCACGCCGCCCGTGCACATGCAGATTCAGCCGGAGGTTGACGGCGGCATCGGCACCATCGCGATGTGCGTCAACATGATCCCGCACGTGATCAATGCGCGGCCTGGACTCAAGACGATGATCGACCTGCCCGTTCCGCACGCGATTATGGGAGATTTCAGAGATCAGATCGAGGAAGGGCTCTTGCTGTAGAGGCTTTTTTCGAAGATATGCGCGATCAAATCGAGCAAGGCTTGCTTGCATAAACGGCCGAACGAGGTAGACAATATGGCAAAACAAGGTGATTGGGTTCGCATTCATAGCATCATATTAATGCCCGAACAGCGCTCCGCCGCCGTGCCGGACGACACAAAATCTGTGCCGTTGGAGCAGTGGACGAAAGGGTACCTGCACGCTGACGCAACGTTGGGCAGCGCGGTAACGGTGACCACGCGCACGGGCCGCGTCGTCTCGGGCACGCTCGTGGACGAGCATCCGCACTATTCCCACAGCTTCGGCGAATTCGTGCCGGAGCTGCAGAAGGCAGGGGACGAGGCATTCGTGTTCCTCTTCGGAGGTGACGCAAAATGAGCAGAGACAACAGCTTTTCCGCCGTCATGGCGCGTAAAGCGGAGATCATCCGCAACGCGGTCGGCGTGGATTACAAGCAGTTCGAGAGCGGCTCCATCGCGTTTGACTACGAGCGGATGATGGCATCCACCGGATATACGCTGGAGGATGTCGCCGAGATTCAGCGCGGGTTTGCGATCGGCAACACGCCTCTGATCGAACTCAAGAATATCACGGCGCTTGTGCGCAAACTCAGTAAAGACGGCTATGGCGCGCGCATTTTCGTCAAGGATGAGGCGGCAAACCCCAGCGGGAGCTTCAAGGTGCGCCGGGCTGCGACGAGCATCCACCATGCAAAGCGCATGGGCTACAAGGGTGCGCTTTCCGCCACGAGCGGGAACTATGGCGCGGCGGTCGCAAGCTGCAGCGCAAAGAGCGGCTTAAAATGCATCGTCATACAGGAGTGCTACGACTCTCGTGGCGTAGGGCAGCCGGAAATCATCGAAAAAGCGCGCAAGTGCGAAGCGCTCGGTGCGGAGGTTGTGCAGCTCACGGTAGGCCCGGAGCTGTTCTATACGGTGCTGCGGATGCTCGAAGACACGGGCTATTTCAACGCCTCCCTGTACACCGCGTTCGGCATCGCTGGCATCGAGACGCTTGGTTATGAGGTAGCTATGCAGTGCCGCGATCAGCTCGGCAAAGACCCGGACGTGGTCGTTTGCACCAACGCGGGCGGCGGCAATCTGACCGGAACCGCGCGCGGGCTCATGAAAGCGAACTGCAACCCCGTGATCGTCGCCGCGAGCGTCAACCTCAAGGGCTTGCACATGGCGAGCGACACGCAGTTCAACCGAAAATCGTTTACGACCGGACACACCGGGTTTGGCATGCCGTTTTCCACCTGGCCGGATCGCAGTGATGTACCCAGAAGCGCTGCAAGACCGCTTCGCTATATGGACAGATACGTGACGGTCAATCAGGGTGAGGTGTTCTACACCACCGAACTTCTCGCGCGTTTGGAGGGCATCGAGCGTGGGCCTGCGGGCAACACGAGCCTTGCCGCCGCGATCTCGCTGGCACAAGAGCTGCCGGAAGATGCCGTTATCGTCGTGCAGGAGACGGAATACACGGGCGCGGGCAAACACGGCAGCGCGCAGCTGAGCTTTGCGCGGCAGAACGGAATCGCTGTTTCGCTCGGCGATCCGAGAGACGAGGTGGTCGGCGAGAGTATCATTCTCCCCGCGCATCCGTCACTTTTGCACGCGGTGGACGTCGACCTCGACCATATGCGCCGATCTTTGATCACCCACGCCGCGGGAACCATCGACCATGCGCCGACAGCAGGCGACATCGCGTTTCTCGCGGAAGAAACGAAGACGAGCGAGTCGTTCGTCCGCGAAACACTCCAACAGTAATAGATCCTGAACAATATCGGGAGGAACATATGATCAAACGCGAAGATGACTTTCAAACACGACATGAGCACCTGAAAAACCTCACAGACGAGGAGCTCAAGGCGCGCTTCTGGGCGCTGACCGGGCAGCTGGTCGATCCGCTGCTGGAGCTCGCGAAAGAGAACACCTCGCCCGCCATCGAGCGCAGCGTGCTCTTGCGCATGGGCTTTAGCTCGCTGGAGGCAAAGGCGATTGTCGACGGCTGCGTCGAAAAGAGCCTGCTGGGTCACGGTGCGGGCAATGTGGTCTACCGCTATAGCAAGCACACAGGGCAGGGGATTCGCGAGGCCGGCCTTGCGCTGCTCGTTCACGCGAACATGGATGAGGCCGCGCGCCTGTTTGGAGGCAAACAATGAGCGAGTATCGTCTGAATCCGGAAGAAAATATCGACGTTGCGAAAATTCTGGAAGACCTCGAACACTATCATCCGCGCCGCAAGGGGTGGACTTGGCGCGAGCCCGCGCCGAACCTCACCATGGGGCCGTTTACGTATCACGATTGCAGCAAACCGCTCAAGGATGGCGTGCCGCTTCCGCCCGCGCATTATTTCGGCGATGTCGACCCGCAGCCGATGCCGGTCATCACAACCGAGATCGCAAGCGGCCGGTTTGAGGACGACATCAGGCGCATGCGCATGGCGGCGCACCACGGCGCGGATCACATCATGGTCATCCGTACGTCGGGACAAAGCCATTACGACGGTCTGATCGAGGGCACGCCGCAGGGCAGCGGCGGGGTACCGATCACCCGCAAGCAGGTGCGCGCCCAGAGAAAAGCGCTCGATCTGATCGAGGATGAGGTGGGCAGACCCATTAACTATCACAGCTACGTCAGCGGCGTTGCGGGACCCGATATCGCAGTCATGTTCGCGGAAGAGGGCGTCAACGGCTGCCATCAAGACCCGCAGTACAATGTCATCTATCGCAACATCAACATGCTGCGCTCGTTTGTGGACGCCGCGGAGAGCAAGCAGCTCATCGCCTGGGGCAACATGGCGCAGATTGACGGCGCGCACAATGCGAACGCCACCGCACGCGATGCGTGGAAGGTCATGCCGGAGCTGATGGTACAGCACGCGATCAACGCGCTCTACAGCAACAAGGTCGGTGTACCCAAGGAGAACATTTGCCTTTCCACCGTGCCGCCGACGGCGACGCCGGGACCCTGCGTCTATATGGATCTTCCATACGCTGTGGCGCTGCGCAATCTCTTTACGGGCTATCGCATGCGCGCGCAGATGAACACCAAATACATCGAATCCAGCACGCGCGAGGCGACGGTGACCCATGTGCTGAACATGGTGGTCAGCAAACTCACGAGCGCGGATATCCAGTCCACGATTACGCCGGACGAAGGGCGCAATGTGCCCTGGCACATCTTTAACATCGAAGCCTGCGATACCGCGAAGCAGACGCTGGTCGGGCTCGACGGCTTGATGGAGATGGTCGAGCTGAAAAAAGACGGTTATCTGAGCGAGAAATCGCGGGAGCTGACGGAACGCGCCGTGCTGTTCCTCGAAGAGATGATAGAGAAGGGCGGCTATTTCGCGGCAGTCGAGAGCGGCATGTTCGTCGACAGCGGACTTTTCCCGGAGCGCAACGGCGACGGAATCGCACGCAAGCTCTCCGCCGGAATCGGTGCTGGCACGGTGTTCAAGCGCGAGCCGGACTATATGGCGCCCGTCACCGCGCACTTTGGGAGAAACAACGTCGTCCAATACGGCGGCGATCCGAAGAACCCCGCCGCGCTCATCGGCGGCTGCACGCTCGAAAAACCGGAAAAGATCGTCTATATCGACGAGCTCGACGAGGATGACAACGTTTATCTGCGCATGGACGCGGTGAAATCGTTTGCCCAACCCAGTGCTACGAAGATTCGTCCGGAGATGGAGTGGCTTGCGGATGGAACTGTCCTCTTGACATTCTGCTTCCCCGCGGAGCGCAAGATTGCGGAAGCCGCGGCCATCGAGTGCGCAAAGCGCATGAACCTAAAGGACATCGCCGTGATCTCGCGCGAGGTGCTGCACCGCGCGGAGGGCACGCGCATCGAGCTCAAAGGCAAGGTCGATTTCGACATCGACGTCGCTTCGCTCGTGATCCCCGCCGAGCCGGACGTGCTGGGCGAGGAGGAGCTGCGCGCGGCGATTGAAACGAAGCCTATGCGCGTGATCTGCGGCACCATCGGCGAGGACGAGCACTCGGTCGGCCTGCGTGAAATCATCGACATCAAGCACGGTGGCATCGAAAAATACGGCATCGAGGTGCATTATCTCGGCACGTCCGTCCCGCCGGAGAAGCTCGTCGGCGCCGCCATCGAGCTCAACGCGGACGCGATGCTCGCGTCGGTCATCATCTCGCATGACGACATTCACTATAAGAACATCGCGCGTATCGACCGCATCGCGCGGGAGATGGGCGTGCGCGACAAACTCCTCTTTGCCGCGGGCGGCACGCAGGTGGACGGTGACCGCGCGAAGGAATCCGGCGCGGACGCGGGCTTCGGCAGAGGCACGCATGGGAACCATGTTGCCACATTCTTAGTCAAAGAGCGCGAACGCCGCGAAAAGGAATAACATGTACGCGGACTTACTCGTCGCCGAGATCGGCTCCACGACCACGCTTGTCAGCGCGTTTGCGTTGGGCGATTCTCCGCGCCTTCTGGCGCAGGGACAGGCCGCAACGACGGTGGTCGAAGGCGACGTGCGCGTGGGGCTAAACTGCGCCATCGACGCACTGAAAGCAAACTTTGGCGTAAGCGCACTCGACTACGGCGAGCTGTTGGCCTCGTCCAGCGCGGCAGGCGGCTTAAAGATGTGCGTCCACGGGCTGGTCTACGATATGACCGTCAGCGCGGCGAGAGCCGCTGCCCTCGGTGCGGGCGCAATCGTGCGCCAAACGACAGCGGGAAAGCTCACCGACAACGACCTCGCGGAACAGCGCGCGATCAAACCGAATCTGATCCTGCTCGCGGGCGGAACGGACGGCGGAGAGCGCGAAACCGCGCTCTACAACGCAAAACGCATCGCCGAAGAAGGCACGGGGGCGCCTGTGCTCTACGCGGGCAACGCACAGAATCAATCCGCGATCCGCGCGATCTTCGAGCAGGCAGGAATCCCCGCCTACATCGCGGAGAACGTCTACCCGCGCCTCGACGCGCTGAATATCGAGCCGGTGCGGCGGGTGATCCACGCGGCGTTTGAGAAGCACATCGTCTCCGCGCCGGGCATGGAACACATTCGCGATCTCGTTACGGGATCGATTCTCCCAACGCCCGGCGCCGTCATGGAAGCCGCGATGCTGCTTTATGAGGAGATCGGCGATCTCTGCGTGTTGGATATCGGCGGGGCCACCACGGACGTGCATTCGGTTACGCAGGGTTCGGACGAAATTGCCCAGCTGCTGACCTCGCCGGAGCCGTTCAACAAGCGCACGGTCGAGGGTGATCTTGGGCTGTTCGTCAACGCGCATCATCTTGTGGAGCAGATCGGTGAAGCGAAGCTTTCGCGCGAACTGAATCTGGACGTTGGCGCGGTTATGTGGGACTATCAGCCGATTCCGAGGACGGAAGAACAGTTCAAATTGACGTCACGCCTTTGCCTGGAGGCGGGCTTGACGGCGATCAACCGCCACGCGGGCAGATTGCGGCACTATTACACGCCGCAGGGCAGGGCGACCGCTGCCGAAGGCAAGGATCTCACGCAGGTGAAGACGCTGATCGGTACGGGCGGCGCGCTGACGCGGCTGCCGGAGCGCGAAACCATCCTCCGCAGACTTGCGGACTGCAACGCGGGCGGAGCGATGCTCTTTCCCAAGCCGGGCGCCATGCGTCTCGCGTTTGACGAAAGTTACATCATGGCGTCGCTCGGCGTGCTCGCAAAAACCAACCCGCAGGCAGCCAAACAGCTGCTCCGATCGACATTACGTTTTGTTTAAACAACAGAGGTACCTATGGCGACTTACCCGCGCATCACGGCGGATTTAACGAAGATCAAACACAATATCGATATGCTCCACGCGCTCTGCGCGGAGAACGGCGTCTCTATCGCTGCGGTGACGAAGGTCGTCTGCGCGGATGAGCGGATTGTTCGCGTGCTCGAAGAGAGCGGGGCAGCCATGCTTGCCGATGCGCGGACGGAGAACCTCGCACGGCTCAAAACGGAGAAACCCAAACTGCTACTGCGCGCGCCCGCGCCGGAGGAGGCGGAGGAGACCGTTGCGCTCGCGGATATCAGCCTCGTTTCCGAGATCGACACCATCCGCGCGCTGGGAGCCGCTGCCAAAGCCGCGGGGAAGACGCACAAGATTATACTCATGATCGACCTCGGCGACCTGCGCGAAGGGCTGTTGTTTCTGGAACGGGACGCAATCTACCGCGCGGCGGACGCGGCGAAAGAGGAACAGGGGATTGAACTATACGGTATCGGGACAAACCTGACCTGCTACGGCGCGATCATCCCGGACGAGAACAACCTCGGCGAACTCTGCAAAATTGTGGAAGAGCTGCGCGAGCGGACGGGACTGCCGATTCCGATCGTTTCCGGCGGTAACAGCAGCTCGCTTGGGCTGCTCAAGCGCGGTCTCGTGCCGGAGTGTGTCAATCATCTGCGGCTCGGCGAATCCATCTTCCTGGGCAACGACACCGCCGCTTGTCGCGTCATGAACGGGCTATACGGCGATGCGTTCACGCTTGCAACCCGGCTTATCGAGGTGCAGCGAAAGCCCTCGGTGCCGATCGGTGAAAGCGGCGCAAACGCGTTTGGCGAACACCCGACGTTTGAAAGCCTTGGCGACCAGATTCGCGGCATCTGCAAGATCGGCCGCCAGGACACGGTTGCGGACGGGCTGACCCCGCGTGATCAAGACATCAAGATCATCGGCGCGAGTTCGGATCATCTGATCGTCGACCTCACGCATGCAAAATCGTATCGCGTGGGGGATGTACTTGAGTTCACGCCGGACTACGGCGCGTTGCTGCGGGCCTATACCAGCCCGTATGTGGCGAGAGACTATGTCGAATAGCAAATGAACGAAAGCAAAACGGACGGCGTGTGCCGTCCGTTTTTGTGTTGCTGTGCTGTTGTTTATTACGGCGCAACCGGATCGGTTGTATCCGTCACCACGACTTCTTCCCAAACGGGACTCGTTTCCATAACGTCCTTGAGTTCCTCCCAGCCGTCCTCATTGTTGCCGAGCGAGGTCATGCCAAATCCGACGCGGGAGTCATTGTACGGATGCTTCTGCGTGTACTCCATCCAGAGGGCGTTGTCGTCGTTGTAGACAAGGTTGGTCGACCATTGGTTGCCGGAGAGATCGCTGTTCTGCGTCGTGTAAACGACCGGCACGAGCTCTGTGCGAAGCCCGCTCATATAGACCTGCACATAGAGCGTCTTGCCCTGCTGATACTGCGTGGCATCGACCACTTCATCCTCCAGCTGTTCCCAGGAACCGCCGAGGTCGGAGAGCAGTTTCGCGCGGAACGAATCGTTGCTGAAATTGCTGTTGGTGATGCCGAGCAAAGCGCGCTTTTCGGCATTGCTCGTGCACGCATTGAACAGCGACAGCAACGTGTTCGCGCGATCCAGCAGACGCGTTGCTGTGGAAGACGCAGGTGTCGGCGTTGGGGTGGGCGTCGGCGTCGGCGTGGGAGTCGGCGTCGGCGTGGGTGTCGGCGTTGCTGTGGGTGTTGCCGTGGGGGTAGCCGTCGGGGTAGCCGTTGGTGTTGCCGTAGACGCGGGTGTCGGGGTTGCTTGTGCAACAGGCACTTCATCTGTCGTCAGCGGAATCACCTCTGCATTGTTGCCGCCGGCGAGCGGGATCGATTCATCCGCAATCGCTTCCAGCGTCGGCTCCTGCTGCAGTTCGTTGATGTCCGCGGGGTTGGACGCGACGAGCGCGTTGTCGCCTCTGAGGCTGTAGATGCCGAACACGCCCGCTCCTACCAGAAGCAGAATGGCGATCAGGATCCAGAATTTTCTCGAAAGCTTTTTGTTCATACGTTCAACGGTCGTCCTTTTTTTGCTATCGTGACATAGCATACAAAAGCGCTGTTACATTCTCGTTACGAATCGGAAATACTTTGAAAATAATAAAAATTCTTTTTGCCGTATCAAAAATCACGGAGATACAGTCGATCCATCATCGAAAATCCAAGAGAAAATGCCAATTTTCTCATGCACAAGTATAAATGGATCACACAATGTCTTGCTACACTATGTTGTGTTGATGTAATTTTGCACATCTCACTTGCGCGAACACGCTTTGTTACGAGCGCGCGAGCAAATTAGCTCATGATACCTATTACTACAAGAAAACCATGTAACGAGTGCGCAACAAAACACCGCCGATTCTTCCGTTTCGGCGGTGTATTTCTGTTCGGCGAAAAATTTTATTCGAGTGCGCTGCAGATTCGTTCCAGACCCTCGCGCACGACGGCTCGCGGACTCGCGAGGTTCACGCGCATGAAGTAGTCCGCGTTGTCCACAAAGTCATGGCCAAACTGCACAAAAACACCCGCCTGCGAAATCCTCCGTTTGAGCTCCTGCTCGCTGATTCCGTATTCCGAGAGATCGACCCACGCGAGATAGGTTCCTTCCGGAATCGTGAACTGCGCCTTGGGCAGGCGATCGTGCAGAAGCTGCTTCATCATCGCGAAGCTCTCGTCCAGATAGTCCCGCAGCTCCTCCAGCCAATCCTCGGAGCGGTCGTAGGCGGCAATCGTCGCCTCGTTGGAGAATGCGTTCGGGTGACCATTGTAGTAGTTCTTTGTCCAGTCGCGGCGCAGCGCGTCATTGGGAATAAACAGGTGCGCATGATTGTTGCCCGCGAGATTAAAGCTTTTGCTGGGGCTGGTGCAGGTGATGATGCGCTTCTCCAGCGGAAAGAGCTTTTGCAGCGGAATATGCATCTGACCCCTTCGTGTCAAATCCTCGTGGATTTCGTCGCTGACCACGAACACATCGTTGGAGAAGCAGAGTTTGCCGAGCCGCTTGAGCTCCGTTTCCGTGAACACGCGCCCGGTAGGGTTGTGCGGGTTGCAGTGGAAGAACATCGCAACATCCGGGCGGCTGAGCTTCTCCGAAAGATCGCTGAAATCGATCTTCCAGTGCCCGTGCTCGCGCACCATGCGCGAATATACAGGCGTGCGTCCCTGCTTGCGTACTGCGTCGTCAAAAGGATGATACGCGGGGGTCAGGAAGCAGATCTCGTCGCCGGGCTTGGTCAGGCGCGCAACCGCGGCGAACAGCGCGCTGACGATGCCCGCGGAGAACACGATCTGTTCCGCGTCCGGCTGCCAGTCATACCGACGCGAAACCCAGCGGCAGGCGCTCTGTTTACACTCTTCCGTGAGATTCGTGTATCCGAGAATCCGGCGCGAAAGCCGCGTTTCCATCGCGCTGATGATCTCCGGTGCGCAAGCAAAATCCATGTCCGCCACCCATAGCGGGATGTGTTCCTTCGGCAAGAAGGGGTTGATCTTCTCTCCGGCTTCGAGCTTGATGCTGCCGGTTCCGGAGCGGTCGACGATCTCGTCAAAGTTAAATTTCATGCTGGTTTGTTCTCTCTCTCAAGCATTGCGAATTCAGTATAGTCAAATCGTGAAAGAATTGCAAAATCGTCGATAAAGTTATTAACAACGATTGCAAAGTATAACGACGTTGCTATAATGATCGTATCAGACCGTGAGGTGATATCAATGAACAAAAGCGTGTATTCGCTTGTCCTGTCGGACGAAATCGTACAGGAGATCGACCGCATGGCATATGAGGCGGGTGCGAGCCGGTCGGCGATGATCAATCAGATTCTCGCGGACTATGTTCGCTACACAACGCCCGAAAAGCGCATGCGTGAGGTGTTTTCTGCCATCGAGCAGATGCTTTTAGGCAGCGTGTTTGAGCCGCAGCTGCAGCCGTCGGAATCGATGTTCTCCCTGCGCAGCGCGCTGGACTACAAATACAATCCCAGCGTGCGCTACAGCGTGGAGCTCTACAAAAACGCGCGTCCGTTGCTCGGCGAGCTGCGCGTGTCCGTGCGGAGCCAGAACAGCGCGCTTGTGCTCGCGATGCTCCAGTTTTTCAAGCTCTGGACGCAGATCGAGAACAAGTACATCGGACGTGTGGAGTGCGCCATCGAAGATGGACGCTATCTGCGAAAGCTCCGCTTGACCGACGAAACGCTCACCAACGAGCAGATCGGCTCCGGTATCGCGGGTTATATCAATCTATTGGACTCCGCGCTCAAGCAATATTTTGAAACCATCCATGACCCCGCTGCTGCGGTGACTGCCGTTGAAAAGCGGTATGTCAGCCATATCCACGGCGGCGGCATGATCTTGTAATCAGGAGGTGACGGGTATGAACGTCAATCAGTTAACACAAAAAAGCATCGAGGCTGTGCAAAACGCGCAGCAGATCGCAAGCGAGCGGAAGAATACCGAGGTGACGCAGGCGCACATGCTGTACGCCCTGATCGCGCAGCCGGACGGGCTGATCGGCAGCATCCTCACCGCTACGGGCGCGGATCTTGCGCGCCTTCGTCAGGAGGCGGATCGCGAGGTCAACGCCCTTCCGACCTACAACACGGGTTCGGGTTCCGACCAGATCTATATCTCGCAGGACCTCAACCTGGCATTCAACGAGGCGGAGAAACGGGCCAAGGAGATGGGCGATCAGTATACCTCGGTCGAGCATCTGTTCCTAGGTCTAATCAAAAAAGCGAACGATTCGATCAAGAAGCTGCTTGCCCGAAATGACGTGACGGAAAAAGCGTTCCTGGAGCAGCTGAAAGCCGTCCGCGGCAACCGCCCCGTGACGACCGATAATCCGGAGAACACCTATGACGTTCTGACCAAGTACGGCCAGGACCTGGTGGAGCTTGCGAAAAATCAGAAGCTCGACCCCGTGATCGGACGCGACGACGAGATTCGAAGCGTGATCCGCATCCTTTCCCGCAAGACAAAGAACAACCCGGTGCTGATCGGCGAGCCGGGTGTCGGCAAAACCGCGATCGCGGAGGGGCTTGCCCTGCGCATCGTGCGCGGAGACGTACCGGATAACCTGAAAGACCGCAAGGTGTTCGCGCTGGATATGGGCGCGCTGATCGCGGGCGCAAAGTTCCGCGGCGAGTTTGAAGAGCGCCTGAAGTCCGTTCTCAACGAGATCAAGGAGAGCGACGGCCGCATCATCCTGTTTATCGACGAGCTGCACAATATCGTAGGCGCGGGCAAGACTGAGGGCGCGATGGACGCGGGCAACCTTTTAAAGCCCATGCTCGCGCGCGGCGAGTTGCACTGCATCGGAGCCACGACGCTCGACGAATATCGCCAATATATCGAAAAAGACGCGGCTCTGGAGCGCAGGTTCCAGCCCGTGCTGGTCGAAGAACCGTCCGTCGAGGACACGATCTCGATCCTGCGCGGCCTCAAGGAGCGCTATGAGGTGTTCCACGGCGTGAAGATTCAGGACGCGGCGCTGATCGCGGCTGCTACTCTCTCGCACCGCTATATTTCCGACCGTTTCCTGCCGGACAAGGCCATCGACCTTGTGGATGAGGCCTGCGCGCTGATCAAAACCGAGCTCGACAGCATGCCGACCGAGCTCGACGCAAGCAGCCGCAAGATCATGCAGCTGGAGATCGAGGAAGCAGCGCTCAAGAAGGAGACGGACAAGCTCAGCCGCGAGCATCTGGAGGACATCCAGCGCGAGATTGCGGAACTGCGCGCGAGCTTCAATGAGATGAAGGCGAAGTGGGAAAACGAGAAATCCGCCATCGGCAAGGTGCAGCAGCTGCGCGAGGAGATCGAGCGCACGAACGCGGAGATTGCCAGAGCGGAAAGCGCGTATGACCTTAACAAAGCAGCTGAGCTGAAATACGGGAAGCTGCCGCAACTGATCGCCGATCTCGAGTGCGAGGAAAAGCTCGCCGAGAGCGGCGCGCATGAGACGACATATCTCCATGATCGCGTGAGCGAGGAGGAGATCGCGCGCATCGTTGCCCGTTGGACGGGCATCCCCGTGTCCCGCCTCATGGAAGGCGAACGCGACAAACTCCTCCGTCTGCCGGAGATTCTGCATCAGCGGGTCATCGGTCAGGACGAGGCGGTGGATCGCGTCAGCGACGCCATCCTGCGCTCCCGTGCAGGCATCCAGGACCCTAACCGACCCATCGGCTCGTTCCTGTTCTTAGGTCCCACCGGCGTCGGCAAAACCGAGCTTGCCAAGGCGCTCGCGCAGGCGCTGTTTGACGACGAGAAGAGCATGGTACGCATCGACATGTCCGAGTACATGGAGAAATTCAGCGTCAGCCGTCTCATTGGTGCGCCTCCGGGGTACGTGGGCTACGACGAAGGCGGACAGCTGACCGAGGCCGTGCGCAGAAAGCCGTATGCGGTCGTGCTGTTCGACGAAGTCGAAAAAGCGCATCCTGATGTGCTCAACGTGCTGCTGCAGGTGCTCGACGACGGGCGGATTACGGACGGACAGGGCAGGACGGTCGACTTCAAGAACGCGATTCTGATTTTGACCAGCAACCTGGGTTCGGACGTGATTCTGGAGGGCATCGACCGCGAAGGCTGCATCACCGACAGCGCAAGAGATCTCGTGATGCAGATGCTTAAGCAATCCTTCCGGCCGGAGTTTCTCAACCGTCTCGACGAGATCGTGTTCTATCGTCCGCTGAAGAAGGACGACCTCAAGCAGATTGTCGATCTCTTGATCACCGACCTCAACAAGCGCCTTGCCGCGCGGCAGCTTAAGGTGGATGTCACCGATGCCGCGAAAGAGTATATCGTCGACGAGGGCAGCGATCCGCTCTACGGCGCGCGCCCGCTCAAGCGGTATCTGCAAAGCAAGGTGGAGACGCTGCTGGCGCGAAAGATCATCGCAAGCGACATTGCGCCCGATACGGTGCTGGTGATCGACCGGAACGAAACGGGACTCTACGTTCGATAACGTAAGGCAACAAAAACGGCGCTCCTTCTGGAGCGCCGTTTGTAATGCGACTTCATTAGAACTCATCCGGCAGTTCGATCTCGGAATATAAAAGGCTGATGGTCAGGTCGTCGTAAACGAGAAACTCGTAATATGCCGTACCCGTTGCGCTGCTGTTGGAGCCGTCCCAGTCCAGCGCGTGGACATAGTAGAGGCGGACGGTCGCGATGCCTGGTACAACGCCCGCAAACGCGTTTTCCAGCACGCCGCTTGCGCCCATGAGCGCATACGTCTCGTCGTCGCGATAGGTCTGCCCGATATAGACTTGTCCTGTGTCGCTCGCGCTGGAACGGGCCACCCAGGTATATCCGCTCGCCTGATCGCAGGGCAGCGTATCCACATAGGTAACCTCCGGCTTTTTGCGGCAGCCGAACAGCGAAACGATCATCAGCGCGACAAGCGCGAGCACAAGCGTTTTTTTCATAACAGAACCCTTTCGCAGATGCGTGCGGTTCCGGTTGCCCGTTCCGCCTGAACGGATACGGGAAGTTACTATTTCATTCATCAAGTGTATTATGGCATATAACACACTTAACTTCAACCGTTTCGTCGTATTTCATCGATTCGTTATATATGACAGCGGATTTCGGCACAGGATTACAAAAAAATCATAAAAAATAGTGCTTGACGAACCGAAATCGATCATATATAATTCCGACCATAAGCTGTGAAGCGGAGATAACGGACGAATACGACCTCTTAGAGAGCAGGGGCGCTGGTGAAAGCCCCGCAGGAAACGATCGTTCAAATGGACCGCCGAGCGCGCAGGGGAAGACGAGTATCCTGCGACGGGTCGTGACCGTTACATCGCGGGGAATGTGTTGGCATTTCCACAAAGAGCCCGATCTCATCATCGGGAAACAAGGTGGCACCGCGAGAGCATCGTCCTTGTTTCGGCGTAAGCGTCGAAACGAGGGCGTTTTTGTTTGCCGCAAAAAACAAGAAAAATTTAAAAATGAGAAAGGACGAAAGTCCGCGGCCAACGGCGGGCGAGGAACAAACACCATGAAGATGACCTACAAAGATTTCACAAACTATGTCAAGCTCTATCCCGACGAAAACGGCCGCTTCGGCGAATACGGCGGAGCATACTTGCCGCCGCAGCTCATTCCCGTATTCAAAGAGATCGACGATGCCTATGAGACCATCTGCCACAGCGCGCAGTTCATCAGCGAGCTTCGCCGCATCCGCAAGGAGTTCCAGGGCAGACCTACACCGGTCTACCACGCAGAGCGACTCAGCCGCATGCTCGGCAAATCGCAGATCTACCTCAAGCGCGAAGACCTCAACCACACCGGCGCGCACAAGCTCAACCACTGCATGGGTGAAGGCTTGCTCGCAAAGTTCCTCGGTAAAAAGAAGCTGATCGCCGAAACCGGCGCGGGTCAGCATGGCGTCGCACTCGCGACCGCAGCCGCCTATTTCGGCCTTGAGTGCGACATCTACATGGGCGAAGTCGACATCGCAAAGCAGGCGCCCAACGTGACCCGCATGAAGATGCTCGGCGCGCGTGTCATCCCCGTTTCGCACGGCCTCAAGACGCTCAAGGAAGCGGTCGATGCGGCGTTCACTGCGTACCTCGGCGAATACGAAGACGCGATCTACTGCATCGGCTCCGTGGTCGGCCCGCATCCCTTCCCGAAGATGGTGCGCGACTTCCAGATGGTCGTCGGTATCGAAGCCAAAGAGCAGTTTGTGGAAATGACCGGCCTTCTGCCGGATGTGGTCACCGCCTGTGTCGGCGGCGGCTCCAACGCGGCGGGACTGTTCACGACGTTCTATGACGAACCCGTCGAGATCGTGGGCGTCGAGCCCATGGGACGCGGCGTCAGCATCGGCGACAACGCAGCCTCGATCACCTTCGGAAAAAAAGGTTTGCTGCATGGCTTCGAGAGCCTGCTGCTGCAGGACGACAAGGGTGAGCCGCTGCCCGTCTACAGCATCGCAAGCGGCCTTGACTATCCTTCCGTCGGCCCGGAGCACGCGTTCATGCACGACGTCGGCCGCGTGCAGTACACGAGCGTTACGGATGAGGAAGCTATGGAAGCGTTCTTCTTCCTCAGCCGCTATGAGGGCATCATTCCCGCCATCGAGAGCTCGCATGCGCTGGCCTATGCCATTCGCTATGCCCGCGAGAACAGCCGGGGTTCGATCCTCGTCAACCTTTCCGGCAGAGGCGATAAGGACATCGACTACGTCTTCGAACATTACGGCTACGGCGATAAATTTTTCTCTCAAAAATAAGGCACATCTTCCATATTATGTATCTAACAATACGGGGCTGCGCAAGAAGTTGTGCCAGCCCCGTGTTAAAATTTGCTTGACGGATGATCAAATCGTTTTGTATAATGTCCGAAGGATTTTGCGTTCGATAATGGGTGGGCGGTTGGCGGCTTATTATCGGACGCTTCATTTATTAGCAAAGGGGGAATTCCAGTTACATGTGTGGAATCGTAGGTTACACAGGCGACAAGAATTGCGTACCCATCCTGATGAACGGTTTAACTTCGCTCGCTTATCGCGGTTATGACTCCGCGGGCGTTGCGGTTTGGCAGGGTTCTGATCTCGCGCTGCGCAAGGCGAAAGGTAAGATTGAGAACCTGAAAAATTTATTAGAAGAATCTCCGGTCAGCGGAAAGAGCGGCATCGGACACACCCGCTGGGCGACTCACGGCGAGCCTTCGGACGTCAATGCCCATCCGCATACGGACACGCATAAGTCCATCGCGATCGTTCACAACGGTATCATCGAGAATTATCTTCATATTAAGAGCATGCTCGTGAAAAACGGCTGCGTGTTCGTCTCCGAGACGGATACGGAGGTTGTGGCACAGTTGCTCGGCTACTATTACCGCGGGAACGCCTTTATGGCGCTCAAGCAGGCGCTTGCGATGCTCGAAGGCTCGTTTGCGCTGGCAATCATCTTCGCGGACGATCCGGAGACCATCTACTGCACCTGCAAGGACAGCCCGATGGTCGTGGGTCACGGCAATGGCGAGAGCATCGTCGCGTCCGATATTCCGGCGCTGCTGGAATACACCAGAGACGTCTGCTTTGTGCAGGATCGCCAGATCGCGATTCTTCGCAAGAGCGGCATTGAGTTCTACGACGAGTTCGGCGCAGAGATCGAAAAGACCCCGCTGCATGTCGACTGGGACATTGAAGCCGCGAAAAAAGGCAACTACGAGCACTTCATGATGAAGGAGATCTGCGAGGAACCGGATGCGTTCCGCAAGACCTTCGATCAGTATGTGGCAAAAGATTTCACACTCAAGTCCGACCGCTTCCCCTGGGATGAAGCGCGGGCGAAAAATCTTGATCGCATCACCATCGTGAGCTGCGGAACCGCGTTCCATGCGGGCATGCTCGGCAAAAAATTCATCGAGCACATGGCGAAGCTTCGCGTTGATATCGATATCGCGAGTGAATACCGCTATGGCGATCATCTGATCGGCAAAGGCGAGGCGTTCATGGTCATCAGCCAGAGCGGCGAAACCGCGGACACCATCGCAGCTCTCCGCAGGGCGAAGGATCTCGGCTGCGACACGATGGCCGTTTGCAACGTCACAGGCAGCACGATCTCGCGTGAAGCGGGACACGTTCTCTATACCTATGCGGGCCCGGAGATCGCCGTTGCCGCGACAAAATCGTATCTCACGCAGATCATCGTGCTGTATTTAAGCGCGTTGGATCTTGCGCAGAAGCGCGGCGAGATGACGCAGGCGCAGATCACCGAGCGGCTCAAGGAGATGAGCAAACTTCCCGCTGCGATGCAGAAGGTGCTCGACAATAAGGAACAGATTCAGTTCTTTGCCAGCCGCTCGTTTGCGGTCAAGCACGTATTCTTTATCGGCCGCGGCATGGACTATGCCCTCGCGATGGAAGCAGCGCTCAAGCTCAAGGAGATCTCCTATATCCATTCCGAGGCGTATGCCGCCGGCGAACTCAAGCACGGCACCATCGCGCTGATCGAGGAAGGTTCCCTCGTTGTCGCCCTTGCCACCCAACCGGAGCTTCAGGCAAAGGTTGCGAGCAATATGGAGGAAGTCCGTGTGCGCGGTGCGCATGTGCTCGCCGTCACCAACGGATATTGGGAAGGCGCCGCAGGGCACTCTCACGAACAATGGCAGATTGAGCAGATGGATGCGACGCTCGCGCCGCTTTGCGCGATTGTTCCCATGCAGCTCTTGGCATACTATCTCGCGGTACAGAAAGGCTGTCCGGTGGATCAGCCGCGCAACCTCGCAAAAAGCGTAACGGTGGAATAGCCACCCTGTTTGACGCCCCTTTCAAAAAGGGGCGTTGCTTTTGCAGTTTTCTGACAACGATTCGCGTAAGACAAAATGGAATATCAAAAACCTGCCCGCGGTCGGGCTTGCATTCGTGTTTGAATAAAATCCAAATAGATTAGCATGTGATACGGAGGAGATTGTATGGCGAAGTATATTTTTGTGACGGGCGGCGTTGTTTCGGGGCTTGGCAAAGGCATCACGGCGGCATCGCTGGGAAGACTCTTAAAGGCGCGGGGATTGAAGGTTGCGGCGCAGAAGCTCGATCCTTACATCAACGTTGACCCCGGCACGATGAGCCCGTTTCAGCACGGCGAAGTGTTCGTGACCGAGGACGGCGCGGAAACCGACCTCGACCTTGGGCACTATGAGCGCTTCATCGACGAAGACTTGAACCGGTTCTCGAACCTGACCACCGGAAAGGTTTACTGGAACATCCTGACCAACGAGCGCGCGGGCGCGTACCTCGGCGAGACGGTGCAGGTGATTCCGCACGTCACCAACGAGATCAAGCGCTTCATCTACAGCGTTGCGGACGCGACGCACGCGGATGTGGTCATCACCGAGATCGGCGGCACCATCGGCGACATCGAGAGCCAGCCGTTCCTCGAAGCCATCCGTCAGGTCGGTCATGAAGTAGGTCCCAGCAACTGCCTCTTTATCCATGTCACGCTGGTGCCGTACCTCTCCGGTTCGGACGAGCACAAATCCAAGCCCACACAGCACTCCGTCAAAGAACTCCAGTCCTCCGGTATCACCCCGAATATCATCGTCATGCGCGTCGATCGTCCCGTGGACGACGGCCTCAAGCGCAAGATCGCGCTGTTCTGCAACGTCAAGCCCGACTGCGTGATCGAGAACCTCACGGTCGAGACGCTCTACGAAGCGCCGATCATGCTCGAACGCAACAACTTCTCCGAAGTGGTCTGCAGAGAGCTGCAGCTCGATCTACCGCAGCCGAACCTGAAGGAATGGAACGAGATGCTGGATCGCGTGCGCGGCAGCAAAGAGCACGTCAAGATCGGTCTCGTCGGCAAATACGTCAAGCTCCACGACGCGTATCTCTCCGTTGCGGAGGCCATGCGGCACGCGGGCTATGAAAACAGCGCGGTTGTCGAGATCGAGTGGATCGATTCCGAAGCCATCGACGCAAAGAACGTTGCGGAAAAGCTCGCGGGGCTCGACGGCATCGTGCTGCCCGGCGGCTTCGGTGTGCGCGGGGTAGAGGGCATGATCCAGACCGCGAAGTACGCGCGCGAGAACAACATTCCGTACCTTGGCCTGTGCCTCGGCATGCAGATCGCGGTGATCGAGTTTGCACGCAACGTCGCGGGACTCTTCGGCGCGAACAGCGGCGAGTTTGATGAGAACAGCCCGCACAAGGTCATAGACTTCATGCCGGATCAGTACGCGACGATCAACAAAGGCGGCACGATGCGCCTCGGCACCTATCCCTGCAAGGTAATGCCGGGTTCGCTGCTCGAAAAGTGCTATGCGCAGCCCCTGATCCACGAGCGGCATCGTCACCGCTATGAGTTCAACAACGACTACCGCGACCGCCTTTCCAGCGTGGGTCTCGTGCTGTCGGGCGTTTCGCCGGACGAGCGCATCGTCGAGACGGTGGAGCTCAAGGATCATCCGTTCTACATCGGCGTGCAGTTCCATCCAGAATTTAAGAGCCGCCCGAACCGCGCGCATCCGCTGTTCAAAGGCTTTGTCGCGGCGGCACTCAAAAACAAGAAATAAACACGATCCAACAAAAAAAACAGGCATGCGGTTTTCTGCGTGCCTGCTTTTTGTATGGATAAGATATCAGGAACAGACGGAACAATCCGGATTTCTTGCGATCGAGACAAACTCCGTCGTCATGCTGCTTCCGTCGTAGAGCAGCATCCGTCCATCAGGCGGATTCGGAAGCCCCAGCAGAATGTTTGCAGCGCACTGCGCTTCCAGAGAGGAGATTGCGGAGACAACCGGCGCGAAGCTCGGAATCGGCGCGGGACTTTTTGCAGGTGCGCTGCCGTAGTAGCAGGCGAGGCAGGCGGTCTTGCCGGGACGGTAGGTGTAGACCGACCCGCGCAGTCCGTGGATACCCGCGTCGACAAGCGGTTTTCTGCTGGCAACGCACGCCCGATTGACGAGCAGACGCGCGGGGATCGAGTCCACCGCGAGCAGAACCAGATCATATTGTGAGACAATCTCTTGCGCGTTCTCGTCGCTGAGATGATGCGGATACGCTTCCAGCGTCAGCTCCGGCGCATAGGCGTGCAGCTTTTCGTAGGCGGACTGCGCTTTGTTTCTGCCGATGTCGGCGGGCGTATGCAGAAACTGGCGGTTGAGATTGTTGAGCGAGACCGTATCTCCGTCGCAGAAGCCGATTCTGCCCACGCCCATGCTGCACAAATCGTATAGCAGCGTTGAGCCTAGGCCGCCGCAGCCGACGACGAACACGCCCGAAGAGGCAAGCGTTGCCTGCCCTTTGGAACCGATCTCCGGCAGAAGCATCTGCCGTTCATATCGCAAACTGTCCACGTGCCTAGTTCGTACGGAGGCAGTCGATCAGCGCGCGGAACTCCGACTCGTGCCAGAGTACGGGCACGGGATAGATCGGGTTTGCTTCCTTCATCGCCCACTGGATCATCTGCGGGATGTCTTTTTCCTGAATGAAGTCAAAGCCTGATTGAATGCGCATATCCGTGTTCATGCGGCGGATTTCGCGGATGAACGCTTTCGCTTTCTCCTCGTCGTCCTTGCCGTTGATGCCGACGGCTTCCGCGAGCCGCGCGAGTTTATAGTAAACGGCAGGACCAAAGCGCTCCATCACGCAGGGCAGGATCACCGCGTTGGCAAGTCCGTGCGGGGTACCGTAGAGCCCGCCAAGCGTATGCGCAACGCCGTGCACATAGCCCACGCAAGCGCGCGTGAACGCCGCGCCGCCGTAGAACGCCGCGAGCTGCATATTGTAGCGCGCGGTGATGTTCGTTCCGTCCTTATAGACGTTCTCCAGATTCTCGAAGATCAGCTTCACCGCTTCAACTGCGAGTTTATCGGTCGATTTTGGCGCGAAGAGGTTGGTGTAGGCCTCAACCGCGTGCGTCAGCGCGTCCATGCCGGTCGTGCTCGTGATGTGCGGCGGAAGTCCCACGGTGAGTTCCGGATCGAGCACGGCATAGCGGGGAATCAGGCAAAGATCCTGAATCGCGTATTTGTGGTGCGTTGCACGGTCGGTGACCACGGCGGCAATGGTCGTCTCGGAGCCGGTACCCGCGGTTGTCGGCACGGCGAACAGCGGCGGCAGACGCTTGAGCACGCGGAGTGTTCCGCCCATCTGGGCGACGCTCTGACGGGGCTTGACCACGCGCGCGCCGGCGGCCTTGGCGCAGTCCATTGCAGAGCCGCCGCCGAACGCGACGATGCCGTCGCACTTGCTGTCGAGATAGAGCTTTCGCGCGGCTTCGATGTTTTCGATCGAGGGATTTGGCTCGACGCCGTCATAGACCACGCCCTTGAGCCCCGCCGCGTCACAGGCGGCGAAGAAGGAGTCGAGCAGACCGAGCTTGCGCAGCACCGCGTCGGTCACGATCAGTACGTTGCTTACGCCCTTGCTCTTGATGAACGCAGGCAGTTGCTTGATGCTGCCGGGGCCTTTGAGCAGCTCCGGCTGGCGCCATGGCATGAGATACATGCCGGTTGTGAGAACAAACTGAAACACGCGGTACCAGATTTTCTTCAGTGTCCAAAGCATGGTTTCGCGCCTCCAAATCGAAATTTTACGGGAATCAGTCGTATGATTCATTGTATCACGCGATCTTCGGATTGTGCAATCGACGGCTTACTACCAAAACGTTGTGAAGCGGGCTCCAAGTCCACACTCTGTGATCAGTTCTGTTTTGAAACGTGAAGGGTCAGTCATTTGCTGTGGAAAAACAGCATTCCGTTGATTGGAAAAGTCAGTTGACTCTGCTATTGTTGTATATACAAAAAGATCGAAAAAACGCGGATTACGTCGATAAATCTCGAAGAATAGCGGAACCATTGAAATCTGTTATTTTGTAGTTTAATGTCTGTTTATGGGTGAAAAATAACAGGGAGGACAGACAGGTGAGGTCAAAAATTGATCAGGAATTACTCCGTCTCGGTGCCCCGTCAGGACGGCTCGGTTATGTACAGATGGCAATGACGCTGGAACTCATCATGCAGGAGGAGCAAGTGACCAGCACCACCCGCGTACTGTATCCGAAGGTGGCGGAGCGATGCAATACCAAGCCCGCGCGGATCGAGCGCAACGTTCGCGAAGAGATCAAGGCCATCTGGAACTTCGGAAACCAGAAGCGCCTCGACCAGCTCTTCATCAACCGCGGCAACTATCCGCCGGGCAACAAGGAGTTTCTTTACACAATCGCGCGGTATTTACAGCAGAATAATTGACGCCGGAACAAACGGCGCGAAAAAAGCGGGGGATTGCTCCTCCGCTTTTGCGTGTGATTGTGATTAGAACGAGCGCACAGCCTTGATGGTCTCGCTGCGCGGGTAGACGTATTCCATCTTCGGCGGCATGGAGTTATAAACTCTCTCGATGTCCAGCACGCCCTTGCGGTAGCGACCCTTGACGAGCACGCTTTCCATCTTGAGGTTCAGGCAGAGGATGGAGACCTTCGCGTCCTCCGGAATGTTTCGCAATTCGTGTCCGAACGGAATCCCGCTGAGCGCGATGCGGTCGGAGCCCGCGCTTGTCGCCTGCACGACGGGGAACATCTGCGCGTCGCCCTTCTTGTCATAGTAGCAGAGGAACTTCAGTGAATCCAGCTGCGAAAACAACTGCTGCCCGACCAGCGGCAGGGCTTTCTTTTCGCTCTTTTTCACAAAAAAAGCTTTGATGCGGGAAAGGATTGCGCCTGCGACGATCGCGCCCATCGGCAGCGGACGAATAGGTGTGATTTGCTCCAGATTGAGATAGAAGATGCGATAAAACCCCATGTAAGAGTTATAGCGAAAAAGAGGTTTGTTGTTATACAGGTCGTATTCCTTTCCCGTATTCGCGCTGTGAGTGTAGGTTGCCCTGCCGGAGAGATGCCGCTTGTCCGCGCTGAGCACGAGGAAGCCGACGCGCGGACGATCCACGATGAACTGCTTGCTCAAACCCGCGGAAAACTGTCCGAACGTCAGCGCGCTCTCGTTCAGCGCCTGAATCGACGAGATGAACGAGAGATGCGGATACCCGCTCTCATCCTGCGTCGCGAGCACGCCGACCTTGCTGTCGCAGTCCATCATCTCGATGGCCTGCTGGTCGATCCGGTCAAAAGAGAGAGTTTTCATCGCGTGACCCTCCGATCAAAATCGTCTGCCTGTTCGAGTCGTCTGGTTGTTTTGAATTTAGTCTTCCTGTGCCAGCGCGCCGCTTGCTCGGATGTCGCTGCAGGCGTTGGTGCTTTTTGCTACGACTAGCAGCTCGTCCATGCGCTTTTTTGTGATCAGCGGCGCATTCTTGAACGACCAGTCGATGTCGAGCCGCTTGTATTTATCCGTGCAGAGATTATTGAACGCGCAGAGCTCCCAGCGTTCCGCGCCGCCGATGGCGTTGATCCGCTCGCCGATGGCGCGGATGTTTTCGTCGGAATCGGTGGCTCCCGGAATGATCGGCGTGCGAATCCAGAGTCTTCCGCTGCCCTTTGCCCAGAGCGCCGCGACACCGAGGTTGCGCAGGATCATCGCGTTGCCGCGACCTGTCCAGCGCATGTGATCCGCATCGTTCATCAGCTTGATGTCGTATAGAAGGATGTCCGTATACGGCAGCGCCGCCTGCAACTGCTCTGTGAACACCATGCCGCAGGTATCGACCGCGGTTTGGATGCCCTCGGCTTTGAGCAGGCGCAGCAGCTCGATCGCGCCGTCCTGCAGGAGCGCCTCTCCGCCGGAGAGCGTCACGCCGCCGTCTCTGCCAAAATATGCGCGGTCTTTGACAAGTTCGCGGCAGAGCTCCTCCGGCTCTGCGTCGATGCCTTTGCATTCCAGCGCGAGCGTCGGGCAGGCGGAGACGCAGGCGCAGCAGCCTGTGCAGAGCCTGCGGTCGATGTGTACGCCGCCTTCGTCACGCGTGAGTGCGCCGTTTTGGCAGACGCTGTCGCAGCTGCCGCAGCTGATGCAGCGCGTGGAGACCCAGTGCACCTGAAACTTTTTTGCGATGCTTTCGGGGTTGTGGCACCAGGCGCACGCGAGTGAACAGCCCTTGAAGAAGATCGTGGTACGCAGGCCGGGGCCGTCTTCGCTGGACATGCGCTGAATATCGAGGTAGCGGATTTTCGTCATATTGATTTCAAGTGTCTTTCTTTTTTGAGTATTTTCTGGCGGGATGCTCAATACCGATTGTGGCTCTCCCGCGCAATGATTTCGTTTTGCAGCTCTCTGCCGATGCTCGTGAAATACGCGTTGTATCCCGTGATGCGCACGAGCAGGTTTTTATAGTTCTCCGGGTGCTTCTGCGCGTCGCGAAGGGTCTCCGCATCGAGAATATTGATCTGCAGCGCGGTGCCGCCGTTTTGCGTGTATCCGCGCAAAAACGCCTTGAGCTTTTCGCGTCGCTCGCGGTCGCGCATGAGCGAGGGAGAGAGTGTGATCGTGTGGCTCGCGCCGTTTGGCAGGAGGTTGACGATGTTGCCGTATGCGTCCGTTCCGCCGAGCGCTTTGCCGACGGAGTTCGCGTTGCCGGTCGGCCCGTTGGTGTCCGCGCCGTTGACGGGGCAGATGGCGTTGCTCAAAAACTGTCCGCGCTTGCGTCCGTCTGCCGTCGCGGGGAGGATGAAGCCACTGCCGATCCAGTAGTTCCAGCTGAGCATGCCGGGGCGGAACTGCACGTTCGTGCTTTTCGTGCGGTAGCCCCAGACGATGTCCGACCAGTCCCGCATGAGCCGGAGCGCGAGCGCATCCGCCGCGTCATCGTCTCTGCCGTATTTCGGCGCGCGGTTCTTCGCCTGTGCCTGTAGAATCTCATAGCCTTCCCAGTTTGCCTGCAAGGCCCGGATCAGCGTGTCCATCGTGCAGAGTTGCTTGTCATAGACAAGATAGCGGATGGCGAGCAGAGAGTCAACCGCCGTCGCGAAGGTGACGCCCTCGACCGTGACGAACGAAAGCTCCGCGCCGCCCTGCGTGCAGTCCTTCGCACTCTCGGCGCAGCCGCGCACGAGACAGCTCAGATACGGCGTCGGCGCATACTGCGCGCGCAGCTCGGTGGAGCGATCATAGAGGCATGCCATGCGATCCATAACGAAGTTGAGCTGGAAGAGAAACGCCTCGTAGAACGCTTCAAAACCGGCGAACTTCCGAGGATCGCCCGTCTTGGGCGCGTCCGTTTCCGCGGGGTACGGGTTGCCCCAGAGCGCATCGGTGTAGACGATCAGATCCTGCCCGTTGCCCAGCGTGAGCTCGACCGCTTTGACAAGGTTCGGGTTACAGTCGACGGTCGCGGAGCGGTCGTTGCCGCACATGGTGTTTTCAAGGCAGCCGACGGATGCATAGTCGAACACATTGTCCTCGTTGATCAGGTGCTCGACCTGCGCGCGCTTGGCCTCCTCCAGCATGCCGGCCATCGAGCGCTCATCAAAGTTGAGCAGGAACGGCGCGCCCTGACTCGTGGAGATCATGTCCACAACCTTGTCCAAGAGCGCGTCGGGGGAGTTCTTGTGCAGGCGCACGTTCGGCTTGGGCTCCAGGATCGGGCTCATCTCGTCGATGACTTCGAGGAAGACCCACGTCAGATCATTCGTCATATCCGCGCCGTCTTTGCCGAGCCCGGAGAGATTGAAGAGCTGACCATAGCCCGCGGTGATGCCCTGATTGCCGGTCTGGATCATCGCGTCGTAGGCGTAGTTGCAGTGCATCCAGAAGCACTTTAAAAGTTCCTTGCCGAACTCTCGATCCATGCCTTCACGCATCGACTGCTCCCAGTAGGGCAGCAGATACTGATCGATTCTGCCGAACGAAACGCCCGCACCGGGATAGTTTTCGTCCGTGAGCACGAGCATATGCGCAAGCCAAAGGGATTGAAGCGCCTCGTAAAAATTCCGCGCAGGCTCCTTGGGCACACGCCGGAGAACATCCCGCATGGCGTAGAGCTCCTGTTTACGCGCAAAGAGCGGCTCTTCAACCGCGAGCGAATCGCAGAGCTTTGCGTACTTTGCGGCGAGCTCGATTGGCATATCGCAGCTCAGCAACATCCCGCGCAGTTGACCGCCTTTTTTTCCGGCCTGCTCGGCGGGAGAAAGCGTATTGTATCGCGCTTTGAGATCCGCCTTGATACCGGCGAACCCTTCACGTAACACACGCGGATAGTCGGGGATGAGGTGTCCACTGGTCGCGCCGCAGTTGCCGTAGCCGCGATCCTGAAACGCAAATGTCGCCTTGCGGATTCCCTCTTTGCCGAGCATACACTCGTTGCGTTCTTTTGCTTCGTCCTTGCTCCAGCAGCGGGAGGCCATGACGTTGAAACGCCCGCCTGCGATCAGATCGCCGGGTAATATCTCCTGCGGCATACGGTTGACGATGGCTTCCTTGATAATCCATGCGCGGCGTTCCGGAAGCGTGAGCGAGAAGAAGCCTTTCGGCGGCTCGATCGTGCGCGCGGCCATTTGAAACGACTTGCGGAAGGTCGAAAGAAACGAGTATACCTCTGGCACGATCAAAAAGCTCGTCTCGTCAAACACCTCGTCCCAGGGCGTACCCGTGGTGAATGCCGCAAACTCGTTGTTCCATTTGCGCTGATCGCCGTGGAAATAGTAATCCCGCAGCCATTGTATGCGCGGCGAAAGATCATGCGGCTCTTTGACGCCTGTTTTTGTGACGGCTTCCATACGGTATGCTCCTTTCGAATGCTGGAAAAGGACGAACGGAAAACTATCAGTAACATAGAATACGGATGTGAAGTGAGATCGTAACCAATCGGTAATTTCTGTGAATTGTTTGTTTCATTATATTACAAACCCGCGCGGCGGGCAATTCCATGCCGCTTTGCGCGGGAATATATTCTATATTTTGTTCACCGGAATGCGGGAATGGTTTAAGTCAAAGACCGCAGCAACCTTATTTCATCGCCGTGTTCCGGCGGCTCGTTCGGCGTCTCGAGAATCATCGGCAGTCCCGCAAATGCGGGATGGTGCGCGATTCTTTTCATGGCATCCAACCCGATAAATCCTTCGCCGATGCGCGCGTGGCGATCCTTGCCGCAGCCGAGATCGAACAAACTGTCGTTGAGGTGCAGCGCGCGCAGCCACCGCAGACCCACGATCTTGTCGAACCGTGTCAGCACGCCGTCGAAGTCGTTCTTGACATCGTAGCCCGCTGCGAACACATGGCAGGTATCAAGGCAAACGCCCATCTTGTCCTGCCGGGTGACGCGGCTTAGCAGCTCCGCGATCTGCTCAAACATCCCGCCGATTTCCGAGCCGCCGCCGGACATGGTCTCGATCAGCACTGTCGTGCTCTGATCCGGCTGCAGCACGTCGTTGAGCAGCTCCGCCGTGAGCCGAACGCCTGTCTCGATGCCCTGACCCGTGTGACTGCCGGGATGAAAGTTGTAGACCTGATTGGGGAACGATTCCATGCGTGCAATATCCTCGGAAAAGCAGCGATACGCAAAATCGCGCACCTTGGCGTCCGCAGAGCAGGGGTTGAGCGTATACGGCGCGTGCGCAACCAAAGTTCCGAAGTGATTTTCACGGCAGAGTGTGTTCAGCGCTTCGGCGTCCGCGGGATTGATGGCCTTTGCGCCGCCGCCGCGCGGATTGCGCGTGAAAAACTGGAACGTGTTGGCGCCAATGGACAGCGCGACGCGTCCCGCGGCTTCATATCCTTTTGCGTTGCTCAGGTGGCAGCCAAGATAAAGGGTTTGTTCGCTCATACTCTCTCTTTCTCATTCATCAGCGCGTTGCGCATCCGCGCCGCGTTTGGTAGAATGTGCATATGAAACATACTGTATTGGTCACAGGTTCCTCGCGCGGCATCGGCGCGGGCATCGCAAAAAGGTTCGCGCAGGAAGGTCACCGTGTCGCGATTCACTACCGCGAGCGGGAGGCGGAAGCCCGCGCACTCTATACGGAACTCGCGGAGGCGGGCTGCTCCGTCATGCTCGTTTCCGGTGACATCACGAACGAATCGCAGGCAGAGGAGATTGTCTCCCGCGTGCAGGATCGCTTCGGCTTTGTCGACGTGCTGGTCAACAACGCGGGCATCGCGCTGCCGACGCAGTTGGTCACCGACACCACGCTTTCCGACTGGCACCGCGTCATGGACACAAACGTCACGGGCATGTTCCTGATCACCAACGCCGTTCTGCCTGAGATGATCTCGCAAAAACGCGGTGCAATCGTGAATATCTCCTCGATGTGGGGTGTCACCGGCGGCTCCTGCGAGGTAGCGTATTCCGCTTCCAAAGCCGCGGTAATCGGCTACACGAAAGCGCTCGCAAAAGAGGTTGCGCCCAGCGGCATCCGCGTCAACTGCGTTTCTCCCGGCTTTGTGCTGACCGACATGACGCGCTGTTTTGCGGAGGATGTCATCGCGGGCATCTGCGAGGAAACGCCGCTTCTGCGCGCAGGCACGCCGGAGGATGTCGCGGCAGCCGTGCTTTTTCTCGCGTCAGACGAGTCCTCGTTTATCACGGGACAGGTGCTCTGCGTTGACGGCGGCAGGTGCATTTAATCTATTCTATCACAAGCACACAACGATGACGAGATTCGGGTTTGGTGTGTGAAACAAACGATCACCAGACACGATTTCGATCAAAAATTCGCGCGTCCAAACTCGTGAAAAAGGCTTGCAAAATCATACGCATTCGTGTATGATACACATTGCGTCCGAGAAAAATCAACGTGGAGAGTTGGCTGAGCGGTCGAAGGCGCACGATTGGAAATCGTGTTTACGAGGAATCGTAACTAGGGTTCAAATCCCTAACTCTCCGCCAAAAAAGTCCCCGACTTCGGGGACTTTTTCTTTCTGTTGCAAGGATTTTGATTTAACGTCTATTCTAATTAGGCGGAATGTTATTCTAACTTCATCATCCGATATCCAATCCCAACGTGCGTTTGGATGAGCTTCTGACCCAGCGGAGGCTCTACTTTTTTGCGCAGCGTTGCCATGTAGACACGGAGGGACGGCGTGTCGTTGGGCAGCGTGTTCTGCCAAACTTCCTTGAGAATCATGTTGTGTGTGAGCACCTTGCCGACATTGTGCGCAAGCAGCGTCAGCAGCTTGTATTCAATCGGTGAGAGGTGCACCTCTTCGCCTGAGATGAACACGCAGCCCGCTGCAAAGTCGATTTTGAGGCCGCCGTTTTCGAAGACGGATTCGCCCGTTTGCCCGTGCTCCTGCATAAACTGCACGCGCCTGAGTGCCACGCGAATGCGCGCAAGCAGCTCGTCCACGGAGAATGGCTTGGTCAGATAATCGTCTGCGCCCGCATCGAGAGCCTCAATCTTGTCGCTGTCGTCGCTGCGCGAGCTGACCACGATGATCGGCAGCTGCGACCATGCGCGCGTTTTCTTGATGATCTCCACGCCGTCGAGGTCGGGAAGTCCCAGATCGAGAATCATGATATCCGGTTTTTGCGAAAGCGAAGCGAACACCGCGGCGCTGCCTGTTTCCACGGCGATCTGGCGGTACTGCTGTGACTCCAGCGTCAGCGAAATCAGGTTGCGGACAGGCTTGTCGTCTTCGACGATCAAAATCAGTGGCTTATTCATCCAGATGCACCTCCGCTTTCTGGAGCGTAAAGGCAAATACGGAACCGTGCGGAACATTGTCCGAAACGGCGATCTCGCCGCCGTGTGCGGAGACGATCGCGCGGCAGAGTGAGAGGCCAAGCCCTAGTCCGCGCCGCGCATCCCAAGCCGTGCCCGCGCTCGTGAAGAATAGGTCGAAGACATGGTGCTTGTTTTCGTCGGAAATGCCCGGTCCGTCGTCCGTAACGCTGATTCGGATCCGTTTGTCCTCTTCGACTGCGCGAATCACGATCTCCGAATCCGCGGGCGTGTACTTGATTGCGTTTTCAATCAGATTTAAAAGCACCTGCACGATCAGCGGCGCATCCATGTTGGCCATCAGCAGATCGTTTTCGATCTCGATGCGAATTTCATGCGCACCGGAACGGCGTCCGATGCGGTTGAGCGCGCTTTCGACCACGTCCGAAATGAGCTCCGGCTTGAGGTTGAGGCGGATGGAGCTGTCGTCCATGCGCGTGATGGAGAGCAGGTTTTCCACGAGATTGATCAGCCAGATCGAGTCGTCATAGATGCTGCCGTAGAGCTGCTGCTGCTCCTCCTTGGGAACCGCGCCGCGCAGAAGCATGTCCGCGTTGCCTGAGATGCTGGTCAGCGGGGTTCTCAGGTCGTGCGAAATCGCGCGGAGCAGATTTGAACGGAGCTGCTCCTGTTGTGCTTTTAGCGCAATGACCTGTCGCGCCGTGTCCGACTGCTGCTTGTCGAGCGCAAGCCCGCATTCGCCGAGAATCGCGAGGCAGAGGCTTTGCTCAAACGAGTCTAGTGGGCGGGGCAGCTCAATTCCTGCGACCGCGCGCACCTCGCCGTGCCCGCGCACCGCGAGATATTGGCTCCGTGCGTCAGAGAAAATGTTTGTGCCCGCGCCGGAGCGTTTGTTGTTCTGCAGCGTCCAACTTGCAGCAGCTTGCTCCTGCTCGGTAAAGAGCGAATCAGCGGAGCCGCCGGGGGAGAAAAGTACCGGTTTTTGCAGCGCGCCGTTTTCCACGGGGTATAGGAGCGCCGCGCCGCCGATCAGCGCGTGCAGCTGCCGTGCGGTTTCCAGCAGGATTTCATCCGCGCTCTCGGCCTGTTGCAGATTTCGGCTGGCGGTGAGAAGCACCTCTGTGCGGTAGGCTTTCTCCGCGTTGACCTTCGCCTGCTGACGCGCCTTAACGGTCAGCGAACTTGTCAACACCGAGGCCACCAGCATGACTGCAAATGTCACCGGGTATCCCGGATCATAGGCAAGCAGGGTGAAACGCGGTTCGGTAAAGAAATAGTTGAACGTGAGCACGCTCAGCAGCGACGAGAGAAGTCCATAGAGCAGCCCGTCCGTCCAGAATGCCGTAAGCAGCACCGCGAGGATATAGAGCGTCATGATGCTTGCTTCCGTGAAGCCGACCGTGCGCAGGAAAAGTCCGAGCAGCGTAGCCGCCGTCAATATTACAAACTCGATGGCAAACGAACGCCACGAAAGCCGACCCACGCGTACACGCGGCAAGCGCGAAACCGTGCCGGATTCCTCCGGCACCAGAAAGAGCTCTATATGAGGCAACAACTTTGAAAGTTGTGCGGCGGGATTATTCCTGCGGCCGAACAACGCGCGTTTGCCGGAGGAATGACCCAGCACGATTTTGGTTACATGCGCGGTCTTTGCAAACTCCGCAATCTGGAGCGGAATATCCGCGCCGTAGGAGACCGCCTGCTCCGCGCCGGCTTTCGCGGCAAGGTTGAGATTGGTTTCCAGTTGCCGCGCGGTCTTGCCGGAATCCTGCCTGCCCACGGGTGGTTCGACATATAACGCGGTAAACTTCGCGCCGAATGCGCGCGCCAGAACAGCGCCTGCCTCAATCACCCTCGCATTGTTTGGCGAGGGTGAGATGCAGACGAGCACATGTTCTTCCCGCGGGGTTGGCTCAACGCGCAAGCGCGGCACCTCCATACGAATCATGGATACGATACTAGACATAGCATATCACTTTTCGTCCGAAACGGGGACTGTTTTTCGCGTGTTGAGCTTTGTTGCAGCGCGTTTTTTCCAAACCAGCAGCAGTAAACCGGCTGCGGGCAGGGGCAGCGCGATTGCGAGGATTGTGATCAATCGCGAAGCATGTATTTGTGTTTCCGAGCCGACGGAAAGCACCTTCATCGTGTCCGCGTGGATGTCGAGATCGCCGCCGTGTTCCGCGCAGGCACGGTGGAACACACCCTCAATGCGGATGGTGTCGCCTTGCTTGCCGTAACCGCCGAGAACGGTGATCTGCTGCGCCTGTTCAGCGGTGACATAGATACCGATGGTGTTGCTGCCGTCATACACGGCGAGCCAGGCATGGTCTCCGCGGTAGAGAATGTCGCCCAGCACTTCGCCCTCGTAGACCACGGTCTGGTTGTCATAATCCTTCGCGTGGTCGATCAAATCGTTGCTGCTGACGGCATTCCCGTCCGCGAGAGCCGCGGCGGGCGCAAAAAGCAACAGTAGCGCGATTATAAGGAATACGGTTTTTTGGTGCATACCTGCGCCGCCTTTCGAACAACATAGGAAATCAATGCGAACACGGACAGAAACTCCAACCGACCCAACCACATTTCAACAATATAGGTAATCTTCAGAAAGGCTGGCATTGAAGCGGTTGAAACGCCAATGGATAGTCCGACATTGCCCGCTGCTGATGCGGACTCAAATGACGCCATACTCAACGGAAAACCGGCAAGCAATCCTGCAAGCGTTCCGAGGGAGTATATCGCGATATAGAGAATCACGATCAGTGCGGCGTTTTTTACAGTCGAGTCCGTGAGCACGATGTCCCGAATGTGGTGATACTTTTGCTCCTTGACGCGTGATTCCGGCAGAACCATGCGCCGAACCTCGGCTTTCAGCGCGGTGAAGAGTATGCCCGTTCGTATGCCCTTGAAGCCGCCCGCGGTAGAGCTTGCGCTGCCGCCGAACATCATGGCAATCGTGATCGCAAAGAGCGCAATATCGCCCCACTCATAGTAGAACTGCTTGGCATAGACCGTCATGAAACCCGTGGTCGTGTGTCCCGAAATCAGCTGATAAAAGCCCTTGCGGAACATTGCGATTGCGTCCGGGTAGACGCCGTCCTTCATCAGCCCAAGCGTGCACAAGAGAACCGTGATGATCAGCGTGACAGAGAACGTCACGGTTTCGATGTTCTTTCTCAGCTCCTTCGTGTTTCCGGAGAGCACCGCGTGGTGCAGCGCAAAGTTGAAGGAACCGATGACGAAGAACACGACGGTCACGAGCTCTAAGAGGCTGCTGTGATAGTACAGGATGTTCTGGCTCATCGGCGCGAAACCGCCTGTGCTCCACGCGGACATATACGTCCAGAGGCCGTGCAAAAAGGCACGGTCGAGCGGAAGCCCCGCCACCAGAGCAGAGATGGTGAGTGCGACAGTGCCGACCGCAAGATAGATCAGGCTGATCTGCCAGATGCGCCGCGCGGTGCTGATCGCGTTGGGGAAGAGTTTTTCGTCCTTCGCCTCGCCGACATACATGCGGTATGCGCCGCCTTGTCCTTTCGTGAGGAATGTCAGCGCGAGCACAACCATGCCCTGGCCGCCGACAAACGTCAGGAGATGCCGCCACATGTTGATGCCGTTTGATACATGATCCAGATCCTGAATCAGCGTCAGCCCCGTTGTGGTGAGTCCGCTCATCACGTCGAAACACGTGTCCAGATAGCTCAGGTAGTTGCCGGAAAAGTAGTACGGCAGCGCAGAGAGCAGCATGCATAAAAACCACGAACCCGCCGCGACCACCATACCCTCGCCGAAGCTGAGCTTCGTGAAGCGCTCCTTGGTGCCTGCGAGCATCAATGCTGCCGCAACAAGCGCCGCGATGGAGAGGGATGCAACGAACACGAGCACGATCGGCCACTCTCTGTATGCGACGGAGGTCAAAATCGGCAGGATCTGCAGCGCGTTGAGCACCAGAATCACAAGTCCCGTATAGTAACAAATCGGCCGAAGCCGATTGATCGGTCTATCGATCATACCAACTTCACCCCAACAGTGCGGAGACCGCAAGCCCTGCAATGATCAATGCGCCGGAGAACCCGATCTCCAGCAGCACACCGCGCGCGGCCTTTAGTGTTTGTTTCATATTCTTTCACCCCGAATATTCGATAGTACCTGCGGCAGATCGCATTCATTGCCGAGGATGACCACATTGTCGTCCGCGTTGAGCACCGTTTCTCCGTCGGGAATGACAGCCTCGCCATCGCGTACGACGGTGACGATGATCATGCCCTTCGGCAGACCAATCTCGTTGAGCCGCTTTCCGTTATAGGGCGAATGCGCGTCCACCAGCGCCTCCCGCACGCGTACATGCGTGGCTTTGCGGGTTAAAAGTGTGTTGACATCCGCCCAGTCGAGCTCCGAATCGATGCTGCCCGCGATGCGCGCGGTGCTGCTGATGACGCTGTCTACGCCAAGCTGCTCAAACACGCGGATATTCTTCGGGTTCTTCACGCGCGCAATGGTGCGCTTGACGCCGAAATAATCCTTGGCGAGCTGGCAGCTCACGAGGTTGTTCTGATCCTGCCCGGTGACCGCGATCAGCGCCTCCGCGTGATAGATGCCCGCGTCCCGCAGACATTCCGCGTTCGTGCCGTCTCCGTGGGTCACCTCGACATATGCGCCGCCAAACGCGTTTTCGATGCGTTCGCAGCGCGCGCGGTTGCTGTCGATCAGCATAATGTGGTGTTTCTCCGCCATCAGTGTTTTGACCAGATAATAGCCGACGTTGCCGCCGCCGACGATGATGATGCGCATGGTTAATCCTCCTCCGGTTCGCCGAGCAGCGAACTGATCTTTGCGACCGTCAGCATCGTGGGGCAGACGGTGGTCAGCCCCATCTGGCGCATGACCTCATCTTTCTCCGGGTCATACACGCGGGTGACCACGTGCGGCACATGATACAGCTGCGAGGCGATCTGCGCGGTCATGATGTTGACGTTGTCGTCGCTCGTCACGGCGCAGAGCGCGTCCGCGCGTTCGATGCCCGCGCTCTTGAGCACGTCTTCGTCGATTGACGTTCCGGTGACGGTCAGGCAATTGGTGCCGTTTTCCAGCTGGGCAAAGTTCTCCTCATTTGGATCGATGACGACCACGTCGTGCCCGTCATTGGAGAGCGTTTTGACGAGGTTTGCGCCGATTTTTCCGCAACCTGCGATGATTATATACATGCCTTTGTCTCCTTCACATACGGACGCGGCAGGTGGTCAAAGTCGCAGTCGCTCACGAAATACGCTTCCTTGCGCGTCCGGTAGAACTCCGAAAACCCTTCCAGATTCCAACGCGAAGGTTCGTAGGCGGGGTCCAGCGCATTTGCCGCGCGGAAATGTTTCATCGCGTCTTCGTGACGGCGCTTGTGCTCCAGCAGCAGCCCCATCAGGTTATGCGGCACCGCGCTGTGCGGGCTTTGGAACATCGCGGTCGAGAGCAGCGCCTCGCAGGCGTCGAACTCTCTTCGGTCGATCAGTTCCTTCGCGTTCGCGATCAGATCTCCCAATTCTTCTTTCATGATTCGTTCCTCTTTTTGTAATAGTTTTCTGATTACAAGCGGAGTATAGATCAGCGCGTGAAAAAGTGCCGTTCGAGTTTGGGCAAACGGCGTTAAAGTTTTGTTAAAGCGCTATCGACTTTTCAGAGACAAAAAAAGAAGAGCAGTATGCAATCTGCAAAAAAAAGAGCACCCCGAAGAGTGCTCGATTTGCTGGGATAAAGGGGAAGGAGTGTTCCTTCTTCCGGAGAGTTACGGCTGCACCAGCGCGTGCGCAACGAGGTTTGCGAGGGATTCGACCTTAAGGCCGAGCTCGTAGTGCTGGTTCAGGTCTGTCAGCTGCGAGTGGCAGTTTTCGCAGATTGTGCAGATCATTCCTGCGCCGGAGGCCTTGACCTGATCGGCCTTCACGCGGGACGACTTCATGCGGAATTCCATCTCGCCCATCGCGACCAAACCGCCGCCGCCGCCGCAGCACCAGTTCATCTCGTGGTTCGGCGTGAGTTCCTTGAAGTCCGAAGCGATCTGGTGGATCACGTAGCGCGGGTCAACGTATACGCCGCCGTTTCGCGCAACCTGACACGGATCGTGATAGGTCAGCTTCTCCGCGATGTTCTTTGCGGTGTGAATCCTTCCTTCGCGGAGGTACTGCGCGATCAATTCGACAAAAGCGACCACCTCAAACGGATGTTTGCCGGTCTGCTGTTTCATGACGCGGAACGCCGTGCCGCATTCCACAATCGCGACTTTCTTCACCTTTAGCCGTTCCGCTTCCGCAATGATGCGCTGGGCGATGGCCTTCATGCGCTTCGCGTCGCCGAGGAACGCGCCGAAGTTGACCGCCTCAAACGAACTGAGCGTCCAGCTTGCACCGGCCGCGTTGAGAATCGCCGCGGCAGGGATGATCGAATGCTTCGGCGAAAGCGCGACATAGAGGATGTCCGCGCCCTCGACGTTCAGCGGAATCGTCTTCTTGCCGGGCTCCGTTTTCCAAAGCGCCTCGACTTCCGGCTCGATGTTCTTGATGGCTTCCTCAAATCCCTCGCGGGAAGATTCGATATCCTCGCCTTTGGCAATCGACATATCGGCGAGCATCGATAGGAGTTTGGGCTCTTTGTCCGCGCCGACGAGCAAGAGCTTTGCGATGCTCATGATCTGCTGCGTGTCGATGCCGAACGGGCAATACATCATGCAGCGGCGGCATCCCGTGCAGGAATACGCCGCGTCATAAAAGCGGTCAATCGTGACGTCGTCAAGCTCGATGGTCTCTCCGAGCCAAGGCGCGATCTTTCCCTGCATCTTGAAATACTTCAGGAACACCTTTCGCACGATCTCGGATCTGCCGACGGCGGAATACCGCATTTCCGGCATGGAGTTGTACACATGGCACGCTTCGACACAAGCGCCGCAGTGCGTGCACGTTTCCAAATACAGCCTCATCGCTGAGTTGAGCTTGGTTTCAAACAAGTCCTTCAGCATGGCCTGCGTAGCTGCATCCATACTTTACTTTCTCCTTAACAGATTGATGGGGTAGGACAAGAACGCGTGAACGATCTTGGAAAACGGCAGTATGATGAAGAACAGGTCGGCCAGCAGCACGTGAATCACCACGAAGTGATAGTGCGATCCCGGCAGAACCAGGCGCGGGTCGGCAAAGGTAAACTGCGCAAGACCCTGAAAATACAGCGAGAAATCCTGCTTGGTCATGACAAATCCATTGGGCGTCCACGAATTGCCCCAGCTCATCAAGTCGCCGAACAGGAACAGAAACAGAATCAGGATCAGCAGCAGATAGTCCGCGGGAACGGTGATCTCGCGCACAGGCGTGCGGAACCTGCGGAACAGGAAATAGAGCAGAGGCACCGTAACGCCGACGCCGACCAGACCCGCGCCGATCATGTGCTTCGAGCTTTCCGCGACGATGCTGATGTTGGGCAGAATATCCAGATGTCCCAGCAGCAGCAGAACCAACGAGACATGGAAGATCACGAGGAAGACCCAGAAGAGCGGCTTATGTCGCCGCAATTGCGGCATGGCGAACGTATCGTTCAGCGCGCCGAGCCCGGCTGATTTGGAGGAAGGATAGATTTTCAGCGAGTACGGCGGCGGCGGAGAACGGAAAATCTTGATCAGCCGCCAAACGATGCCGAGGATGCAGAAGAGGACGGAGAAATACAGCAGCGGTACGACGATCGTGTACTCAATTGCGTTCAGAAAAGGTGAGGCTGCGGCTGCCGCGGCGGCGGTTGCGCCGGAGGTCGCGTCGGCAGCGGTTGCACCGGCCGATGTTGCGCCGGAGGTTGCGTCAGCGCCCTCCGAAAGGATCAACATCGCCTTTGCCCAAAGCGAACCAACCTTCGATCCGGTCAGATGATGTACCGCAGAAGCGGCAAGCGAAAACAATGCTTTTATCATGTTTATCCCCTTTAAAATAGACCCGGAAAATCTGGCTCCTGGCAAAGCAAGCGCCTTTCTTTGTCGGGTCTTTGGATGAGATATTCTGTTTTGAACGCTTACATTACTTTTTGCGACGCACGAAGATGCGGATCAGTCCCGGTTCTTGCTTGACTTCGACGATTTCGTGTCCGGTAGTCTTTGCCCAGGCGGGGAAATCCGCGATCGAACCGGGGTCGGTGGTGTGCACTTCGAGCACGTCGCCGACGGCGACCTTGCCGATCTCCATGCTGATCTTGACGATAGGCATCGGGCACGCGAGGCCCTTATAATCCAGAACTTTGACAGCGTTGATGCTTTCCATATGTTTCTCCTTTTGTTGCGTTAGATAAAGAACTGCACGGCGGAGTCTCTCGCGTCGGCGAGCATGGTCGCCACGCCGCAAACCTTCATGTTCGGGTAGTCGATCATCTCTTCATATTTGAAGCCCATCAGATCCATGGACATCTCGCAGATGTTGATCTCAACGCCCAGCGCCGCCGCGGCTTCGTACAGTTCGTCGAGGCTCGCGACATTCTTCTTCTTCATCAGGTCCTTGATCATCGCGGTGCCCATGCCGGCCATGTGCATCTTGGAAAGCGTAGTCTTGTTGCGGCCCTTGGGCAGCATGATGCCGAACATCTTGGACAGGAAATTCTTGCCTTTGACGTTCTTCTTCGGGTCGCGCAGCGCGGCGGTTCCCCAGAACGTATAGAACAGCGTGACCTTCATGCCCATGGCGGCGGCTCCGGTGGCGATGATCATCGCGGCGATGTGCTTGTCCAGATCGCCGGAGAAGACGATCATCAGCAGCCTGTTTTCCTGACCCTGCAGATCCTCGACCTTTTTCTTGAGCTCAAGAATTTCTTTTTCGACGTCCATTGTGAAACCATCCTTTATTTAATTTTTGTGGTTGCATGTTGATGATTCAGACAGGATCATTGCTGTGTTCTTTATGATATCTATAATTTAGCACAATTTTTCACATTAATCACAATTATTTTACAACGCATAGACCGAATGTCAGTGACATAGTCACCAAGTGACATGCAATGAAATTGCCTTAGATTCGGTCGATTTCTCGTGATCATAAAAGAGAATGGCGGTCGTTTGAATCCGGTGATATTTCAATTCACACAAGGATTTGGTATAATTGCTCAAATGCGCAGAGAGGGAACGATAGCCGTATGCAGCTGTTCATTGTCGACGCGTCTACCGATAAGATTTTCGGCGGAAATCAAGCCGGGGTTGTGCTGCTGCGCGATGGACAGGCATTTCCGGATGAACTACTGATGCAGCGGATCGCGGCGGAACTCAAACACTCTGAAACAGCGTTTGTGCGGCGTATCAATCCAAACACATTCGAGCTTCGCTATTTTACGCCGGAGAGTGAGGTTCCGCTCTGCGGCCACGCGACGGTTTCGGCGTTCACGGTGCTGCGGGAACAGGGCTGGATTGCGAGCGGGAAGTATCTTGCGCAGACGCAGTTGGGCAAGCTTGATGTAGTCGTCGAAGCGGATCAAATCTGGCTTAGGATGCCGCGGGGCGAGACCATCAAGCAGCTTTCGCCGGAAGAAGCGGAGCGCGTCTACGCAGCGTATCAGATCAGCAAGGCAGATCGACCGCCGGAGCTTCCGCCGGCGATCGTAAAGGTCGGGCTGCCGGATATCATGTTCCCTGTGTGCAGCAAGAAGGTTCTCGATCAAGCGGTACAGAACCGCGACGAGGTGATCCGATTGACGCGCGAACTTGGTCTCGTAGGCGTGCACATGTTCTACTGCACGGAGGAAGAAACCACGACAGCCTATTGCAGGAACTTTGCGCCGCTGTTCGGAATCGACGAGGAATCCGCAACGGGAACCTCCAACGCTTCGCTGACGCATTTTCTGCTTCAACGAGGGTTGGTCAAACCTGGCACGATCAACCGGTTCGTGCAAGGCGAGGCGATGGGCAAGCCCTCGGTCATCCTTAGCCGGGTAGAGGAGGACGGAACCAGCTGGATCGGCGGCAGCGCCGTAATATCGGTGCAGGGCGAGCTGAAGATCGATATATCGTGCTCATCGGATCATAGGGAGAATCCATGCTAAGATTTGATCCCTTTCCCGTGCTGGAAACGGACAACCTCATACTCCGAAAAATGTCTCCGGACGATAAAGATGATTTCTTTGCGATTCGTTCGGACGAGAAGATGCATCTCTTTACGGATACAAGACCGGATCAGGATGTTTCGCAAACGGAGCAGTACCTGAACCGGATGATATCCGGCGTGGAAGAGCACCGTTGGATCATCTGGACATTGGAACATCGCGAGCTTCATCATGTGATCGGGTCAATCGGTATTTGGAATTTCAATGAAGCGCAGACGACCGCGGAGCTGAGCTACGGAATCGCGCCAGACTTTCAGGGTAAGGGTTATATGAAAGAGGCGCTTAGTCGGGTGATCACATTTGCGGTTGACGAACTGCGGCTTGATGCGTTGGAAGCATACACCGAACGGGAAAATACTCCCTCACGAAAGCTGCTGGAACGTCTGCATTTTTCGGAAGCGGGGCAAGTGGATGATGTTTCCGCTGACGGCACAAGGGTGTATCACATGTTCGTGTATCGGCTCGAACGCTAAACCAATCCAAAGGATCAAATCGCTCAAGTGAGCGCATATAGGAGAAAGCATGTACGAACTCCATCAGGTCACGGAACGCTGCTACTACATTCAGAGCCCTGCCAAAGTCGGCTTGATCAAGCTTGACGGCAGCGACGTTTGCCTCATCGACAGCGGAAACGACAAGGACGCAGGACGCAAGATTCGCCAGATTCTGGACACGAACGGTTGGCGCTTGCGCGCGATCTACAACACGCATTCCAACGCGGACCATATCGGCGGCAACAAGTATCTGCAGACGCAGACGGGCTGCGACATCTTCGCACAGGGGATTGAGCGGGACTTTACGCTGCATCCGGTTCTGGAGCCGTCGTTCCTGTATGGCGGTTTCCCGCCGCAGAGTCTGCGGCACAAGTTTCTCATGGCGCAGGAGAGCGAGGCAGACGAGCTCACGCCGGAAGCCTTGCCGGAGGGGCTGAGCATCCTGCCGCTGCCGGGGCATTTCTTCGACATGGTCGGCTACCGCAGCGCGGATGGCGCGGTCTATCTTGCGGATTGCCTCTCCAGCAAGGAAACGCTGGAGAAGTATCAGATTACGTTCCTCTATGATGTCGAAGCGTATCTGGGTACACTGGAGATGGTGAAGACGCTCGACGCGAAGGTCTTCATCCCCGCACATGCGGCGGCGACGGAGGATATCGCGCCGCTCGCGCAGCTGAATATCGATAAAGTACACGAGATTGCAGAGACGATTCTTTCGCTCTGCGCTGCTCCCGCGACATTCGAGACGATTCTACAGAAGCTCTTCCTGCGGCTGGATCTACCGATGAACATCGAGCAGTATGTGCTGGTCGGCAGCACCGTGCGCTCCTATCTTGCATGGCTTAATGATTCCAACCGCGCGGAATACTTTTTCGAAAACGCGCAGATGCTCTGGAAGATAAAATAGAACGGATTGATAATTCCCAAAGCTGAAATTGCACACAATCCTATCGGTTGCGTTTCTCTGGGAAAAGATTAGGATGAATATCATTTTTTTCAACACTGTGATATGATAATGTCACAGAAGAAACGATTGACATGCATTATGATTGTTATGTAGACATTCACACGGCCGGTGCCTGCTATGATGTTCCGACTATTTGACGGGTGGGAAACTCTCCAGACCAACAATTCCGGATGGCTGTGATTTTTTCAAACATTAGAAAGGAGCCGTTATGAAATCCAATAAACGCTTCGCGATCATCGCCGCTATTTTAGCGCTTGCCATGTTTGCCACGGCTTGTAGCTTCAGCGCCAGCACGGCAAATATTCAAGATGCGATCATGACAAACACCATCGACTCGGAGGGCAAACCCGGAGAAGAGGTCGTATCGTTCCCGGCGGATGCCGCAATGCTGTATGTATCCGCAAAACTACGCAATGCGCCTGACAACACACAGGTAAAGTTCTCCTGGACCTATGTCACCGGCAATCAGCTGATCGATGAAATCACCGTCGACAGCGGCAATATCTCCGATCGATATATCTATTCCAATCTCGAACCCACGGCCCTGCTGCCTGAAGGCGACTACATGGTTCAGATCTATATCGATGAGCGTAAAGAGCCTGACGCGACGGTGAAATTCGTTGTAGTCGGCGCAGAGGCGAAGAGCACCGCAACAGACGGAGCCTACCTCGAAGATTCGCATATGACCAGCGCCATCGACGCAGAGTCGAAACCTGTCGATACGATCACGGCTGTTCCGACGGAAGGAACATGGTATGTATCCTCGGTTCTGCGCAATACGCAGCCGGACACGATTGTGCACTATACCTGGTATGATACGAATGGAAACGTCGTCGATACGTATGACCTGAATCCCGAAGGCGCAACCGATGTCTATATCTTTGGCTCGTTTGAACTCGCGAGCACGGCGCCCGAGGGCACCTATCGCGTTGAAATTACGCTTGACGACGCGACCACGCCCGCAGCCACCGTGGACTTTGAAGCAAGCAACTCTGTGGTGTACAACACCGCCTCCACCGCAGGCTTCACTTTCTATTCTCAAGAGGCGGGCGGATATTCGTTTGAATATCCCAGCGACTGGTTGCTGCAGGAGTTTCCGGATCAGATGATCGCGTTTGTCTATCCTGATGCGTATTCCGTTGCCGGAGAAGACGACCTGAACACTGTATATGTCGTGGCGAACAAAGGCTCCGGAGCAGGTTACACCATCGATACTCTGCTACAAGGCTGGGTGGATGAGACCAACGGAGAGGGCATAGAAAACTACAAGTATATTGCTCAATCTGTGGATACAATCAATGGCAAGGATATCGCAAGCTTCTCCTATTCCTGGACGCGCGGCGATTATAAGCTCTATACAGTAGATGCGTTGCTGCTGAACGGTTCCGACTTCTACGTGGTTGAACTCACCGTGGAACAAAGTCTCTATGAGACGCTCTATCCGATGTTTGAGCATATGGCGATCTCGTTTGAAATCCTCAAGTAAGCCATCTGATGACAAGCGCCGCAGATAATCCGGAAACGGAATCTGCGGCGTTTTTGTTTGCAGCATCGTTCAGACGAGCATTGGACAGGGTCGGGATAAATGTGGTATGATCCTCAGAGCAACGAAAAGGAAACAATGCTTTATGAATCCTGCGGAAAAGCGCCAGCTGGCCATGCGCTATTTTGAAGAAGGATACAACTGCGCACAGGCGGTCCTGCTCGCATTCTGCGACGAAACGGGACTTACACATGAGCAAGCGGCGAAACTCGCCTCGACCTTCGGCGGCGGCATGGGCCGCATGCGCGAGGTCTGCGGCGCGGTCAGCGCGATGTTCATGATCGAAGGTCTGCTGCGCGGATATGACGACCCCAAGGCGAAGGATGAGAAAGTCGCGGTCTATGCGCGCGTGCGTGAAGTTGCCGACCGCTTTCGCGAAAAGAATCACTCCATCATCTGCCGAGATCTGCTGATCGACACGGAGATCACGTCCGGCGGCGTGCCGGAGGAGCGCACGAAGGAATACTATGAGCGCCGTCCTTGCGGCTGCTATGTCGAGGATGCGGCAGAGTTGATCGCAGAAACGCTGCTGGCGTAAGACAGGCTGGATTATTTCGAAAGGAGGAGCGCGGAATGCCGATTTTTTCACACGGTGTCACCAAAAACAAGCTCACGATTCTCTACTATCTGCGCGCTTCCCGGGTCGATATCACACGGGAGCAGCTTTATCGCGTCATGGTCGAGAACGATACCATGAGCTATTTTGATTATCAGGCCTGCATGCATGAGCTGGAGGAGGACGCGTTCATCGCAGCGCTCCCGAAGCCATTCGGTCAGGCGTACCGCCTCTCCGTGCGCGGCACAGATGTGCTGGAGCAGTTTGTCGAGAGCCTCCCGGTCTCGCTGCGCGAGCGGCTGGAGCGCTATGCGAGCGAGCACAGGGAAGAGATGCTGCTGCAAACGCAGATCGTCTCAGAGATGGAGGAGCTGCCGTCCGGCGGATACCTTGTGCACCTGCGCGCATTGGAGAACAACGCCGCGGTGATGGAGCTCACGCTCCGCGTCGCCACGCGGGATATGGCGCAGCGCATGCGCACCAACTGGGAAAAGGAATCCGAAACCCTGTACGCAACGCTTTTAACAAGCCTCCTCAAGAGCGAAAGCTGAAAACAAAGTGCAATAAAAAAGAGCCGAGAGGCTCTTTTTGTGTATCCTGCTTATCTGCCGCGGCGGAGATCGCGGATCATTCCCGCGGGATCCTTTGCCTGAAACACTGCGCTGCCCGCGACGAGCACCGTCGCGCCTGCGTCGATGCAGAACTTTGCGGTCTCCGGATTGATGCCGCCGTCGACTTCAATCTCGGTCGTGAGTCCGCGTTCGTCGATCATCCGGCGGAGCTCCGCAATCTTTGCGACCGATTCAGGGATAAACTTCTGCCCGCCGTAGCCGGGGTTGACGGACATCACCAGCACGAGATCGCAATAAGGCAGAACCTCTTTTACGGCAATTGCGGGCGTGCCGGGGTTGAGCACGACGCCGGCTTTTCGTCCGGCTTCGTGAACCTGCTGGAGCGAACGGTGGAGGTGCTTTTCCGCCTCCACATGGATCGTAATGATGTCCGCGCCCGCTTCCAGAAACCACGGGATAAACCGCGCAGGTTCCTCGACCATGAGGTGCACGTCGATCGGCAGCTTCGTTAGCGGACGTATGGAGGAGAGAATCGGCGGCCCGAACGAGAGATTCGGCACAAAATGACCGTCCATCACATCGAAATGAACCCAATCCGCCTGCCAATCGGTCAGCGAACGGACATCGCGCCCGAGGTTGCCAAAATCCGATGCGAGGATGGATGGCGCAATCTTGATCATGGCTTGTGTTCTCCTTTGCCTTGCAGTTAGTCGTATTTGTGCTTGCGCTTTTCTTCGATCTCTTTCTGAATCACCAGATACCGTTCATATCTGCCTTTGGAGAGTTTGCCTTCCAGTAGCAGCGCTTTGACCGCACAGTCCGGCTCCGCGTTGTGGCGGCATCCGGTAAAGCGACATTCGGTGAACACACCGGAGAACTCCGGATAGCAGAGGTTCAGTGCGTCCTGCGAAAGCTCGCTCATCTCGAAAAGAGAAAATCCCGGCGTATCGAGCACCGCGCCGCCCAGGAACGGCCAGAGTTCCGCCTGACGCGTCGTATGCTTGCCTCTGTCAGTCTTCTTCGCGAGCTCGCCGGTTTCCAAAGAAAGCTCCGGAAACAGCGCGTTGAGCAGCGAGGATTTGCCGACCGCGGATTGACCCGCAAAGCACGAGACGCGGTTTGTCAGCGCGGCTTCCAGCGCGTCGATTCCCTCACCCGTGCGGGAGGAGGCAAGGAGCGTGCGGAATGCAGCATAGTCGCCGACGAATTCTTCCGTGATGTCGTCCTTCGCCGCATCGATCTTGTTGAGCACGATCAGCGGCTCAATCTTGAGCGTATGCGCCTGAATCAGCAGTTTGTCCGCCAGAAGAAAATCCGGCTTCGGTACGCCCGCGGAGAGCACTATGACCAACAAGTCGATGTTTGCAACCGGCGGACGCAGCAGCGCGTTGGTGCGCGGCAGGATCTCGTCCATCGACGCAAAACCCGTCTCGGGGAACGAAAGTTCGACTAAGTCCCCGACCATGGGCGTGACGCCCTCGTTGCGGAAACGCCCGCGCGCCTTGCATCGCACGGTTTCGCCGCCTTCGATCAGAACATCATAAAAACCGCCGATACCCCGAATGATTCGTCCGTGCATAGCCGGCTATGACTGCTTTGCCGCAAAGGCAAAGTCCTGACTCTTGACGATTGCGCCGTCGCTAAAAAGCACGACCTCGCGCGTGCCTTCCATATCCGACGTTGCGGTGAAAGAAATCGGAATCTTCTCGCCCTTTTCGAGCGTGGCTTCGTAGAGAATCCGATAATATGCGAGGCCGTTATACGTTTCCTGCACGGCTGCCATGATCTTGGTTCCGCTGTTCTGAATGTCGATATTGAATGCGATGTCGGAGGTATATGCATATTGCGGAAGCCCGCATACTGTCAGCGTCACCGGCATCTCCGGCAGCACCTGCGTGCCGGGCAGCGGATCCTGCAGGTACACGACGCCGTCCTCGACGATATTGCTCTCCGCATAGCGCACAAACACGTTGTTAAACGACGCGATACGCAGCTGGTCGAGAATCAGGTTCAACGGCAGATCCATCACGGATGGCATATCAAACGTCGTTTCGCTGGACGCGCTGATTACGATATCGATCACCTGTCCGTTCGTGGTCTCCGTGTCCGGCGGCAGGGACTGCTCGCAGACATAGCCGATCGCGACTTCCGAAACACGGTAGGTGACATTTCCGAGCACGAGACCCATCTCTTCCAGCGTGTGCCGCGCTTCGTCGGGCGAAAGCCCGATCAGATTTGGTACGATCGGTGCCGCGGGCCCGAGGCTCACGATGCCATAGATCACGGTACCGCGCTTGGCCTTCATGCCGCCTTCCGGCGTCTGGAGGATCACGTCGCCGGAGGCAACCGTGTCGCTGTTCTCATAATCCTGAATTTCAAACGTAAAGCCGAAGTTTTCGGCGCGGGATTTCGATTCTTCCACCGAGCGGTCAACCAGCGTCGGTACGACTTCAAAATCGTCAGACTCGGTCTGGTACACATCCCTTAACACGATGAATACGCCGATGAGCACCAGGATAATTGCGGCGACGGTGAGGCCGATCTTCAGCGCGCCGTGCGATTTTTTCTTCGGCGCGGGCTTTTTCGCAGGCTGCGGCTTTACGGTCGGAATATAGCGCGCAAAGTCGCCAGTTGGCTCCTTCAGCGCGCGCCTGAGGTGCGCGCTCATCTCGTTTGCCGCGGCATAGCGGCGGCTGACGTCCTTGTTGAGTGCGCGAAGGATCACGTCATTGAGCGCGGGGGAAACCTTGTTCGTTAGCTCGATCGGCGGCACAGGGATCTCGCTGATGTGCTTGAGTGCGATGGTAACAGAGGTATCCCCGTCAAACGGGACACGCCCTGTTAGCATTTCATACAGCATGATGCCCGCGGAATAGATATCGCTTCCTTCGGCGACTGGTAATCCCTTCGCCTGCTCCGGCGAGAGATAGTGTACCGAGCCCAGCACGGTCGAGCCCGCGAAGGTGACGGTGTTTGCGTCTACCTCGCGCGCGATGCCGAAGTCCATGAGCTTGACCTTGCCGCTCTGCATGACGATGACGTTCTGCGGCTTGACATCGCGGTGGATGATGCCCGCAGCGTGCGCGGCATCCAGCGCGTCGAGCACCTGCACGACCAGCGCCACCGCGATGCGCGAAGGCATGGGGCCGTTTTCGTCGATGATGTCCTTGAGCGTACGCCCGTCGACGTATTCCAACACGATGTACGGAAGCCCGTCGGTCTCGCCAACGTCGAACGCGCGCACGATATTCTCATGCGAAAGATGGAGTACCGCGCGTGCTTCGCGCTCAAAGCGGCGCAAAAACTCCGCATCGTTGCGGTATTCGTCCTTGAGCACCTTGATCGCGACGATCTTTCTTGTGCTGAGGTTGACGGCGCGGTAAACATGCGCCATGCCGCCCGTGCCGATGAGGTCTATGATGCGATATCGATGCCCGACGATGGTTCCCTGTGCAATCATACGACGTCACCCTCCTCCAAACGGACCAGGATGACGGTGATGTTGTCCGTCCCGCCGTTGTCGAGAGCAAGCTGAACCAGCACGTCGCACATACTCTCCAGCGAACGTCCGGAGGAGAGCACCGTGATGATATCTTCCTCCTCGACTGCGCCATGGAGCCCGTCCGAGCAGATCAACAAAATGTCGCCCGGCACCCAGAGCCGCTCAAACAGATCGACATCGACCGACGGGGCAACGCCCATCGCGCGCGTGATGATATTGCGCTGCGGATGTACGCGTGCTTCGTCCTTTGTGATTGCGCCCGCTAGAACGAGCTGTTCAACGAGCGAGTGGTCTGTGGTGACAGTAAAGAGCGTTTTGTTGTGAAACTGATACATGCGGCTGTCTCCGACGTTTGCCGCGATGAAGTCTTTTCCAAGAATCAGTGCCGCAACAAGCGTCGAGCCCATGCCGCGCAGAGTGCGATCTTTTTCGGCCGCGTGAAATACGCCGAGATTCGCACTCACGATTGCATGCCGCAGCTGCTCCAGCTCGCGGCCTGCTTCGACATCGCTGTCAAACCCCGCGAGTTGTTCCACGATCAAACTGCTCGCGACGGAGCCCGCTGTGTGGCCGCCCATGCCGTCCGCAACGGCGAACAGCATCGGCAGATCGCTCCTGTCGGAGAGCAGATAGCTGTCCTCGTTATGCAGACGCTTTCCGATGTCAGTTTTGACCGCGAATTTCATGCAGAATCCTCCTGCGCAGCTGTCCGCAAGCGCCTTCAATGTCCGTCCCCATTTCGCGGCGGACGGTTGCCGAGATGTTTCGTTCTGTGAGCCACGCGCAGAATTGATCCGCTTCCGCGCGGCTGACGCCGTCGAGCCCGCGCTCCGGCACGGGGTTGAGCGGAATCAGGTTCACGTGGCAGAGGATGCCCCGCAGCTTTTTTGCGAGCGCGTCCGCGTCAGCCATCGACGCATTCACGCCTCGTATCAGCGCATATTCAAACACGACGCGCCTGCCGGTCTTGTCCGCATAGTTTTTTGCGGCGGCAATCACGCTGCCGATGGGGTAGATCTTGTTGATCGGCATCATGTTTGTGCGCGTCTCGTCGTCGTGCGCGTGCAGCGAAATCGAGAGCGTCACGTGCGGCGCGTCCTGCAAGAATTGCGCGATCTTGGGCACGATGCCGCAGGTGGAGACGGAGATGTTGCGCGGGCTGATGCGGAGACCATCCTGCGCGGTCACGCGGTTGAGAAACGCGACCACATTGTCGTAGTTATCAAGCGGCTCTCCGCTGCCCATGAGCACGATGTTGGTCACCGTGCGGTGTCCTGCTTCTTTTGCGGGCTCGTCACGCTCTACGGCGTAGATCTGGCCGAGCATTTCGCCCGGGCGGAGGTCTCGCACGCAGCCCTCGAGGGTAGAGGCGCAGAACTTGCAGCCCATGTTGCAGCCGATCTGCGTACTTAGGCACAGCGTATTACCATAATGATAGCGCATCAATACGCCTTCGACAAGGTTTTCATCCTCCAGCCGGAAGAGATACTTTACCGTACCGTCCTTTGCGGAGAAGAGCTTGCGCTCAATCTCGACGCCGCCATAGGGAATCGCGGCGAGCTTTTCGCGTAGCGCGGCAGGCAGATTCGTCATCTCCTGCGGGCGCGCGCCGCGGTTGAGCCAGTCCCAAACCTGCCCTGCACGATACTTCGGCTCTTTGAGTTCGGACAAGAGTGATTCGATTTCGGGTTTCGTCAAATCTGCTAGATACATCTTCTCATCCTCGCTATGTAGAATCCGTCGGTCTTGTGCACGTGCGGCAGCAGCTGAATTTGGCCGCCGTTCACAAGAGAAATCGGAATTTCTTCTAATTCAAATTCTTTATACGCGCGCAAAAATGCATCGATCTGCGCTTCATTCTCTCTGCGCGAAATCGTGCATGTGGCGTAGACGAGCACGCCGCCCGGCTTGATGTAGCGCGCACAGGAAGAGAGGATATCCTTCTGAATTTCGACCAGTGCAGTGATGTCCGCGTCGGTTTTACTGTAGCGGATGTCCGGCTTATCGCCGAGCAAACCCAGTCCGCTGCAGGGCGCGTCAATCAGCACGCCGTCGAAGGCTGCTTCAAACGTGGGATCATACTCCGCCGCGTCTTTGACAAGCGTTTCTGCAGAGACATGCAACCGTTCGAGCGTTTTGTCGAGCAGCTCCTTGCGGTGCGGATGTAGCTCAAAGCAGGTGAGGGAGATGTCGTTTTGCGACAGGCTCGCAAGGTACGCGCTCTTGCCGCCGGGGGCAGAGCAGGCGTCCAGCACGCGTTTGCCGCGCATGTCGCCCAGCGCGCGGCAGGCGAGCATCGCGCTTTCGCCCATCACGGTGAACTTACCTTCCTGAAACTGCGGGTTGGCGGCGAGATCGAACCCGCTTTCCAGCGAGAGGGAATTCTCGTCGAGGTGGTTGACACTGCTTTTCACAGGTAATACCGCCTGCAGTTCATCCCGCGTAAAGGGATACTGCGCGCGCACCTCGATTGCGGATTGCGGGCGGGAGAGCAGCGCCTCTGTTTCCGCTTCGCCAAAGCGCGTGACCCATTCGCGCACAATCCATTCCGGATAACTATACTGTATCGAAAGCCGTGCGACAGGCTCCACAGGAAACGGCGGTAGAGAGGAGCGGCTGCGGTCGATGTTGCGCAGCACCGCGTTCACAAACCCGCTCAAACCGGATTTTCCGACCTCTTTGGTGAGCGTGACGCTTTCGTTCAGCGCCGCATGCGCGGGGGTCGAGAGAAACAGCAGCTCGCAGACGCCAAGGCGCAGGATGCCGCGGATGACCGGTTTTTGCGAACCCTTCACAAAGTGCGCAAGATAGTAGTCGATTGTCAGTAGATGATCCAGCGTATGGTAAACGAGCGCGGCAGCCAATTTGGCCTCGCGCTCCGGCAGGGACGATGTGAGTTGTTTGACGCGGAGGTTTGCGTAAGCCCCGCGATCCGTGATATCGCAGAGCGCATCCAGCGCCTGCCTGCGTGCGTTCAAATGAGCACCTTTCCTTCCAATGTCTTTCCGGCGAGATAGTCTTTGGCACCGAGCTTCCTGCCGCCTATAGCTTGTAATTCGAGAATCTCCAGCCAGCCGTCCGCGCAGCGGACGAACAGTCCGTGCCTCGCGTTTCCTTTTAATATGCCAAACGGTTCGTCGCCAGTCGGTTGCTCCGTCTTGCGGGTTTTGTGGATCTTCAGCGGCTCGCCGTCGAGCAGGGCGAATGCGCCCGGCCAGGGGTTCGTGCCGCGCACACGATTGTGTACAGCAGCAACGGTCTGTGTGAGATCAAGTTTGCCGTGCTCCTTCTTGAGCATGGGGCACTTTGTCGCCTGTGTTTCGTCCTGCGGAATACGGACGAGCGTTCTCGTTTCGAGCGCGGCAATCGTTTTTTTGAGCGTTTCCGCGCCGAGCAGCGCCATGCGCTCAAAGAGCTCACCTGCTGTCTCGTCGGGATCGATCGCAAGTTTGTCGACAAGCAGAATATCGCCCGTATCCATGCCGATGGAGGTCATCATGGTGGTGATGCCCGTCTCGGTTTCGCCGTCGATGATCGCCCACTGGATCGGTGCTGCCCCGCGATACTTCGGTAGGAGCGAGCCGTGCACGTTGATGCAGCCATACTTCGGGATCGCGAGGTTCTCCGCGGAGAGCAGCTGGCCGAACGCCGCCGTGACCATGAGCTCTGGCACAAATGCCTTGAGCGCTTCCACACCTTCCGGCAAGCGAATCTTCTCAAACTGATAGACAGGGATGCCGTGCTCCAGCGCGTAAGCTTTCGTCGGCGGAGGCGTCAACGTCGCGTGTCGACCGACCGGGCGGTCAGGCTGCGTAAAGACAGCGAGTGTGTGCCCGCTTTCTCGCAGCATATCCAGCGACGGGAGCGCAAACTCCGGCGTGCCGAGGAAGGCAATCCTCATCCCATGTTCTCCTCTTCATGCGGTTCGTCGTTATAGCCTTCCGGCGGTTCGGTCTTCTTGGTCAGGTAAACGACGCCGTCGAGATGATCCAGCTCGTGCTGCATCGCCCGCGCAAAGAAGCCGTGCGTGTCATAGGTGTGCATCTCGCCCTTGCGATCCTGCGCCTCGACTACGACGTGATCCGCGCGCTCGACATAGCCGCTCTGCCCGGGGAAGGACAGGCAGCCTTCATAACCGCCCTGACATCCTTCCGAAAGGATGATGCGCGGGTTGACCAGTTCGATTCTTCCTTCACCAGCGTCGACTACGACGACCCGGCGAAGAATGCCGACCTGCGGCGCGGCAAGTCCTGCGCCGTCGGCTGCGTCCATCGTCTCATACATGTCGTCAATCAGCTCGGAAAGCCGGGAATCGAACTTCTCGACCGGCTTACAAACTTTATAGAGGCACGGATCATCGTCCGTGCGAATGGTTCTCAATGCCATTGGGTCATACCTCCTTTTGGTGCCATCAGTATTGTACTAAAAACAGAGCACTCTGTAAAGAAAAGCAGGGGTTGAGCAAAATTCTATCTATGGTTGAGTTTGAAAATGAATCAAATCATAAAGTTGAGCCAAATTCTACTATGGGTTGGAAAGAATTTTCAAACTAGAAAAACAATCTATGTTCAAGTTTTACGCTTTATGCCATAATAATCGCAGAAAGAGAGGGACAAAATCATGGAACAACAGTCAATGGGAAAGCGCATCATGCAGCTGCGCAAAGAAAAAGGGTACACACAGGAACAGCTCGCCGAGATGATGGGGGTTTCGGCGCAGGCAGTCAGCAAATGGGAGAACGATGTGTCCTGTCCGGACATCTCCATCCTCCCGATGCTGGCGGAGAAACTCGGCGTCACGACCGACGAACTGCTCGGCGTGAAGCCAATCGAACCCAAGGTCGTCATCGTGGACGGTCAGAAGAACAATAAGGAAGGCGACAAATCGTTTTCCGTTTCCTGGGACGGAGGAAAGAACGCAAAGAAAGACGGCATCTGGTTCGCGGTGCTGATCATCGTGCTGGGCCTCGCGTTTCTTGTGCAACGGCTCGGATTCGTATCGTTCGGCATCTGGAGCATCGTATGGCCCGCGGTCATCATCGGCCTCGGCATCAGCTGGATGATCAAACGTTTCTCGGTGTTCGCGGTCGCAGTCGCGGGACTCGGACTTTACTTCCTGCTCTTTAACCTCGGCGCGATTTCTCTGGTGCTGACATGGGGCATCATTTGGCCGAGCCTGCTTGTACTGCTGGGCTTGACCATTCTTTATGAAGCATTCATCCCGCACAAGAACAAGTGGTGCGGCGTGAACTTCAGCGGAAACAAGAACGAGCGCAGCCAGTATCGCGAAGAGAACGGCTTTGTCAACTATGAGTGCTCCTTCTCGGAAGAGAACCGCAAGGTTGCCGCGGAGGATTTCCTCGGCGGGGACATCGAGATCTCCTTTGGCAAGAGCGAACTGGATCTGACCGCAATCAAGCGCGTCAACCAGAACGCGAAGCTCGACGTGGACGTTTCGTTCGCGACGTTTGACCTGATCGTGCCCAAGACAGTGCGTGTCTTCCTCAAGTCCGACAAATCGTTCGGTTCCATCCAGATGAACGGCGAACCGAATGCGGATGCGACGATGGCGCTGAATGTCGACGGAGACGTCTCCTTCGGCACGATGAACATCTTCTACCGCTAATCGAATCTAGCAAAAAAGCACCGCGCGGAGAAATCTGTGCGGTGCTTTTGCATGCGGGTGGGTTCGTTTCGTTGTCCTTAACCTCCGGCAACCAGATCGTAGATCAGCCGGATGAACAGAAGACCGAGTACGGTGAGGATGAAGGGCTTGACGATCTTTACGCCGTTTTTCAGCATCAGTCCCGCGCCGAGATAATGTCCCGCGATGGCGAAAACGGCGGAGATCAAACCGATCGGGATGATCGCTTGTCCGTTGAGCAGAAACACGACGAGGCTTCCGATGTTGCTCGAAAGATTCGCGATCTTCACGTTGCCCGCAGCGAGACGCAGCGGGAGCTTCGCGAGCTGCGTGTATGCGATCAGGAGAAGCGTGCCTGTGCCTGGGCCATAGAAACCGTCGTACATGCCGACGAACAGCGCGGCGAGGCACACGACGAGAAACTGCCTTTTGCGGCTGACCGGCTCCAGCGATTCTGCGGAAAGGTCGCGCTTTTTTAGCACGACGAACGCGAGCACCGGAACCAGCACGAGCATGATATAGCGAATGGCGTTGTCGTCGATTGCGAGGATGAGCTTTGCGCCCGCAATCGAACCTAACACTGCGAGCGCTGCGGAAGGAATCGCCGTAGGCCAGTCCATGCACTTGTTTTTGATGAACCGTGCAGTGGAAGCGCAAGTCCCGATGCTGCTGGAGAGCTTGTTCGTCGCAATTGCGTTGTGCGGCGGCAATCCTGCGATCAGGTAGGCGGGCAGAGAGATGAGCCCTCCGCCGCCCGCAATCGCGTCGATCAGTCCCGCCGCAAACACGAGCGGACAGATGATCAGGAGCGTTAGGTAGTTCACCGTCATGCGGATCGATTCTCCGTTTCCAAGTGCGTTCTCATGCGTCCTGCATGGCGGTTATGCTTGCTGCGTTTCCTGCTTCGCGCTGCCGAGGGATTCGGCGGTGCGATCCTCGCAGAACTGCTGCGTGTAGAGGTCGTAGTAGTAGCCGCGCTGGCGGAGGAGCTCTTCGTGCGTGCCGCTCTCCTGAATCTTGCCGCCGCGGATGACAAGGATGCGATCCGCCGTACGGATGGTGGAGAGGCGATGCGCGACGATGAAGCTCGTGCGATCCTTGAGGATATGCGTGATCGCGTTTTGGATGAGCTGCTCCGTCTCGGTGTCGATGGAGCTCGTCGCCTCATCCAGCACGAAGATGCGCGGGTTCTTCAGCACCACGCGGGCAAAGGACAGGAGCTGCTTCTGCCCGGTGGAGAGGCGCGCGCCGCTTTCGCCGATCTCGGTGTCATAGCCCTTTTCCTGCTGGAGGATGAACGGCTCCGCGTGAACGAGGCGGGCGGCAAGCTGCACTTCTTCGTCGGTCGCGTCAGGTTTGCCGAAGCGGATGTTGTCCTTGATCGTGCCGGAGAAGAGGTGCGGCGTCTGCAGCACGTAGCCGAGGCTTGACTGCAGCCAGAGCTGTGAGCGCTGGCGGTAGTCGGTGCCGTCGATGCGGATTTCACCCGCCGTCGGCTCATAGAAGCGGCAGAGCAGGTTGACGATGGTGCTCTTGCCGGCGCCTGTTTCGCCGACGAGCGCGATGGTCTGCCCGGCCTTGACGTCGAGCGAGAAATCGTCCAGTACGCGTTCGCCGTTCTTATATTGGAACGTAACGTGGTCAAACGTGATGTTGCCCGTGATGGATTCCCAGTTCTCCGTGCGGGGTTGCAGGATGTCGCCGTACTTTTTGACGATCTCTTCGCTGTCTTTGATGTCCGGTTGTGTGTCCATGAGGGTTACCACGCGCTCCGCCGAGGCCTGCGAACCGAGCATTTCTGCGAGAATGTTCGCGAGTTGCTGAATCGGGTCGAAGATCTGCGTGCAGTACGAAATGAACGCGACCAGCGTGCCCGCCGTCAGCGCGCCGATGAGCGCGGTTCCGGGATTCATCACGCCCTGCCCGCCTAGCGTGAGCGCAAGGCCGGTGCCCACCGCGCCTAATGACATGATGATCGGGAAAAACGATGCGGAGACCAGCGCGCTCTTGACCGTCGCCTGCTTCATCTTGCCTGTGAGTTCGTTGAACTCATTCGCGTTGGCTTCCTCTCGCACAAGCGTCTTGGTCGTGACCGCGCCCATGATGCCCTCGTTGAACGCGCCCGTGATGCGGGAGTTGAGTTTGCGCGATTCCCGCTGGTGCTTGAGCATGCTCTTTTGCAGCCGGATGCTGATGTAGCCTAAGAGCGGCAGCACCGCAAGCGAGATCAGCGCGAGCTTCCACGAGAGCACAAACATCGTGATGATGCAGCCAATCGCGTACAAAAGCGACCAGAGCACGTCCACAAGGCTCCATGCGATCATGTCCGAAAGCCGCGAGATATCGCTCATCATGCGCGCCATGATGTAGCCAACCGCCGTCCGGTCATAGAACGAGAACGACAGCTCCTGCAGGCGCAGGAACGCGTCCTGCCGGATCGTGTAGGCAATTGCCATCTCCAGCCGCCCGGCGAAGGTGATGAATGTGATCACACCGGAGCTTTGCAGGAGGATGAACAGCAGATACAGCAGCGCAAATTTGCCAAGGCCGTCGATCGACTTTGGTACGACGAAGTGGTCGATGGCGTACTTCGTAAATAGCGGGTAAGCGATATCGATCAGCGCAACGCCGACGAGCGCCGCAATGACCGTGAAAAAGACCGCTTTGTTCTGGAGCGCGTAGCGGTAGAGCCGCTTCCAAACGTTCCAGTCGATCTTCTTTGCGGCAAAGTCCTGTTCTTCAATATACATATCAAATCGCCTCCTTCCGAGACGGTGTCCAGTGTTTGTGTTGTTTCATCGCGCGTCGCCTCCGTCCGAGACTGCGTCCTGAATTTCGGCGATGCGGCGGTATAGACCCGCCTGCCGGATCAGCTCACCGTGCGTGCCCTGCTGCGTGATGCGCCCGTCCTCCAGCACGAGGATCATATCTGCCTCGCGCAGAGTTGTGATACGGTGCGAGATCAGAAACGTAATTCCGCTCTGGTTGAGCGCAAGCAGGGAGCGGCGGATTGCCGCATCGGTCTCGGAATCGACCGCGCTCATGGAGTCGTCGAAAATCAAAATCGGCGCCTTCTGCATCAGCGTACGCGCGATGGCGACGCGCTGCTGCTGTCCGCCGGAGAGGGTCACGCCGCGCTCGCCGACGAGCGTTTCATAGCCCTGCTCAAATTTTTCGATGACCTCGTGAACGCTGGCCGTGCGCGCGGCGTTGTAGACGTCGTCCTCCGTGGAGCACGGCGCGCAGATGCGGATGTTCTCCATGATCGTGCGCGAGTAGAGGAACGGTTCCTGCAGCACGATGCCGATATTTTGGCGAAGGTGCCCGTGTTCGATGTCGTTGACGTCCGTGCCCGCGATGGTGATGCTGCCCGACGTACGCGTATAGAGCCGCTGCAACAGCTGCACAAGGCTCGTTTTGCCGGAGCCCGTCGCGCCGAGGATGGCGACCGTCTGGCCGGGCTTTGCGGTGAAGCTCACACCGTCGAGCACGTCGTTGAAGCGGTCGTAACCGAAACAGACGTTGTCAAACACGATGTCGCCCGTGAGATCCGGTTTGAGGGCTTTGCCCGGTTCCTGTTCGACAGGCGAGGAGAGAATCTCGTCCAGTCGACCGAGCGATACGCCCGCTTTGCCCATGTCCGCAAGGATTCTTCCGAGCTGGCGCACAGGCCAGGTCAGCATCGCGACATAGGTCGTAAACAGCGCAACGTTACCAAGCGTGAATGTTCCGCGATAGACGCCGATAACGCCCATGCACAGCGACAGCGCAATCTGAATATAGCCCACGCTGTCCGAAAGACCCCAATAGAAACCCAGCAGCTTGATGAGCTTGTAGGTCTTCACGCGGTAGGTCTCGTTTAGCTTGGTGAACTTGTCGATTTCGCTCTTCTGCTGACCGAACGCGCGCACAACACGTACACCCGTCAGGTTCTCCTGTAGCATGGTCGAGAGTGCGCCTTCCGCCTCGTCGGAACCGGTGAAGTACATCTGTACATACTTGAAGTAGATGAACGAGCCGACCGTCAGGAAAGGCAGAAACGCCAGCGAGATCAGCGTCATCTTCACGTTTACGGAGAACATGACGATCGCGGCGAGGATGAACATCACAAACGTACGCACGATCTCCATCAGCTGGAGGTGTACAAATCTGCGCACCGTGTCCACGTCGGAGGTGCAGCGCTGCACGAGATCACCCGTGCTCGCGTGCTTGTGATAGTCATACGGGACATCCTCCAGGTGGCGGTAGAGGCGGTTTCTCAGCTTCTCTGCCAAGCCTTCGGAGGCGTAGGCGATGTTCTGCCTGCGCGTGAAGGTAAACAGGCAGTTCATACCCGTAAAGAGAAACAGCGCAATGCCGCAGACGTACAGGCTGTTCAGGAAGTACGGTCTTCCGCCGACCGATTCCACGAGCGGGAGCAGGAACTTCGGCGTCGAGGTCGTGATACCCTGAATGACGTAGTCGAGCGTAAAGCTCGTCACATATGGCACGGCATAGGAAAACGCGGTGGAGAGGAGCACGCTGATGGTGGCAAAGACGATGAAGCGCCTGTGTCCCTGCAGCAGCTCGCCAACGAGTTTCCAGTTGGTCTTTTTGCGTTCGGTTTTCTGTTCTGTTGTTTGTTCTTTGGTCTGTACTATCGGAATCTTTTTCTTTTTACAATTATTTTCATTCTTCTTCATAACATATCCTGTGGGTTTACCTCGACCATAGCGAACAGCTCATTGCGATGGTCTGCGGCAAACGTATAAATCGTTTGGATCGCGCTGCTGAGGCGCGCCGTGCGCAGCAGCTTGATCAGTATCTGGTAACGGTAGGCACGCTGTTTTCTCTTGATGGGCGCGGGGGATGCGCTGTAAAGCAGGATATCCTTCTCGCCTTCGTGACCGAGACGCTCGTCCAGCGCGTGCTTGAGCTGCTCCGCGTATTCGGAAACGCCCGTGTACAGCGCGGCTTCATCGTCCGAGGAAAACAGAATGCGGACAAACAGCGAAAACGGCGGAAAGACTGCTTTCTTTCGCTGTTCCAGTTCATAGTGGTAAAAGCTCTTGTAGTCATGCTCCCGTGCGTAGCGGATCGCGGGATGCGCGGGCGAATAGGTCTGTATGACCACTTTGCCTGGGCTTTCGTCCCGTCCGGCGCGTCCTGCAACCTGGGTCAGCAGCTGAAAGGTGCGCTCCGTACTGCGATAGTCGGGGATTAAGAGCGTCGCGTCCGCCGCGACCACGCCGACCAGCGTCACGTTCGGGAAATCATGACCTTTGGCGATCATCTGCGTGCCGACGAGGAATTGCGCCTCGCCGCGCGCAAACGCGCCGAGCATCTGCTGCATGGTATCCTTGGTTCGGATGGTATCCGTATCCATGCGAAGGGTAACGGCCTTCGGGAAGAGCTCGTGCAGCGCCTCTTCCACCTGCTCTGTGCCGACGCCGAAATACTTGATGAATGGCTTGCCGCAGGCAGGGCATACGGTTGGCTGGGGCTTGACCGAGCCGCAGAAATGACACCGCAGCCGGTTTTCGCCCTTGTGATACGTCATGGAGAGATCGCAGTCGTCGCACATGACGACATAACCGCAGTTCCGGCAGGAGACGAAGGTGGAATACCCGCGCCGGTTGATGAACAGCATCGCCTGCTGGCCTTTTTCGAGGCACTCGCTGAGGTATCGCGCGAGCTTCCCGCTGAAGATGCCGTTGTTGCCTGCCTGAAACTCCTGCCGCATGTCGATTACCTCGACAACCGGCAGCGGGCGGTTTTGAACGCGCTCGGGCAACTCGAGTAACTGATATCTGCCCGAGAGCGCGCGATAGTAGGATAGAAGTGACGGCGTCGCGCTGCCCAAAAGAAGCGGAGAACCGAATTGCCTTGCACGGTAGCTAGCGACATCCAGCGCGTTGTAGCGCGGGACGGTTTCGCTCTGGTAGCTGCCTTCGTGTTCTTCGTCCACGATGATGAGGCCGACGTTCTGCATCGGCGCGAATACCGCGCTGCGTGCGCCGACCGCGACGCGCGCTTTGCCGAGGCGGATTCTGCGCCATTCGTCAAAGCGTTCGCCCGCGGAAAGCCTGCTGTGGAGCACGGCGATCCCGTCCGAAAACCGCTCCTGAAAGAGACCGACGGTCTGCGGCGTGAGAGAGATCTCCGGCACGAGCATGATCGCTTGCCGTCCTGCGGCGAGGCAACGCTCAATCGCGTGCATGTAGACTTCCGTCTTGCCGCTGCCGGTGACGCCGTGGAGCAGGAGGGTGCCGCTTTTTGCTTCCATCGCCTTGGTCAACGCGTCCACCGCGCCAAGTTGCGCGGCGTTGAGCGTGACCTGTTTATCCGCGGTCAGCGCGCTGATGTTGGGCCTGCGGAAGGTAACGTGTCCGCCCTCGACCAGGTAGCCGCGTTTGACGAGCGCGGAGATCGCGCTCTGTGCATCCGGCACATAGGCCAGTACGTCGGAAACCGCCATCTCAAGCCCACACTTTTTGAGTGTTTCGAGCACCTCGTACTGCTTCGGCGCGCGCGGCTTGCCGCTTTTATCCAGAAGAGATAGAAGCTGCTGCTCGACTTCATCCGGGCTTGCGAGTTGTACGGTGCGCTCGATCTTTTCCTTGACCTTGCTGCCGCGAAGCTGCGCGGGGATCATGAGCCGCAGCGCGTCCACGAGCAGGCAGAAGTAGCTTTTCTGCATCCAGTACGCAAGCTCGATTTGCTCCGGCGTGAGGATGGGGTAGGGCTCGATGACGCGAAGCAGCGGCTTGAGCGAGACGGGGCTTGCCACATCCGCTTCTGCTGCGGCTGCTTCCTGCGCGTCCAGCACGCGGATCACGAAGCCCTCGCGCTGGCGGTTGCCGGAGCCGAACGGCACGAGCACATGGCTGCCGGAAGAGACGAGCATGCCCTCCGGCACGAGATAGCTATAGAGCCGGTCTACGTTTGCGTGCGCGATGTCTACGATGACTTCACAGGTTTGTTCCATGCCGTTCACCTCCCGTCCGGATGCGTGTTTGGTTGTGTTGATTCGTTGTAGAAAAGGAAGGGAATATTTGCCAAAACCGCAAATAGCCCGACAAGCGGGCCAGTGCAAGCCAATGCATACCGGAACAAGGCCGGCGTGCTTTGGCAAGAATTCATATCATGTCGTATAAGAACGGGAGTGACGATCCCGTGTGAAAATCGGGCTTGTCAGTCCTGATAGAATTCCTTCGGATATTCCAGATGAAGTTTGCCCGTGTAGAGTTCATCTACTGCGACGGAAACAGGTTTGCGACCGTCTAACTTATCCGGATCCGACTGCAATTGGCGCGCTCTTTGCGCAACTGCGGTCACCAGCATATACCGGCACCCCGCGATCTCGATCAGTTCATTTAGCGGTAAGTTCATCATAATGCGCTCCTGCCTCCTTTGAGTTTTTCAATTAATTCGCCGTTTCTGGACACTTTGCATCGCTCGGCAACGATGATATCTTCCGCGCGTGCAATCGCAAGATCAAGAATGTCGTTGACCACCACATAGTCGTAGCGGCTGACATATTCCATTTCCTGAAATGCCGTTTCAAAGCGGCGTTCTATCGCTTCGGAACTTTCGGTTCCGCGATGGATGAGGCGGGATTTCAGCTCACTCATGGATGGCGGCGCGATAAAGATCAGCACCGCATCGGGATAAGCAGCCTTGACGCGCATGGCGCCCTGAACGTCGATCTCGAGGATGACGCTGCGCCCTTCGGAGAGCTCCTGTTCGACAAAGCTCTTGGGTGTTCCGTAATAGTGCGTGTTGAACACGCGCATATACTCGAGGAACGCGCCGCTCTCGATCATCTTCTGGAACTCATCCTCGGTCTTGAAGAAATAATGGATACCGTCGATCTCGCCGGGACGCGGGGAACGCGTGGTGGCGGAGACGGACATGCGGATGTCGCTGTTGCGGGCAATGAGAGATTGATTGATGGTGCCTTTGCCGACTCCAGCGGGTCCGGATACGACCAGCAGAAGGCCCTTTCGATTCTGTTTCATGTGATGAATCTCCTCTTCTCGTCAATCGTCGGCTTCGTCCGCTTTGGTGTCGAGCCGGTTTGCGATGGTCTCCGGCTGAATGGCGGAGAGTATCACGTGATCGCTGTCCGTGATGACGACCGCGCGTGTGCGCCGGCCGCAGGTTGCGTCGATGAGGCGTCCGCTCTCGCGTGCCTCCTGTACGATGCGCTTGATGGGCGCGGACTCAGGGCTGACAATCGCGATCAGGCGGTCTGCCGACACGATATTGCCAAAGCCAATGTTCACAAGCCGCAGGTTCATCATAACGGGCTGCTCCTATTCTAAATGTTCATTTCTTACTGTATGCTGGTGCGGGGGTTATTCGATGTTCTGCACCTGTTCGCGAATCTTTTCTATTGAAAGTTTCAGATTGAACGAAACAGGGGTTACTCGATATTTTGCACCTGTTCGCGAATCTTCTCGATCTCGGCTTTTCCAGTGAGAACGAGCTTTGTCAGCTCGCCGTCGTTGGCCTTGGAGCCGATGGTGTTGAATTCACGATTCATCTCCTGCACCACAAAATCGAGCTTGCGTCCCGCGGGTTCGGGGTCCACGAGCAGACTGCGCATCTGCGCGATGTGGCTGTGGAGCCTCGTGATCTCCTCGTCGATGCTCGCCTTGTCCGCAAAGAGCGCGACCTCGGTCGCCAGTCTCGCGCGGTCGACTTCGACGTTGCCGAGCAGGGTCGCAATGCGGTCGTTGAGCTTTACGCGATATTCCTCCACGACGATGGGCGCGCGAACCGCGATCTGATTGGTCAGCGATTCGACCGTGTTGCCGCAGTTGTTTAGGTACACGCCGAGGCGGTCGCCTTCCTGCTTGCGCATGACGAGCAGCGCATCGATCGCACCGCTGATTGCGCTATTGAGAAGCGCAAGGAGCGCGTCGGGGTCTTCGTCAGTCTCGCGGACGCTGGAAACATCCGGCAGTCGGAGCGCCGCGGTGAGGGAGAGATCGTCCCGCAGCGCGAGCGTCTCGTTTGCCTGCCTTGCTGCCGCGACGAACGCGGTGAGCAGCGGCACGTCGATTTCAACGCTTCTCGCGTCACTGCGAAGGTTTCGATAGTTGACGAACACATCCACATGCCCGCGCGAAAGCCTTGCCGTGAGCGCGGAGCGGATCGGATCCTCCAAAAACGAGAGGTGACGGGGCAGGCGCATCCCGATGTCGAGATAGCGATGGTTGACGCTCTTGAGTTCAACCGTCATCTCGCGTCCGTCGGTCGTTGCGCTTCCTTTGCCGTATCCGGTCATGCTGTACATCGTGTGTCACCCCCAAGTCGCAATTATAAATTATAGCATGGTATCATGCTTCATACAAGCATTCTAGGACAACTGTATGACACATTCGCGTAATTTCGTTTCGATTGCACGCAACCTATCGCGTTACGCTTGCGCGTACATCCGGTAGAGTTCGTCCGCGTGCGGCTCGCCGAGCGGCTCGCCGTCGACAAAACTTTGCGTTCCTTCGATCGCGCGTCCGATGACCGCGGCGGGGATTCCGCTCTCGATCAAAGCCGCGCAGAGTGCTTCTCCGTCTCTGCAGGCGATGAGCAGACTTCCGCTGCCGATGAGCCGGAGCGGGTCGAGGGAGAGCGCGGCGCAAAGCGCACGCGTCTCCGGAAGGACGGGAATTTTTTTCGTGTCGATTTCAACAGCACAATGGTTCGCAAATCCAAGCTCCCACGAGGCTCCGAGCACGCCGCCTTCGGTGACGTCGTGCATGCCAACTGCTCCGTTGCGCATCGCAATCCTGCTCTCTGCGACGATGCTGAGCGAACCCGTCAGCGTGCGCGCGGATTGCAGCAGCTCTACGGGGATGGAGGATAGCCGATCCGCAAAATCCTCTGCGAGGATGGTCGTGCCCTCTACGGCGGCGTATTTCGTCATCACGATCTCGTCGCCGGGGCGCATACCGCGCATGGCGCGGTTGCGCGCCTGCCGCGCAATCACCGTCGCGCTGGTCACCGCGCGGGTGACGGCGTCCGTGACCTCCGTGTGTCCGCCGAGGATATCGACGTTCGCAAGCTGCGCCGCAGCAGAAAGATCGTCGGCGATCTGCGAAATCTGTTCCATCGTACCTGTAGGCGGCATCAGTAGCGTGACAAGCAGGCCGACCGGCTCTGCGCCGGCGGCTGCCGCGTCGTTGCAGCTCACGTGAACCGTGAGTCTGCCGAGGTGCGCGACGCTTGCGGACGTGATCGGATCGCAGCTGAGTACAAGCAGATCCGAGCCGAGGTCGACCACGGCGCAATCCTGCCCGATGGTGGGAGAGGAGAGCGACTCGGGCCGTACACGTCGGAATTTTTTGAGTACCAGACGATCCAGATCGTCATTGTCGAGTTTTCCTAATCTAAGCATGTATGTGATGATCTCCAGATTGATTTAAAATAGTGTGACAGCGCCTTCTTCGCGCGGCGGCTCGCCGAGCAGAGCCAGAAACTCCGCTTCTGTCAATAACGGTACGCCGAGTTCGCGCGCTTTGTCGAGCTTGCTGCCCGCACTTTCGCCGTAGAGCACATAGTTCGTCTTTTTACTGACGCTGCCCGCGGTCTTTGCACCGTTTTGCTCGATGAGCGTTTCGGCTTCTCTGCGTCCCAGCGTAGGCAGAGTTCCTGTGACCACGATGGTCATGCCCGCAATGGGAGAACTCGTGTTGGCAGCCTGTCCGCTCTGCGGCGAGACGCCGAGCTCCAGCAGCTGGTCGATCTGCGCGGAGATGTTCGCGTCTCCAAAGAACGAGAGGATGCTCTCCGCGACGATGCCTCCGACGTCGGGAATCGCGAGCAGCTCCTCCCGGGTCGCCGCGCGGACTGCTTCCAGCGTGCCGAAGCGCTTGGCGAGGTCTTTGGCTGTCTTGCTGCCGACGTTCGGGATGCCGAGCGCGAAAAGAAACGCGCTCAATGGTCTCGTCTTGCTGTTCTCAATCGCGGTCAGGAGGTTATCCGCCTTCTTTTCGCCGAATCGATCCAGCGCAACAAGCTGTTCTTTGGTCAGCTCATACAGCGCGGGAATCGAATCGATGCCGAGCGCCTCGATGAGCTGTCCCGCCGTCTTGTCGCTGAAGCTTTCAATGTCCATCGCGTCCCGCGAGGCGTAGTGCGCCAATCGCAGCGTGATCTGCGCGCGGCAGGAGAGGGAGTTTGTGCAAAAGAGGTGCGCGCCGTTTTCTTCGACATGCGCGCCGCAGACGGGACAGCGCGTGGGTTTCTGCACCGCCTCGGTGGCGGTGTCGTCCGGCGTTGCGCCGAGGATTTCGGGGATCACGTCGTTGCTCCGGCGGATGAACACTTTGCTGCCGATCTTCACGCGCTTACGCTGGATGTCGTCGTAGTTGTTCAGCGTCGCACGTTGAATGGTGGCTCCCGCGAGTTCGACCGGCGTCAAGTGCGCGAGCGGCGTGAGTTTGCCGGTTCGCCCGACTTCCCAGGTGACTTCCTCTACAACGGAGGTTGTCTCCTCGGCGGCGAACTTGTACGCCATCGCCCAGCGCGGAAATTTCTCAGTTTCACCGAGGGCTTCGCGCAGCGTAAAGTCGGTTACCTTGATGACCATGCCGTCGATCAGAAAATCGAGTGTGCCGCGCGTCTGCTCCGCAAGATCGATCTCGCGCTTAAGCTCCTTCGCGGTGTGGCAGTAGCGGATATACGGGCTGACAGGGAAGCCGTTTTCCGCGAGAAACGCGAGCATCTCGCGTTGATTGATCAGTTCCTTACCCTCGATGTAGCCTACATTATAGCAGAAGATATCGAGTTTGCGGCTTGCGGTCACCTTCGGATCGAGGTTTCGCAGCGCGCCCGCCGCTGCGTTTCGCGCGTTTTTCAACGGCTCATCGGCAGTCTTGTTGAGTTCTTCCAGCACGGAGAGGCGCATGATGCATTCGCCCTGCACCTCCATTTTTCCTTTGAACGGGATCGTGCGCGGGATGGAGCGAATGGTCAAAAGTTGCTCGTAAACGCCGTCTCCCGTGACGCCGTTGCCGCGCGTTGAGCCCTGCACGAACCTGCCGTTGTCGTAGGTGAGGCAGACGGTGAGCCCGTCGAACTTATATTCCAGCGCGAACTCGACCTTGGATTCATCCGCGGCCTTGATCGCGCGGTTCGCCCAGGCGGCTAAGCCTTCTTCCGTGCGCACCTTGTCGAGGCTGTAGAGCCTCCGGATATGCGTATTCGGCAGGAAGGAACTGTGTGCCGCGCCGATGCGTTTGGTCGGGGAACCGGGCAGCGAGAAGCCGCTTTCTTCTTCCAATTGTACCAGCTCGTCATACAGCGTCGTATTCTGCGTCCGAAATCACGGGCGCATCGGCGTCATAATACGCCTCGGCATAGCGCATGAGCTGCTGGGTTAGTGTTTCCTGACGGGTCATGGTTTCCGCCTCCAACGAATAATCTTGATCAGCTGTTCAGCACTTCAATCGGCGCGAACGCCGCGGCAAACTTCTTGTTCGTTCCGTTGTCAAACGCGATCTCGACGATCGATGAAGCACTTGCTCCGTTGACAGCGAGCACGGTCCCTTCGCCGAACGCCTTGTGGCGCACGCGCTGTCCGGGCGTGTACACAACGTCGTGTTCCGGAAGCTTGCTTTCGATCTTCGACTGCTCGCGATGGATTGCGCCCTGCGCGCCGTTGCTCTTGAGTGAGTGCACGGAGATGCCGAACGCCTGTTGCGGCGGTGCGCTCTTGAGCACCGGCTGCTGTTTCGGCGCGGGTTTCGCTTCGGCGGGCAGCGCTTCCTCCAACTCGGTCAAAAACCGCGAGGGCATCGCGGGCGTGATCTTGCCGTAGAGCATTCGCTGCTTGGCGGAGGAGAGATAGAGTTTCTGCCGCGCGCGGGTGATGCCGACATAGCAGAGCCTGCGCTCTTCCTCCAGCTTCTCCGGCTCGTAGATGCTCTGCATGGAGGGGAAGAGTCCGTCCTCCATCCCGCAAAGGAACACGACGGGGAATTCCAATCCCTTTGCGCTGTGCAGCGTCATCATCGAAACGCGCCCGTTCTCGTCGTCCACCGCGTCTGTTGCGGAGAACAACGCGACGTTTTCCAGAAACGCGGAAAGCACATCGACCTTTGTCTCATCCATCGAATCGGTGAATTCGCGGATATAGCCCACGAACTCCTTGACGATGTCCGCGCGGGCTTCGTAGTTCTCTTTGCGGTCGGCTTGCAGATATGCGTCATAACCGATCACCTGCAAGAGATACTCGACCACGTCCGGAAACGACTTGACGCCGAACTGCATGTATACGTCGGACAATATCTCGGCAAACGCGGTGAACTTCTCGCGCGCGGCTTTCGCGAGATCGCCGTCTTTGAGCTGCATGATCGCGTGTAGCAGCGGCTGTGTGCGCGCATTGGCATAGGCTTGCAGCGCGTCGACGGAGGTATCGCCGATTCCGCGGCGGGGGATATTGATCACGCGCAGAAACGCCACGTCGTCCGCGGAGTTTTGCAGCAATCTAAGGTAAGCCACGATATCCTTGACCTCCGCGCGCTGGAAGAACGAAAGTCCGCCATAGACGCGATAGGGGATGTCATAGCTTTGCAAATACATTTCAATCACGCGGCTTTGCGCGTGCGTGCGGTAGAGGATCGCGTAGTCGTCATATCGCCTGTCGCCGTACCGCGCGCCTTCGAGGATTCGGTTCGCGATGCGGTTCGCCTCGTCGCGCTCGTCCATGGCTTCGTAGACGTCGATGGGCTCGCCGCCCTTGGTGTTCGTCCAAAGCTCCTTCTTTTTACGGGAGCGGTTGTTGGAGATGACGATGTTCGCGGCGTTTAATATGACCTCTGTCGAGCGGTAGTTCTGCTCGAGCCGAATGACCGCAGCTCCAGGAAAGTCCTTTTCAAACTCCAGAATGTTGCGGATGTCCGCGCCGCGCCAGCCATAGATGCTCTGGTCGTCGTCGCCGACTACGCAGAGGTTTCGGTGCTCGCTCGCAAGCTTGCGCACGATATGGTACTGCACAAGGTTTGTGTCCTGATACTCGTCCACGAGGATATAGCGAAACTTCTTGCGGTATTTTTCCAGCACGTCGGGGAACTGGTCAAACAAGCGCATCACCATCAACAGCAGATCGTCAAAATCCAGCGCGTTGCACTGTTTGAGTTGCTTTTGATACGCCTGATACGCCGCGACGACCTCTTTGGGCGCGTATCCGTCGTGGAGATACTTCAGCGCGTCGAGGCTCTGGTTCTTCGCCTCGGAGATGCGGCTAGAGAGTTCCCGCGGTGTGAACACCTTTTCGTTGAGATTCAGGTCGCGGATGATTTTCTTAAGAAGCGACTGCTGATCCGCGTCGTCATAGATCACAAACGTGCGCTCGTAGCCAAGCTGTTCGATCTCGCTGCGCAGAATCCGCGCGCAGCAGGCGTGGAACGTCATGACCCACATGTCGTTGACGCCGCTGCCAAGCAGGCTTCCGACGCGCTCGCGCATCTCGCCCGCGGCTTTGTTGGTAAACGTGAGCGCGAGAATATTCCAGGGAGCGACGCCCTTTTCCTGAATTAAATATGCGATGCGGTGCGTCAAAACGCGCGTTTTTCCGCTGCCCGCACCCGCGAGCACGAGCAGAGGCCCTTCGGTCGTGATGACTGCCTCGCGTTGCCTGTCGTTGAGAATCGAAAGGTCCATGTTGTTCCCCCTGATACGAATCAAAATATTATACCATAGCAATCAGCCTGCTTGAAACCCGCAAGAGCGAAAAAGGTGAGAAAAATCGTACAAACGTTTGCTTTTTCTTTTTCTTTACGGATCGTGCTGATCCTGCTATAATCTGCCCATGAAATTGATTATCGCTTCCAATAATGCGCACAAGATGCGCGAAATTCAGGAAATCCTCGGCGAGGAATTTCCGGATATGGTCACGCTCAAGCAGGCGGGGCTCGCAATTGAAGTCATCGAGGACGGGGACACCTTCGCGGCTAATGCAATCAAGAAGGCGGAGGAAGTGCGGCTTTTCTCCGGCTACTCCGCAGCTCTGGCAGACGACAGCGGACTGATTGTGGACGCGCTCGGAGGAGCACCCGGCGTCTACAGCGCACGCTACGCAGGGGAAGGGCACAACGACGCGGACAACAACGCAAAGCTGATGCGCGACATGGAGGGCGTTCCCACCGAACAGCGCACCTGCCGCTTTGCCTCGGCGGTTGCTCTCGCACGAGAGGGAAAAGAGACCATCTGCGTGATGGGCTACGCCGAAGGCATACTCCTCACCGAAGCGCGCGGAACAAACGGTTTTGGCTATGATCCGTATTTCTTCTATCCGCCGTTCGGCAAATCCTTTGCGGAGCTCAGCGCGGAGGAGAAGAACTCCGTCAGCCATAGAAAGCACGCGCTGGAAGCGCTGCTGAACAAGTTGAGGCAGGAGAGCAAATGAAGCGTATCGCTGTGTTTTCGGACACACACAATATGTTCTCGCGCCTGCCGCTCGCGCTGGAGCGCGTCGGCAAGGCAGATCAGCTCTTTCATCTGGGTGATTTTGCGATCGACGCCGAACGCATCGCACAGGAACTTGGAGACATCCCGTTTTTCTCCGTCAAGGGAAACAACGATTCAGGAACCGTCTATCCGCGCGTGCGCATCGAGCGCGTTGAGGATGTCTGGATCATGCTCGTGCACGGAGACGGTTTCCACACGATCTACCAGATGATCGACAAAGCGCGAGAGAATCATTGTTCCGCCTTGCTGTTCGGGCACACACATGTTCCGCTGCTGCAGGCGGATGGGGAACTGCTCGTCGTCAACCCCGGCAGCATGTCCTTGCCACGGCAGGGGAGTAAGCCTTCCGTCGCTCTGCTGGAGGTCGACGGAAAAGACATCAACGTCAAAATGCTTCCGCTTTTTTAAGAAACAAGCGCAACAAAAAACCTCTCGCAACATGCGGGAGGTTTGTTTTTGTGAAACGGGGGTCAAACCGCGGGAATCTCTTCCGAACTGTCTTCCAGAATTTCCTGTGAATAGTGCTGAAAGTTCGGCATTTCGTCCACGGTATGAATCCCGAACTGGCGAAGGAATCTGTCCGTCGTGCCGAAGAGCGTCGGGTGGCCGACGACATCCTTTCTGCCGACTTCGACAATGAGGCCTAGCTTCTGGAGCTGCGTTACCGCATAGTCGCAGCGGACGCCGCGGACGCGCTCGACGTCCGAACGGGTCACAGGCTGGCGGTAGGCGATCACGGCAAGCGTTTCGAGCAGGGATTGGGACACGCTCTTGGTCTCGTCGGGATTGACGAGACGCTTGACTTCCTCAATGTAGTCGCGATTGCTGACGAGCTGCACCGTGTCGTTGGTGGCGAGCAGCTGCACGCCGCGCCCTTCGACCTTGTAGGAATACTCCATCTCGGAGAGTGCATGGCGCATCTTTTGCATCGGTAGATCCAGCACGCGCGCAAGCTCCGTGATCGCGACGGGGTCGCCCGCCACAAAGAGCATGCACTCAATCTTATGCCAGAGGTGCGGATCGCTCCTGATCTCTTCCTTTTTTTCGTCCTGTCGTACTTCCATCGTTCCCTCGGAGATCAGTCTTCCGACTCATCCATGTATTCATAGTTGTCGTCGTCTAAGAGCAGTTTGTCTGCGCTGATACGGATCGGCGCAAAGGGTGCTTTTTGCTTGAGCAGGATCTCGCCGCGCGCGATCATCTCCAGCAGCGCCATGAACGTGGAGATTATCTCCATGCGGTCGGCTTCCGGCGTGAAAAGTTCCTCAAACGAAACGGCGTGCTTTTCCAGAAGGACCGCGCGGATCTTTGCGGTCTGCGAGCGGACGGTGTACCGGTCCGGGTTGACGTGCTGGGAGCGAATGACCTCCGGCTCGTCCTTTTTGCGCGCGAGCATTTCCAGAAATGCCGCGAAGAGTCCATCCATGGTCGCGCCATCGAGGGCAACTTCCTTCGGCGGTAGCGGGATATCCTCCGGCAGGCGCGTGCGGGCGTCCTTTGCGCTCTCAAACAGCGTCTTGAGTTGCTCGCTTGCTTCCTTAAACGCCTTATAATCCCGCAGTTGCCGGATGAGCAGCGTCTCCGGGTCTTCCTCCGCGTCGTCCTCTTTTGGCGGTCGGGGCAGAAGCTGGCGGCTCTTGATGTACAGAAGCGTCGCCGCCATGGTCAGAAACTCGCTTGCGGTATCCATATCCAGCTCGTCAAGCTGATTCATATAGGAAAGATACTGCGCGGTGATCTCGGAGACGAAGATGTCCTTGACATCCAACTCGGCTTCTTCAATCAGATGCAGCAGCAGGTCGAGCGGGCCTTCAAACTGTTGGAGCTGAACGGTATACGGCATGCAGTGTCCTTACATTCAGAGTTTGCCACGCGGGTGGCAGGATTTAAAACAGGTTGACGAACCAAGCGGCGACGGAGAAGAAGCCGCTGGAGATGCCGGAGATCAAATATCCCAGTACCGTGGAGGTTGCGCCGAGAAGAATCAGTGCGATCAGAATCCACTGGCCGTATTGGCGCAGGAACATCAGCACACGCGGAATCTTCGACATCAGCAAACTCTCGGCAACGTGCGAACCATCCAGCGGATAGATCGGAATCAGGTTGAAGATCGCCAGCGCGAGGTTGATATAAACGATAGAAAAAATAATATTAATGAAAGCTTCGTTTGTACCCAGTCCCCATTTTAATTCGCCAGCCTTCAAAACGATTGAAAAAACAAACGCGATAACGAGGTTCATAAAGATACCCGCGAGAGACACGATGATATCGTCCCGCTTGTAGTGCTTGAAGTTGCGCGGGTTGATCGGCACGGGTTTTGCCCAACCGAAACCGACCAGCAGCAGCATCAGAAACCCGAAGAGGTCGATGTGCGCAAGCGGGTTGAGGGTCATGCGTCCGAGGTTGCGCGCGGTCGGGTCGCCGAGGCGATAGGCCGCATACGCGTGCGCCCACTCGTGTACGGTGAGACCGATGAGAATCGCCGGCAGCACATATAGGAACTGCAGCGGATTTTGAAAGATTTGAGCGATGCGTGACAAAATCGCGTACTTCCTTCCTGTAGATCGAATTGCATCCGGCCGAAGAATATAGCATCAACCGAATCGCTGACACAATTATACGCGAAGCAGCACCTCAACGCAATCAAGCGTAACCGAACCGCCGGATTTTCCACAGACTGTTCACAAAGAACACAGCGGTCGGGGAAGACTGCCGTATTCTATTTTTTGTCCGCGTTTTCGCGCAGACGCTGTACCAGCTGCGCGTCGGGCGTGACATAGAGCGTACGGTTGGTGGAGTAAATCACCATGCCGGGTCTTGCGCCGGAGGGCTTTTTCACGAACTTGCGCGGCGCATAGTCGACCGGAACACCGGCGGAGGAGCGGGACTGAGAGTAGAACCCTGCGAGGTTTGCGGCCTCCCGCAACGTGGTTTCCAGCGGCTCGCCGTCAAAGTCTATGATCACGTGCGAGCCGGGGATGTTCTTTGCATGGAGCCAGATATTCTCGGAGCGCGCGGTCTGGAGCGTCAGAGAATCATTCTGGCGGTTGTTTTTGCCGACATAGATCGCAATTCCGTCGCTGGAGACAAACTTCAGAGGTTGGGAGGATTTGTTCGCGGGTTTCGCCGCCTGCGCCTTCTCCGGCTTGAAGTAACGCTCGCGCACAAGCTCCTCCTTGATCTCGCTGAGCTCGTAGAGCGTGTCGCACTTGTCGATGTTTTCCAGCTGGCCTTCGAGATAAGCAATCTCGGAGGCAAGGCCTTCGATCTGGCCTTCGGCGTACGCTTTGCCGAGCTTGCCCTTGCGGTAGAGCTTGAAGTATTTCTTCGCATTATCCTGCGCGTTGAGCGCGGGGTCGAGCGGTATGATGCGCTTTGCGGGCGGGTCGACAAAGTAGTCGTCCACGACGAGCTCCCGAAGACCCGGCTTCGCCAGATGCAGGTTTGCGAGGATGAGTTCGCCGTTGATGCGTGCAGTGTCGTGCGCATCGTTTTGCTGAATCGTCGTGAGAAACGCTGCGTATTTGTTCTGCGCGCGGCTGAGTGCGGTCGAGACGGTGTGCCGGAGCGCGGCACCGTGCCTGCGGATGCGAACAATCTGGTCGCGGTCGCCATAGTAGCGATCCAGCGCCTCGCTCATGCTCTTTGCGGGTTCCACGCGGGCGAACATCCCGCTCGGCAGGAAAGGCAGCGCGGCGACGGGTTCGTTCACCTCGTTGAACGCGACACAAGGCGCATATGAGCCGTTTTTCATCGATTGCAGCAGCGCGTAGAGCGATCCCGCCAAAGGTGCGGCGGAGAGCAGCGCGGTCGCGGTCTGCTTTGAGACCCCGTCGAATGCGGCAGTCATCGCGCGGACAGGATCAGGGGAGGAGAACACGGCTTCCAGCGCCTCCAAGGGAGCTGTGAACGGGTCGAGCTTGTTTTGCGTCGGAATCGTCTCATACGGAAAGCCGGGCAGCAGGATACGCGCACCGTCGTTGGTCGCGGAGACGCGGCGGACGCAGTCCACGACCGCGCCGGAAGGCTCCAGCAGAAGGAGATTCGCGTGCTTGCCTGTGAGCTCGACGATCAACCGGAGAGCCACCTCGTCAAAGAGCTCGTTTCTCGCGAGCACGATAATCTCGCAGATGCGATCGCTGCCAAGCTGGTGGATGGAGCAGATGCGTCCTCCGGTGAGCCTGCGTCGCAGGAGCATGCAAAACGCCGGCGCGTTCATGGGATTATCAAACGAGCGCGAGGTGATCTGGATGCGTCCGTTTTCCGGGTGCGTGCTGATGAGAAGCTTGAGGTTTGCGTTATTTGCCCGTACAACAAAGAGCAGCAAGTCCTTTTCGGGCTGCTGCACCTTGTCAATCTTGCCGCCGATGAGTGGCTGAAGTTCATAGATCACCGCGCCGAGCGCGATGCCGTCCATTGCCATTGAAACTCTTTACTCCAATTTCGTTCCGAAAATAGAACTTGTTTTGCTCACTCCGGTTTCTTCAAGCGATCGAGGATGAGGCGGTATCCGCCCGCGCCGTATTCGAGGCAACGGTTCACGCGGCTGATGGTCGCGCTGGAGGCGTTAAACTTGTGCGCGATGTCCTGATACGTTTCGCCGGAATCGAGCTGCCGCGCGACCTGCCAGCGCTGCGCCATGGCCTGCAGCTCGTTGATCGTGCACATATCTTCAAAAAACTGATAGCACTCCGAGAGGTCGTTTAGCGATAGAATCGCGCGGAACACGTCGTCCAATTCTTCGCTCTTGAGCCTGGAAACATATGCGTCCATGCACCCGTCACCTTTCGCATCGCCGTTCTTTTTGCGGATTGTCCGTTTCTATTTTATTCGCTTTCATACTGGAAAGCAAGAAAAAAGGGGCATACCGTATGGTATGCCCAAAGCTGAAAACCGAACTGGGGTTACTGCGCCGCAGCGCGCTTTTTAGCCATCTGCGCCTTTTTGCGGGCGGCAGCATTCTTGTGGATCATGCCCTTAGCGGCAGCATGATCAACTGTGCTGACGGCCGTCAAATACGCTTTTTCGGTTGCGGCAGAGTCCCCGGCCTGCAGTGCTTCATCAAAGCGGCGGATAGTCGTCTTCATTTCGGACTTGGCCGCGCGATTATTCAGCGTCTGCTTCGCGGTGATTTTGACACGCTTCATGGCGGACTTGATGTTTGCCAAAACAATTCACCCCCTATTTCAGTCTCACATTTCATTCGAACAGAAGTCAGTTTAGCATACCACGGGGGATAATGCAAGGAAAATATTGCGTTTTCGCAGGAAAAGCATGCATGATTTCAAGATTCATTTCCGGCGTGTTCATTTATAAGAATCTACTTATAAACAAAGCCAAATCACGAGTTCGAGCGGGGCAGAAGTCTTTCATATATATTGCGTCGCTGTGTGATTTAGTCGCAATGAATCCGCCCGAATCAGGGACATTTTCACATTTTCGTTGCATTTTCAAAGTTGACGCAAGCCTCAATCGTGGTATAATAATTTTCGTGATTAGCACTCAACAAAAAAGAGTGCTAACAAATTAGAAAAACAACTATAATACATAGGAGGCGAAACCCGTATGAAACTGAAACCTTTAGCCGATCGCGTTGTTGTTATCAGCATCGAGAACGAAGAGGTTGTCAAAGGCGGCATCGTGTTGCCGACCGCAGCCAAGGAAAAACCGCAGATGGCGGAAGTGATCTCGGTTGGTCCCGGCGGCGTGGTGGACGGCAAGGAAGTCGTCATGTACGTCAAAGCGGGCGACAAAGTGATCTGCTCCAAGTACGCAGGCACCGAAGTCAAGCTGGATGACAAAGAATACCTCATCGTCCGCCAGAGCGATATTCTCGCGGTCGTAGAATAATCAGGAGGAAATTGAACTATGGCAAAGCAGCTGAAGTATAGCGAAGAGGCACGCAGAGCCCTTCAGGCAGGTCTCGACAAACTCGCCAACACCGTCAAAATTACGCTCGGACCCAAAGGCCGCAACGTCGTTCTGGATAAGAAATACGGCGCGCCCTTGATCACCAACGACGGCGTGACCATCGCCAAAGAAATTGAGCTGGACGATCCATTTGAAAACATGGGCGCGCAGCTGGTCAAAGAAGTCGCCACCAAGACGAACGACGTCGCGGGCGACGGCACCACCACGGCGACCCTGCTCGCTCAGGCCATCGTTCGCGAGGGCATGAAGAACGTAGCCGCAGGCGCGAACCCCATGGTCGTCCGCCACGGCATCGAAGCCGCCGTCAACGTTGCCGTCGAGGGTCTCAAAGATTTGAGCAAACCCGTTGGCAGCAAGAATGCCATCGCGCAGGTCGCCTCCATTTCCGCAGGCGACGAGAACGTTGGCAAACTTATCTCGGACGCGATGGAGAAGGTCGGCAACGACGGCGTCATCACGGTTGAAGAGAGCAAAACCATGAAGACCGAGCTGAACATCGTCGAAGGTATGCAGTTTGACCGCGGTTACGCCTCCGCGTACATGGTCACCGATACCGAGAAGATGGAAGGCGTTCTGGATAATCCCTACATCCTCATTACCGATAAGAAGATCGGCAATATTCAGGAGATTCTCCCGATTCTCCAGCAGATCGCGCAGCAGAGCAGATCGCTCCTGATCATCGCGGAAGATGTCGAAGGCGAGGCGCTCACCACGCTGGTTCTCAACAAGCTCCGCGGCACCTTCAACTGCATCGCCGTCAAGGCCCCGGGCTTTGGTGATCGCAGAAAGGCCATGCTGCAGGATATCGCTGTCCTCACCGGCGGCGAAGTGATCTCCTCCGAAATCGGCCTCGACCTCAAGGAGACCCAGCTGAGCCAGCTCGGTACCGCCCGCCAGGTCAAGGTGGACAAAGATAACACGATCATCGTCGAAGGCACCGGCAACTCGGACGAAGTCAAGGCGCGCGTCGCCGCGATCAAAGTCCAGATCGCCGAAACCACCTCTGACTATGACAAAGAAAAGCTCCAGGAACGTCTCGCGAAGCTCGCGGGCGGCGTCGCCGTCATCGCGGTCGGCGCGGCGACCGAAGTCGAGATGAAGGAGTTCAAGCTCCGCATCGAGGACGCGCTCTCTGCAACCCGCGCGGCTGTGGAAGAGGGCATCGTCCCCGGCGGCGGCGTGGCGCTGCTGAACGTGTCGGAGCGTGTGAAGAAGCTGGCCGAAACTTCGACCGGCGATTATAAGACCGGCATCAACATCGTATTGCGCGCGCTGGAAGAACCGGTTCGCCAGATTGCGATCAACGCGGGCGTCGACGGCGCGGTCGTGGTGGAGAATATCCGCCGCGAGAACAAGCCCGGCTACGGCTACAACGCTGCGAGCGATACCTACGGCATCATGGCGGATGAAGGCATCATCGACCCGACGAAGGTCACCCGCAGCGCACTGCAGAACGCAGCTTCCGTCGCGGCAATGGTGCTCACCACCGAGAGCCTCGTGACCGATATCCCGACGCCTCCGGCACCCGTTGCGGCGCCCGGCCCGGATATGGGCGGCATGTACTAAGTCTAGCAACACAAAAAGAGCACGGAGAAATCCGTGCTCTTTTTTGTTATTGAATGAAAGATTTTCTGATTACGGACTAGGCGCGGGCGTCGGCGAAACCTCCGGCGTCGGCGTGGGCATGATGCCGACCTTCTTTTTGAGCGGATTGCCGGGGTAAATGTCTGGCCCAGGCACACGATAGATCTCTTCTACTTTCTCGCCGTTGACGTAGTGGTCAATATAGACATCCACGATGAACTTGTTCCGTGCCGGAGCCTGAATTTCCTCTTCTCCAACATAGAGTTTTTTGGTTTCCGTAATCTCATCCGGACCCGGTGATTCTTCTGATACGAGAACCGTGCGCGTCTTGTATTCGTGCCCTTCCGGCAACGCTGTTCCATAGATAACGACGGTGAGGTCGCGCTTGCGGCTCTTGAATTTCTTGTTTTCAGACGGATACGCATAGATGTACAGATCGTGATCCGATACATTCTTAAACCTAAAATCGATGTGGTTTGTGTCAACCGTTGCATCCAAACCCATATCGACATAGGTCGACGGGAAAGAGTGGAACTGGCGTTCAACAATTTCTATATATGGGTAGATTTGCAATACGGCATTGTAAAGCGTGGTGCTAACCTGACAGACACCGCCGCCGGCCTGCGGCGTTGTGCGATCTCCGCCGTAGATACCCTGCGCCATCTTCCAGCCGTTTTCAACAGTGCGGTCACCTACAATGTCGTTGAAGCTAAATGTTTTTCCGGGTTTCAGAACATATTTCGAAATTGCTGCCGCAGCTTTTTCCACGTTGAAGGCGCGATTGGGAATATACTCCATCTGTTCCGGTGTGGATTCCGCTGTACCTTTGAAATCATATGTTGTGGAGAATTTTGCAATCAGCGAAAAATTCGCTTGAATATCCGCAATCGTACTCGAAGGTGGAATATCAGTCACTGCGGGTGTGAGCGTGGTTTGATATTGCCCCGCGGCAATCGTCTGCTTGATCATCTCGGTGGTGGAGGCGATATCGAGACCGAAACCCGGTGTTCCTTCGATATATTCCGGCGTGGGCTTGCCGCTGCTGGAAAAGTTCATTGTGACGCTTGCATCCACCGGCGGCTTGCTGGAGGTTTGGTTGATTGCGTCGATGCGGGTTTCAAGCGCGGCGTCATTGATCGAAACCGTGGTAGAGTAGCTTTGATTCGCTCCTCCGGAGAGCGCTTGCGTGATGACCTCGTCGAGGTTGGTCGTTGCGCTCATCTCCGCGCCGGTGATGGTTGCGTTGAGCTCGGCACTGGAGAGCGTGATGGCGATTCGATCTAGAAATGTCGCTTCGTTTGCCTCCAGCTGCGGGCGCACTTCGTCAGCGGTTTTGCCGGAGACGTCCATGCCGTTGATGGAAATGCCGCTGCGGAACGTTGCGGTCGCCGGATCGACGACGACGGGTTTACCGCAGCTCTTGACCAGCACCAGCACCGCGACAATGATCAGCGCAAGAAGCGTAAATGCCATTCCGCCGAGAATCAGCTTGCGTTTGCGCGCCTTCGCGCGGCGCGCGCTCGCGCGCCGTGCGGATGCTTGCTCAGTGCTCCTGATCGGGGCCTGAACATACTCAACGCGCCCGTTCGCGCTGTTCTCAGCACGGTTATCCGCGCGTTCAGCCGGACGGCTGCCGCTCTGGCGGTTCGATTTGGTTGTGTCGGGCAAACCGGAATATTTTTCGTACATGCTTGTCCTTATCCTGAAACAAAACATTCAGCACTATCGATATACGTATCCGATTATACACACTTGGCTGTGCCTAGGCAACAGATTCCGGATCAGTCTTCGTCTTCTCCCAGCTTCCGTAAGTAACGCGCCGGCTCGGCAAGAAAATCCCGCAGGAAATTGACGTTTTCCAATGCACGGAACTGTGTTTCGTGCAGACGATGTTCCTCGAATGCAAACAGAGATGCACCCGGATATGCGAGAAGAACAGGGGAATGCGTGGAGATGATGAACTGGCAGTCCCGCTTGACCGCGTCTGCAATCATGTTCATCAAAACGTATTGATTATAGTAGGAAAGCGCGCCTTCCGGTTCATCCATGAGGTAAAGGCCCTGCGGCTGCAGTCTGGAACCGAAGAAATCGATATATCCTTCACCGTGCGATTGCTGCGAGAGCTCGTCGGAATACATGCGTTTCATCTCATACAGGCCGGAAGCATGCGGCATCGCGGCCAGTGCTTTTGCGTAGCCGGATCTGCCGGAATACTCACGCTGGATGCGTTCCATCTCCGCGTGTTCTTCGCGCATCATGTCTTCCCGTGCGTCAATGTATCGCGTAAAGTCCTCCGCAAGAAAGAAGAAGCTCCGTTTCGGTTTGTGTACAAATTCCGCGCGAAATGCGTGCGATGCGGAAGCAAAGCTGCTCTGTGCGCGGCGATCCGCACGGGCATCGCCGATTCGAATTGCGCCTGCCAACGCTGCAATCAGCTCAACAAGCGTCGTCTTTCCGCTTCCGTTGTCTCCGGCGATTAACGTCACGGCAGAAGAAAACTCCAACCGTTCGATACCCCGAATCTGCGGCAGACTCAGCGGATATGTGTCACTTGCCTGTTCGTTTTCTGTTTGCCGTATGGCGCGTAAATAGATCATGAGCACATTATAGCACGCGGCTGATACGTGAAATAGCTTGATCACGAACAAAAAAAAGAACGCCCGCAAAGGCGTTCTCTTTTGAACAAATTTTTAAGGCATTTTGTATACCATCATGAATTCCGAGCCGAATGCCTTCTGCGAGACGACTTTCTCAAGCCCGCTGAGGTATGCATCAAGACCGTACGCCAGAATCCACTGCTGCCGCGGTTCCAGCGTTTTGTCGCTGCAAATCTGCATCCCGCGCGGATTGACCATCAGGTAGTCCGCGCCGCGTGCAATGCTATAGTACCCGACGAAGACGAGGCGCATGCGGGATTGATACGACTCCGGCAGGATGTTATATGCTTTCTCCAGCCCGTCGCCGGTATACCAGTCGGAACAAGTGACAGTGATCTGCTCTTCCGAATCAACCGTGTCGATGAGCTTCATCAGTGTTTGCGCCTGCGAAACGTTCCAGTAATCGAGATCGTATTTTGTGCCGGGGTTACTGCCCGCCAGCGGATTGTAATACACGAACTGGAACGGATGACTCATGATGATCGTGATGAGCATCGCGAGCAGCTGCACGCCGAGCGCGCCGAACGCAAGATACTTCCATTTGCCCTTGAGCAATTCTACAAGCGTCTTGAACCCGTAGACAGCGAGCAGCAGCAGAAAACCGTACAGAAAGTAAAAATGCCGCCAGTTGTCGTATAGGATCGGCCGCGCGATAATCGCAAAGCCGAGAAACAGCCACACGAGCGCAAGCATCACGAGATAGTATTTCTGCTCTCCCGCAAACAGTTCTTTGGCTTTCGTGCGAAACGGATGCACGAGCGCTGCGACGTTGCCGAACAGAATCAATGCGAGCACGAACAGCGGCGTGGTGATTGCAATCATCACGGGGATATAGTGCCAAGGCACCGGACGCTGCGCAAAGCCCATGTAAAATACGTAGCCCGGCCAATCCGAGAAGTTGGAGGAACGTGCGAACACATATTGCAGAAACTTCATCGGGTCGTTCCAGAGTCCCGGCGTCAGCGTGGCATAAAATCCTGCAAACGCTACGATGGAAAGCAACCCTACGAGAAACGCTTTAACGCTCCATGCGCGGTTGACGGACAGCGTCGCGAGATACAAGAGCCCGCAAAGACCGAAGAGCGCAATGCCGGAAACGCGCATATTGGTCGCCAATGCGCCAAAGAGCGCAAAAAGCAGCGCTGCACCGACCGTCTTTCGCTCGATAAACCGAATCGCGAACCACAGACACCAAAGCATCATGACCATCGCCATGACATCCTTGTTGTTGTAGTGTCCCTCCGCGAAAAATCGCGGGCTGAGGTAGAGGAGCAGGCTCGCAACGAGGCCGTAACGCCAGTCTTTCGCAAGAAAGGATGCAATCAGATAGATCGCGAACACGCCCGACATGAATATGAGGAACGTATATCCGTGCCAGAGCAACATCAGCGTACGGGCGGCTCCCTCGCCATACGGAAGGAACAGGGCGGGAGAGAAGAGATAGTAGACGGATTGCCCGTGGTCGATGTCCACGTTTTCGCTCGCGTCAAGCAGCGCCATTCCGGTCGAAGTCTGCGCAGGTTTTGCGTCCGCGCCGCCGAACAACGCAATATATTCCCGCACGTCGGAACCGAGCACCCCAACCTCGAAGTTCTCATCCCAGGGCATGCCGTAGTCGGGCGTGACGAGCAGCCCGCACACGGTCATGACGAGCATGAGCAGAAAGATGACCCAGCGATGGCGTTTGACCGGAACGGGCATACTCGATTCTCCTATCTATTGATCATTTTTGATGATCATTCGGTAAACGCGCGAATGATCAATCCTCCGCGGCGACGATGATTGCATCGCCCTGCGCAAAGCGGATCAGGCTTGATTTCGAAGGATTGATGTGGACGCCGCCGGGCACAGTCTCGCTCTCGGATTCCGCCGCGATCTTGTAGCCAAACGCGGTTTCGCCTTTTCTGCGAGCGGATTCGACGACGGCGTAGAAGGACACGCTTTCCTGCAGATGGACATACTGCTCGGCAGGCTTGAGATAGATCTCGGAGCCGTCTGCGTCAAAGACATCCTCAAACACGCTGTTGAGCACGTTGTTTTCGGACACCTGCGAAATCAGGAGGCTGATGATCGTGTCGCTGACGATGAAATCGTTGACCTTCGCAACCTGCGCAAGTCTGCGGTTGCGGATGTCGAGCATTTCGCTGACGATGGAAAACTGTTTGCCGGTGGTCTCCGCGATGTTGCGCAGATGCAAGAGTGTGATGAGCGTGTCGGCGTCCGCCTTCTGCACATCCTCCTGCGTACGGTCGGAAAGCAGGATGATATGCGGGAAATCCTCCTTCAGCATCTCGTCCAGCGCGGCGCGGCAGGTGATATCTTCCTCAACGAGGGTTACCTTCGCGTGTTCCAGCGAACGCTCGACAAAACGCACGCCGGGCTTTGCGTCCGGCAGGTCGCTGACGACAGTGATACGGGAGTCGTCCGCCACATAGTGGTCGAGTTCCTCGATGATGCGCTCGGCGTTCTCGTTCCAACCGAGGATCAGGATGCTTTCGGGTTTGGCCGCAGCCGCGGATTTGCCGGAGAACAGCCTCTCATCGAAGGAGGGCGCTTTGCCGTTGAGCAGCAGTGTGTCGTCGTCCGCCGTGACGGCGATGATCTCGTCGCCGGACTGCAGCGCGGTGCTCATCGGCGGGTTAAGCTGTACGCCGGACTTGCTCTTAAGTCCGATCACGCTTGACGTTTCAAACATGGCGAGCGTTTCGCCGTAAGTTTTGCCGGTGAGTTCCGGGAACGCGCGCAGATAGATTTCGTCGCCGCCGAAATCGAGCAGCTCCGTGTAGACCGCGGAAAGGCCGGACTGGCGGCAGGTCTGCGCGATGATGCGGGAGATGATCGCGTCCTCAAGGATGATCTCCGCCTGTCCGCGCGCGGCGATCTTCGCCACGTCGACATTTTTCGGTTCGCGCAGCACCGCGACAATGTTGTAAGGCGTCGTGCGCTTGGTGGGCGAGTTGATGACGGCGAGCAGCGTCTTGATGACGTCCGCGTCGTCGTTCTGGTTGATGATGATGGAGCGCGCGGTGTGCAGGCTCAGCATGCCAAGGTCGTTGAGATCGATCGCGCTGCCGTTTCTGGTCACGATGCGCGTGGTCTTCGTGTCCGGTATGCGGCTGCGGATGGCTTCATCCATCTCCACCTTATCCGTCGGGCTCATGATGACGATGCAAGCGTTTTTCTGGTTGCTGTTCGCCTCGATGAGCTCGGTCAGCACGGTGAAGATCTGGCTCGACCAGCCGAGGATGACCGTGTGATTCTTCTCGACGACATTGGAGTGGCCTTTTTGCAGGGATTCCAGCTTGGAGGAGATACCCGTGGTCAAGAGACCCACGAGGATACTGAAGATGAAGATACCGCCGAGCGTGATGACGAACATCGCGCCGACGAAGAGGAAACTGCCCGTGTCGCCACCCATCGTGCCGGGGTCGAGCGAGCGCAGCACGCCCATCCAGAAGAGCGAGAGGAAGCCCGTGCCCTGGTTCGCGCCGGAGGCCCAGACGACGAACGAGACGATGGTGATCATCAGCAGCGTGATGATGGCAAGACTTGCGATCAAAACGCCCGTTCCCTTGGACATGAGATTGTCAAAACGGTACTTGAGTTTGTCCTTCATATACACCTCGTACGATTTTATGATCAAAAATTCCCGGAACTCTTAGATTACGGATTGCTCCTATTGAGAAACAATACTGTTTATTACTTTACCTGAAATCGGGTTGATGTCAATGCAATTTTGTCGAAACTGTGTACTTAAATTATTCACGCGTTCAGTCGTAAACACTTTATACAGTTTTCGATGAAATACGCCTTTTTCACCCTCTGGTCAAGAGCGGCCTACACGATATGATGGGCTTGTGGCATATCGCGTTTTCTACGTGGAAGAGGAGGAATCGGATGAAACCGGTATTCAAAATCATCCTTTGGGCGTTTTCGGGAGCGTTTGCGCTGATGGCGCTGCTGTTTCTGCTGGTCAGCGCGCTCAGCTGCGCAATGCTGCTCGGCTGCGCGGTGCTGCTCAACCCGATCTTCATCGAACGCATACAGCTCAAGAAGGGGCTGACTGCCCTTCTCGTCATCGGATTGTTTATCGGCTCGGTTGCGGTTTTTCCCGCTTCGACGGAAACAACCGCACAGGCTATTGAGGCATCCGCAAAGATCGTCGAGGCGACACCGACACTTAAGACGGAGGATACGCAAAGCCTGACCAGAGACAGCGCGAACGTGATTCCGTTGCAGAAAGTAACGACAACGCCAGCGGAAACAACCCCTGCGCCGACACCTACGCCGACCGCAACACCAACGCCAACGCCAACGCCAACACCAACACCAACTCCGACGAACGCGCCGAAGCCAACCGCGACGCCGACTCCCACACCTGCGACCAAGGCCGTGACGCGCTCGGTTGGCATCACGATACTCGACTATTCCGATTCCGTCAGCCGCGGGGCATATGCGTTTATCAAGATTCAGGGCGCGCCGAACACGGACTACGACTGCGAGGTGGAGTATAAATCCGGCATGTCGGAGGCATCCGGTTTAGGCGTCAAACGCTCGGATGGCAACGGCGTCGCTTCATGGAAATGGAAGGTAGGTTCGCGAACGTCTCTCGACTACACACCGACGATCTATATCGACGGCGGCGGAGACTCGATCAGTGTGGATTTTGAAGTGACGAAATAGGAGTTCACGTACATAAAAGAGCACCGCCGAAGCGGTGCTCTTATGTATGCAGACTAGAGTTTTCTCACAAAGATGTCGCTGTTTTCCAGCAGGCTCTCAATCGTATCAAGCCCCAGTTGATGCAGCAGCGCGACCACATAGGGGTTGTCGATCGGCGTGCTATAGGGTGCCTCCGCGCCATAGCGCACGACGTTTTTGCGGCCTTCCTCGCGCGGAATGAGCGCTTTCGGCCCGCCGACGCAGCCGCCGACGCAGCCCATGCCCTCGAAGAAGTTTGCGCCGCCGTTGCCCTCCATGATATCGTTGAGCATCTGCTTGCAGGCGGGCACGCCGTCCGCGTGGCGCGTTTTGACCGTGATCTGCTTGCTCGGATTGATGCGCTCAACCGTCGAGCGAACCGCCTCGCTCACGCCGCCTGTGCCCGCGTAGATGCGCCCCGCGCGGGAGGAGTGGTCGCGGTCGTCCTCCTGCATCTCGGCGAGGTTGATGCCCGCGTAGTCGAACACGTCCTGAATCTCCTGAAACGTCAGCACGAAGTCGGTCGAGTCGGCAACGTCCGCCTCGCGCGCTTCCGCTTTTTTCGCGATGCACGGGCCGATGAACACGGTCACGGCTCCCGGATGGATCTTCTTGATCGAGCGCCCGCAGGCGACCATCGGGGAAACGGCTGCCGGTACGTGCGGGATCAGCTGCGCGTAGACCTTTCTGATCATCGCGATCCACATCGGGCAGCAGCAGCTCGTGAGCTGATAATCCTTCTCCGACTGGATGTTTTTGTCGAACTCCAGCGCTTCTTTCAGTGTCAGGATATCCGCAAAGAGCGCTACTTCGACCATGCCCGCAAAGCCGATCTGCTTGAACGCCGCGCGCAGCTTGCCGGGCGTGACCGCCTCGGTATACTGGTTGATGAACGCGGGCGCGATCATCGCGTAGACGGGTGCCTCCGTGTTGCGCAGCGCTTTGAGCGTCGGGATGATGTCGCGGCTTTCGGTGAGCTTCTTTGCGTCGCAGTTACGGATGCAGTCGCCGCAGCCGACGCAGCGCTGCGGGTCCACGTTCACGCTGCCGTCCTCGATGAACAGCGCATCGAAATAGCAGCGCGCGCGGCAATGATCCAGATGCGTGTCGTCGCAGCTGCAGAAACCTGTGCGGATCACGACGGGGTGTTTTTCCGGCCCGAGCAGGCAGGAGAGATGGTGCGGATCGTATCCCTGCTGCTTTACAAGGTCGAGCTCCTCCGCCAAATGTCCGGAAACGCTGCTCTTGAGCAGGCGGTTATAGAGTTCTTCAAACGTCATGGTGTCACCTCAAATCTGGCTATATTCTATCACGCAGGGCGGCGTGGTTCAAGAAAGCATGTCTCTTGTGGTGCAGGATATTGAAACGATTGCCGCGTGCGCTGCATACGAAAACCGCCCGACTGCTGAACCGGGCGGCTTTTCAGGGGATAGGGGTTGGGGTTGAGGAAGAGCCACAGAACAACTTCGTTGTTCTGCGTTGCTCCGCATCCACAGGGCAATGGACAGGAAGCAAACAAAAAAGAAGGACGCTTTCCGCGATGGAAAGCGTCCTTGCTTTTTCTTGAAAGTAACTATAACCGATAGAACACCGGATTGCAATACCAATTCGGTACTTTTTTTGAAATTAACTCTTGACAGAACACTCACTACTGAATAAAATACAGTAGTAGATGAAACGTGCTAATACGATGCTAACGATTGTAGTCCGGTTGATTCGAAGCGGCCGGACAGCAGAGGCGGCAACAGCTGGGTTCATCGACGCGAAGCAAGAGACGGGGTGATGCAATGAACATACAATACAAGAAGGGTGTGCTGGAGCTTTGCGTGCTCTCGCTGCTCGCCAAGCGGGACTGGTACGGATATGAGATCTCGGAGTATCTTTCCCGCAGAATCGACATTGCGGACGGAACGGTCTATCCGTTGCTGCGAAAGCTCAAAAGCGACGGACTCGTGACCACTTATCTCTCGGAGGAGAGCGGAGGCCCACCCAGAAAGTACTATTCACTGACCGCGACCGGACGCGAAACCTACCAAAGCGACCGCGCGGACTATATGAACTTTGCAGCAACGGTACAGACGATACTGGAGGAATAGAACATGACGAAACAGGATTACTTAAACGAACTAAAGTCGGAACTGAATAAAAACGCCGTTCCGGACGCGGACGACGTTGTTTCCGAATATGAACAGCACTTCTTATTCAAGCTTGCGGATGGATTCACCGAAGAGGAGATCGCGGCGAAGCTCGGAAGCCCCGCGCAGCTTGCCTCGCAGTTTGCGAATATTCCCGGAGAGAAGAAGACCAGAGGCGGAAAGAAATTCTTCCTTGTGCTCTGGCTGACGATCATCGGTATCTTTGAAACGATGCTGTACGGCGCGTTCCTTGCGTTCATCATAGGTCTCATCTGCGGGTCTCTGGTTCCGGCGGCGTTGGGCGCGGAGTTTATCCTCGGACTGAACTACCTCAACATCCTTCCGCCGATGCCGTATGGCGGCGCCGTCGTGTTCGGCATTACGCTGCTCGCGTCGAGCGTGATGCTGTTCGTGTTTTCAATCTACTGCCTGGCCTACCTTCGCCAGATGGTGCGCGCTAGCCTGCGCTGGCGCAAAAATCTGCTCCGGGACGAAGCGCTCCCGCTGTTGCCGATGAGCCCGCAGTTCAAGCCCCGCACAAAGCGTGCGCTGCGTAACATCCTGCTCTGGGCTGTGCTGATCTTCGCGCTCGGATTTGTGGCGGGCTATGCAATCCTCGCGCTCTACACGCACTCCTTCGGCTTCTGGCATGCACTCGGTTGGTTCGGCTATCCGGCAACCGTTTATTGATCGGTATCGACTAAGAAAGGCATCCTATGAAAACAGCAGTCATTACGGGCGCGAGTTCCGGCATCGGATTCGCGGCCTCAGCGGAGCTTATCCAAAAAGGCTACCGCATCATCGGAATTGGGCACGACAAAGCGCGCTGCGAGGAGGCGGAATACCGCCTGAAGATGCAGTCGCCCGAAGCGAGCGTCACCATGCTCTGCGCGGATCTGATGCAGCAGCGCGAAGTCGAGCGCGTTGCGAATGAAATTCAGCAACTGCTCGCGCGGGAGAACGAGGACAAACTCGACGTGTTGATCAACAACGCGGGCTGCGTCCGCAGCTGGTATACGACCACGGGGGAAGGCTATGAGCAGCAGTTTGCGCTCAACCATTTAGCATCGTTCCTGCTGACCTATCATCTTTTACCGCAGCTCAAGCACGCAGGCGGCAAGATCATCATGACCGGCAGCGAAAGCCACAAGCATATGCGCATGCACTGGAACGATTTGATGCTCACGCGCGGCTATAACCCGCTCACGGCATACAAACAGAGCAAGCTCGCCAATATTCTTTTTGCAAAAAGCCTCAACGAGCGGTACATCGGCGATGGCGTCACGGCTTACGTCGTCGATCCGGGTCTCGTCTGCACCGACATCGGCTGCAAGAACACCGGCGGTCTCGTAGACTGGATCTGGAAGCTGCGCAAGAAGCATGGCTGCCAGCCGGAGGTGCCTGCAAAGACATATGCGTATCTCTGCGAGACAAACCCTGCGCCGAGAGAGCTCTATTATCATCTATGCAAACCGAACACCTACAGCCCTCAGGTGAATCACGGAAACGCAGACAGACTCTTTGCGGCGAGCGAGAAACTTTGCGGGATTCAATATCCATCGTGGATTCAAACATGAACCATTCGTGACGCCTAGTTTTGCTTTGCGGGAAAGGATTTCTTATATGAATGTATTCATCACGGGCGCAAGCGGCGGTCTTGGCCGCGCGCTGGCCAACGAGTGCGGCAGACGCGGATACAATCTATTTCTGACGGATATCAACGAGCAGGGACTGAAATCGATCCAACTTGGTTTGGAGCGCCAGTTCGGCGTGACCGTATCCACAGCTGCGTGCGATCTCACGAGCGACGAGAGTGTGGACGCGCTGCTGAGCACGGTAGATGCGCACGGCATTCGCTTTGATATGCTGCTCAACGTCGCGGGGCTCGACTTTGAAGGCGGGTTTCTGGAGCGCGCGAGGCGGGACATCATCCGCATCATATCGCTGAACAACGAGGCAACTTTGCGGATCACACATGCGCTCTTGAGTCGCAGGCGCGAGGGAAATCCCTTCTATCTGCTTTTCACGTCAAGCTTGGCGAGCATGTATCCCATGCCTCTGAAGGCGACCTATGCCGCGTCCAAACGATTCCTGCTCGATATCGCGGTCGCGCTACGGGAGGAGCTTCGAGACAAGGGCGTCAACGTGCTGGCGCTCTGCCCGGGCGGACTTGCGACGACGCGAGAGGCGATGCGCGGCATTGCGGCGCAGGGCTTCTGGGGCGGTGCGACGACAAACCCGCTGGAGGCGGTTTCGCGCAATACGATAACACGGCTGATCCGCCGAGGCGGCATCTATGTGCCCGGCGTGCTGAACCGGACGCTGAACCTGTTCGGCAAACTGCTGCCGCGCCAGTGGGTTGCCGCGGCGATCTATCACCGCTGGAACAAGGCGCAGCAGCAATGGAGCCCGGTTGAATTCTCGGCAAGCAGGTAAAATACTTAAATAACTTGCAACATATCACGCCTTACAGTATCTTGTATATATAATAGATGAAGCAGTATGCGGAGACAGAGTCGAAAGATACGAGGGCGAATATGATTAACGATCTCACCATCCGGCTGGAAACGCCCGCCGATTACCGCGAAGTGGAATACGTCACGCGCGAAGCATTCTGGAATCATCATGTGCCGGGATGTGATGAGCATTTCCTGGCGCACGTATTGCGGGAGAGCAGCTGCTTTATCCCCGGGCTGGATTTTGTCGCGGTGCAGCAGGGGCGCATTGTCGGAAACATCATGTATACACACGCAAAGATTTCGGGTGACGACGGCGCGGAGTATCCCGTCATCAGTTTCGGGCCGGTGTCCGTCCTGCCGGAATGGCAGGGCAACGGCGTCGGTTCCGCGCTGGTTCGGCATTCGCTGAGCCGCGCGTCCGAGCTGGGCCATACCGCCGTACTGATCTACGGCGACCCCGCATACTATTCGCGGCTTGGCTTTCTGTCCGCAGAATCTTTTGGCATCTGCACCGCGGATGACTGCTATATGGATGCGCTGCAGGCGCTGGAGCTCGTCGCGGGTGCGCTGCGTGAGAAGCAGGGCAGATTTCAGGAGGATCATGCGTATGAGGTGGATGCGGATGCGTCCGCGGCATTTGATAAATCGTTCCCGACGAAGGAAAAGCGGGAGGGGTTACCCTCGCAGCTGAAGTTTCTGGAGCATGTTTCTCAGCGAAAGCCGCGGTCATAACGCATTTCCGGTTGCATTTTGCTGCCGGATTCGTTTAGAATACTCGGTATGAAACTGCAACCCGAATGCGTCACCTGCATCATTGCGCAGGTCAAAAACGTCACCAATATGTTTGGACTATCCGAGCGCGCACGCAAAGCCGCGATGGACGACACCAATGCATATCTCGCGAAGGCCAACTATGAGGGCTGTACGCCCGAATCCATGGGTGAGCTCTGGCAGATTCTGCTTGGGCACGTCGGCGGAAAAGATCCATACAGCGCGATCAAATCCCTTTGCAATCAGGAAGCGATGAAGATGCTGCCTGCGACGCGGGAGAAGATCGCGCGTGCAAAAGACCCGTTCACCGTCGCGCTGAAGTATGCCATCGCCGGCAATCTGATCGACTACGGTCTGGAGCACCCCGTCTCGCTTGAGCAACAGAACGAGCAGATTGACGCAATCGCAGCGACCGCTTTTTCGATCGACGACAGCGACCAACTGCATTCTGCGCTCACTGGGGCAAAAACGATGCTGTATCTTGGCGACAACGCAGGGGAGATCGTATTTGACAAACTTCTGATCGAACAGATCAAATCCTTGTATCCTGCGGTTGCAATCTCGTTTGTCGTGAAAGGATCGCCCGTGCTCAACGACGTGACGCTTGCGGAAGCAAACGAAGTCGGCATGCAGGAGGTTGCAAGGGTGATCGACAACGGAGATGCCTCTCCCGGCACGGTGCTTCCGCGCACAAGCGAGTCGTTTCGAGAGGAGTTTGCAAAGGCAGATGTCATTCTCTCCAAAGGACAGGGGAATTTTGAAAGCCTCAGCGGGGTGGAGAACGAGAATCTATTCTTCCTATTTACTGCAAAGTGCGACACGGTGTGTGTCGAGGCGGGGGTACCGAAGTTTTCGATCGTTTGCATGGAGAACCGCGTATCATAACAAAATATAACATTCAAAATGTTATAATGCAGCGTTTGCGCAACAGCGTAAGCGCTGTATTTTTCGGATCAGACGATTTGCATCCGCTTCATTTCGAAGAAATGCAGGACGCGACTTGAAATCTTATTGACAGGTTGCACATGCGTGTTATAAAATAACATCATCAAGAAATTGTTTAACACAAATCCGGATCATATAAGGAGGCATATTATGGCAACGCCGGTCATCATGCCGCGTCAGGGGCAGTCGGTTGAGAGCTGCATCATCACAGAATGGAAAAAGAAGGTAGGGGACAAGGTCGCTGTCGGCGATGTTCTGTTTTCCTATGAAACAGACAAATCCACCTTTGAAGAACAAGCAAAAGTAGACGGAACGCTGCTCGCCGTGTTTTACAACGCGGAGGACGACGTTCCCGTTTTGTTGAATGTTGCGGTCATCGGAAACCCCGGTGAATCGTTTGTCGAATTTGCGCCGGAAGGAGCTGCGGCAGCCGCTCCCGCTGCGGAAGCAAAGGCTGAGACGGTTACAGAAGCAGCGCCCAGTTTGCAGGCAACTGCTGCGCACGCAGAGGGCGTTTCCCCGCGCGCGAAAAACGCCGCGGAAAAACTCGGCGTCGATCCATCGCAGGCCGCTCCCAGCGGGCCGCACGGCAGAGTGATCGAGCGGGATGTGCTTGCGCTTGCCAAAGAAGGCCGCCTTGGCGGAGGTGCTGCGCAGACAGCCGCGCCGGAAACGGCAACAGCGGCGCCCGCAGCCGCAGCCGCGGCAACCACTGCCGATGCGCTGGTATATGACGAGATCAAGCTCCCGAATCTTCGCCGCATGATCGCCAAGACCATGCACGACAGCCTCGCGGAGATGGCGCAGTTGACGCACAACACAAGCTTTGACGCAATGAAGATGCTCGCCTTCCGTGAGAGCCTGAAAGCAGCGCCGGAGAGCATGGACCTGCCGAAGATCACGATCAACGACATCATCCTTTACGCCGTCTCGCGTGTGCTGACCCGCCACGAAGGGCTCAACGCGCATATGGTTGGCGACAAGATGCGCTACTTCAAGCATGTCAACCTCGGCATCGCGGTGGATACCCCGCGCGGACTGCTGGTGCCGACGCTCTTTGCAGCAGAAACGAAGTCGCTTGCGCAGATCTCCGCGGAGTCGAAAATGCTCGCGAAATCCGCCATCGACGGCAGCATCAACCCGGATCTGCTGCAGGGCGGCACGTTCACCATCAGCAACCTTGGGTTGTATGGCATAGAGAGCTTCACGCCAGTCATCAACCCGCCGCAGGTGGCGCTACTCGGCATCTGCGCCATCACAGAGCGCATCCGCACCGTGGACGGCCAGATCACGGCGTATCCCGCGATGGGACTTTCGCTGACCTATGATCACCGCGCGGTGGACGGCGCGCCCGCCAGCCGCTTCCTGAAGGATCTTGTGACGGCGCTGGAGCACTTTGATCTGCTCCTGATCGGTTGAGGAGGAAAACAAAATGGAATTTGATTTGATCGTTCTCGGTGGCGGACCCGCCGGATATCTCGCAAGCGAACGCGCGGGACATGCAGGACTTTCCGTACTCTGCATCGAAGAGCGCAGCGTCGGCGGCGTCTGCCTCAACGAAGGCTGCATCCCGACGAAAACGCTGCTCTATTCCGCAAAGATTTACGACGGCGCGGCGCACGGAGAAAAATACGGCGTCACGGTCGAAGGCATCAAGATTGACCACGCGAAGGTTGTCGCCCGCAAGGACAAGGTCGTAAAGACCCTTGTCGCCGGCGTTTCCGCAGCGTTGAAGGCAAACCATGTCACGCTGGTCAACGGACGCGGCGTAATCACGGGTAAGACCGAAGAAGGCTATACGGTCGAAGCCAACGGCGAAACCTATGTCGGCAAACGCCTCTTAATCGCCACCGGTTCATCTCCCGCCGTGCCGCCGATTCCCGGCCTCAAAGAGGGAATCGCCGCAGGCTTTGTCTGCACCAACCGCGAAATTCTCGCGCTCACCGAAAAGCCGGAACACCTGTGTGTCATCGGCGGCGGTGTGATCGGACTGGAGCTTGCGAGCTACTTTACCTCCATCGGCACGAAAGTGACCGTTTTCGAAATGCTTGACCACATTGCTGGCGAAAACGATCCGGAGCTCGTCGCGCTACTGAAAAAGAACTTCGAAAAACGCGGCGTCACCTTCCAGCTTTCTGCGAAGGTGACGGAAGTGACCGCAAACGCCGTCAAATACGAAAAAGACGGTGTGGTGACTGAGGTTGCCTGCGATAAGGTGCTGCTCTCCATCGGGCGCCGCGCCAATACGAGCGGCATCGGCCTTGAGAGCATCCATGTGCTGACCGAGCGCGGAGCCGTCGTCACCGACGCGCACATGAAGACCAACCAGCCGGAGGTGTATGCCGCGGGCGATGTCAACGGAAAATCGATGCTCGCGCACACGGCTTATCGCGAAGCGGAAGTCGCCGTCAACGTTATGCTCGGCAAGAAGGACACCATGCGCTACGAAGCGGTGCCCGGCGTGCTTTACACGAATCCGGAACTTTCCTCTGTCGGCGAAACGGAAGCAAGCGCGAAGGCCAAAGGACTCGACTTCACTTGCGTGAAGATTCCGATGCGCTTTTCCGGCCGGTATCTCGCGGAGAACGAAGGCGGCGACGGCGTGATGAAGCTCGTGGTTAACAATGCCACCAAGCAGGTGCTCGGCGCACAGATGCTCAGCAATTATTCGAGCGAATTCATCGTCTCGGTCGGCACGTTTATCGAACTAGGTCTGACGCTCGACGAGATCAAGCAGATTATCTTCCCGCATCCGACGGTTGCAGAGATCGTCCGTGAAGCGGTGTTCCAGTATTAATTTGTTGCACAGATAGAAGGAGATATCAGTATGGCAAAGCAGATTTTTATCGATCCCAATGAGGTCAGAAAACCAGAAATACTTACGTTCCCGTCGATTCCGGTCAACCAGTACCAGAAATCCGTCAAAGACGAGAAGAAGAACTTCACGAAAGAGGAGTTTTTGAATATCTACCGCGATATGGCCTACATCCGCGAGTTTGAGACCATGCTCAACCTGATCAAGACCACCAACGAATATTGCGGCGTGCAGTATAACCATCCCGGCCCCGCGCACCTCGGCATCGGTCAGGAAGCGGCGTATGTGGGAGCTGCCTACGAGCTGACGCTGGACGATTTTACATTCGGCTCGCACCGCAGCCACGGCGAAATCATTGCAAAAGGCCTGCGCACCATCCAGATTCTCGATGATGCCAAGCTCATGGAGATCATGGAGAATTTCTTCGGCGGGCGCACGCTCTCCGTCGTCAAAGACAGCAACAAGTCCGTCAAAGAGATCGCGATCAACTTCCTGCTGTACGGCATGATGTGCGAAACCTTTGCGCGCAAAAACGGCTTCAACCAGGGACTCGGCGGCTCCATGCACGCGTTCTTTACGCCGTTCGGCATCTTCCCGAACAACGCCATCGTCGGCGGCAGCGGCAGCATCGCGCCGGGGGCCGCGCTCTATAAGCTAAGCAACAAGAAACCCGGCATCGTGGTCTGCAACATCGGCGACGGCAGCGTTGCCTGCGGGCCTGTCTGGGAAGGTCTGATGATCTCTGCGATGGATCAGGTTCGCACACTTTGGGGCGAAAACGGCGGCGGCATGCCGATCATCTTCAATATCAACGACAACTTCTACGGCATGGGCGGCCAGACCCGCGGCGAGACCATGGGCTATGATATGGTTGCGCGCATCGCGGCGGGCGTGATGCCCTCCGCTATGCATGCCGAGCGCGTGGACGGCTTCAACCCGCTCGCCGTCATCGACGCATACCGCAGAAAGATTCCGGTCGCGAAGGCCGAAGGCCCCGTGCTGCTGGATCTCGTGACCTACCGCTTCAGCGGACACAGTCCGTCGGACTCCAGCACATACCGCACCAAGGAGGAGATCGAAGCCTGGGAAGCGCAGGATTCCATCGCGTGCTTCGGCCGCCAGATCGTCGACGCAAAGATTGCCACGCAGGAAGAACTGGATGGTATTTGGGCGACGGTCAAGGACAACATGCTGCGCAATATGAAGCTTTCCGTCGACGAGACCGTCTCTCCGCGCATCGATATCTACGGCGCAGAGAGCGACTACATCGGCAACCTCATGTTCTCCAATCAGAAGGTGCGCTCCTTTGACGAAACGCGCAAGCCGGACGTGCTGCTCCCGCGCGAGGAGTGCCCTCGCGTGCAGCTCTTAAGCAAGCGTGCCCGCTTTGGATTTGAAGCGGACGGCAAGCCCGTCAGCAAAAACCGCGTCTATCAGCTGCGCGACGGCATCGCGGAACCCATCATCAACAAGTTTTATGAAGACCCGACGCTGGTCGCATTCGGCGAAGACGTGCGCGACTGGGGCGGCGCGTTCGCGGTCTATCGCGGCATGACGGAAGCCATTCCGTATCACCGCTTGTTCAACACGCCCATCGCGGAGGCGGGTATCGTCGGCGCCGCAATCGGCTACGCCATGAGCGGCGGCAGAGCGGTTGCGGAGCTCATGTATTGCGACTTTTTAGGGAGAGCGGGCGACGAAATCTTCAACCAGCTCTGCAAATGGCAGTCCATGAGCGCAGGCATGCTCAAGATGCCGGTTGTGCTGCGCATGAGCGTCGGCAGTAAGTATGGCGCGCAGCACTCGCAGGACTGGAGCGCGCTGATGACGCATATCCCCGGCCTGAAGGTGGTCTTCCCAGCGACACCGTATGACGCGAAGGGTCTCATGCAGTCCGCGCTCAACGGCACCGACCCGGTCATCTTCCTCGAAAGCCAGCGCATCTATGATGTCGCGGAGCTCTTCCACGCGGAAGGTGTGCCGGAAGCGGAATACGAAATCCCGTTCGGCGAACCGGACGTCAAGCGCGCGGGCAAGGACGTGACAATCCTTTCCATCGGTGCAACGCTTTACCGCGTCACCAAGGCCGCGGACATCCTGCAGGAGAAATACGGCGTTTCCGCGGAGATCATCGACGCACGTTCGCTGGTTCCCTTCAACTACGAACCCGTGATCGAGAGCATCAAAAAGACCGGACGCATTGTCGTTACCGGAGACGCTTGCGAACGCAACAGCTTCATGCGCAATCTCGCGAGCAACATCGCGGAGCTCGCGTTTGACTATCTCGACGCACCGCCCGTCGTCGTCGGCGCGAAGAACTGGATCACGCCCGCGCATGAGCTGGAAGACGCGTTCTTCCCGCAGCCGGAATGGATCGTGGACGCAATTCACGAGCGCATCCTGCCGCTGAACGGCCATGTTTGCAAGCACAACTTCACCGAGCTGGAGCAAATCCGCGAAAATAAGCGCGGCATCTAAACGAATGAATCCAAGTTGGCGGCGAATATGATATAATATTCGTCGCCATCTCTTTATCAAAACAAGAAGCATTACGAACGACACATCATCAGAAAGGACGCACACGATATGAGCACCATCGAACAAAAAGCGATCACCACCATCCGTTTCCTCGCGGCGGAGGCTGTCCAGAAGGCAAACAGCGGACATCCGGGGCTGCCGATTGGTGCCGCACCCATGGCGCTGACGCTCTGGAAACAGATGAAGCACGACCCGAAGGACGCCGCCTGGGCGGGCAGAGACCGCTTTGTGCTCTCGGCAGGACATGCGTCTATGCTGGAATATTCGCTTCTGCACCTCTTTGGCTACGGGCTTCCGATCGAGGAACTCAAGAGCTTCCGCCAATGGGGCAGCAAAACGCCCGGTCATCCGGAGTTTGGCCATACCATCGGCGTCGAGACCACGACCGGACCTTTGGGGCAGGGCATTGCGAATGCAGTTGGGCTTGCGATGGCGGAGGCGCGGCTTGCCGCCGAGTTCAACCGCGAAGGTTTCCCGGTTGTAGACAACTATACCTATGCGCTCACGGGCGACGGCTGCCTGATGGAAGGCGTGGCGGCGGAGGCTGTTTCGCTTGCGGGTCACCTCGGCCTCGGCAAGCTGATTCTGCTCTATGATCGCAACGAGATCACGATTGAAGGCAACACGAACCTTGCGTTTACCGAGGATGTCGGCAAGCGGTTTGAATCCTATGGCTGGACGGTTCAGCATGTCGCAGATGGCGAAGATACGGCTGCAATCGCGAAGGCGATCGACAGCGCAAAAGCGGACAAAACGCATCCGTCGCTGATCATCGTCCGCACGGAGATCGCGCACGGCACGCCCAAGGCGAATATGGCAAGCGCGCACGGCGAACCGCTTGGCGCGGATGCGCTCAAGGCGATGCGCGAGTTTTATCAATGGAACGAAGAACCGTTCGCGGTGCCGGAAGACGTGAAGGCATACTTTGCGGAGCTGCAGGCAGGCTATAGCAAACAGCACGCGGCATATGACGCGATGTTTGAAGCGTACAAGAAAGCCTATCCCGAACTCTACACCAAGTGGGTTGCCTGGCACGAGAAGAAGTTGCCGGATGCGCTGAAGAACGATCCGCGCCTGTTCTCATCGACTGAGCCCAAAGCCACGCGCATCGTCAGCGGCGAACTGCTCAATCTCATCGCGGAATATGTGCCGAATCTTTTCGGCGGCAGCGCGGACCTCGCGCCCTCCAACAAGACAGAGCTCAAGGGCAAAGGATTCTTCGGCGCGGAAAATCATACCGGCGCGAATATCCATTTCGGCATCCGCGAGTTTGCGATGGCGGCAATCTCCAACGGCATCCAACTCTACGGCGGATTCCGCGCGTACTGCGCGACGTTCCTCGTGTTTACGGACTATCTCAAGCCCGCGCTCCGGCTCTCCGCCATCATGCACCAGCCGGTGGTCTATGTCATGACGCACGACAGCATCGGCGTTGGCGAGGACGGGCCCACGCACCAGCCGATCGAGCATCTTGCGGCGCTGCGCGCAACGCCCGGAACGCTCGTGTTCCGTCCGGCGGACGCAAAGGAGACAGCCTTAAGCTACCTCATGGCATTTGAGGCGGACAAGCCTTCTGTGCTCGCGCTGACGCGCCAGAATCTGCCGCAATACGCGGAGACGGGCGAAGGCGCATACAAGGGCGGCTACATCCTTAAGGATGTGAAGAAGGGCAAGCCGGATGTGATCCTGATGGCGAGCGGCAGCGAAGTCGAGCTGATCTACAAGACCGCCGACCAGCTGGAAGCGGACGGCATCAAGACCCGCGTCGTCTCCATGCCGTGCCTTGATCTGTTTGACGAGCAGAGCGCGGAATACAAGGAAGCGGTGCTTCCGCGCAGCGTCCGCGCGCGCGTCGCGGTTGAAGCCGCAACCGCCTACAGCTGGGATCGCTATATCGGACTCGACGGAACCACCGTTTGCATCGATCACTTCGGCGCTTCCGCACCCGCTAGCGTGCTGTTCAAGGAGTTCGGCTTCACCGTCGAGCATGTGGTCGTTGCCGCAAAAGAGACCCTGAAGCGCGTTGAAAACTGGAACAAACCGCTGTAATATTCGGAGCATCCGATTCAATCACAGCCAGACCAAAGCATAGGAGGGACTGCCATTGAACCGATTTTTAAGCACAGACTGCGTCGATCCGTATGAAAACCTTGCGCTGGAAGAGCTGCTCTTTGAGACGCAGGGCGAGGGCGCGACATTCTACCTCTGGCAAAACGAACGCACGGTCGTCATCGGCCGTAATCAGAACGCGTGGCGCGAATGCCGCGTGGAGTTGTTAGAGAGCGAGGACGGCAAGCTCGCGCGCCGTTCTTCCGGCGGCGGAGCGGTGTTCCACGATCTCGGCAACCTGAACTTTACGTTCCTGCTGCCGAAGGAGCACTACGACCTCGTGCGCCAGCTCAGTGTGATCCAGAAAGCCGCGGCGAAGTTCGGCATCGAGACGTCCTTTACGGGACGGAACGATCTCGTGCTGACCGCAACCGGCGAAAAGTTCTCCGGCAACGCGTTCCGATTTTCCAACAACACGGCGCTCCATCACGGCACAATCCTGATCTCTGCGGACTTCTCGCGGCTTGGGCGTTACCTTGCACCGTCGCAGATGAAGCTGGAGGCCAAGGGCGTCAAAAGCGTGGTCAGCCGCGTCACGAATCTGGGGCTGCAAAACCCGGAACTCACCGTGGCGACGATGAAGCAGGCGCTCATGGAAGCGTTTGAGGAAGAGTACGGCGCATACGAGCCGCACAGCTGGGATTTGATCGACAAAGAGAAGCTGGAAGAAAAGCGCAAGACCTACGCGTCGTGGGAATGGAAGTTCGGCACGACGCCCGCGTTCAACGTCTCACTGGAAAATCGTTTTGAGTTCGGTTGCTTTGAGCTGCTTCTTAACGTGAAGAACGGCGTGGTGGAGTCGGCGACCTGCTATACGGACGCAATGGACGCAACGCTTGCGCAGCGCGTGGAAGCACTGCTCGCCGGCTGCTCTTACGGCAGCGGCGCACTGTGCGCAAGGTTACTTGGCAACGGCGGGGCAGAGGAGCGGGCAATTGCCGCATTCCTCGCGGAGCAGACATTCTAATCGATTACACAACAAAACAAAAGAGACGGGATTGAGCCCGTCTCTTTTTTGTGTGCGATGGTTGGATTACTGCAACAGTCCGCTGATGTCGGTGAAGGTGCTTGCGCCTCCGGTGACTTTCGGCAACTGGCCGTCCCACTTCTGCAACAGCTCATAGCGGATCAGCATATCGCTGAGCGAATCTGCGATGGTTTTGTTGCTGCTTGCGGTCGCGTCTGCGAGCAGTTTGATCTTGTCCGCTTCCGCCTGCGCCGCGATGACCTGCTTCTGCGCCTCGGTGTTGGCGATGACGAGCGCCTGCTCCTGTTCGGTGCGGGTCTTGATCAGGTTCTGTTCGGCGACCTGCTTGGCTTCAATCGCGCGGATATACTCCTCGGAGAAGTCCCAGTTGACGACGTTGAGGTCGTCGATCACGATGCCGTACGCGTTGAGCTTTGCATTGAGGTTCGTGTCCAGAAGGACGCTGACTTCGTTGCGCTGGCTCACCAGCTGCTGCGCGGTATAGTTTGCGGTAACCGCTTTGAGCACCTCGTTGATAGCCGGTATGACGAGAACATCCTCATACCCCAAACCAACCTGCTTGTAGATATCCGCGCTGGCGGTCTTGTTGATGTGGTAGTTCACCGCGATGATCGAGGATACCGTCTGAAGGTCTTTACTGAACGCTTCGGTGGTGACTTCCGTTTTCACAATGCGGTTATTGATGGTGACTACGGTCTGCGCAAACGGAATCTTCAGATGGATGCCTTCCTGCATAACCGCGGGGCTGACGCGCCCGAACGTAAGCACAACGCCGGTCTGACCCGCTTCCACGACGACGATGCTGCCGCCGAGAACGATCAGAACCAGAATGAGCACGATCACGGAGGCAACGATTTTGCCGACCGCGACATTTCCTGCTTTATCTCTGAACATATACACTCCCTTTTTCCTTCTAGTATACTTGCTCCGGCTTCCGCAAGAGCGGAGAACCAGAATGATACTATTATATCATTTTGCAAACGGCGTTCAATGATTCCGGTCACCAAGATTGCAATCATATTGTGAAATCGAACATTTGGCACAACGCAAAGCGGCGGGGGATGAACCCCGCCGCTCCGGAATGAGGAAACAACAAGCCATAGCCAATGGCTTTCGAAAAAGGTTGCGGCGCAGTTTTCGATCACAAAACGCGCCGAACCCGGAGAAGAGCGTTATTTCTTGCTGTACGGTGTGTTCTCCAGCGGCAGCTTCGTGCGGAAGATGCCGTCGCGGTTGTAGTAAGCGAGCTGCACCGCAGGCGCGGTCGGAATCGAGCAGATTTCGCCGACACCCTTTGCGCCGCAGGCAAGGCCGTCTTTGGTCGATTTGCCGAGTACGATGGGCTTGACGTCGGGCGTCATGTTCGCCTTGAAAAGGCCAAGCGTGCCGAATTTGCGCGCGGGTTTGCCGTTTTCGAGCGGGAAATCTTCGGTCAGTGCGTAGCCGAGGCTCATCACCACGCCGCCTTCAATCTGCCCTTCGAGCGAGATAGGGTTGACGGCTTGCCCGACGTCGTGCGCCGCGATGACGCAGCAGACGCGCCCATCCTCGTCCAGCTCGACCACCTGCGTGGCGTAACCGTAGGCGATATGCGACACGGGGTTTTCCTTGTCGGAGCCCATCGAATCTGTCTTGCCTTCGTATTCGCCGAGGAAGCTCTGCCCCTCCAGCGCGGCAAGAGAACCCGACTGATCCATCGCGGTCTTCACCATCTTCGCCGCGCGTACGGCGGCTTCGCCTGTAAAGAGCGTCTGGCGGGAGGCGGTGGTGTTGCCGGAGTTCGGCGCGCTGGACGTATCCGGCACGTGATAGATGATGTTTTCGAGCGGAAGCCCGGTGATTTCTTTGACAAACTGGGTCTGGATCGTGCCCATGCCTTGACCGATGCAGGCCGCGGAGGAGTGCAGGTGGAGTTTGCCGTCCAGCACTTCGATCCGGCATCTGCCGACATCCGGCACGCCGACGCCGAGGCCGCTGTTCTTGATCGCGCAGGCAAGACCCGCTTTCGGGTTGCGTTCGAGAATCGGGCGCACCGCGTCCAGCGTTTCGATCAGCGCGGTGGTCTCGTCAGCGATCTGTCCGTTGGGCAGCACCTGCCCGGGACGGATACCGTTACGATAGCGGAACTCGAACGGCGTCATGCCGACTTTCTCCGCGAGCTGATTGATGTTGCACTCGGTGGCAAAGCAACTCTGTGTCACGCCGAAGCCGCGGAATGCGCCGCCCGGCGGGTTGTTGGTGTAGTAGGCGTAGCCTTCGATATCGACATCCTGATAGTTATACGGGCCAGCCGCGTGCGTGCAGGCGCGCTGCAGCACCGGGCCGCCGAGAGAGGCGTATGCGCCGCTGTCCGCGATGATGCGCGCGCGCATGGCCGTCAGATTGCCGTTCTCGTCGCAGGCTGTGGTGAAATCCATCTCCATCGCGTGGCGTTTCGGGTGAATCTGGAGGCTTTCCGCACGGGTAAAGCGCACCTTGACCGGACGCTTGAGCAAGTAGCAAGCGAGCGCCGCGTGGTGCTGCACGCTCATGTCCTCCTTGCCGCCGAAGCCGCCGCCGACCATCATCGCGGTCACGCGCACCTGCTCCTGCGCTAGTCCCAGCATCATGGAACACTCTTTGCGCGTCTGATATACGCCCTGATCACCGCTAAAGATATGCACGCCGTCGCCTTCGACTTCGGCAACCGCACATTCCGGCTCCAGGAACGCATGATCGGTAAAGGGCACGCTGTAGTGGTTCGTGACCACGTGTGCGCTGCTCTTGATTACTTCGTCCGCGTTGCCGCGCTTGACGCACTGGTAGGAGAGCAGGTTGTCCTTACTCTCCAGATGCACGAGCTCAAAGCCATCCTTACTCGCGTCGGTTGCAGATAGGATGGGGGTGAGCAGCTCATATTCCACTTTGACGGCGGCTTTTCCCGCTTCCAACGCGGCTGCATTCTCTGCAACGACAAGCGCAATCGCGTCGCCGAGAAAATGCGTGATGCTGCCGACAGGAATCAGCACATCATAATCCTGCACGAGGTGACCGATCTTCTTCGCGCCCGGCACATCGTCCGCTGTGAACACGGCGACAACGCCTTCCAGCGCTTTTGCGGCGGCGGTGTCGATCGAGAGCACTTTGGCGCGCGGATAGGCTGTGCGCACACAGGAACCCAGCAGCATGCCGGGCAGATAGATATCGTCCGCATACTGCGCGGTGCCGAGGGTCTTATCGACTACCTCGATACGGCGAATACTGTCGCCGACAGAACCGGGCAGCTCGGTGGACGGCACTTCCGTGTTGTCGCGGAACAGCTGCGCTGCAAGTAGCACCGCATCTTCGATCTTCTTATAGCCCGTGCAGCGGCAGATGTTGTTCTTGATGGATTCCTTGACATCTGCGCGCGTGGGATTCTGGTTCTGGTCGAGCAGAGCTTTCGCGCTGATGACCATACCGGGCGTGCAAAAACCACACTGCACGGCGCCCGCGGATGCAAACGCATAGGCGTAGACGTCTTTTTCGCGCGGGGAAAGGTCCTCGACGGTGACGACGGTCTTGCCGTCGAGCTTATCCGTCTGCTGGATGCAGGCTTTGACCGCTTTGCCGTCGATGAGCACCATGCAGGTGCCGCATGCGCCTTCGGAGCAGCCGTTCTTCACGCTGGTGAGGCGGAGCGTATCACGCAGGAACGGCAGTAGTTTTTGATTCTGGTCAACAGAGAGTTGAATCCCGTTTACGGTGAGAATTGCCATGGTTGTCCCTCCTTACGAAGGTGGTAGATTCGCAATGAATAGAAGAAGCGTCCGCCGCCGCTCCGGGGGACCGAAACGGCGGCAGCGCATGAGAAGAATCGCTTAGAACAGGTAGCTGTAATCCCAGATCACCGCGTTGATGATCTTTTCAATATCCGGGTCGATGGCGTTGGTGCCGAGCTTCACGGTGGAGACTTCATCCAGACGCAGTTTTACTTTGCTGCCGCCGAGGATGAAGAAGCCCTTGTTTTCGCTCTCGTCAAACTCCTTCTCGGTAGAGAAGAAGGTGAGCTTTTCCTTATACGGTGCGCTGTCGTACGGGCAGAATACCGTGCAGTTGCCGCATTCGTTGCACATACGATCGACGTGGATGATCTGCGGCATCTCCATGCCTTCGACCTCGATGGCGATGTTCGCGCGATTCGGGCAAACTTGTACGCAGCATTCGCAGATGGTCGAGCAGGCGAGGCAGCGCTCGGTCTCGCGTCCTGCGCTGTCGTAAACCGCGAGAGAACCCTGCTTGGCGAGGCAGTTGCCGGAGCAGGCCTTGGATTCTTCAGGCACGGTGACCGTATATTTGCCGACAATGACATCCGCAACCTTGCGCGCGTCCGCAATGGCTTCCACAACGGTGGCGGGGCCACGGTTCGCGTCGCCGATGACGAACACGTTCTTCTCGCTGGTTTCGAGCGTTTCGGCGTTGACCTTGACCGCGCCGCGCTCGGTGAGCTGAATACCGTTGTCGGTAAAGTCCGCCGTGACGACTTTTTCGCCGATCGCGGAGATCAGAAGTGAGCAGGGAATTTCGACCAACTCATCCGTCTCGACGGAAGAGAGCCTGCCGCTTGCATCGGGCTTGCCGAGCACGCATTTCTTGCAGACGAGCTTGCCGTCTTTCAGTGCGACGGGGTTCAGGAGCTCCTTGAACTCCACGCCGTCTTCAAGCGCGAGCTGTAATTCTTCCTCGTCCGCGGGCATATAGCGCTGCGTGCGGCGGTAGACGATGCTGCTGCTCACGACGCCCTTGATGCGCTTTGCTGCTCTTGCTGCGTCCATCGCGGTGTTGCCGCCGCCGACGATGACGACGTGCTCGCCGACATCTTGCAGCGACTCGCACTTGTACTGCTCAAGGAAATCGAGCACGTTCAAGCTCTTGCCTTCCGCGAGCTTCAGGTCTCCGTGCGCCCACGCGCCGGTTGCAAACACCACATGCGTAAATCCTTGCTTTTTCAGCTCAGCAACGCTGGGTGCCGTCGTATTCGTCTTAATCTCCGCGCCCATGGCTTTGAGAAGATCGACATCGCGATCCATGCCGAAGTCGCCGATGCGGAAGCCGGGGATAACATAGCGGACGATGCCGCCGAGCTCCGCGCGTTTCTCAAACACGGTTACCTTCGCGCCCTGACGGCCGAGCAGGTAGCCCATCGCCATACCGGCGGGGCCGCCGCCGATGACGGCGACGTTTGCGGCAGATTTGCCGGTGGGTTTGAGCGTGCCGATGATGCTGTCGAAGCCTTCACGCGCTGCGAGCAGCTTTGCGTCGCGGATGTGCACGTTCTCTTCATAGAACCCGCGCGTGCACTTGTCCATGCAGCGGTGGGAGCAGATGCGCCCCGTGATGAAAGGCAGCGGGTTGCGCTCAAGGATGAGCTTAAGCGCTTCGCCGTATTTCTTATCGCCGACGAGGCGAATATATTCCGGAATATCCTGATTGATCGGGCAGCCGTGCTCGCAGGGCGCGATAAAGCAGTTCGTCAGCGGCACCTTGCTCTTGATCTTGCGAACAGGCAGGGGTTTGACGGGTTTTACGTGCCGCTCATCGGTGCGCGCTGCGCGGGCAAGATAAGCGACCTTGCCAACGGAGACGCCGTCGAAAGGAGCATATTCTTCCTTGGCGAGCTTTTCCGCGATCTGCTTGCAGCGCTGATAGCCGCCGGGCTTGAGGAGCGTCGTGGCGATGGTGATCGGCCAGATGCCCGCGTCAAACAGCTCAGTGATGTTGTAGAAGTCCGCGCCGCCGGAGAAGGAGAGGCGCATTCTGCCGTCGAACTCGCGGCTGATGCGGTGCGCCAGTTCGATGGTCAGCGGGTAGAGCGAACGTCCGCTCATGTACATCTCGTTGCCGGGCAGCTCGTTTCTCGCGATGCCGACGGGGAACGTGTTGGTCAGCTTGAGGCCGAACTGCACGCCGTTTTCGCAGGCGAGGTCGAGGAGGCGCTTGAACATCGGCACCGCGTCGCGGTACTGAAGATCGTCATTGAAATGGAAATCGTCAAACACGAGGTAGTCATAGCCCATGTCGTCCATGGTCTTGCGCGCAAACTGATACCCGAGAAGGGTGGGGTTGCACTTGACGAACGTGTTGAGGCCTTTTTTCGTGATCAGATAGCTTGCGATGCGCTCGATCTCCTGCGGCGGGCAGCCGTGGAGCGTCGAGAGCGTGATGGAGGAGCAGACAGCGGGCGAGATGGCGTCGATGTACTTCGCGTCAACCTTGTTGAAGCGCGAGAGATTCGCCTTTGCCCATGCGCGGCATTCTTCCCAAATGGGCGTCTTGGAGGCGTTCTTGAGGCCTTCGATGAAAGAGTCGATCTTCTCGCTGGTGATTCCTTCGAAGTTGTAGCCGACGCTCATGTTGAACATGAACCCGTCGGGACGACCGAGATCGAACTCCCAGCTGATGAGCTTGAGGGCGTACCATGCTTTGACATACTCGTCAAACGCTTCCGGCACGCGAAGCTCCGTCGACCATTCGACGTTATAGCACTCGTCTTCCGCGAGGATGCAGGGCTTGGAGACGGGGAGGTCTTCGCCGTCGAGCGTCTGCACGGTCTTGAGCTCGAAAAAACGGCTGCCGGCATAGTATGCGGCAACGAGGTTCTGCGTCAGCTGCGTCTGCGGACCCGCGGCGGGACCGAACGGCGTCTCCAGATGTTCGCCAAAGAGGTCAAGCATTTTACCCTTGGGCGCAACATACGGGCGGCGAATACCAAAGACGCTGCCCTGTTTACGTTCTTCGAGGATCCAATTCATCAATTCCGCGAAAGGAATGGGTGTCATACGGTCAGACATGAAGTACCTCCTTATTCCTATATCATAGTGGCGGCGCTGCCAACAAGCGGTTGTGCCTGCAACGCCGGATGAAACCGATGGTTAACCGTTGATGGACTTCCAGAGCTTGGCTGCGCTCTTGCGGCATTCCTGCATGACGAGCTTTTCGTCCGCGACCAGCACCTTGCGGTCCTGCATCAGTACTTTGCCGTTGCAGACGGTGGTAACCACGCTGCGTCCGTTCATGCCGAAGAGGATGTGGCCGTTGACATTGTTGCCGTCCATGGGCGTCAGCGGGTCATAGTCCGTGACCACGACGTCCGCGTAAGCACCGGGCTTGAGCACGCCGAGGGGCTTGTTGAAGAATCTGGCTGCAATGCGCGGGTTGTTCTCAAACAGCATGGTCGGAATCTCGCCCCAAGCGACGGTCGGGTCACAGAGGTTGTGCTTGTGGATGATGTTGCCGACCTTGTAGCTTTCGATCATGTCGTTGGTATAGCCATCGGTGCCGAGGCCAAGCAGGATTCCTTCCTGGAACAGCCGGATCACGGGGCCGCAGCCGACCGCGTTGCCCATGTTGGACTCGGGGTTGTGCACGACCATCGTGTTCGTTTCCTTGAGGATCGCCATCTCGGCGGGGCTGACATGGACACAATGGATGGCGAGCGTCTTTTCGCCGAGGATGCCGTTTTCATAGAGGCGTTCGACGATGCGCTTGCCGTATTTCTTGAGGGAATCGACCTGATCGCCCGGACCCTCTGCAACGTGGATGTGTGCGCCGGTGTAGGAGGGGGTGTGCTTCTTGCAGAGTGCGAGCGTTTCGTCCGAGAGGGTGAATGCCGCATGCAGACCCATCATGCCCTTGAGCATGTCGCTCTGGTCGGCGTTTGCCTTGAGGATCATGCGCTCGTTCTCCAGCACGGCCTCGGTCATCTTCTCTTTGCCGTCGCGGTCGGAGACCTCGTAGCAAAGGCTCGTGCGAACGCCGAGCTGCTTTGCGGCGTCTGCCATCGTGTCGAGGCTGCCGGGGATGTCGTAATAGCTCGCGTGATGGTCAAACACCGTGGTCACGCCGTTTTTGATGCAGTCGATATAGACGGCCTGCGCAGAGAGGCTGTCATTTTCTTTCGTGAGCAGGCGGTCGATCTTCCACCACATGCCTTCGAGGATGTCGTTGAAATCGTGCGGATTATAGTTGTTGATCGAGAGGCCGCGGGCAAACGCGCTGTAGATATGGTTGTGCGTGTTGATCATGCCGGGCATGATCACGCCGCCGTTTGCGTCGATCCATTCAGCCTGCGTATACTTCTGCCTTAATTCAGCGGCTTCACCGACCTCGACAATCAGATTGCCGTCGATTGCAACCGCACCGTTTTCGATATATTTACCTTGGTCTCTGGTGACGAGCCGTCCGTTTCCGATAAGAAGCATGGGTGTTTTCTCCCTTCGCGATATGCAATTATATGAATATGAAACTGCAGAATGACAAACATATTATACTATACCGCTCAAATGCGGCGCAATACGACCGGGGCAAAATATACAAAAATATTTCGGGCACAATAATTTTGTTCAGCAAAAATTTTTACTGTACATTTTACAAAAACCAATGTATGATGAATTGTATCGCGCGGCAAGTCTGCCGCAAAAATTTGTTTGAAATGATAATTGGAGTGTTCTTATGAAGCGCGTTGCAGGCTATCGCTGTACAATTTGCGGAAAGGAATACCCGTTCGGCCCGGAACTGATGACCTGTCCGTCCTGCGGAGAAAAGGGCATTCTGGACATCGTTTACGACTATTCCGAAGTCAAATCCGTCCTATCAAAAGAAACCTTAAAAAAAGACAACGACAACAGTATGTGGCGCTATCGCGCATTGATGCCGATTCAGGGCGAAGGCCTCTCGGACTTTTTGCGTATTGGTTGGACGCCGCTCTACCGCTCGCTTCGGCTTGGCCGGCAGCTGGGCCTTGAGACGCTGTACATCAAAGACGACGGTCTAAACCCCACCGGATCGCTGAAAGATCGCGCAAGCGGTGTTGCGGTTGCCAAAGCAATCGAGCTTGGCTACGACACGATTGCCTGCTCTTCTACAGGAAACGCCGCGAGTTCCTGCGCGGGCAATGCCGCGCGCATGGGACTCAAGACCGTGATCTTCGTGCCGGAACGCGCGCCGATCGGCAAGGTCGCGCAGCTTTTGATCTTCGGTGCGAACGTCATCTCCGTCAAGGGCGACTATCGCCAGACGTTTGAGCTAAGCAAAGCCGCAATCGAGAAGTGGGGCTTCTACAACCGCAATGCGGGCATCAACCCCGTGATGACGGAAGGCAAGAAGACCGTGGCTCTCGAGATTGCCGAACAGCTCAACTGGAATCCGACCGATTGGGTTGCGATTTCCGTCGGCGACGGATGCACCATCGGCGGCGTGTACAATGGCTTCTATGATCTGCTCCAGCTTGGCATGATCGATCGCATCCCGCGCATCCTCGGCGTGCAGTCCACGGGCTGCAGCCCGTTTGTCGACGCCGATCATACCGACGGCATCCTCAAGCCCACGCCGGAGGACACGATTGCGGATAGCATCGCTGTCGGCGTGCCGCGCAACCCCGTCAAAGCGCAGCGCGCGGTTCGTGAATGCAATGGCGCCTGGATCGCCGTTTCGGATGAGGACATCCTCGACGCGATGCGCCTGCTCGGCAGAACCGAAGGCGTTTTCGGCGAACCTGCGGGCGTGACCGCGACCGCTGGCGTCAAAGCCGCAGTGGCAAAGGGCATCATCAAAGCGCATGAGAGCGTCACGGTCGTCTCGACCGGAAGCGGACTCAAGGACGTGAAGAACGCAATGGTCGCAGCAGGCGAGCCCTTCAAGTGCGAGCCCGACATCAAGGCGTTGGAAGCGAGCGGCAGAATCCGCTGAGCCATAAGATTAGAAGCCACATAATTAAATAAGAAACAATCACACAGCAGGTTCTCGAAGAGAAAAGTGGCAATCGAATATGCATGAACCCGCGGGGCAGGAGTCGGAAAAAATACCTCGTCTTGCGGAAAATCCTCCGCCAAACCAATACAGACTCAAAATTATTTTGGTATCATATTACGATTTGTTTGTAATTTGAAACAAAAATAGTTCCCGAAAAAGGTTGTTTCACCGATCAACTGGTGCTACAATAAATCAAAATTCTGTAGGAGGAAAACCATGAAAAAGATCATTGCTCTTCTGGCAGTCCTGACGATGGTATTCGCGATGGTCGCTTGCGCAACGCCTGCGCCCGCAGCCGAACCGGAAGCCGCCGCCACCGAAGCCCCCGCCGCAGAAGCGACGGAAGCCCCCGCCGCAGAACCGGCAGCTCCCGCTGTGAAAATCGGCGTCATCCTCGTCCACGACGAGAACACGGGTTATGATGCAGCGCACATCGAAGGCATCAAAGCCGGTGCGGAAGCCGCTGGCATCCCGGCAGACAGCATCATCTGGAAATATAATGTTCCGGAAGATGAGACCTGCTATGATACCGCGATCGATCTCGTGGAGCAGGGTTGCACCTACATCTTCTCTGACAGCTATGGTCATCAGTCCTACATGCAGCAGGCCGCTTCCGAGAATCCTGAAGTGACCTTCGTCTCCATGACGGGCGACACGGCTGCTCTGAGCGGTCTTGCGAACTTCAAAAACGCTTTCACCCACACCTTTGAGTCCCGCTACGTGTCCGGCGTCGTCGCTGGCATGAAGCTCAAAGAGCTCATGGATGCAGGCACCGTTGATGATCCGTACATTGGTTACGTCGGCGCGTTCCCGTATGCTGAAGTGGTCAGCGGTTACACCGCGTTCTTCCTCGGCATCCAGAGCATCGTCCCGTCTGCCCACATGGACGTCATCTACACCAACTCTTGGTATGATCCGACTGCTGAAGCCGAAGCCGCCAACGCCCTGATGGCCAAAGGCGCGCACATCATCGGTCAGCATGCTGACTCCACCGGCGCACCTGGCGCAGTCCAGGCCGCTCTGGATGCAGGTTCCGTCGTGTACTGCGTTGGCTACAACATCGACATGCTCGCAGCCGCCCCGACCGCTGCTCTGACCTCTGCGCAGAACAACTGGGCGTCCTACTACACCTACGCCTTCAAAGCGGCTGTTGCCGGTGAAGACATTCTCACCGACTGGTCCGAAGGCTATGCCACCGGCGCGAACATGATCTCGCCGCTCGGCCCGAGCGTTGCCGCTGGCACCGCCGAGAAGGTTGCTGAAGTGGAAGCCGCGATCAAAGACGGCACCCTGAACGTCTTTGACACCGCGAAGTTCACCGTCGGCGGCGCACCTGTCACCTCTTACCTTGCCATCGACACCAATGGCGACTGGGTTGGCGACACCGGCGAAGCCATCGAAAACGGCATCTTCTTCGAGTCCAAGCTCCGCAGCGCGCCCTACTTCGGTCTCCGTATCGACGGCATCACCGAATTGAGCTAAGAACCCTTGCCGTAAGGCAGCAAAGCAAAGGGGAAACGGTTCTCCGTTTCCCCTTTGCCATATCCAAATACGTTTGTTTGACTCGATGGAGAGCGGCTTTGCTGCTCTTTTTTTGCGTATCGCGGAACGATCATTTTTTATTTCGCGATGATTCTTACGTTTTTGTTTACATTGTGATCACGCTTGTGCTAAAATATTTTCAGCAAGTCTTAATCAAATATAGAAGGGGTCAAGCATGTGGAAAGTTCAATAGCGATCCGAATGGTCGACATCACCAAGACCTTCGGTGAGGTGGTAGCGAACAACAAAGTTTGCCTTGACATCCGGCGAGGGGAGATTCTCTCACTACTGGGTGAAAACGGCAGCGGAAAAACCACGCTCATGAATATGCTGGCGGGTATCTATTTCCCCGACAGCGGCGAGATCACCATCAACGGAAAACCTGTCACAATCGCTTCTCCGAAGGACGCATTCGACCTGCATATCGGCATGATTCACCAGCACTTCAAGCTGGTAGACGTTTTAACAGCAGCGGAAAATATCATATTGGGGTTAAACGAAACGCCGGTTGTCGATCTCAAGCGCGTACGTGAATCGGTCAAGCAGATTTGCGATCGTTATGGCTTTGTCGTCGACCCCAACAAAAAAGTGTATGATATGTCCGTCTCGGAAAAGCAGACGCTGGAAATCGTCAAGGTGCTTTACCGCGGCGCGGACATTCTGATTCTCGACGAACCGACCGCCGTTCTTACGCCGCAGGAAACGCAGAAGCTCTTTTGCGTGATGCGCAACATGAAGGCGGACGGAAAGTCCATCATCATCATCACGCATAAGCTCCACGAGGTCATGGATATCTCCGATCGTGTGGCCGTTCTTCGCAAAGGCCATTACATCGGCGATGTTCCAACCTCGGAAACCAACGCGATGAAGCTCACGGAGATGATGGTCGGCCGTGCGGTCTCTCTGGACATCGGCCGCAGCGAACCCGTCGATCCCAAACCGCGCCTGATTGTCAAAAACCTCAACGTGTGCGATAAGGACGGCGTAGCTCGCCTTTGTGATGTGAACTTTACCGCCTACAGCGGCGAGATTCTCGGCGTTGCCGGCATCTCCGGCAGCGGACAGAAAGAGCTGCTCGAAGCCATCGCGGGCTTGCAGAACTGCCGCGATTGCAGCACGATCGAGTTCATCGCCGACAACGGCGAAAAGAAGATCATCTCCGGAATGCATCCGCTGGAGATCAGGAACCTTGGCGTCACGCTGGCGTTCGTGCCGGAAGACCGCCTTGGCATGGGCCTCGTCGGCAGCATGAACCTGACAGACAACATGATGCTCCGCAGCTACCGCGATGGCAAAGGCCCGTTTACGGACCGCAAAAAGCCAAAAAAGCTTGCGGAAACCGTCGTGCGGGATCTGGAAGTCGTCACGCCCGGCATCAATACGCCGGTACGCAGACTCTCCGGCGGAAACGTGCAGAAAGTGCTGGTCGGACGCGAAATCTCCATGCAGCCCCAGCTGCTGATGTCCGCCTACGCAGTGCGCGGGCTTGACATCAACACATCGTATAACATCTATCATCTTTTGAGCGAACAGAAGAAGCGCGGCGCGTCCGTTATCTTCGTCGGCGAAGATCTCGATGTTTTGCTGGAGCTGTGCGACCGGATCATGGTGCTCTGCTCGGGAAAAGTCAACGACATCGTCGATGCGCGCACGACCACCAAAGACGAGGTCGGATACCTGATGACGTATCTGAAGGAAGGGGGAACGGCCCGTGAATAAACCGAAAATCGTTCACCATGAACCGTGGGTTCGCATGTCAAAACGGGACGGCGTTCCGCTTTGGAAATCCCTCGGTATCCGCCTGATCGGCTTGACCCTCTCTTTGATTGTTTGCGCAATCATCATTTACGCGCTGACCAAACTCAACCCGCTGAAAGTGTACGCAGCGATGTTCAAAGGCGCGTTTGGCACCGACAAACGCATCTGGGTCACCATCCGCGATATTGTGATGCTGCTCTGTATCTCCGTTGGTCTTGCTCCGGCGTTTAAAATGCGTTTCTGGAACATCGGCGCGGAAGGACAGGTTCTCGTCGGCGGCATCGCAGCCGCGGCCTGCATGATCTATCTTGGCAAGATGATTCCGACGATGCCGCTGCTTGTTATCATGTTCGTGCTCAGCCTCGTGGCCGGCGGCATCTGGGGCATCATCCCCGCAATCTTCAAGGCGCGCTGGAATGCCAATGAAACGCTGTTTACGCTGATGATGAACTACATCGCGATTCAGCTGACGAGCTTCTTCGTTGCGAAGTGGGAAAATCCCTTCGGCTCAAACACGGTTGGCATCATCAACCAGATGACGAAAGCCGGATGGTTCCCGTCGATCGGCGGGCAGATGTATCTGCTGAACGTCATCATCGTCGTTGCCCTGGCGGTTCTGATGTATCTCTATCTGCGCTACAGTAAGCAGGGCTATGAGATCGCGGTCGTCGGCGAAAGCGAAAACACCGCACGCTATGCCGCCATCAACGTCAAGAACGTTGTCATCCGCACGATGGCAATCTCCGGCGCAATCTGCGGCATCGCGGGATTCATCGCGGTCGCGGGCGCAAGCCACACGATCTCCACCAGCACCGCCGGCGGACAGGGCTTCACCGCAATCATCGTCGCGTGGCTTTCAAGATTCAATACGTTCATCATGATGGCGATCTCCACGCTGCTTGTCTTCCTTGAAAAAGGCGCGATCGAAATCGCATCCCAGTTTGACCTGAATGACTTTGTCTCCGAAATGATCACGGGCATCATCCTGTTCTTCATCCTCGGCAGTGAGTTCTTCATCAACTACAAAGTCCGTTTCCGCCGTGGAAAGAAAGGGGCAAGCAAATGAGCCAGATCATTTCACTGATTCAGGCTGCCGTTGTCTTCGGCACGGTCATCTTGTTCGGCGCCGTCGGCGAAATACTCGCGGAGAAGTCCGGCAACCTCAACCTCGGCGTTCCGGGCATCATGTATCTCGGCGGCATTGCGGGCTTAATCGCGGCGTTCGTCTATGAAGGCAATGCGGCAAACCCCGTTCCGTTCGTTTCACTGTTGATCACGATGGTTGCAGCGTTCATCGTCGCGATGCTCGGCGGCCTCATCTATGCGGTGTTGACCATCACGCTGCGTGCAAACCAGAACGTAACCGGTTTGACGCTGACCATCTTCGGCGGCGGTGTTGCCAACCTCTTCGGCGGCACGCTGAACAAGATGGCGGGCGGCGTCGGCCAGATCTCCGTTGCGTTGACGAGCGGCGCCTTCCGCACGACGATTCCGGGACTTTCGGATCTCGGCGCGGTTGGCAAGATCTTCTTCTCCTACGGCTTCATGGCGTATCTGGCGATCCTGCTTGCTTTCCTCGTGAGCTGGTTCCTCAATAAGACCAGCGTGGGTCTAAACCTCCGCTCGGTCGGCGAAAATCCGGCAACGGCGGATGCCGCGGGCATCAACGTCACCAAGTACAAGTACCTTGCAACCTGCATCGGCGCCGGCATCTCCGGCCTCGGCGGACTGTACTATACGATGGACTACATCAAGGGTACCTGGTCGACCGACGGCAGCATCGAAAAGCTCGGCTGGCTCGCGGTTGCGCTGGTTATCTTTGCAACGTGGAAACCGCGCCGTGCCATCTGGGGCAGCTACCTCTTCGGTGCATTGTTCTGGTTGTTCTTCTACATCCCGGGACTGACGAGAAGCTCGCAGGAAATCTTCAAGATGCTTCCGTATCTGGCGACGCTGTTCGTGCTGATCATGGTTGCGCTCCGCAAGAAGCGCGAAGACCAGCCGCCGCACAGCCTCGGCATTGCGTACTTCCGCGAAGAACGCTGACGAACCGAATTTCATGAAGCCGCGCAGGCAAGCCTGCGCGGCTTTTTCTATATTTGGCAGAAGCGGATGGGGAAGACAAGATATCCAGATTGGTTGGAGCACCACAAAAACATATATAT